>JBALXQ010000019.1:0-93803 GCA_036960565.1 Bermanella sp.
AGTAGGCCCTGTGGCATCACCCACATCGGTAATATCTCCTGACCCACCTACCTGAGCATCCACATACGCTTTAATAGATTGCTGGGTTGCTAATTGAGTAGCACTGTCGGTGCCCATGGCATCTTCATCTAAAATTGCGGTGCCCGACACACTCGTATTTAAAACACCGGTTGTGATAGTTGGTGAATTAATTGTTGGAGAAGTGAGCGTTTTATTGGTTAAGGTTTCGGTGCCAGCCAACGTTGAAATCGTGCCATCAAAATTAGGCGCGGTTAAAGTTCGGGTAGTCCCTGTGGTAATACCTGATGTTTCTAAAGATAGTATTTTTGTATTATCGCCATCATCAAATACAGTAAAGGTACTGTCATCAAAGTCTCCTGCCCCACTTTGTGAATCCACATAGGCTTTGATAGATTGCTGCGTCGCCAACTGTGTTGCACTATCCGAACCCATAGCATCTTCATCTAAAATCGCAGTACCACTTACAGACGTATTTATTACACCAGCAGTGATGGTTGGCGAATTAATAATTGGGGACGTTAACGTTTTATTGGTTAAAGTATCGGTGGTATCGGTACCCACTAAAGTGGTGGTGACAGCAGGAATCGTCACCGTCACATCACTGCCAGCATCGGCTGCGGTTAGTTGCACTTCATTAGCGTCGCTGGTGGCGCCTTCAAAAAACAAAGCATTGCCATCACTGCCAGCCGTGGCGGTAAAAGCGGATCCAGTGGTGACATCACCCACCGCAGAAATATCACCTGAAGATCCCACTTGTGAATCTACATAAGCTTTTATAGATTGTTGTGTGGCCAGTTTCGTGGCGCTATCACTTGCCAAGGCATCTTCATCAAGTATGGCGCTACCACTAACTGAAGTATTTAAAACCGCAGTCGTGATAGTAGGTGAAGTTATTATTGGAGAACTGATGGTTGGAGACGTTAAGGTTTTATTGGTTAGGGTATCCGTTGTGGCACGCCCCACTAGGGTGTCGGTGGCTGCGGGTAAGGTGAGCGTAACGGCGGCACCAGGATCCGCCGCCAGCAAAGTTAAATCATTGGCATCATTAGTAGTGCCTTCAAACACTAATTGATTACCGTCATTGGCTCCAGTAAAAGCCGTGGGCCCGGTGGCGTCACCTACATCGGTAATATCCCCCGAAGAACCTACTTGCGTATCCACATAGGTTTTAATGGATTGTTGCGTAGCCAGTTGAGTAGCACTGTCACTTACTAACGTATCTTCATCGAGAATCGCGCTGCCCGATACCGAGGTATTTAAAACGCCAGCTGTGATAGTTGGAGAACTAATCGTCGGTGAGTTAATCGTAGGAGATGTTAGCGTTTTATTGGTTAAGGTATCAGTAGTATCGGTACCGACCAAGGTGGTGGTGGCAGCCGGAATGGTCACGGTGACATCACTGCCCGCATCCGCTGCAGTTAATTGCACCTCATTGGCATCCCCAGTTGCGCCTTCAAAAAATAAGGCATTGCCATCACTGCCCGCGGTAGCGGTAAAAGCGGCTCCGGTGGTGACATCACCCACCGCAGAAATATCACCAGCACTGCCTACCTGCGAATCAACATAGGCTTTGATGGATTGTTGCGTGGCCAGTTGCGTGGCACTGTCACTGACCAAGGTATCTTCATCAAGAATGGCACTACCACTGACGGAGGTATCTAACACCGCTGTGCTAATCGTTGGAGCACTTATGGTTGGAGACGTTATGGTGGGCGACGTAAGTGTTTTATTGGTAAGCGTATCCGTAGTATCAGTACCCACCAGCGTGGTGGTGAGTGCGGGTATGGTCACTACCACATCGCTGGCGGCATCGGCTGCCGTTAATTGAACTTCATTAGCATCGCTGGTTGCGCCTTCAAAAAATAATGAGTTACCATCATTACCGTCAGTTGCCGTAAAGGCTTCCCCGCTGGCAACATCCCCCACCGCCGAGATGTCTCCGCTTGAAGTATTCAGTTGAACCTGTGCACCACCGGTTCCAATAAAGAGTGCATCGTCATCACTGTCCCACGTTATTTGTCCTTCAGCGGTAGCGGCTGACGTGTCATCGGCTTGCGGTAATATCAAACCTTCACTGTCACTACTGGCATCGATGGCAGACAAATTTAAAATATCGCCATCATCAAAAACCAGGCTGGCCGCTAACTTGTCTTCGCTCACAATGCCGTCAATTAAATTGGTTCCCGAACCCAAATCATCAAACGCCACCCAGGTGCTGTCGTCTTCGTCTCGGTATTCAAGCTGACCGATGGCATTGATGCGAATGCCTGGGTCAATGGAAGCGATGCCTTCCCAAAAAATACCCAGTAAGTCTGCTGAGGTTTCAAAACAAAGAATGTCATCGGTATCACCCGATGGCTCAAAACATAAACGCCCTTCACTATTAACAAAGGTGGCCTCGCCGCTGTCGAGCTTTTGAATCACAAGCTCTGCGTCATCCGCATCAATAAAGCGGATGACAGGTGAGTCAGCTGTGCCATCATCTAAGGTGAAATCGGCATTGGTGGTGGCCGCTTCAACTAGGACACTCATAAACAGACACGCAGGCAAAAGCAGCACCAGTGCCAGCCAGCTTCGTCGAAATACATGACTGCTATTATGAGTTAAGGAATTTTGATTGAGCTTTTGATTAAAGCCAGGCGCAGAGAGCATCAACTCTTTTGCCAACTTCATGTCCATCATCTTCATCACCTTTCATAACAGCGCAATTAATTGACTGTTCCTTATTCTGTAAATGTTCCTGTGATTCTTATGTACGTACCCTTCACGGTGTAATCCATATCGCCCAGGTCATCATTGAAACCGGCATAGTTGTAACCAATGGCGGCTTCGATGGAATCGTTAAATCGCCTCGAAAATTCAAAGACGTATCCGTCTTTACTATCTTGTGCTTGCTGTTGATCGAGGCGACGGAATTCAATAGTGAGCTTGGTATCCGCAGTAAATAGATAACCGCCGCGTATCGCAGTAAGCCAGGTATTCGTTTTCGCCCATGGTAAGTCCACTATTTTTTCTTCACCCATTCGATAAGCCAACTTGCTTCCCACCTGCCAATAACGATTAAGGTCATAGAGGATATCGGCTGCATACACTTGACCTTTATCCGCCTCCAATCCGGTAATACTGGATTGGTTATCCGGCGCTTCATTATCAACCCAGCTGTATTTGCCCAATAAGTTAAGTGCATCGGTCAAAACCGGCCGATAAGCAAAACCTAAGTCGTATCGGTTTCTGCGCGCGGTTACTTTATCGGTGGCGTTATCGGTGGTGCGACCCCAGTCGATTTCAGTCATCAGACTCCAATCTTTGGTTAATCTGCCCCGAGCATTAAATTTAATCAGTTGGCTATCGCGATCACCGGTGCCACGGTCACTTTGTTGTTCGGCACTAAACCTGGCTTTCATCACTGACCTGTCGCTATCAGGATCAAGGCGAACATAAGCTATGCCAAAGCCGCCAACCGTTCGACGATCCCGCTCGCCATCAAGACGATTAACAAAGCCACGCCCACCCTTCACATAGCCAGCCCAGTTAAAGTTCAAACTGCCGCCCACTTCTACGCCTTCACCATTGGAAGATACGCCACCGTTTTGTTCCTCATGAACATTAACGCTGCCGTAAATACTGCGACCACCTTCCATCTCTTTACCCAATTTAGCGCCATTGGCAATGCGTTCTTTTTCACCGGCCACGGTGACACTGGAATTTTGATCAAGGGTGTAGCCGTCACCAAACTTATGAGTGGTACCAATGACCACATCGTTGCGGGCAGTGTCGGCTTCGCCATTCAAACCATTTTTTTGTTTACCAATTTTCTCCAACGAAAGCCGGTAGCTGGAAAATTCATCTGGCGTATAGCTGGCGCCTAAAATAGATTTATCACCCAAACTGCCTTGGCGAAGTGTGGCGCTGGTGCTAAGTTTTTTAGCTAATTGATAAGAAGCGTCGGCCTCTAATGCTTCTCCTTTATCGCCAAAAATTCCTAAAGCACCTACATTTAAGTTATCAGTGTATTGCTGGCGTAGGCCTAGCGAAGTTTGATTATTGCCTTCGCCCTTACCGGTGAGTTGTTGTGCCGCCAGTAATTGAGTGGTGTCATTGAGTTCATAATTCGCCTCAACGGCATAAATCTCAGTATCTTTCATAAAATTACTGGTTAAGGGGCTACTTAAAGGCGTGAATCTTTGTGAGCGATATTCACCGGTTAAACTTAAGCGCTCTAGGTTGTGAGTGACTTGCACAATGTCACTGTGACTTTCTTTATTGCCTTGTAACTGAACGCCTGTTTCAAGACTGCCTGCATCCATTTGCCACTGACTGTCTCGTTTGTAACGCAAACCTGTGTTGGCGGTTAATCCAGCATTCATATCAAATCCAGCGCCTTTTTTGCCCAGTTGATAACTGGTGGCATTGGCTGAGAATTTATCGCCCACTTCCCGGTAGTAGTAGTACAGGTTAATGCGTTCATCTATGAAACTGGCATCACCTTTAGCGCCCCAAGCGCGACCAACTTGATCTTCAGCCAATATTTGTTCAGCCAATGATGGCGCATCGTCTATGGCCCAATTGAGACCGCCATCGGTTGAAACATGACGATCAATGCCTAGGGATTGTGTTTGCGCATATTCCAAAGTCACTTGGGCGTTATCGCTTAAATGCACGGTGAGGTCACCGGCACTTAATGTGTACTCACCAGAATCTTTATCCTCGTTGGCATAAGTGGCACCCAGACTCACATTATCGGTAAGCGCTTGCTTAACACGGCCACCGCTGATGCCTTTGTCGTAATCATCTATGATGGCGTAGTTATAATTTGTCACCACATAAATGAGATTGCCGTTATCAAGATTGGTGGTGGTTAACAAACCACTGTCTACATAACGATCCACTGGATGAGCAAAGGTTAATCTGCCAGCGCTGGCATCCAGTTCATAATCCACCACGGCAACCAGTGTTTTTGCATCCAGTACATTGCCAGTTATGAGGTCTCTTACTTCTACTCTCACCTGTAATGAATCATCGATCACACCTTGATGTTTCAAGTAATAGAGTGAACCGCCGGTGGCTAGGAATTCATTTTGCACCGATTTTTGCAATGCTCGCGCATCAAAGGCAATGGCGGTGGTAACAGGCTCTCCATGAGGCGTGGTTTCAACACTTTGGAAATTCAGTTTCCCACCCTGTAAAGAACGTTCAAAATGCGCGAGATCGGTTTTATTAATGGCCGTTGAATATTTACCCCACTTGGCGCTGGAGTTATCCCACTCAACCAATAAATAGAGTTTTCCGAAGGCGTCGGCCGCCACATCTTGCGTGAGAGATTGATCACCATAAATGGGATAAATTTCATCTGCATCCAGCTCGCGGAACAGTTCTTCTGATTCTCGTTCACTGTCATAATTGGCGGTAATTAAATATTTACCTTTAATGGTCCCTTTCAAATAAAGCGCTATCTTGCCGTCTTTCCACACTTTTTCTTTAAAACGACTATCCCCTGCGGTGGCGGTTTCCATGTTGCCATTGATATCGCGATAACCCACTTCGGCATCTATGAGGGCGACGAAGAATAAATCTGTTTCATGTTCGCGCCCTAGGTTAATGCCCTGATTATCGACAATAAATACAGGTTCATCCTGAACGTTTATTCCACTTTTATTTTCAGCCAGCTCTTTGCCTTTTTGACTGATGACCTTTCGATTTCCTACCGGCTCACTATTTTTTTGGGCTCGGGCTTTTAACCAAACAGGGAGGAGTTCGGACTGTTCCACTGCTACGTTTTTCAAGCTAAAGATAGAACGAATCCAAGGGTTAATAGCGGGATATTTTTGGCCAAAGATTTTGGCTGCCAATTGCGCTGACGTCGCGTCGGGGTAGTAACCCAGTAATCCCGCATACCAGTATTCACCCTTGCTAACGACCTTCACAATCGCTCCGTCGGAGGCGCCTTTATCATGAAGAAACATCTGCACATTTAGCAGTCTTCTTCCGGTTAATAGTTGCACTGTGTAATAGTGATCGGGAATACTTTCCAATGTATTTATATTTGACTGATTTAATTGGACTGTCGCTCTGCTATCCGTTGCCCCCTTATTTTTAATTTCCTGAGCTTTAACTCCTAAAGTTTTAGCACCCTTAGCAGAATGACTCGATATACCTTTAACCGAAGACAACGCTTCTATATAAATCACTTCCTTAGGCAGTATTAATTCGGCCACAGACATTTCAGTTTCGTCCATGACGGAACCATCGGCCAATAAATTGGTGGCGCTAACTTTTCCATCGTCGAAGATTGGCATTTCTAATATAAGCTTCTGATTTTGCTTAATACGAATGCGATTATAACCATCACCAAATAACTGAACGCCCTTGCCATCAATGGAAATTTGTCTTTGCTCGGTGCTATCCTGACGACCTTGATTGTTTAACCAGATATTATTTGGTCGGGTAAATTCCTCATTATTATCGACTCGCCAAGTATTTACAGAAAACAGTTTCATTTTAGTCATATCAATCCGGCCCTGACCATCGGTGACAATTAGTCGATAAGCCAGTGTTGTATTGGGTGTTACTGGATAATTCCCATTGGTTTCCCCGTTCCAAATTACAGGTTTGAAAAAATCATTTCTGTTGCCGGAAAGGGTTTTAATAGTGCGCTTAGTCAGTGGTTCAAATATTTCCAACTTCCAGTTTTCAAAGAAAGCCCCATAGTTGCTAAACAAATAAAACTCTATTGGATTTACCAGCGAGGTCTGTTTTTGGTTAAGCCTGGCATTATTTGCAAGCGCAACATTCAACAATGGTTTTAAATTGCTAATAGGTTCAATGCGCAGTATTTGTGCTTGGGCATTTTGCCCATTTGGTAATTGAACACCGAAATTGGCTTTAGCAGGAATGCCTCGACTAACATTGGCTACATTCACTTTTCGCGTGGTTAAGAGAGTGCCATATGGCAAGCTTCTTTCATCAATACGAATAGCGTGACGACCCTCTTTAACGCCCCCAATATGATATTGACCATTTCTATCTGTGGTGATGATTTTCCCTGATGCACTCACCACTTTTGCGTGAGGTATTGGCTCTTCTCCTGGCTGCTGAAAACCATCGCCATTACGGTCGTGAAAAACCTTACCCAAAATAGTAGAGAGATCAAACAAGGCATCGGGCACCACATTAACACTGGCTTTTGCTGGCGCTGATAGCGCAGCATTCATGTTGCCACCTGGTGCAGCGGCTACTGCCGTGTTGCCGTATTTACCTAGGTTAACCCCTGTTCCCACCACCAACTGATAACGCAATATTTTTATGTTACTGGTACCTGGGTCAATGCTTTGCATATCAAAGGTTAATATTCCTTCGCCGATGCCACTGGGGGGTACGGCCACACCGTCAAGATGGGCAGAGCCTTTGTAATATTTAAAACCGGGAGGAATATCATCAATCACATTGACCGCGGCCAATGTAGCCGTGGTAAGATTTTCAGCCGTTATGGTGTAAGTCACGATGCCACCTACAGAGATTTCTTTGCGGTTAGCCAATTTTGTTAGCCTAATACTGGCAGGTGTAACAATGGGCAAGGGCAAGGATGTTGACCCCCGTAACACCACCATGTTATCGCCAATATCCAATGGCAATATGTAATCGGCATCGGTCACTTCCCAACCGGTAACACCCGTGGTGATCGGTTGAGTGACCGCCTTAAGTTCTCCTCCGTTAAATCCCCAAAGCCTAAAGGTATGATTTGCATCCACTGTGTTGCCAGACAGGTGAGGAATGGCACTGTCTACCAGCTGGGCATTATCATCGCCCCTGGGAAACCCGGTTTTCTGGGTAACATCGGCTGAGGCGTTGGTGCCATCGCTAATGACCTGGACAATTTCAAGATTCACCTTTTCCAGGGTATTGGCGTCTACATCCCACATAATTTCTGGCTTACCATCGGCTGGAATGCTGGTATCTATGTAGGTTTCCTGACGAATATCATCGCGGCGAATATCAAGACTATGAGTGACCCGCGCGCCATCAACCTGACCGCTAATTTCTGAAAACCCAATCTCTTCGTCATTGCTATCTTGTGATGCGATTAAACCGGCGATAAGAGAATCAGATTGGTCACCGTCTCCATCTGGATCTAAAAAGCCTGCTGTAAAAGCGTCTATGGCCACAATGCCATTGTCGTAATCTAGAGTTTTGGGGGCGGTAGAATCGGGGACTAACGTGGTAAATTGCCAAAATACGGTGGTGGAAACAGGTGCAATAGACGTGACACTGTTGGCTAACTCAAACGCTCCGCTATCCAGTTGCGCGGTATAACGCTCTTGGGGTGACAGAGCCACACCCGTCTCAAGCACCACCATGCTGCCATCAAAAGTGACTCTACTTTCATCGTTAACCGGTATCGTGACCACCGCCACACCCGTGGAATCGCGTATGGTTAAATTTTTCCCCGGCACCGGGTTAACCGGATTTGTAAATAAAACACTTAAACAGTTATCAGAAAAACTAACACCGATGGCGTCTGTCACAGGCCAAAATTGATCCACAAATAATGAACCCGCACCAAACCAATCAAGGGTATTGCCTGAATTGATAGAGTTAAGCGCATCAACATTACCATTAAGCGCAATGGCATCCTGCACATCCACAAAATCGACGACGACGCTTTTAGCACGGCCTATTTCAAAAGCATTATATTGCTGGCCTGGTGTGGTTGAACCGATGGGAATTAAACTACTGGCAGTACGACCGTTAATGGTTAAACTATTGGTAATGCTCTGAATGGATCCGGGTTCAAAATTCAATCTTTTATTGGCTGTATCACCCTCATCATGATCTATAATGAAATCGTAAAAAGTATTATCCCCAACAATGGTGGTCGTGGTGCCTAAGCCGGTAAAATACGCAACGTTGCTATTGGCGTTATAAAAGCCATTATTAACCCAATCGCCACTGACGCGAGTTATCGAAGCATTTGCTCCGTTAAATGTTCCACCTGCATCGATTGTCAGATTCGAACTGACAGATATAACTTCATTATCAGAGATCGAGAAAGACTCCCCTTCATCAATAGTGAAATCGGATGCAGCGAACTCACACCATGCAACTAGTGCCAGCCCGAGTAATACTGTACGTAGCGCCATCTTTGAGCAGGACCTTTAAAGCACTTCAAGAATCCACCCCAATGGCACATCATTATTATTTTTAGGTGTACAAAAATCCTTTTAACTGAAATGGATATAAAATCCTTAAACTTCATTAAATTCATAGGCAGTCATTACCTTTTTGAATAAATGGATTGCATCAAACAACTGAAAGACACAGCTTTACTACATTTACCAATAACAATATTCGTTTTTATTCCAAATTATTATCAACAAAAAATATTCTTACAATGTAAGTGTAGTACACATTTTGTGCATGGTAGTGATGGTATGGCATGTAACTTGCGCAACAGATTTTGATCAAAGAAAGTGCTTTGTTTGCTAAAATAATAAACGAAAAGTAAAAAGGGAAAGGAGTGGGTTTCAGCCGAGCCATCTATTTTTATGAGTGGGATTTAATTCTAAGATTACCCAAGTAAATCAATAACAACCCCTAAGGCTGTCACTGATAGATTAACTGGAGGCCAAATTAAAACCAATGGCCTGAAGGCGTTTAACAAAGCCCAAGGAAATAACTTATTTGTTCTTAGCACGCTCCCTCAAGGTCGTCACCACCTCTCCCCCTATGCCCCAATTATCGGTATTCACTTCATCTATAACCACCACAGTCGTCGCCGGGTTTTTATTGAGTACATCCACCAGCAACTGGGTGGCCCCCTGAATAAGCTTTGCTTTTTGTTCAGGGGTAACCTGTTCATCGGTAATTTTAATATTTATGTAAGGCATTTTTTACTCCAGTCATTTTCTTTTTTTGCAGAAAGTAAATTAAACTTGCTCTGGGGTGAATTGTTTTTGGGCAAACAATTTACTGTGGGCAATCCAGGCACCCACGCTCACCATGATTAAACCCATCATTAATTCAGCCGTAGCCGGTTCTTTAAAAATCAATATGGCAAGTACACCCGACAATACCGGCACCACCGCCATCATGGCACCCATGGAAGATGGTCCAATGGCTTGTACCGCTTTCACATAAAAAATCATTTGCACGATGGTGGCCATAACACCTTGATAAAAAGCTTGTAACAAGATGTCCGACCAAGGCGCGTTGGAAATGGCCTTGGGTAAGAATGCAACATACACAGGGGCATACATAATAAAGGTGATCACCGCTAGGCTTACCGTCACCTGCCACGGGGTTATGTTCCAGCGTTTAATCAAGACCGAAAACAAGGCCCAAAACATGGACGCCATTACTAGAAAAATATGGCCCGATGAAAGGGCTTGATTTTGCGCGTAATAAGATAAGAACAAGGTGACAATGCCCAGCGTAATCACGCCAATGCCCGCCCATTTTTGCAATGGATGACGCTCACCATTTATTAAAAATGAAAATACGATAATACATAACGGCATCAAACCCGGTAGTAAAACGGCCGCGTGGGAAGCGGGCGTCAATTCAAAACCACTGAAAGCACACAATGCATACGCTAAACCGCCAATCAGACTACAAACCAAGAGCTTGGGCGTGAACAATGTGAATCGATACTTGAACCACCAGATGGGCAGTAAAATGGCTGAGCAAGTGAGGTAACGTATGAAAATCACATCCTGCGGTAACAAGTCACTGACGCCTCCCATACGCGATACGAGGATAAAGCCACACCAGATAAACGCCGCCATTAAGGCATAGCCATAACCCTTTTTGATGTCGTTCATGCTTAGCTCCGCCCGTAGTCAATCAGTCATTCAAGATGGGGTTACAATAAAGCAATTGACCATTCATTAATAATGAAAAATAATGAATCAATCATTCACTATTAATGAATCTAAAACAGGAAGAAAACATGGAACTGTCCGATTTAAATGTTTTCAGTGAGGTGGCCAGCAGTGGCGGCATCACTTCGGCCGCACAAAAACTCAACCGTGTGCCTTCCAATGTCACCGCTCGCATTCAAAAGCTGGAAGAAGAACTGGGTACGCCGCTGTTTTTACGAGAGAAAAATCGCTTGCGTATCTCCCCATCCGGCGAACAGCTGCTGCCCTACGCCCACAAAATTTTAGCCCTGTCACAGCAAGCGGTGAATGAGCTTCAACATAACCAACCCCGAGGCGAATTAAGCATTGGTTCCATGGAAGCAGTGGCTGCCACCCGCTTGAGTGAACCTCTGATGCGCTTTCATAAATTACACCCGGACGTTAATTTGCAAGTGAGTACCGCGCCCACCGGCAAGCTTATACAGCAGGTATTAAGCGGAGAATTGAACATGGCCCTAGTGGCTGACCCCGCCGAGGACAAACGCCTTCATATTGAGCCCGCTTTTCAAGAGGAGCTAGTAATGGTCTCTGACTTAGCCCACAAATCCATTAAGCATCCCAAGGATATCAACCCGCAAACCAGCCTACTGGGATTTAATCATCTATGTGCCTATCGTACGCGCCTCACCGACTGGGTAAGACAGGAAGGTGGCCTGGTCAACGTGGTGGAGATTAGCTCTTATCATGCATTATTAAGCTGTGTGGCAGCAGGCATGGGGGTGGGTATTGTGCCTAAAGGGCTACTTGAACATTACCCTTTCGCTAAAAATATCAAAATACATCCATTGCCCAAAAGATGGGGGAATACCAGCACTGCCATGATATGGAGAAAAGACAGCATCAAGCCCAGCATAGAGGCTTTCTCTTATTGTGTACTGAATAAAGAACAACCTAATCAGGCGTAAACTGACCACATAGTCAGATTTAAATTAGAAATCCTAGTCATGAATGCTAAACTAGCACTTCAAGTTGATGTTTAGTCGGATGCCACCGTCTGGCTAATGGAGAAAAAATGAAGCACACCGTTGAAGTCATGATTTCTGAACAGGAAGTTCAGGCCAAAGTAGAACAGCTAGGAAAAGCCATCACAGAACACTATGCCGACTCTAAAAATCTAGTGATGGTAGGTTTATTAAGGGGCTCTTTTATTTTCATGGCCGATCTAGCCCGAGCCATTAAAACGCCTCATCAAATTGATTTCATGACCGCCTCTAGCTATGGCAATAGCATGACCACTTCTCACGATGTGCGCATACTGCAAGACTTAAACGATGATATTCTGGGCAAAGATATCTTGCTGGTGGAAGACATCATCGACACCGGTAACACTTTAACTAAAGTCCGTGAAATCCTGTCTTTAAGAGAACCCAATTCCATTGAAATTTGCACTCTATTAGACAAACCATCTCGCCGAGAAGTGCATGTGGATGTTAAATGGGTGGGTTTTGAAATTCCCGATGAATTTGTAGTGGGTGTAGGCATAGACTACGCACAAAATTACCGTCATCTGCCTTACATTGGTAAAGTGATTCCGCAGGAAGGTTAAAATCCTTAGGGCGTATTGCCCTCTGCTGCTATCTAATTCATTAACCCTAATCGGGTTAGGTCGCAGCGTCGTTTTCATCCCCCTTCTTTACACACCAGTACCTGATCACGACCATTGTTTTTTGCTTTGTAAAGCATGGCATCAGCCCGCTGTAAAATTTCGTCAAAACCGTCCCCCGTCTGCAGTATAGACACCCCAATACTTGCCGTAATTAAACCCACATTACCCACTCGAACATTGTGTACATTGGCACAAATTCTTTCACACACCGCATTGGCAAAATCGACTTGAGTATCTGGCAGCGCAATTAAAAACTCTTCCCCTCCCCAACGGTAAACCCGATCACTGGGGCGAATGGTTTGCTTGATATTCTCCACCAGTGCACACAAAACTTCATCCCCTACACTGTGGCCAAAGGTATCGTTGATACGCTTAAAATAATCAACATCTAATAAAGCCATGGAAAACGCTTTACCGGTTCGTTTAAAGCGCTGCAAATACGCTTCAACATCTCTCATACAGGCGCGGCGATTACCCAACCCCGTTAGCGGGTCGGTGCAGGCTACTTCTTGCAAACGAACACTGGCGGCCTCTAGCTTCCTATTTTTCTCATCCAGATCTCGAGTACGCTGGGTCACAATCGACTCCAATCCGAGATTCATCTCAGCTAAGGCTTTTTGTGCTTTTACCCGACGGCGAATATTATCAACCAGCGCACTGATAATTATCATTAAAAACACCAGCAAAGCCAAGGCACTGTTCACCTGGGTTTTATATTTATGATAGAGGGATTCCGGACGATTTTGCACTGTACTGTTGAGCGGTAGGTAACTGAAATCAATATTAAACTGAGTCAGTAAGTCGTAATCAAAAAATGGCGCGTACTTGGCTTTATCTTGAATAGGCAGCTGGTTTACCGTTTTTCCTGACATGATTTCCAACGCCATTTTTGCTGCCGCCCCGCCGTGCTCGTAAGGGTTATTCATCATCCCACCGATGACACCATTACCGATTAATAGTGCGCCCCACATACCATAAATAGGCACCTTACTTTTTTGCGCTAAGATAGGGAGTTCAGCGTCAAATGAAAAATACTTGCCCTCTTTATCCTTATGAATGGCCAGCATTAGAAATACACTATCACTGGTCATCTGGCTGGCACTTTCATAAAGATCGTCCAAAGAGAAATGATCCCATAGATCAAGCGTTACATTTTTCTTACTTGTGTCTTGCAACCATTCTTTTTTAATTTCCTCTGCCCTTTCCCCCATGCGCAGCCCTAAACCAGTGGTATCCGCGAGCATAATTATTTTGCGAACATCCGGTTGAAGACGCATTATCAGCTCGAGGTTTCCCTCTATCTCCATGCCTTCCTTAATGCCTGTGATATTAGTGCGACCTACCAAGCTGCTGGGCTTAAAAATATTCACACCACAAAATACAATAGGAACACCAGGAAACAAATCCTCGCCATATTTCACCATAAAATCATATGCATGGTCATCACTGGTGATGATCACTTCAGGCTCATAAATACGGTATTTGTGCTTTAAAAGAGCAATTAATTTTAGCTCGTATTCCAGATCATCCACAAATCGTCGACTGTCCATATACTCTATGTGCAGGTTCTCTGTGTGGATTTTTTGGGCTAAAACATCCTTTACCCCTCTGACTATATCATCGGTCCAGCGGTACTGAGGGTGATAAGAATTAAGCAGTAATACAGAAGGCTCTTGGCTGGCCAAGACAGGCAGGCCAAGCAATAACAAACAAACAAACACGATTCGCATAACAACAGGCATTCGAATCAGACATCCTAGCCAAACAAGATTGCCTAAGTATAGATGAGCCCCGCCATTTCACATATTTGGCAAACTAAGCATATGCTCAGTACGTTTAATTCTCTATTAATTCCCATTCGTTATATAAAACAATCCTTAGCAACACTTTATCGCCTAGACTTTCTAAATTGTCCTGGCGTCACATTAGACCAGCGCTTAAAGGCCCGAGTAAAACTGCTCTGATCGGCAAAGCCCACCAGATGTGCAATTTGATCTATCGGTTTTATCTCTTCCTCTAAAAATGTTTTCGCCAATGAAAATTTCACCTGGTCTACTACTTGGCGATAATCAATTTCTTGTTGCAATAGTCGCCTTTGCAAAGTGCGCACACTCATGCACATTTTTTTCGCCACTTCTTCCTGAGTCGGATCATTAGGCAATATCACTAATATTTGTTTTTGCAGGTCAGTCATCAGCGGGCTATGAGACAATAGCGCCAGATATTTTTCCACCACCTCAATACTGGCATCGGCCACATCCTCATTGGCCATGGGCAATTTTTTATTAAGCCCCTCTTCATTAAAAACAAAGGCATCACAGTCGCTGCCAAACACCACTGGGCAATTAAAAAACTGTAGGAATTTATTTTCATCATTAGGCCGGGCTGTTTTTAAATGCACGACACTTAATGACACTTCTTTTAAATGCAGGTAATGCTTCACAAAATAAAACATGGCGGCCATCACCGCCTCCACCGCTAAGTGAGACCCAGGTGTTCGTTCTGGTGGTACCAGCAAGGTTAACCAGTATTGTTCGGCCCGTTTTTCAAGTGTGATACCCGCACCTTCACTTAACACTGCAGCGTATCGTTGGACATGAGCAATCATTTGCCCAAGGTTATCACTGGCCAGCGCGGCAAAGCCCAGAGCATGAAAGGTCGCGGGGGAGGTTTTTTCAGCCACCCTTAATGCAAACGCTGAATCACCACTTTGCTCACGAGCCGCCTGATAAAAACGTCCCATATCATAAACATCAACCCTGTATTCAGGACTGCTGGCTTTTCCCAGGTCAATCTGAAATTCACAAGCCAAAGCCTTACCATCTAACTGATAACTATCCAGCGCTCTGGCAATACTAACGGCCCAGCTTCCTATCGTTGTTTGTGTGGAATTTAAAGACATAGCTTATTTTGTACCCAAGGGGCTAGCATTATTGATGGCCCTAGGAGCATTAGTGGTTTGCCTGGATTTTAAAGACACGACCTTGCACACCTTTATTAATTTAGTTGTAGAAGTCCCTATCATGACCGCCGCTCGCGAACTTCACAAGTTCCGGGATATGGCCTGTTCTACTGTTAATTGTCTTAAATAGCTAAAAAACTGGCGGATAGGAACAACCTACTCCTACTCTTTCTTTTTATGATGGACATTCGGTATTTTAAAAACAGGCATTCTCTTGTGAGAAGCATCATGGAAGAAAATAAATGAAAAAATCAGCAAGAATTAATGCAACCAAAATACTAGGATATATTTTTTTCGTCATGCTGGTCGGCTGCCAAACTGAAATAAGCATTACTACCCCGGTAGGAGACATCATTGGTCAGATAGAAAGCGACCATCTGGCCTTTTTAGGCATCCCCTACGCTAAACCTCCCATAGACGCGCTGAGATGGACAAAGCCAGTGGCGGCAGACAACTTTAGAGAAGCCTATAAAGCCACTGAATTTCAAGCCGGCTGCCACCAGTTTGCGCAAATGAACAGTATTTTTAATGCCAGTGAAGATTGCCTGTATTTAAATATTTGGCGCCCCAATAGTGACATTAAAAATTTACCTGTCATGGTGTACTTACACGGCGGTGGCATGGCCACCGGAGCTGGATCAGAAGCTAGGTATAACGGCCAAGTATTAGCCAAAAACCAAAATGTAATTGTGGTCACGCTTAATTATCGCTTGGGTTTTTTGGGGCTTCTGTCTCTTACTGAGCTCACAGAAGAAACCGGTCATTCGGGCAACTATGCTTTTTTGGATCAGAACATGGCCCTTCAATGGGTTAATAAAAACATAGAGAGCTTTGGTGGCGACCCTCAGCGAGTCACCTTGTTTGGTGAAAGCGCAGGAGCCAATGGCACCTGTTTTCATACGGTTTCCCCATTAAGCCGCGACTTATTTCAAAATGCCATACTACAAAGCCAGGGGCTATATGGTAGCTGCATCAATACTATTCAAACTCAGCAACAGGCCCATGATAACGGTGATGCATTTGCAACGGCTGCTGGATGTAAAGACAACACTCTAGCCTGCCTAAGAGATAAATCGGTCTTTGAAATACGGTTAGCCCTATTTCTTTCGGGCTTTAGAAATGGCCCACTGCATGCTAGTACTGCCCTGCCATTACTGGCCAATATTGATGGGAATTTTTTACATGAACAACCCTTTGACACATTTGAACACGGTGAGGTAAATGATAAAAACATCTTAATGGGGGTAAACAAAAATGAGGGCACTCTATTTTCGTCCTTTGATGAAAACATTGACAATAAAGAACAGTACTTGCAAGTCCTTAAGCAGAAATATCCAATTAACAACGCTGAAATTTCACAACTGTATCCATTTGAAACTTACGAAAATGGGAATCAAGCTATGGCGGACATCTTAGGAGATCAGGCCTTTGTCTGTCGCTCACAGTCTTTGGCAAACAGTTTGAGTACTGCAGGAAGTGACGTGTATTTTTATCACTTTACGCAATCAGTCGACTCCTACCTTGAACAGGCATTAACACTCTTTTCTGGCAACGGCTTAGACTTAGGCACTTACCATACCGCTGAAATACCCTATGTATTTGGCGTAGAAAGTATTTTTGGCAATTTAAAAGGCGCAAAACAAATCACTTCAAACTTGTTGCAAGACTATTGGGGGAATTTCGCAAGAACGGGTTCAGTTAATACATTAGCCGAAATACCTGAAAATTCTGGCAGCAGCCTGCCGCATTGGCCGCTTTATACTGCAAACAATCTTGTATATATGAACTTACAGGAAAATCCGCAACTGCAATTTAACCTTAAACAAAGAAAGTGTCAGTTTTGGCTTTCTCATTCATTCTAACGGTCTATCTGTGCCACAGGCGAATATCTTCATATCACCTACACTTATTGGAAACCTTCAGTGACGGATGGATGCCATGCTCAAAATTTATCTAAAGCCCTTGTTGATGGGCCTAATTTTAGCACTGGGCCAACCAGTATTAGCCCAACAGTTTATCACCATCGGCACGGGTGGGGTCACGGGTGTTTATTACCCTACTGGCGGTGCCATTTGCAAACTGGTAAACAAACAACGTAAACAGCATGGCATTCGATGCTCGGTGGAAAGTACTGGGGGCTCGGTTTACAACCTCAATACGATTAGGGCGGGCGAAATAGACATGGGCGTGGCTCAGTCCGATTGGCAATATCATGCATATCATGGCACCAGTAAATTTAAAAAGGCGGGGGCCAATAAAAAATTGCGAGCGGTTTTTTCAGTACACCCAGAGCCCTTTACTGTGGTGGCCAGAAAAGATTCCGGCATCAAAACGTTTAAAGATTTAAAAGGCAAGCGCGTTAACATAGGCAACCCAGGCTCTGGCCAAAGGGGCACCATGGAAGTGGTGATGGAGACCATGGGCTGGAGTAAGTCCGATTTCGCCCTAGCATCTGAATTAAAATCATCAGAGCAATCCCGTGCCCTGTGTGACAACAAAATAGACGCCATGATATTTTCTGTGGGTCACCCGTCTGGCTCCATTAAGGAAGCGACCACCTCATGCGATTCTGTCTTAGTCGAAGTAAGCGGTAAAAAAATTAACGCGCTGATTAACAAACACGACTATTACCGCAGCGCCACTATTCCCGCTGGCATGTATCGCGGAACAGACACAGACACCAAAACGTTTGGCGTGGGCGCCACGTTTGTGTCCTCAACCGATGTATCAAACAAGGTTGTTTATGCGGTGGTAAAAGCCGTCTTTGAAAATTTCAAAACCTTTAAAAAACTGCACCCCGCATTTAATAATTTAAACAAAAAGCAGATGATCAAGGATGGTCTATCGGCTCCTTTACATGATGGCGCCATACAATATTACAAAGAAGCAGGTTTGCTTTAAGAAAGTAACTTAACCAGTTTATGAAAGATAATCAGGACACCAGTCACTTTGAAAATGTCGAAACCGGTGGGCGCCAACCTACAGGAAATTCCCGCCTGTTTTTATTATTGGTGCCCTTGTTATGGTCTGTGTGGCAATTATGGTATGCCTCGCCCTTACCACAACTTATGGGGTTTTCTTGGCTAAATGAAGACATGGCTAAATACGCGCACTTGGGGTTTGCTATCTTCCTGGTGTACTTGTATTTTCCTGCCCGCAAAAAGTCCCCCACTTTTTATATTCCCCTATTGGATTGGGCTCTAGCCATTACGGCTCTTGGTTCCCTGCTTTATCTGATTGTATTCCGTGAAGACATTGTCGAACGCTTAGGCGCACCGACCACCGCAGACGTGGTAGTCGGCAGCATTGGAATCATTTTATTGTTAGAAGCCACACGCAGAGCTCTGGGGCCACCCTTAATGATAGTGGCCGTGGTCTTTTTAAGTTATTGCCTGTTAGGCCCCCACATGCCTGACGTTATTGCCCATAAGGGCGCCAGCTTAAACAAACTTCTCTCTCACCAGTGGTTCACCAGTGAAGGGGTTTTTGGCGTGGCGATTGGGGTGTCCACCACGTTTGTTTTCTTATTTGTATTATTTGGTGCCTTGCTTGAAAAGGCCGGGGCCGGTCATTATTTTATTCAGGTAGCATTTTCGTTAATGGGGCATATGCGCGGTGGCCCGGCAAAGGCCGCTGTAGTGGCATCGGGTTTAAGCGGCATTGTCTCGGGTTCCTCCATCGCGAATGTAGTCACCACCGGTACCTTTACCATTCCCTTAATGAAACGCGTGGGCTTTTCTGCCAGCAAGGCGGGAGCCGTGGAAGTAGCCGCCTCCACCAATGGCCAACTCACTCCCCCTATCATGGGCGCGGCGGCTTTTTTAATGGTGGAATATGTGGGCATATCCTATGTAGAAGTCATCAGGCATGCCTTGTTGCCCGCGTTAATTTCTTATGTTGCCTTAATTTATATTGTGCATTTGGAAGCCCTTAAAGCCAACATGGAACCGATTAAGCGCCTTCAGCAAAACACCTTGTTATGTTCATTAATGAATTTCCTTTCTAGTTTTATTGGTATTGCCTTATTAAGTGCCTTTGTTTATTACGGCATAGGTTGGAGTAAACAGTATTTGGGGGGCGCATCCCCTTTTGTCATTTTCGGCTTGGTATTTATTATTTACATTGCCTTAGTTTATTACGCGGCAAAATATCCCGACCTAGAAGATACCCCTAGCCATCAAAGTATCACCGAGATTCCATTGCTTGGCCCCACGTTAAAGTCTGGCTTGTATTTTTTATTGCCCATCGTTTTGCTGGTGTGGTGTTTAACGGTTGAACGCTGGTCTCCTGGCACCTCCGCATTTTGGGCCTGCGTATTTATGGTTCTGGTAACCCTCACTCACAAAGCAATATTGGCTTTTTTCCGTAAAGAGCATCAATGGCAAAAAGGCTTATCTTGTGGCTTGGAAGATGTGAGAGAAGGCTTTATTAATGGCGGGCGCAACATGATTGGCATAGGCGTAGCCACTGCCACCGCGGGCATTATTGTTGGCAGCGTTACTCTCACTGGCATAGGTTTGGTCATGACCGAACTTGTAGAGTTTATTTCCGGTGGCAATATCTTATTAATGTTAGGGTTTACGGCGGTGATTAGCTTGATACTGGGCATGGGCCTACCCACCACGGCCAACTACATAGTGGTCTCTACCTTAATGGCTCCAGTGATCGTGACCTTAGGGGCTCAAAATGGATTAATTGTACCGCTCATAGCCGTACACTTATTTGTATTTTATTTTGGCATTCTCGCTGATGACACACCGCCGGTGGGACTGGCAGCGTTTGCGGCCGCCGCCATCGCCCAATCGGACCCTATTAAAACCGGCATACAAGGTTTCACTTATGATATTCGCACCGCAATTTTACCCTTTATGTTTATCTTTAATACTCAGCTTTTACTCATCGACATCCCATCTGCTTGGTCTTTAATTTTCACCGTGCTGGGGGCCACCACCGCCATTCTAGTATTTGCTGCGGCTACCCAAGGTTACTGGCTGGTTAAGAGTCGCTGGTACGAAACGATATTATTACTGGGCATTGCCTTTATTATGTTTAGACCCGGCTTTTTATTGGACAAATTTATTGCGCCCTATGAGCACCTTCCCGCCTCGTATATATATCAAGAAATAATGCTTACCGAAAATAACAGCAGCATTCGATTACTCGTACAAGGAGAAAATCTAGAAGGTAACTTCATCACTAAAACCGTAGTACTGCCGGTTGACACCAATCAAGCAGAGGCTGAGCAGCGTTTGCAGAAAATGGGATTAAATTTAATTAGGGTGGGTGAGAAAATCCAAGTTGACTCGGTTAACTACGACAGTCCAGCTGAAAAATCAGGCATTGATTTTGACTGGGAAATAACTTCATTTGAAAAACCCAGTATTCGCCCCAGTAAATATTGGGTGTATATACCGGCCTTATTGCTGCTATTGGTTTTAGGCGTGGGACAAAAACGTCGAAAAGAGAACAACCTTTAAAGATGTGCCATTCACTATTATTCAAAATCTTGAACAATAGTGTGTTTAATTTCATAGTTATCTGAAATCTCTTTAATCACACCCGATTTCGCTAGTTTAGCTAATCCTCGGTCAAATTCACTGGCTAATCGTTTTCCTCTTTTTGTTTTAGAAAATGCCGAAAACAAATCTTTGGTTAAAAATATGGTTCTATTGTAATCAGACAGGCGTGCGCCGGAGATTTTCTTCAAGGTAAATTCAAAGTCAGCGGTATCTTCTGCATAGTATTTAATACGTCCAGCATCCAGCATTTTAATCCCCTGCCTTGGATCTTTTAACAACTCAAAATTCATATCCGCAGGTAACCAACTGGAAAAATCATACCCTCTCACCTTTCCGACTCGCCCCTCCATCTTACTTAGCCCATTAAACACACTGTTTTTCAAATAAAACAAACCATAAGAAGAGAAGTGTATTCTACTTTTAGCATAACTAAATTTCTGCTCTCTTTTCGCTGTTTTAAAAAAGGCCGCCACCCCATCTACCTTTCCTTGCTCAAGAGAAATTAGACAGCGAGTAAAAGGAATAGAAGCAGATTCAAATTCTCTATCATCATTTGTGAAAATCTCACGCAGTATGTCCCAGTAATAGCCAGAGCCATCTTTATTGGTGAAGCCCGGAAATTCAGCAGAGCACATTACGATTTTTTCAGAATAACTATTGATGGGGAGGCATAGGAGCAACACCAACAAACCTTTTTTAACAAAGCCCCTAAGTGAAGCATTCATATTATTCACCACCTAAACTCACAGAAGGATGAAACTGATAGCTAGCCAAACTGGCATTAACGAAGTTAAATTATATTACATATTAGCCGCACCACCTGTATTTGGCCGACTTTAGACTTCGTTAGACGTTATCCTTACAAAGAAGCTTATTGTTTATGCCTTTTATAATTAACAAAACGTCAAAGTTCACCAAAAAATCTAGCCTAGAATTACAAGTATAAACATGGCAGAATCCAGCCACTTTATTGAGTCGGCACCAATCACTCAAATTTGGACATGGAAGCCAAAGCGATTAATATTTTATTGCCGCTATCCATTGTCACAAATAATTTAACTACATTGTAAAACTGGCCATATGGACATGCCCATGAAACTCGTTATTTTCGCCCTTGCATTCATTTCCCCGTTAAGCCTCTGGGCTGGCTCCGTTCATCAATGTGAAGATGCCCAAGGTAATATGTCCTTTAGCAGTGAACCCTGCCCTGACAACGCCTCAGCCCTAAGTACTTTAAATTCACAACCGGGGAAAAACAGGCGATTAAAAAATACAGCCATTAAAAGAATCATCATAAACAACCAGCAAGATTTTAATCAATTTGTTAATACCCTTTCTTTCAACAATATGAGTGATGTTTTAAGAGGCCTTGAGACCAACCGTTTTCACGGAGTGAAACTCTCTTATTTATTGGCGCAGGATAATATTCAATATGAAAGCAATCCTCTTAAAAATGAAACCATTAATTATTCAGCAGATATCAAACGAGGGAAACGCAAAAACAGCTTTTCTGTCAGCTATGCCCTTAATGTAAAAGGCAAAAGCAACCATCCATTTTTAAACTTATCCAATGAGAAAATCATATTTAGAATGCAATCATTGGGCTTTGGTAAACCTGAAACATCTCAAAATATTTATTCGTGGGATTGGCGTTATGGCAACATGGATTGTCAATTCGATTATAAAAGAAGTGATATTGATTCAAACAAGTATTTCAAATATGCCTGTTCAGAAACCGGTTATTAAACCCTATAAGAAATATTATCAGGCTTGCTTTTTACGCCACCTAGCCGGAGTGGTATCGAAGTGACGTTTGAACAAACGATTAAAATGGCCAGGGTCCTCATAACCTACCGACCACGCCACCTCCGATACATTTTTCTGGGTATGCTGAAGCATGTCCTTGCCCTGCTCCAATCTTAAAATTTGTAAAAACTGCATGGGGGCTTCACCCGTTGCTTCTTTAAATCGACGTTTAAACGTGCGTAAACTCATGTTGGCGCGGTCGGCCAGTTGTTGCAGGCTAATGGGGGTAGAGAAATGCATTTCCATCCATTGTTGTACCAGCAGTATTGCCTCATCGTGATGATAGGTTTGACCACCTATGGCAATAAATTCAGACGCGTATTCGCGGCGAAAATCTATCAGGAACATTTCTTCAATGGCCTTAGCCACCTCAGGACAAGACAGCCGGTTAAGCAGGTGCACAATGACCTCCAAGCCTGCATTCATACCGGCTGCGCAATAAAGCTCCCCTGTTGCGGTAATGTAACGCTCTTTGCGAAAATCTACCTTGGGGTAACGCGCCTCGAAACGCTTATGTTGGTGCCAGTGAGTGGTGCACATACGTCCATCTAACAACCCCGCCTCAGCCAATAAAAATGAGCCAGTGGTATAAGCCAAAATAGGCACACCTTGTTCATGCCAGCGTCTTAATACCGGCCATAACGCCCCTTGCTGTTTTAGCGCAGCTTCCGGGTCTCCCCACAAGGCATGCAATATCACGAGATCGGTTTTGGGTAGAGCTGAAAGATCACCTGCTGCCTCCACTTGCATGCCACTAAAGGACTTAAGGGGTTCTCCGTCCAGAGTATAAAGTTCCACCTCCATTTCTTCGCCTAAGAACTTCTTTTGCATCATGGAAGCAAATGCCCACACATCTTGGGTCATACCCAACCCCAAGCTTAAAGTGGGGCTACAGCCATAAAAGGTCACATGTTTTAAAGCCATGAATGCACCAGCATTATTTCAACGATATTGTCATTATTTACTAATTTGGCCCTATTGACCACTTTTAAGACCTATCTGCCCCCTTCATTCCCACTAAAACCCATTAAGATCTAGTCATGCTATTTAATCTTTCAGCACCCATTGGCAATAGATAATTAGGGAACACTAGATGATTTTTACCGAAGAACACAACGCCCTGCGCAACACTGTCAGCACCTTTGTTGATAAAGAATTAGACCCATTTGTTGATGAATGGGAAAAAGCCGGCCGTGCTCCGCTGCATGAACTTTTCAAAAAAATGGGCGATTTAGGGCTTCTGGGCATTTCTAAGCCGGTTGAATACGGCGGCATGGGTTTAGATTACAGCTACCAGCTAGCCTTTGCCGAAGAACTAGGCCGTGCGTTTGGCGGCTCTGTGCCCATGGCCATTGGCGTGCAAACAGACATGTGTACACCAGCTATGGCGCGCTTTGGCAGTGATTATTTAAAAACCGAATTTTTAGCACCGTCTATTGCAGGTGAGTTAGTAGGCTGTATTGGGGTAAGTGAACCGAATGCGGGCAGCGATGTGGCAGGTCTTCACACCACTGCCAAGAGCGATGGCGATGACTACATCATTAACGGCAGTAAGATGTGGATCACTAACTCATTGCAAGCAGACTGGGTTTGCCTTCTGGCCAACACCAGTGAAGGTCAGGTACACGCTAACAAATCATTAATCATTGTGCCTATGAATTCTAAGGGCATCACCGTTTCCGAGCCGATTGACAAAATTGGCATGCGAGCCAGTGATACCGGTCAAATTTTCTTTGACGATGTGCGCGTACCAAAACGTAATCGCATTGGCGAGGAAAACAAAGGCTTTATGTACCAGATGATGCAGTTTCAAGAAGAGCGCATGTTTGCGGCCGCCACGGGATTAAAAGGCATGGAGCGCTGTATTGATCTAACCGTAGATTACACACGCGAACGTAAAGTATTTGGCCAGCCTCTAATTAACAACCAATCCATTTATTTTAAAATGGCTGAATTACAATCCGAAGTAGAAGCATTACGTGCGCTTACTTGGGCAGCTTGTGATGAACACATTGCCGGACGTGACGCGACTAAGTTGGCTTCTATGGCCAAACTTAAGACAGGCCGTCTATGGCGTGAGGTTACCGATGGCTGCCTACAGTATTGGGGCGGCATGGGCTTCACTTGGGATAACCCCTTGTCTCGCGCTTATCGTGATACGCGTATTCTTTCCATTGCGGGCGGCGCCGATGAAGTGATGCTAAGCATCATTGCCAAGTACATGGATATCATGCCTAAGCCAGGTAAATAACCTCGCTTATTTTAAAGTTTAAAAATCAAATACTCTAAGCAAATTTTAAACATTTGTTCTTAGAGTATTTTTGTTGGTTTCTTATCATTAATTTAGGTGACTCATGGCCTTACCCGATATTTTTAAAGGCAATTTAAGCCTTCCTGTAATTTGCGCGCCGATGTTTTTAGTGTCGGACCCTAAGCTGGTGATCAGTGCTTGTAAAAGTGGTGTAGTGGGCACCTTCCCTGCGCTTAATACTCGTCCACAAGCCTTGTTAGATGATTGGCTCGTTCAAATTAAAGCTGAGCTAAGCGACTTCGCAAAAGAAAATCCAAACTTACCGGTCGCGCCCTTTGGTGTGAACCAGGTGGTACACCCAAGCAACACTCGCTTACAAGCCGATCAAGATTTAATTCGTAAACACCAAGTACCTTTTGTCATTACCAGCCAAGGCAACCCCACCGACATAGTAAAAGATGTGCATAGCTGGGGTGGCATTGTTTTTCACGATGTCATTTATGCAAAGCATGCTAAAAAAGCCATTGCAGCCGGCGTAGACGGCATCATCATCGTAGCAGCAGGTGCGGGTGGACACGGCGGCACCACTAACCCATTTGCTTTAATTCGTGAAATACGTGAGTTCTGGGATGGTCCAGTAGCCTTAGCGGGGGCTATTAATGATGGCCATGCCATTCGTGCCGCCGAAGTACTCGGTGCCGACATGGCCTACATGGGCACACGATTTATTGCCACTCAAGAAGCTAAGGTAGACCCTCAATATAAAGACATGCTGGTACAAAGTGATGTGAGCGACATTATTTATACCGACTATTTTACCGGCGTAAATTGCAACTACTTGAAAGCTTCCATCGAAAAAGAAGGCATAGACATGGATGCGGTAGCGGGTAAAAAAGAAGTGGATTTAGATTTAGGCAGTACTAAAAGTTGGAAAGATGTTTGGAGCGCTGGTCACGGCACTGCAGGTATTTCATCTATCCCGGCCATGAAAGATTTGGTAGATGAATTAAAAGCAGAATATCGCCAAGCGTTAGAAAAGCCTGGCTTTGTAAATTAAATATAAGCCTCAACACTCGCCCTAAATTTCTTTAAGGGCGAGTCATTTCTACAACCTTTCTATTCTCCAATTCCTTTCCATCTTTTTTAGCTAGCTCACCCTCGGGGAAATTTTATATACCATGGTATATAAAACCGGCACCACAATTAATGTCAGTACCGTGGCAAATGCCAAACCAAACATTATGGTGACCGCCATGGAGATAAAAAAGGCATCAAACAATAACGGGATCATACCCAGGATAGTGGTAATGGCCGCCATGGCCACCGGCCGCATACGGCTTAACGCAGAATCAAACACAGCTGCATAAGGCTCTTTGCCACTTTCTAATTCCAAGCCAATTTGATCCGCCAGCACAATACCGTTTTTAATGAGCATTCCGGTTAAACTTAACATGCCCAACAAGGCCATAAAGCTAAACGGCGCCTGCATCACCAACAAACCAAACGCCACACCAATTACTGCTAGAGGCACTGTAGCCCAAATCACTAACGGGGTTTTTAAAGAGTTAAACAATAAAACCGTAATGGCAAACATAGCCAAATATCCAATGGGCAAACCACCAAACAAGGCCGCTTGTGCATCCGATGAGGTTTCAAATTCACCGCCCCATTCCATCTTGTATCCAGCCGGTAATTCAATGGCTTCAATAAGTGGGCGCACCCGATTAAAGACACTGGCCGGTGTTTCATCTCCTAGTACATCGTGATCAGCTTTTACGGTAATGGTGCGCTTACGATCACGACGCATAATTAAACCGTCTTCCCAATCGGTCTCAAAATCGCTGACTACCTGCCCTAGAGGCACGTAGTTTTTAGTGACCTGACTGTATATTTGCAGATCAGGCAAACTGTCTACATTGAAACGTTCATTCTCTGGCGGACGCGCAACTATTGGCAGCAATTGAGTACCATCACGATACAAACCCACTTGTTTGCCTGAAAAACTGGTTAACAAAACTTGATCTAAATCTTGCTTGCTAATGCCTACGCGTCGCCCCATGGCTTCATTAAATTGAGGGCGAATCACCTTTGTGCGCTGGCGCCAATCGTGGCGAATATTATGAGCGCCTGGCTCTTGTTGCAGAATCAGTTGTGCATCGCTTGCCAATTTACGCAACACATCAGGGTTGGGGCCACTGAAACGAGCTTCAATTTTGGCATCGGTGGAAGGGCCAATTTCCATGCGCTTAATTTTAAATTCAGCCTGCGGATAATTACCCTGCATGTAATCTCTTAAATCTTTAATCACAAGGTTAATGGCTTCACGGTTATCCACGCGAATAATTAATTGACCAAACGCCGCATAAGATTTCTCAGGCGTATAGGTCAGCATAAACCTCGGGGCGCCACGGCCAGTAGTTGACGTAACTTGCTGCACCCTTTTATTGTCTTTTAAATAGGCTTGAATAGATTCCATGTCTGCCTGGGTTTCACGAATATCAGAGCCTTGCACACGCCAATAATCTAAATAAAACATAGGGGTATTAGACGCAGGGAAAAATGATTGTTTCACTAAGCCCATGCCAAAAATTGCCAGCAGCATCAATGCCACCATGAGCAACATAGTTTTAACACGATGGGTCATGCAAAGATTTAATAAGGATTTATAGGCATTAAATAATGCACCTTGGTAAAGCTCTTGCTCTTCGTTACTTTCTGAATTTTCGCTCCCCTGCCCGACGACTTCTTTAAACATTAAATCGGCAAAAAATGGCGTAAGGGTGATGGCAGTTAACCAGCTTAATAATAGGGAAATCAGTAATACCCAAAACATGCTGCCGGCAAATTCACCGGTGGCATGGGACGATAAACCAATAGGCGCAAAGGCGGCGATGGCAATCACGGTAGCCCCTAATAACGGCAGCTGGGTTTGTTTGACGATTTCCACCGATGCTTGAAGCTTGGTTTTACCTTGCTTTAAGCCAATTAAAATTCCTTCTGTCACCACAATCGCATTGTCTACCAACATGCCTAGCGCAATGATTAATGCCCCCAGAGAGATCCGTTGCAAATCAATGCCGTAAAGCTTCATGAAAATGAATGTGCCCAGCACTGTTAACAATAAAATCAAACCTATTAACAAGCCACTGCGCAGCCCCATAAAAATCAGCAAGACAAAAATAACAATGGCCACCGCTTCAGCCAGACTTAACATAAAGTCGCTCATGGATTGATCCACTTCGGCAGGTTGGTTGTACACATGGCTTACTTCCATACCAATGGGGCGCACGTACTCTAATTCTTGCATGCGCTTATTAAGCACCGCGCCTACTTTTACAACATTCACGCCGCTTGAAAATGACACGCCAATTAACAAAGCCTGCTGTTGATTATAATTAGTAATATTTTTAGGCACGTCGGCATAGTCACGACGTACCTTAGCTACATCACCTAGATAAATTAAACTTGAAGAACCAGGATTTGAAATAATGAGATTTTGAAGTTCACTAACATCCTGAAATTCACCACTGGGGTGCAAGCGAATATACTCACTTCCAACTTTAATACTGCCAGAATTAGACACCTGATTTTGCGTTTGTAATAACTGATAAATTCGAGAGGGTGATATACCCAAGGCTGATAATTTATTACGGGAAATCTCCACCACGACTTGCTCTTGTTGCTCTCCGGCAATCGAGACCTTGCCTATGCCCTTAACCAATACCAGTTCACGGCGTAGCAAATCTACATAATCTTTAAGCTCTTCATAAGAGTAACCGTCTCCTGTGACCGCCAACAAGATGCCGTACACATCTCCAAAGTCATCCATTATTTGTGACGGCTGCACACCAGGGGGAAATCTAGGAGACAAGTCGCTAATTTTGCTTCTTAATTCATCCCAAATTTGTTTTAAATCTTTTTTACGGTAATGGTTTTTCATTTCCACCGTAACTTGTGACAAGCCAGCTGATGAAATGGAGGTAACATAGTCCACATAGGCTAATTGCTGTAAGGCATTTTCAATGGGATAGCTCACCTCTTCCTCTACTTGTTCGGGAGAGGCACCTGGATAGGCCGTAATAATCATGGCGGTTTTTAGGGTAAATGAAGGATCTTCTAAACGGCCTAAACCATTATAAGAAATGATGCCGCCGATCAATAAGATCAAGGCAAACATCCAACTCACCACTTTCTTTTCAATGGAATACTGAGCAAGATTCATTTACAAACCCTCTTCTCTATTCCAAGCACGCACCTTCATGCCTTCCGTTAAAAAGTGAACGCCAGCAGCCACCACGCTTTCACCTTCTGCTATACCATTTAATACTTCTATTGTGCCGTTTTTAATTTCGCCCACGATAACGGTAGATTTTGAAACCACCATAGTGCTGGTATCTAATTTCCAAATATAGCGGGCCTTATCACTTGATATTGAGTCCGGCGCACTAAACACCGCCTCAATGGGTAATTGAAAACTGCCCTGCTGATAATCGGTTACTTTAAACATATCGGCACTTAGGTTGGCGGTCATACCGGGTAAAATATTAATTTCCTTTGGGGCCACCATAGAAAATACTACCTTATAAGTTAACGTGCCCGGGTCAGCCACCGAATCCCATTCCTTTACTTGTACTAAAAATTTTCGTTCAGGATATGAAGCAAAGGTTACGGTGGGGTCATACTTGGCTCTTCTTTTAATATGAGCAAATATGTTCTCTGGCACCTGAATAGATATATCGAGGCGATCGCTGGTTTGCAGCGTAAAAATGGTTTGCTTGGCTTGAATATTTTCGTGATTTTCAGCGGTTCTATTCGCAATTGAGCCGGAAAATGGTGCGCGTAAATAAGTATAATCTAGATCGGTCTGAGCTGCATTTAAACTAGACTGTGAAACTCTTAAATTAGCCTGCGCTTCATCGTACTGAGACTGGGCTATAAGCTTTTTATCCAGCATACTTTTAGCACGCTCAAATTGAGAACTGGCCAAATCAAATCTTGCCTGGCGATCATCAAGGCGCAGCTTAAAGTCTTTAGGATCAAGCCGTGCCAGTAGCTGCCCTTCCTCAACATGTTCACCTGCCTTAACCGCTAAAGTAATAATTTGTCCACTGACTCTAAATGCTAATTTTGAGTCGGCATTGGCTTCCACTTCAGCTGGAAAATTACGCAGATCACTTTGTCTATTTTGCCCCACTTCAAAAATTTTAGCCGGACGCAACACAGGGTCTTTAGCCGTTGCCTGCTCACCGTTACCACACCCCATCAGAGTGATGGCCGCCACCCATAACCATGTGGATTTCAATAAAACAGTGGAATCAAACATATTAGTACCTCACTTGGCGCAGTTTTTTGGCTAGAACGAAAGGAAATACCCCTTCATTGCAATGTAGCTGGCTTAGGACGATAGACAAGAAAGGCATCTGAAGAAGGTTAAAAAACTAACCTGCTCGCTCTGACGGCGTTAAAAGGCCTTTGATAAGGCTGGATTTTAATCGCATTCAAGATAAAATAAAATTTACTATAACTTTGCATCTCGCTAAATTAATTTTATATGACACTAGAGCAATTAATCATTCTCAGGCAAATCATCGAATGCGGCAGCATTAAGGCCGCAGCCGAAAGCCTGCATAAAACCCAACCCGCTTTAACCATGGCCATTAAGAAGCTGGAGGGGGAATACGGCTTTAATATCTTTAATCGAGATCAATACCGGCTACAGCTCACTCAGGCAGGTAAGGCCTTTTACAGAAAATCTCAGGCATTGTTATCTAATGCAGACCAACTACGTTCCATGGGCCAACATTTGGGCGCGGGTAATGAGCCCATTATTCATCTCGCTTACGATCAATTCTGTCCACACTCTTTCATCATGGCGGCCTTAAAGGACACCCAAAAAAAATATTCGGACACCGAAATTCACATATTAGGAGAATCTCGATTCCGATCGCTAGAGTTACTGCAAAAAGGAGAAGTAGATATTGCCATAAGCCCCTGGTGGCCTACGTTTTATGCTTTGGGAGGGGTGGACACTATCTCCATTGATACCTTTAAATTAGTGTTAGTTGCGGCTCCATCCTTGTTAAAGGGTGAAAAAATTAACGAGTTGGAACAGTTAAGACCCTTCATGGAACTCACCAGTCACGAAAGTGAAATGGATTTTGATTCAGAAAAGCTCACGCTCGTGACGGGCGTTCGCCAATGGAAAACGCGTGATAGCCTAACCCTTAAACATATGTTGCTGGCAGGCCTTGGTTGGGGATTGGTGCCCGAGCACCTAGTAGAGCGAGAATTAACTGAAGGGGCCTTACTGCAATTGCATTTAACTGATGCGGAGTCGGTGATCAGCGGCGATGTACGAGCGGTGCGAAAGCAGGATAAAACACCTGGGCCAGTGGCATCTCACCTATGGGAATGCTTTAAACAACTGGCCTAAAGGCTGCACTGGGCACAGCCTTTAATTAATACCATTATAGCGCTCTGCCTTAAATTCGGCGCTTGCTCAGAAGTGCATTCGCCCTAAGAACAGGCAGCTGAACCAACACCTGCAAAGACCACACTGACAAGACAAACGGCAGCGTGAAAAAACTTAAATGAGCCAGAATGAAAACCTGAGTAAACACCACAGACAACATCACCCCCAGCACAATTTTATAAGGCAGAACGTAAGCCTGATTCCACCAGTCTGGGCCTGAGTCTTTTAGGCACAAAGCATGGGCCGTTAAAATGGCACAAAAACCAAACAGACCGGTATTTAACGCTTGCTCATGCATGCCCAATTCTATTGCCAGAAAATAGGCTAAGCCTACTGACCAAATGGTAATAAAAAAAGCACGTACACTGGCCACGAGAAAACCCAGTAAAATACAAATACCAGACACGGCATTGGGCAATAAAAATATTTGGCCGATACTTTCAAATAATGGCAGCACAAACGTTTGATCAAACACAGGGATCACTTCCTGGCCCGTCACATTGAATGCCTGCCCCAAACTATATACAAACATGGCAACAATAATAAACGGCATGGTAAATAGTGGCACGTTAGAGCGAGCCGCTACCCAAATCACTAACTGCACCGAAAATATACTGGCCAAACCCAACAGCAATAGAGTCCAATCATTAATAGGTAAAAAGGCTGCTATGGAGATACCAATGAGCGAGCCATTAAAACCGTATAAGCCGTTTTCAACATCACTTTCTTTAATGAAGTGCCCTTTGGCCTTTAGAAAAGCAAAGCCATTGGACAGCCCCGCTCCCGCCAGTGCACAAGCAGCATATAAAGGAGAGTACAGGGCGATGCCTAAAAGGAAAAAAGCCCCTGTAATAGGACTGCCTTGCAGGCACACCTGAGCCACACTTTTTAGTGTGGCAAATAATAAATTGTGTAAATAGGTCACGATGCTCTTTGGAAATGAATCCGCGCTTAAAAAAGATGAATAAAAACTGACCCAAGAATTTGGGAAACGGCATTCTACCTTTCTTTTTTTAAATGTCTGTATTGAGCGTTTTCATAATGTGGGTGAACCTATTATAAAGATCACCCTGTGAAAAATCAGTCCAGCGGCACAAACCATCTGCCAGTTTAAGGAATAGCTGCAATAGCTTCATAACTTGATGCGTGGCAATGGATTGCTTAGGAGAAAATTAATTGAGTGGCAGGGACTAATATAGGCCAGTTTTTAACTGGCCTATATTAGTAAAATTAGCAGATGGTTAATAACCATTAGAATTAAGAGATATTACTTCAAGGCTGTGGCTTTATTTATTATCGATTGCAAAGAGCCATCGCTTTTCATTTTTCCTAAGCCTGTATTAAATTTATTTAATAAGCCTTCGCATAACACGTATTTTTTAGAACACACAGCGTGCATACCATCTTCACCTAGGTTAGGCTCCTTCACCATTTTTAACTTAGCAGCATCACTTTTAGAAAGTTTATCTCGAATAATCCCAGCCCCAACAAAAGGGTCTACGGGGAATATATCAATGCGCCCGTTTACTAATTTTTTTATGTTTTGTTCATCACTGGCCGCTTCTTGAATTTTAAACTGGGCTCTCATTGCATCAAATTCATTGCCATAACTGTAGCCTCGGCTTACACCAATTTTAAAAGGCTTTAAATCTTCAAGCGTGCTCCATTTAAAACCCTTTTCCTTAGCGGTAATAAAGACGGTGGTGGTATTCATGATCACATCAGAATACAACCAACGAGTGCTACGCTCTTGAGTTTTAATCCAGCCAAAAGACACTCGCTTATTTTCACTTATTTCAGTGGCTTCTATGCGCTTCCAAGGCTTAAATTCTAAAACGGCATCAACGCCTTCCTTCTTAAAGGCCTTCACTACGATCTCAGATAGAAAGCCTTTATTGGCCAGAGTTTTATCTATGTAAGGGGCATAATCGCCAATGGCCACCGCCACGTCTTGAGCATGTGTCGCCTGAATGGTGATTAACGCAATAAGCAGAACTAAAAACTTCATTTTTCTCTCCCAACAAAAGCCAATTATGGCCACTTAATAGATGCTTTAAGCGTAGTTGAAAGTAGACATAAATCGACTAGGTTAACCTCACTCCCTTTGCCAAACTGGCACCGGCTCAAACAATGTCACCAGATAATCAATGAAAGCCCGTGTTTTAGGGGCAAGGTGGGCGGTATCAGGGTACACGGCACAAATCTGGGTATCGGCTATTTTCCAGTGGGGCAATACTTTAACCAAACGCCCACTTTTCAATGCGTCATGCACCAGAAAATCCGCCAGCAATGCCACCCCAGAACCTGCCATGGCCGCTTCATAAAGTGACTGAGCATCGTTGGCCATTAACCTTGCATTAATGGGGACTTTTATTGCTTCTTGAGCGGGTGATTGCAGTTGCCAGTAGTTCATCCCTTCCAAGTGTGAGAAGTGCAGGCAACTGTGATGCATCAAATCTTGTGGGTCATTAAGAGGTGCGCTTTGATTTAAATACTCAGGAGACGCTACTAAAAAGCGCTCGTTAATGGCCAGTTGGCGTTGCCTTAATGTGGAGTCCAGTGGCTTGCCAATGCGCACCGCCACATCTACCCGCTGGGAAATTAAATCAACCATGCTATCGGTGTAATGAATATCTAGCTGAATGTTTGGAAAGCGTCTTAAAAATTCAGGAATGGCAGGGGCAATACAAATGCGTCCAAATGCAGAAGGCACGTTTACTCTTAACACCCCAGATGGATGCCCATTGAGTGAGGCCAATGCATTATCACCTTCGTCTAGGTCGGCCAGTACCCGCTGCGCGTAAGGCAGGTATATTTCCCCGGCTTCAGTTAGCGCCATTCTGCGTGTGGTGCGCACAAATAATTGGCTACCCAGAGACTCCTCAAGCCGCTTTATCCTTCGGCTTAATGATGAAGGTGTTAGTGCGAGAGTTTTGGCGGCTTCGTTAAAACTTAAACACAGTGCCGATTCAACAAAGGCTTTTATTAAAGCCAGCTTGTCGTCGTTATTATTGATAGGTGTGGTCATGGCGAGATTATTCGTGCACCCCACGCAAAAGTAAACAGCGTGAAAGTGGGATTATCTGTTCAACTATTTTGGTTAGCATTCAAGGCAGCTATAAAGCCAAACTAAAACCAGCAGAGATGAACATGAAATTACTAGAAAATAAATGCGGCATGGTCGTGGGCGCCACTTCGGGCATTGGTCGTGACAGCGCATTATTGTTTGCCAAACAAGGGGCCACTCTTACTATTGTGGGGCGTCGCACTCATCTATTAGAAACTTTACAAAAAGAAATTGAAGCACTGGGTGGGCAAGCCTTTGTGATCACGGCAGATGTTACAGACACTGCACAAATTGAAAACATGGTGCAAGCAGCCAAACAAAAAATGGGCAAACTGGATTTTGCCTTTAACAATTCAGGCACCATTGGTAACTTTGCTCCTATGCTGGAACAGACTGAAGAAGACTGGGACCACACTATTAACACGAACTTAAAATCCATTTGGTTATCTATTCGTGCCCAAGCAAACGCCATGAAAGAAAACGGTGGCACCATAGTAAATACCTCATCTTGGTTAGCAAAAGGCGCTTTGGCTGGCTCCACCAGTTACTCGGCCAGTAAAGCCGGTATGGACGGATTATTGCGCCCCGCCGCGATCGAACTAGCCGCCCTGAATATTCGCATTAATAATATCAACCCCGGCGGCATAGATACTCAGATGACCCGCGAAGCGTTTAACCATGATGAAAGCGTATTAGCCGCCTTTGCCCAATCGCACCCAAGTGGGCGCATGGGCACCACTGAAGAAGTGGCTAATTTAGCGGCATTTTTATTATCTGATCTATCTAACAACATTACTGGGCAAGCTATCTCAACCGATGGTGGCTATGGCATAGCGGGCCAACGAGGGTAATCATCTTATATCGCCCAATCTTTAATGAGGAGTTGGAATCTATATATGCCAATTAGGAATGCTGTATCGCGGTACAGTGTTCCCAATCAAGCAATCAATTCCAATAAGAAGAGGCGCGCATCATGTTGGCCCTGTCCAAACCGTCCTTAACACTGGCGCTATCCTTAGCCATTAGTTCAGTGACCGCATTAACACCCGCCGCTAGCCAAGCGGCTAATACCCCTAAGAAACCCAATGTGGTGGTGATTCTGGCCGATGACCTAGGCTACAGCGATCTTAAGTCTTATGGCAGCGAAATAGACACCCCCAACCTAGATCAACTGGCCCAAGAAGGACTGAGCTTCAGTAACTACCATACCTCGGCCAGCTGCGCCCCTACCCGCGCCATGCTGTTATCTGGAGTAGACAGCCATCGTGCAGGGGTGGCCAACATTGCGGAAGCCAAAACCGAATCACAAGCCAACTCGCCTTTTTACAATGGCACCTTAAATGACAACGTAGTGACCATTGCCACTTTATTAAAAGATCAGGGTTACCACACTTACATGGCCGGTAAATGGCATCTTGGCTACAAGGACGAAGCCCTGCGCCCTATCAACCGAGGTTTTGAGCAAACCGTTATGATGCCCTATTCAGGGGCCGACAATTGGCAACAGCGTTCGTACTTGCCTAACTACCCAAAGGCCGAATGGTTTGCCAATGGCAAGAATATTACCCTGCCCGATGATTTTTATTCTTCAAAATATATTATCGATAAAAGCATAGAGTTTATTAATAGCAACAAGGACGACAACCAACCATTTTTCTCTTATGTGGCTTTTCAAGCCGTACACATTCCAGTACAGGCCCCAAAAGAATTCACCGATAAATACCTAGGAAAATACGATGCCGGTTGGGGCGCGCTAAGAAAAAAACGCCAACAAGCCGTAAAAAAATTAGGTCTCGTGCCAAAAGATGCCAAGATGATGGACGTGGCCACCACACAAGATTGGGATGCCCTATCGGAAGAAGATAAAAAATATCACTCTAAAAGCATGGCCGTTTACGCGGGCATGGTGGACTCTATGGATGCCAACATTGGGCGTTTAGTTCAACACCTAAAAGACATTGGTGAATATGACAATACCATTTTTATATTCACATCCGATAACGGTGGCGAAGCCTCTGACCCAGGCTCCATGTCACCGCTGTTTCCAGTGTGGCTGTCTATGGAAGATTACAACCAAGATTATGAAACGCTAGGCGAGAAAGAAAGCTACAACTACATAGGCGCCAGTTTTGCTAGCGCGGTAGTGGGCCCACTTGGGCATTATAAATTTTATTCCGGTGAAGGCGGTTTACGCGTACCCATGATCATCACCGGCCCTGCCCTAGACAACTCTCTTAAAGGCACATGGAATAATTCATTTACTTATGTAAAAGATCTTGCCCCTACTATTTTACAGTTAACCGGTACGCAACACCCTGGCACTGAATATAAAGGTAAAACAGTTGAAGCCATGACCGGTAAAAGCCTAGCACCCATAGTGGATGCCAGTCAGGAAACTGTATACACACCTAAAGAAAACATCGCCTATGAAATTGGCGGTAACGCGGCATTGTTTCAAGGGGATTATAAAATCATGTTAAACCGCCCCAAATTAGGCGATGGTGAATGGCACCTTTACAACATAGTGACCGACCCTGGTGAAACGCAAGATTTACGAGAACTGAAACCAGAGCTTTTTAAAGAGCTAAAAATCGCCTACGCACAATACGAGCAAGAAAACGGCGTATTGCCGGTGCCAAGCGATTATGACCAACGCAGGCAAGTGATTAATAACGCCATTCAAGTACGAGTAGTGCAACCAATTAAGGAATTTTTTAGCTCTATTTTTTAGAGTTACTTTTCTACTTTATATTGAGTTCAAAATTTAGTTTTGCATAATAAAAAATCTCTTACCTAAACTGCTTCGGGTAAGAGATTTTTAACGCCCCTCCACATTTTGCAATATAAAAATTTGCAAAATCAGAATACTTAAAAATTAAGGATGCACCACACAACCCCCAATGATGTCACCGCGCCACTTGGCTTTCATGGCCTCTTTAATATCGTTTAATTCATAGGTGTGCGAGATATAAGGTTTTAACTGCCCACTTTCTACCCAACCCATAATTGCTTCTAAACGTTCGGTACGAATACTGGCGTCGTGTTGGGTGGAAATCACAGTTGGGCAACCCATAACCTTTAGGCCTTTCATCATAATAAGATTGGTGGGCAGCATATTGGCATTAGGCGCGCCTCGTTGACCTTTACCCTTTGAGACAAAAGGCGTGGACGCCCAACCCACCACTAAAAAGCGTGCACCAAAACTTACACAACGCATGCTCTCTAGTGAAATGTCACCCCCTACTCCGTCGTATACCACATCGACACCACGGCCATTGGTTAAGGCTTTTACTTCATCACGGAAACGTTTTACCCCCCCTCCATTTTCAGTACTTTGGCCTTCTGGGACCTTGCAGTTAATCACATGATCTGCCCCTTGCTGTTTTACTATTTTCAGTTTTTCATCACTGCGCCCGGTGGCAATGACGGTGGCCCCAATAATTTTAGCAATGTGTACCGCCGCTAATCCGGTGGCACCGCTGGCCCCGTGAATTAATACGGTTTCACCTTTTTGTAATTGGCCACAGGCAACTAAACAGTGATAAGCGGTTTCATAACTGCCCAATAAATTACACGCCTCATCAAATGAAAAGCCGTTTGGAATAGCGCGGATAGCCTCAATGGGTGCCACAGCAAATGACGCAAAGCCACCATACTGCTGATATTTTCCGGGTGAGCGCGGCCCTGCCACAAAACCATCTACTAATACGCGGTCGCCCACTTTAGCTTGGTCGGCATTAATGTTTTCACCTAACCAAATAATTTCACCACTGTATTCAAGTCCAGGAGTGTAAGGCAATGGCGGCATATGTTGGTACTGACCACTGCTCATTAATAAATCTACCCAACCCACCGCCGAACTTTTCACATTAATAATTACATCGGTACTGCCCAATGTGCTTGTATCGGGCATGGTTTGTTCTTCAAGGTATAAATTTTTCTCTACCCCTTCTACAGGGTTTTCTGCAAATTGTGCAATGCGCACTCTTTGGCCTGTGGTTTCTAATATTTCCCCTAGGGCGCGTTGTTTTGATGTTTCTATAGTGGCTTCGGCCGAAGAATTAGGCATCTTGAGTGGCTCCTTGGCTGAGCTCTGTTTTATTTAACACGGCGGCATTTACGGGGATGTGTTTTTCAGTTTTACTTTTACTGTTGTTGTTTCGAGTGCTTAAAACCGCATTAAAGCGCGCCATAATTTCGGCCACCGACTCAACACCCGTTATGCGCTCAACACTTTTACCGGCCTGAAAATAATCTTTATAGCCCATGCCTTCTTTGGCAGAGCGTTTAAATTTCCAGATAGATAAAATAGCGTAATAGGTGCGTGTCCAGTGTTTGGTTTTTCGGCCTCTCAATAACATGCGGGCAATGGGTCCAGCCCGAGTGCCCATTTTCTTAACCGATTCAGTTGCAATAATGGCGCAGGGTACACCCGAAATTTTATCGGTTAAAACAATGTCCTCTTCATTCGAGGCCACAATAGAATTTTTATAATCATCATGGGCTTGGCACTCTTTGGCGGCAATAAAGCGCGTGCCCAGCTGCACCCCTTGGTAACCCATGTCCAACACCTTGGCCATGTCGTTTTCATCGCCTATGCCACCGGCACACAAAACCGGCACACCTAAATCATGAGTTTCATTGTATAGCTGTTCGGCCCCTAATGTTCCAGCATGGCCACCGGCGGCATCGTTAACACAAATCAAGCCGTCTACCCCTGCCTGCAGTGCACGCTTCGCCCATTTTCGAGACGTAATATTATGGTAAACAATGCCGCCTTTGGCGTGGGCCTTATCTACCACCCATTGCGGATTTCCCAAGGCCGTCACAAAAAAACGTACACCTTCTTCTAAAGCAATGTCCATCCATAATTTCATGCGTTCTTCATAAGCACTGATAGATTTTTCAACAATCACATTTAAACCTACTGGCTTATCTGTAAGGGATTTAATTAACTTTAAACCTTCGCGAAAGTCATGTTGATGCGCGTACACCATGGCAATGGGCTGAATAATGCCTATGCCTCCTGCTTCAGATGTGGCCGCCACTAACTCTGGGTTACTGCATGGATACATGGCCCCACAAATAATGGGAGACTCAATACCTACTTGCGATAAAAATGAAACGTTGCCACTGCTTGTTTGCTCAGACATGTTAATTCCCTATGGTTTATTATTATTTTCTAGGCGATCTATTAGTTGCTCTAATCTTGTTAAATTATTTTCAAATTTTTTCGGCGTTTGAGCAGGCTCACTTGCCCTCACCACCACGCCATTTAAAATAATGGACAAAATCTCTTCGGTTAACTGGTCACGCTCAAACGTGGCCTTACTGCTATTTAATACATTCCAACCGGCGTGTTCTAAGCTACCAAAAATCATATCGCGCACCGTTTTAGCTGAAATATTCTCTCTTATTTCACCTTGGCTTATGCCCTCTTCAATAACCCTTAATAAAATCTCGCTGTATTGACGAGTAAGCTGATGCATTTCAGAATGAGGATAATTATTTAACGGACGCACTTCTTGAAGCAGTAAACGGCATAATCCGGTATCTTCAAAAAAGGTTTGAATATGGCGAGTAATCAAAACCCGTAATTGGTTTTCGATACCTTTAATGCCCTGCAGGCAGTTTTCGGTATTTTCAATTAATTTTTTATAAAAACCCGACACTACACCGGCCAATAAATCTTGTTTATTGGCAAAGTGTTTGTAGATGGTGCCCTCGGCCACCCCAGCGCCTTTGGCAATCTCACTCATGGCCGTTTTTTCATAACCCTTAATGGAAAAAATACCATGGGCGGCGGCCAGAATATCCGATTCCCGTACGGCCTTAGGCTGGCGTGTTCTGCCTGACAACTTTATCCCTGCACTCATTAGTGAGTTCAACTCATTAGATAGTTATTCAAAAATAACCTGTTATTGAGCATAAATCTAGAAATATGTGTTAATTTTAATCACACCTTAGGGTAATTCTGACACTAAGTGAGCTTGACTCACTTAAGCATTAAATTAAAGCAATGGCATTACAACACTGCCAACCAACTTCATAAGCCTGCTTATTTATAAGGTTGATTCCAGGCCATTATCGTCACTGATGCGAGTCTTTACTGGCCGTTTTAAAAATACTCGTGCAAAATCAGGCACTTGAACTTAATGGCCACTAAATCAGCGTGCCAAAGCAAACCAAATAACAGGCGCGCACAGTTTGCGTGGCGACTTGAAAATGGATTTTGAAAATTCCCAAATGAAACCACAGAACTACCTTAATACCAGACTAAATACACTCCTGCGTAAACGCACATGCGCACTATTAAAATGTTATAGGGCATTCCATGCTTAAACTGTGTCTTTTTATTCTTTCAGTATTTTCTCTTTCAGGTTGCTCTATGTTGATCGAGCGCTCTGCAAAATACAGCGAGTTTGCATTAGAAGACGGACACACCAGAGAAGATATTATTGCGGAACTTGGAGAGCCTATAAAATCAAATTCTTCCGATAAGGACTGTCATTGTGAAGTATTCCTTGTAGAAGGGCGTATCTTCGACACTGGCGATTACTGGGCATCAAATGCTGGCTGGATAATGACTCTAGGGATTCATGAGTTACTATTTTTTCCAATGTCGGTATGGGAGGTAGCTTCAGAAGGTATCAGCCCATCTGAAAAAGAATTAGAAATTTGCCCTCATGGTGATCGTTGGTGGCTTAGAGAGGTACGTGATGAACATTACCTCTGCAATGATTACTTGTTAGTAACCCCATAACAAGTGCCTGCATTTGACTGAATTTCCCCCGATAATGTAGATACAATTAATCAATTAGGCTCAACTAATGCCTAACAAAAAAATCTGGAATGAAAAAATATGAGCGACCGTGCTATTTCAAAAGTTATTGAGAACTACTGCGAGTCATTTCGACCAGGCAATGCAAGTGCTATCCTCCCATTTTGTCATTGCCCGCTCACTGTTTTCACTCATAACACGTTCATGTCTCTTTCAGAACCCTGCGAAATTGAAGCTCAGTTTTCTGATATTTTAAGCTCCTTAATCGATCAACAATTCTCACACAGCACCATCAATAACATGCACACACATAACTTAAATAAAAACACAGCTTTAGTGACTGCAGAATTTACGCGAATAAAGAATGATGCAAGTATTTTGGAAGAAATATCTGCAACGTATACCCTTCACAGAAATCAAGAAGGGGATTGGAAAATAGCAGTCATTATTGTCCATGATACCGAATAACTCATGGGTAAATGAATAACCAGCACAGCAAAGCCACGTTTACGACGTGCTTTATGTGAGTGCTAATGTAACCTGCGCCATTTAAATAAACCGCACTAAAGGCTATCTATCTTGCCATGGGCAGCGACGGTGACCTTTCCTTCATCACGGCCTAGGCCACTGCTATCAATAATGGTCACATCTTCAATGCCAATAAATCCTAAAACGTGATGAATATAGCCTGAGACAAAATCGATATCACTGCCCAGCGGTGTGCCGCCTGAACTAATTATCACGTAGGCTTTTTTATTTTTTAGTAAACCTTCGGGGCCATTTTCACCATAACGAAAAGTAACCTTGGCTCTGGCGACTTGATCTATCCAGGCTTTGAAGGCAGCGGGAACATTAAAGTTATAAATGGGCAATCCTATCACCAGTGTGTCGGCGCTTTTTAATTCGCTAATTAAGGCATCAGAGCAAGACAATACAGCTCTCTGCTCGGCGGTGAGCTCTGTTATATCGGTGGCATTCGCTTCTGCCCAGGCTTCATTAATTAAGGCAATGCCAACGGCCAGATCACGCTCCTTTACCTTTGCGGGGCTTTGACTTTGCAGGCGGGTGATTAAACGATCACTGAGCGCGCGACTGTATGAGCCTTTTTTGCGCAGGCTGGTATCAATCCTTAAAATTTATTGTGTCATGTTTTTCTCACTGCTTTAAATGTTGGTTACAACATCTGTTGCAGCCTAAGAACATAATGGGGTTAAGCGCTAAAACCACCATCAATAGTGTGTTGAGCACCCGTAATAATGCCGGCTTCAGGGCCTGTCAGATAAGCGACCATGCCGGCAACCTCTTCGGCTTTTACGTGACGCTTGATGGTCATAAAGGAATGCATTGTGTCTTTCATGGGGCCATCTTCAGGGTTCATCTCAGTGTCCACTGGGCCTGGCTGAATGTTGTTAACGGTGATATCTGTACCCTAGGTCACGAGCTAGGCCACGTACAAAACCCTGCATGGCCGCTTTGCTTAAGGCATAAGCTGTACCGCCTGCCATGGGCATGCGATCAGCATTAACCGAGCCTATTACAACAATCCTACCACCGTCATTCATTTTCTTAGCTGCCTCAATACTGGCGTGATAACGGCTACGTACATTTACAATGTCGTCAGGGGGTTAATTCCAAGGCATCCCCCATGACCAATACGCCAGCGGCGATCACTAAAATATCCAACGCACCCTGCTCTTGAATCACAGCGGCCAGCATTAAGGTGCCTATTCGAATGTGTGCTACAAATGGTGATGCTTTGGTTTAGGCGTATTATGCGAGCCCAGTTTTATTGTGCATGGCGCGGTTGAGCGCGGAGTCTTAAAGCCCGTGATAACGGATTTTCAATGGTATGCCATGAATATCTATGCGGTGTATCCGCAAAGCAAACATCTTCCTGCGCGAGTTAGAGCCTTTATTGATTTTCTTGCCTCTCACTTTGGGGATACTCCATATTGGGAGCGTTTTTTAACGGCGACGGATAAAGATTAATAAAGGCAATTTATCCTAGAGCTCGTGTTATTTATAGCATTGCACTAGGCATGTTTTTAAAAAAATTAGGTGGCAACCATACCGGTAGTTTTTCACCTTTTCCTCGTTATTAACTAATCCATGCATAACCAACCTTGCCATTCTAGCGCCAAGGTTGGCTGCAACTAAGCGCCGTTTTGACTCCTATCAGCAATTAATTGGGGCTAGGCCAATTTTCTGATAAAATCCCGCTCCCCAGCAATCTCGTGGATTGTGCTGGGCTTACCTAAGACTAGGATTTATTTTGACCAATAATGAAATTTTACAGCTTGTCCTGAGCACATTTGATTTAAATGACAGCACCGTTATTAAAATCTTCTCTTTGGCCGATTTTAATACAACGCAAGAACAAGTAAGCAATTGGTTAAAAAAGGAAGATGACGAGACCTTCGTTAAGCTTCAAGACTCGGAATTAGCCTCGTTCCTTAATGGTTATATTAACCTGAAGCGTGGTAAACGTGATGGCGCGCAACCAAAACCAGAAACCTATTTGAACAACAATATGGTATTTCAAAAACTGCGTATTGCGATGAATTTAAAGGCTGAAGATATTTTAAATATTTTAGAATATGCCGACATTAATTTAAGCAAACATGAGTTAAGTGCATTTTTCCGCAAGCCTGAAAACAAGCACTATAAAGACTGCACAGATAAAACCCTGCAAGGTTTTTTACAGGGTGTTGGGTACCAGCTAGAACCATAAAAAACCATTAAATAAACATGAAAGCGCTGTCAAATCACAGCGCTTCTAACTGGGCTTGGCAGCCTAGAAAGAAATGAGGATCTGCTCTTTTTGTGGATCAAGCATTAAGAAAAAATGGCAACAAATAGCACACAGGCTAGGCATTAATGAACAATAACCCAGAAATAATTGCGCGCCTGCGCGCGAACATTCCCTCCTTCGAATGTGTACAAGGTTGTCATGATTGTTGCGGCCCAGTCACCACATCCTCTGAAGAAATGTCACGCTTACCCGTGAAAACAGACGCCGAGCATGATGCCGCACTCGATCACTTTAACTGCGTGCATTTAGGCCCTAAAGGTTGCGAGGTTTACACCGAGCGTCCATTAATCTGCCGGTTGTTTGGCACCACGCCCCGCATGCCCTGCCCTAACGATCGTCGCCCTGAAGAAATGGTAGACCGTAAAATCGAGCAACAGGTCCATCACTACATTGCGACCACACGGCAAGTGTTGGTGTAATTTATCAATCACAAGACTGATGCTGGCGCCATCTATTATGGGTCCGCCCAGACTTGTGCCTAAAAGCACTTATTTGGTCAGTTTCTACAACTTACCAAGACTATTGCTTCGAAAAAAACGATAATCCCCCGCAATCAATATCAATTCGCCAAATGGCAGCCGCTTAAAGATTTAAGCCTGATACTTAGCAAGGGCTTAATGTTTCATGTGCAGCGGCACTACTGTGGAAACTATTCAATGGAAATTAAGGTTAACTTTCTCGACAATCTCAGACTTGAAGCCAAGTTTGATGATTATACGGTCATCACGGATCAGCCTATTCGTTACAAGGGAGACGGCTCTGCTCCTAGCCCTTTTGATTACTTCCTAGCGTCATCAGCCCTTTGTGCCGCCTATTTTGTGAAAGTGTATTGTGTGGCGAGAGACATCTCGACTGATGATATTAGGCTTTCGCAAAACAATATCGTTGACCCTGAAAACCGCTACAACCAGATATTTCAAATTCAGGTAGAGCTACCAGAGAGCATTTCCGATAAAGACCGTACCGGTATTTTACGCTCCATTGAGCGCTGTACCGTGAAAAAAGTGGTTCAAACGGGGCCTGAGTTCAAGATTGATGCAGTGGAAAGTCTAGACGAAGATGCACAAGCCATGCTCATGGCACAGGCCGACAACGACACAGAAACCTTTATCTTGGGTAAAGACCTACCGCTTGAAAAAACCATTGCCAACATGACCACCTTATTGGCCGATTTGGGTATGAAAATTGAGATCTCATCTTGGCGCAATATCGTGCCCAATGTGTGGTCACTGCATATTCGTGATGCGGCCACCCCCATGTGTTTCACCAACGGTAAAGGCGCAACCAAAGAAAGTGCACTTTGCTCGGCACTGGGTGAATTTATTGAGCGCTTAAACTGCAATTTCTTTTATAACGACCAGTTCCTGGGACAAGACATTGCCAACAGCGAGTTTGTTCATTATCCAAATGAAAAGTGGTTTAAGCCCGGTGCTGATGACGCACTGCCAGCTGACATTTTAGATGACTATACTCGGGAACTTTACGACCCTGAAGGCGAGCTTCGTGGCTCACACCTAATCGATACCAATTCGGGAAACAGTGAGCGTGGCATTTGCTCAATCCCTTATGTCCGTCAATCAGATGGCGAGACGGTTTATTTTCCATCCAATTTAATTGAAAACTTATATTTAAGTAACGGCATGAGCGCCGGTAATAATTTCAATGAAGCAAAAGTACAATGTTTGTCGGAAATATTCGAACGCGCAGTGAAAAGACAAATCATTGAACAAGAAATTGTCTTGCCTGATGTGCCTCAAGAAGTGATCAATCAGTACCCAGGTATTGTAGAAGGAATTAAGGGCCTAGAAGCACAAGGCTTTCCGGTCGTGGTTAAAGATGCGTCATTAGGCGGTCAGTTCCCGGTCATGTGTGTCACCTTGATGAACCCAAAAACCGGTGGTGTATTTGCTTCATTTGGTGCCCACCCAAGTTTTGAAGCCGCGCTAGAGCGCAGCCTAACTGAATTGTTACAGGGCCGTAGCTTTGAAGGCTTAAACGATGTTCCCAAGCCCACCTTTAATACCATGGCCGTGGCCGAGCCTGAAAACTTTGTTGAGCACTTTATAGATTCAACCGGTGTCATCTCATGGCGCTTCTTCAGCGACAAACATGATTATGAATTCTGCGAATGGGATTTCTCTGGCACCAATGAAGAGGAGTCTAATTGCTTATTTGGTATTTTAGAGTCGCTTGGCAAAGAAGCCTATATAGCCGAGTTTTCTGATCTAGGTTCTGCTTGTCGTATTCTTGTTCCCGACTATTCAGAAGTGTATCCGGTAGAAGATCTTATTTGGGATAACACTAATAAGGCGCTTAACTACCGCGAAGATATATTAAACCTTCACTCACTTAGTGATGAAGCATTAGCTAGCTTAATAGAGCGCTTTGAAGAAAACCAACTAGATGACTACACCGACATTATCACCTTAATTGGTATTGAGTTTGATGAAAACACCGTTTGGGGGCAGCTCACCATTCTTGAACTTAAAACGCTTATTCATCTAGCCTTAGGTGAATTAGAAGAAGCCATTGAGCTGGTAGAGACGTTTTTACAGTTTAACGACAATACGGTGGAGCGTGGATTATTCTATCAAGCAGTGCACGCAGTGCTTGAGATCACACTAGATGAAGAGCTTGAGCTTGAGGATTTCATCGGTAATTTAAATAGAATGTTTGGCAAAGACAACATGGCCAATGTGGTGGGCTCTATCGCAGGCGACGTCAGGTTTTTTGGTTTAACGAAAACCAGTATGAAACTGGAAGGTTTGGACAAGCATTTAAGATTAATTGAAAGCTATAGAAAGCTTCATCAAGCCCGCGCGGCAAAAGCTAAGCGCTAAACTCAACCTAAACCCATGACTAAAGATGGCTTCATGGGCAACGGGCAGTGATGGTTTATTACTGCTGTATCCACTCTCCCCCGTCACACACCCATTCTATACAGGTGAGATAGGGGCTGGGAGGTCATCAATATGAAGCGTGTGCCCAGTTGGTGCGAGTCACTATGACGCTTAGGCGCTTCAAAGCCCGCGTAATGTCTTATTTAAACAAGCTCCCCATCCTTGAAAGTGTATAATGCTGCCGGTATTTCTAACTAGATAGACGAACAAAATGCAAAATTACTATCTTCATTCAGAAACTGCAAAACAGGCGCTGGAGGCCATTGCCAAAGGACTATCTAGCGTCCGGCTATCCCCTGACCTGAGCATTTCGGAACAGGACTTTGCCTTAAGTAAGCAAGGCCTAGTACTTGACGATGACAATCAGTTGTCCATTACCGACCTTAAAAAAATCGTCAAGAAGACCGGAAGAATTTACCTCTGTCGTGACGGCGAGATGGATGCACTGGAAGACCGCAGCTCTGGCTACTACAAGCTTGCTCCTACGGCTGGAGCCCCGCTACTAGAAATTAGCGGCGTCAAAATGCACATCTCCAAGGGAACCGACCCTTTTACAAGCGCATCGGAAATGGCCCAACAGGCGGTTAAAGATGGTGACAAGGTACTGGATTGCTGTAGCGGACTAGGTTACGCAGCCATTGCAGCCCACAGACTAGGTGCAAGCGAGGTGCTTACCATCGAACTTAGCCCTGAGGTTATGGGCCTGCGCGCACTGAACCCCTGGTCAAACGATTTGGGAAAAGAAGGGATTGAGCAACGCCAAGGCAGTAGCTATGAGTTGATCCGCACCATGTCGGAGGCTTCCTTCGACGCGGTTGTTCACGATCCACCGCGTTTCTCCCTCGCAGGGGAACTGTACAGCGAAGAGTTTTACCAGCAGATATTCAGGGTGCTACGCCCAGGCGGGCGGCTTTTCCATTACACCGGAAATCCACACGTAATAAAGACGGGTAGCAGCTTTGTTGACGGCGTCATCCGCCGACTTAAAGCGGCAGGTTTCAAAAATGTGAAAAAAATAGAGCATTTGATGGGCGTCAGCGCGCAGAAATAATAGAATACAGACAATCAAACTGACTACTCCTTATGCAGTCAGTTGTCACGGCGTTATATATTAAATACAAATATCATTTATATCCAAGCTAAGGTGAGAGAATTCTAATGGCAAAACCTAATTATTCGTTCGAAAAAAGACAAAAAGAAATTGCAAAAAAGAAGAAAAAAGAAGAAAAGCGACTTAGTAAACTCGCCAAAGGAACCGAAGAAGATCAAGCCCCATTAGTTGATGATGAAGCTACTACGGATGTAGATACCGACATCAGTACTGAGACAGGTACAGATGCTGACACCGAGACTAAAGATTAAATTTAACCATCTCGATTCCAAACGATAATTTGGAGTCGTATTTTCTATCGCTTTACTGGTAACAGAAAAGCGATAGAAAAGTTACATTTAAATCGAAGCTCGGATCAGTTTTGTATTTTTCCCAGGCACACAACACAAAACCTGAACCCATAAATCCCTGCCACCCCGGGCAGCGCGTTGAAGACCCACCCCCAAGGAGAACGGATTATCCTTAAAATCTATTTATTCTCAGCTGCACTCATATGTGCACTATCCAACCAAGCACTATCCACTGAGAAATTCAGCAACCAAGAGATAGATTGGTGGGTTAACGTCTCCCCTCTTGGTTTAGGTAATTCTGGATCACAAACCGGCACAGTGAATCGCTCTGGTATTGGCATGCGTTTAAATGGCATCACCTACAGCATTCGCAATGCCTACTACGAAAACACCACCTTATTAGATTCATTGAACAAGGTAAGCGAGTGCATTACAGATATAGATTGCGACGGCTCTGAACTCATTACCGTAAACGAATGGTCTTTTTTGGTGGGTAAAAGTTTTTTAAGCAAAGCACTCACCTTTTCCACTGGGGTGGGATATTCCGAAATTGAATACGGACGCAATACGCAAGATAACAGCAATGAGTTTAGCTTACCGCTTGAGGCGGCTTGGTCACCTGCTAGAAACGGGAATTTCTCGGCCAACGTCAGCTTGCTGGCCAATATCAGTAAAGAAAGATCATTTTACGGTTTAGCCTTGGGGTTGGATTTTGGCTCGCTTTAACATTCCTAAATGAGCATAAAATAGCAGTTTGCAACGCCAAAATTTATGTACGCCGTAAACTGCTAAACCTGTGAATTTCATACTTAAATAAGCAACACAGGTTAAAGCTATCTGTTAAAGGTACCTCTATCGCTGGCGCCAGATTATATGAAATTCCTATTGAAGAAGCCCTTTCCAACGCTCTATCAAGGCGTATACCAAATAGGTGAAGAATACGCACGTTCCTGAATCACTGCTGGCCCTTCATCTGGAACCTTCACTACACCACCGTTAATTTCCTTGGCAGCTACTGCATCGTATAGCGAATGCCTAGGTGTGGGGATTTGCAAAACTCGCACATAATAAAATGCTCTTTGCTCAACATTAAATTCAGGATCTTGCCAAAGGGTAGACAATTCAATATCACCAATATCATTTTTGTAGCTAGCCGTCTCACGGTTTACGCTATCGCCTACGCTGGCAAGTTTACCCTGATAAGTTAATTGACGTCCGCCTGACCATGCCACGTTAAAGACTCGCTCATGACTTTTACCCGCAGTATCTAACCACCCCTTCACTACTTGCACTCGGTCTAGGTTGGCGCCTCTTGGATCTTTGGTTGCACGAATAAGCATTTGAATTTTTTTATTATTTGCACTCGGACGGGTTAAATCGCCACCCATGGGCACACCTTTTTTATAACCTACTTCGCTCATATTATTCGAATTTTGTATGCCTTCCTTGAAATCCCAACCGCCAAATACCCTCACCTTTATACGCGGCCCAGTACTGGCATACACTTCACGGCGTTTAAATGCAGCAAAAATACTTTCACGGGTATTTTCCTTAGCCCATGCTGCGGCTAAGCCTGCAGCTTGCATGCTCCAACCGGTGGCATCTTCGCCAATAACGTCTTGGCCTCGTTTGCTTTCTGGGGTGGAATCGTGAGCGTATTTCCCCCAAAAGTTACTCTCTTCGGCACTGGATAAACCCGTATGGGAATCGGTTGATCCGATCATGCCCAACTTAAACGGATTCACGCCTAATTTGTTTTCTTGCTCTAGGCCACGTAATAACCCCGAGCGAATAAAGTCGCCCTTGCTTACGCGGTATTCTTCTGCGGTGTTTTGCAGGTAGTGATTGTATTTTTCAAAGCCCGAAAATTCATCGTCTGGCGATAATTCTGGATGGGTTTCCGAATCCCCTTTTATTTGCGTTACCTCAAACACCGGCTCCCATTTTAAACGAGTGCGAGCGTATTCCACAGTAATGGGTTGGCCGCGCAAGGTTACCTCTGGAAACATATAGCCTTTTGAAACGTTTGAATTATGAGGAATGGCCAAAAACTCACTGCCGGTTTGCTGCGCCGTTTTATCAAGCCACGCCCATAGGTCTTCCGGGTATTGGCTTTGGTCACTGCCAAAAGGCAAATACTGTTTGGCTTGCTCGGCACCGTTAGGCGACATAATCACTCGGTGTAAATTGGCACCCGTAGGAATAGAGCTCCACTCCCATCCCACAAAGGCCGTGAACTTGCCGGGATCATTATGGCGCTCGGCCACATCCACTATTTCACTCCACGATTGCTCAACTGTTGGCGTGGTATCACCCAAGGCATTTTTATCGGTATTATTGTTGGGGCTTAATACCGGGTCATCGGTTTGTGAAAGACGGGTATCTGGTGTGGGCAGTAAATCAGTATTAAACAAATCCATGCCGGTGCGCTCGCTCACCTTATAACTAACCAACTGCTCGGTAAACCAAGCTTTTATTCTTTGGCTAATAGTTAAATTATCATTTTGGGTTTTTAATTCCCCACGGCTAATGGCACGAATCACCCCCATGGCTTCGGCATGATCCGATACCACTAAAAAATCCAACGGATCATCAATGCTTACCTTAGCACGAGTATAAGGGTGAACGACCGGCTGACCTTTTGCCCAACGATAAGCAGTATCTGGGTCGGCGCTGTAGTTCAAACTTAAAAAAGCATCCAACGAATACGATGTGTGCAAATGTGTGTCACCCCAATACACTTGAGTGGTGGTGGGTTGCGCTGCCACAGGCATAGCTAAAAAGCCTAAACCCACTGCCACGTTTATTACAGTTAACATTTTCATAATTATTTACCCAACTAAACAGCGTTACAAATTTGGGCTTGCAGAATCATATCTGAAGCTTTTTCGGCAATCATTATGGTAGGAGCATTGGTATTACCGCCCACCAAAGACGGCATAATCGAGGCATCCACCACCCGCAAACCCTTTAAGCCATGCACCCTTAGCTTAGTGTCCACCACGGCCATATTGTCTATGCCCATTTTGCAGGTCCCTACTGGATGATAGGCGTGATTGGCTTTCCTTGTTAAGAATTCGCCAATTTCTTCATCACTTTCACATCCACTGCCTGGGAACATTTCTACGCCTCTATGGCCATCAAAACTCGAAGCCGCATAAAATTCGCGAGTTTTTTTAACCCCCTCTACTAAGTCTTTTACATCATCTTGGTGCGATAGCATGTTCAAATCAATTTTAGGCGGCGCCATGGGGCTAGCATTATATAAGCTTACTTGGCCTCGGCTTTTAGGCCTTAATAGAGACACATGGGTGCTAAAGCCATAATTAGTTAGCGCCCGTAAATCACGGCCATGATCATTAATATGAATAGGCATAAAAAATAATTGTATGTCTGGAATGTTTTTTTCATCTGACGACTTAATAAATGCACCGGCTTCGCCGCCATGGGTTTCATACACCCCTTTTCCGGTTAACAAATAACGAGGGATACTGGGCATATCTCTAAATATTTGTTTATGGGTAATACCAAGCGCGCCGTTCTTTTTACTGTGAGCTTTTTGCACCACTACTGCGTCTACATGTTCTTGAAGATTTTTCCCTACCCCGGGTAAGGCATGTTTTAAAAATATGCTGTGTTTTTCAATTTCTTGTGGGTCACCAATACCAGATAGCATTAATAACTGAGGTGAATTAAACGCTCCACCAGATAATATAACTTCACGACGAGCCATTACCGTTTTTTTGGTGCCGTGTTTATCTAAATAATTAACCCCTACCGCTTTTTTACCCTCAAGCTTTATAGAGCTTGCATGGGCATTTAATATCACCGTTAAGTTATTGCGGTTTTTCGCCGGTTCTATAAATGCCTTAGCGGTACTGCAACGCTTGCCACGCTTAATGGTAAATTGATAGAAACCTGCCCCTTCTTGCTGCTCTCCATTAAAATCATCTGTAAAGCCGTAACCTAATTCTTCACCGGCTTTAACAAATGCTTTATTCAGTTTTCTGTGGCCGGCGTCATTGCATACATTAAGCGGCCCGCCCACCCCATGAAATTTCGATTCGCCGCGCTCTTGATTTTGCGACTTTTTAAAATAAGGTAAAACATCTTCATATCCCCAGCCCTTGGCACCCTCTTCATTGGCCCAGCGATCGTAATCGGCTTTGTGGCCACGAATATACAACATGCCATTAATGGCGCTGGAGCCTCCCAAACCTTTACCACGAGGGCAGAATATTTCACGCCCTTGCTGGGATGGTTGAGTCATTGAATCGTATGACCAGTTGTATTGCTTTAATAACATTAAGGGCAAAACCGTTATCGGGTTATTCACCACTAAATTGTTATTGCGCCCTCCGGCTTCCAATAAACACACACTATAGTCGCCACTTTGAGATAAACGACTGGCCAATACACAGCCAGCAGAACCACCACCTACGATTACAAAATCAAATTCTTTCATCTGCCTAGCCTCGTACACGTCTAAATGCATACATGCCAATGCCACCAATGGATTTAAATATCGCACCCCATTCACTCATTTTTGGATTAGGCTCTTGTCTTTTAGACATGCGCACCATTTGCTGCTGATACCACAACACATCCATCATCATCATCTTGTCTAGTTTTTTAATGCCTGTGGTGCGCGCTGGCAAATGAATACTGTGGTCTTGATCACTCATTACTTTTTCAGGGAAATCTGGGTCTAGGGTTAATGAACGCCCTACCCCAATAAAATCAGTAGCGTCTTCCACAAGCGCTTCTTCCATCGCACGGGCAGAACGAAAACCACCGGTGACCACTAACGGCACCTGGCTGAATTTTCTAACTTTTTGTGCGTAATCTAAAAAGTAAGCTTCGCGCTTTTGGGTGCTGGCGTTCACTGGTTTGGCGGCAGAATCGTTACCTTCAATAAACACCACCTTTTCATAACTGCCACCCGAAATCTCTATTTGGTCAATGCCCTCTTTGCTTAACGCCTGCACTACCTGCATGGACTCTTCTTCAGTAAAACCGCCTTTCATAAAGTCGGCCGAATTTAGCTTAATGCCCACCGGAAAATCGACTCCCACCTGCTTTCTAATGGCGTGATAAATTTCCAATACAAAGCGCATGCGGTTTTCCAAAGAGCCCCCCCATTTATCTTTTCTTTGGTTATGCCGACCAGATAAAAACTGATTCACCAAATAGCCGTGGGCACCGTGAATTTGCACACCACTAAACCCCGCTTCCTTACTTAAACGGGCACTTAGGGCAAATTTATTAATAATTTCACGAATTTCTAATTCGCTTAATGCCTTGGGCAACTTAAAGTTTGCAGCCAATCCATCTTCCAAACCAATAGCCGATGGCGCCACCGGTTTTTTACTTAAAAAATCGGGCACCTGTTTACCCGGGTGATTCAGCTGTGGCCATAAATGGGTATTGTTTTGGGTGCCCGCCTTGGCCCATTTTTTAAACTCGCTTAAGTCACTTTTTTCATCCAATACCACATTGCCCGGTTCACCTAAGGCACTGCGATCCACCATGATATTGCCAGTCATGCTTAAGCCAATACCGCCCTGCGCCCAGCGGCCATATAAATCCGCCAACCCAGGCACTGGGTTGTGTTGTTTATCACCCAGCTGCTCACTCATGGCCGATTTAACCAAGCGATTTTTTAGTGTTACGCCATTTTGCAGCGTAAAAGGAGAATCAAGTTTAGCCATGGAACACCCTCTCAATTAGTTAAAGAATTTAAAGCGTTCTAACTCTAGGATTGAAAAGATGTGTTTTCGTTTTTAAATAGCTCACCAATGCTCATGTGAGTGGCCTTTGGCACTATCACCAAATACACCAGCCCCCAAAATGCATCCGTAATGCCACCCAATAAAATCATCGGACCAAAACCTTCAACATATAAACCGGCGTAAATTAGCAGAGCAGCAGCAGCAAAGCGCAACATGGCTTCGTGAATAATAATGCTGCCAAAGCGCTGTAAGTCAGAGCTGCCAATAATTAGGGTAGAGGCGGTAAACAACAATAAAGCCCCCAACAAGACGGCCCAAACAGTCGGAATCTCAATGCCTAATAACGGGTGTAAAGGAACGGCTGCCAGGGCTATGGCTAGGCCTATATTGCTATAACCACTGAATTTTATAATGCTGGAGCGGATAGGTTGCTGGGTCATGATTTGCACTCTTATTATGTTTTAGTAAGTGCAAATAAGTCTAATGCTGCCAGATACTTGGGAGAAGATCAGATACTGCCAGAAGCTAATCATTTAACGCAGATTGGAAATTGTTGAGGGGTTATCGATTAACTCCGGTAGTCGCTAGGGGATTTACCGGTCCATTTTTTAAAGGCACGAGTGAAATTAGTGGGCTGCTCAAACCCCAAGGCATAAGCCACTTCTGAGACATTAAGCTGGCTAGTTTGCAAATAATGCACCGCCAATTGCTTTTTAACATTGTCTAAAATCTTCTGGTATGAGGTGCCCTCTTGCTGTAATTCTCGACTCAATGCCCGTGAAGAGATATTGAGTTTTTTCGCCATTTCATCCACATTTAAAAAACCCATAGCCTGGTTTAAATGAATATTATAAATTTTTCCACTAAGAGTTTCGTTGGCAGCCAAAGCCTTAAGCTCTTGCATGCACAATGATTCTGCCAGTTTTAGTGAGCTAGGATTGGAAAATGAAAACGGTTTATCCAGCGGTGCCTTATCAAACAAAATGCGGCATTGACCCTGATTAAAAGAAAGCTTTTGCTCAGGAAAAATTTCATCATAAAGTTCAACATGATCGGGCTGAGCATATTCAAATTGAATCTCCAATATATTATTTTTAAAATCGCCCTCTTGCACCGGCTCATTTGGGCGCTGCATGCGATCCATCAGCATCAAAGATGTTGTCCCTTGATAAATGGCTGCCACCACTACCTCTAAATTATAAATATGCAGGGCCGGCTCATCTAACCAGTCTTCGACAATCAGTACGGCGTTATCAGCATCATCAATAAGCTCAATTTTTAAACTGGGAAAACGGGTGGCCATATACTCGCAACTAAGGCGAATAGCTTCGCGGTAATTACGGCAAGACTGTAAGGCAAAACCTAAATAGTTATGACTGGTCAAAGACAACTGCGAGCCAAATACCAAACCCAAACCGGGATTAGTACTGGCAATTAGGCCCTGCTTTGATAAAGCGATGTATTGCTCTACGGTAATCTTGCTGGTGGGGTCGCTGAAGCTTTGAGTATCAATGCCCACATGGGCATAAATGGCATTTACCGGCAGACCTTTTTTATTTAAAAAATCGTAAAAGGTAGCCGCGTACGAGATGGGAACGCCAGAGTGTGTCTTCGGTAAATTCATGGGGCCAGTGTACCTCGAGTACGATTTAAGGGCACCTGCCATGTTTTATTTATGCTAGAGCACGGCTAATACAGCATTGATGCCCTTCATTGAAGCACTTCATTCAGAGAATGGCCCCCAAGTTTTTGCATTTATTCCAGTTTACTGCGGCAAGCCGTGGCAGCTTGATTAATGCGTGCGACCTGAGCGGGATCTGTGCTGGGCTTCATATAAAAACCATAACCCCGTTTAATGTATGGGCTGAAATTAAACGGGTTATCTGGGTAGCGGGATACCGAGGCATGATAAACAATGTCTGGCAAAGCGATCATTTTCACACGTCCAGCCAACAGCATGCTCAGCAGCCCCGCATAATCATTATGAAATACGATATCCTCATAATCCTGGCTCTGCACATAAGACGCTTGCGGTGAACCAAGCTTCACCCCCACCGTTAAAGATTTATCACCTAGGTTGGGCTGATCATGGGTGTATACCCAGTAGTCACTGGTCCCCTGTACCGCCACCGACTGAATAAGCTGCGCCTGTCGCTCTGGGGTAAAGCCCATGGGGAATATAATGTCTAGCTTGTTATTTTTAATACGTTGAATAAGCCGAGCGGTAGGGTAGCTTTCCCAAGAGACTGATTGCTTTAAAACTTGATAGAAGCACTGTAGAAACTGGACATCGATAAGGGACCCTACCACCTGATGCTGCTCATTTACGTTCAAATTAGGCAAGGTTTCAGGAATCCCCCCTTTTAAGTCTGCTGCGGCCACACTGGCAAGACTTAAAGGCCCAAATAGTAGGGTTATCAGGATTGAGCGCTTCATACCCAGCCAACCAGAGAATATCGTTAACCTAGTATAGGGCACTTCTATTAATTGGCGGCGCTTTGGGTCGAAAGGCCCCTAAAATGCGCTTACTTTTTCCAGCTGGCCCAAGGGTCAACCTTGCCGTCGGCTGAAGTACTGCTAGAGGGACGAGGAGCTCCCCCATCACGATTACTGTCTTTACTGGTTGAATTACTGCCGCGATAACCTCCTGTATTTTTACCGGTACCAGAGCGACGTCCACTGCCCTGAGTGAATTCAGCTGCCTTTTTTTCGCGTATTTCGCGACGGTGCTCAGCGTCTTCTAAGCTTAGCTCGGCAGGTTCACCCGCAGATTGGTGGGCCGGCACAATTCTATCCCGCGGTGACAAATTAAACTGAGCACCGGTGGCCTTGGGTAAGCTCTTAAACTGATACATATAAAATGCCTCAACCTTTTCCCGAGCCCAATCAGTTTTTTTAAGAAATTTCACACTGGATTCAATGCTGGGGTTGGTTTTAAAGCAATTAATATTCAAATAGGCAAACATAATTTCAAAACTGTAGTGATCAGACAGTTCAATTAGTATGTTTTTTAAGCTTATGCCGTGTAACGGGTTGTTCTTGTATTCAGGTTCGTCAGTCATGGTAATTCCAATTAAGGGAAGGCGGCTAAGTAATTATTGCCTGCTAGTTTAAAAAAAAGACCTTAGTGAGTACAGTCAAATTATAGTGTATTCCCGCAATATTAACTTTTAGGCCTGTGAACACCTGACCTCAACGATCAATTGATCGATCAGTGAGCCATTGGTAATAATTTCTGGTTACATAAGCTTCCAAAATGCTGACGCTCCTATTCAGCAATCCAGCATTCGACGGTTTTACGATACTTTGATGTAGCTCGTTGCTGACGCAAAATCTCATTCACCCGCTCAGTTACCTTTAACCCAAGGGAGTTCTTGGTACACGCCGTATGTATGTTGATATAGGACTGATATTCATCGATGCAGGTAATAGTAAGCAGCGCTTTAGACTCTACGCTCATGAAATAGCCCATAGTCAGTGGCGCTTCCAACATAAAATTCAGGCACTCACGCAGTAACATGGTTAATAGTTAAGCACTGCGAGATACGCGATGAATCTGCCTGTGCTTCTGCAGTAAGAGATCAGCTTTTTTAGTGTAGCTGCGTCCTCGTTAAACGCCCTCAGCCAAATTAGTTCGGGCCAAGAAGGATTTTAAAGAAAGATTGGTAGCCTGAGCAAATTGTTTGCGATCCTTCTGTCGAATATAAATCGCCTCTGGAAGCGTCAGCTCATTCACTATTCAAAGTACATAAACGCCTCTCTTTTCGGCGTTTTAAACAAGGCCGAAACACACAAGGGAGCCCCACTTTTCACAATCCGCGAGAGATTCAAGCTTATATTAGGCATATTCTCTTGGTAGTTATGAAGTTGCTGATCACCAACACCCTGCCTTTATATTACCCCCGACAAAACATAACAAAGAAGTTGATCCACTACTGCCAATTTTGATTATTGTGAAGCCGCTTCAAGGGAAATAAAAAAATATACCAGTAGGACCAAAGCAATCAAGAAGTGTTCATGAATACCTAACAATAAAAATACGATTTTATTGTTAGGTATAACCAAAAAAAATTGCAGGGCCTCAGAAATTATAGAAGTGACTCTAGCCATATAAATAGTGGAATGCACACACATTTACAAACTCGGCAATAGGCAAAATCACATGAATAACAGGCCATATTGTCACAACATAACAAATGCGCCCCCCGAAAACCCATAAAAAAATACCGACCAAGCACACCCATTTAATTTACAGCATCGCCTAAATAAAAAAGCTTAAATAAAAACCTTATGACAATATTCATGAACTCACTTGTATTAATAAAAATTAAGCTACATCGTGTCGATCATAATCACGATACTGTTCAGCTGAGTCATTGTTGCCGCCCAAATAGCGGTGTACCTTTTACTTTCTCGGCAACCCAAATAAAACACAAATAGCTGACAAAAAATTAAAATGCTGATAAAAACTATTCGCCTTATCTTAAAAAGAAAACAATAGGAAAAAATATGAAAACACGCATTACTGAACTTTTTGGCATTAAACATCCTGTTATTCAAGGTGGTATGCACCATGTAGGGTTTGCTGAATTAGCGGCAGCGGTTTCCAATGCTGGCGGCCTTGGCATGATTACCGGGCTAACACAAAAAACGGCAGAAGATTTGGCCAATGAAATTGCCCGCTGCAAAGAAATGACCAAGAAGCCATTTGGTGTAAATTTAACTTTCTTACCAGGCCTTTCAGTGCCCGATTACCCAGGCTACATCCAAGCGATTATTGATGGCGGCGTAAAAATTGTTGAGACAGCTGGTCGTAGCCCGCAACAATACATGGCGCAACTTAAAGAGGCTGGCATTAAAGTAATTCACAAATGCACCTCAGTACGTCATGCCTTAAAGGCACAAAGTATTGGCTGTGATGCTGTGAGCGTAGATGGTTTTGAGTGTGGTGGTCATCCTGGTGAAGACGACATTCCAAACATGATTTTATTGCCTCGTGCCGCAGAAGAACTGACCATTCCATTTGTGGCTTCCGGCGGCATGGGTAACGCCCAACAGTTAGTGGCTGCTCTCGCACTGGGTGCCGAGGGTATTAATATGGGTACACGATTTATCGTTACCGAAGAAGCACCTGTACACCAAAATGTTAAAGATGCCATTCTGGCTGCTTCAGAATTAGATACCCGCTTAGTGATGCGTCCATTACGTAATACAGAACGGGTACTCACCAATGACGCCGTTGAAAAAATGATAGAGATAGAAAAAGAGAAAGGCAGCAACACCAGCTTTGAAGATGTTATGCCATATGTAGCAGGTGTTTACCCTAAAGTAATGAGCGGTGGCGAAATGGGCGCTGGTGCCTGGAGTTGCGGCATGGTGGCCGGTTTAATTCACGACCAGCCCACCTGCGAAGAATTGGTGACTCGAATTGTTACCGATGCTGAAAATATTATTCGTGAGCGCCTGACCGCTCTTTTAGGCTAAACACAAGAGCTATCAGTAATTATTAAACTAAGGCATCAAATCAATATGGGTGGATGCCTTAGAAAAAGTGATTTTTTTACAACCCAATAGAATTTTTATCCTTCACATATAAAGAAGTATATTTTAAAGCTCTAGCCCCTTACGAAACTGTAATGGCGTAAAGCCTGTCCACATTTTAAAGGCACGAATAAATGCACTGGGTTCTGTATAACCTGATTTCTCAGAAATCTCTTCAATACTGAGTTCATTCCCGCCTAAAAAATTGATGGCGATGTCACGACGAACCTGCCCTTTAATTTGATGAAAACTTGACCCTTCTTTTTTTAAATAACGGCGTAATGTTTGCGGGTTTAGAGATAATGTATCAGAAATATCTTCAAGGCTAGGAGGCTGATTATTTAACGTAAAACTCTTTTCTACTAAGCTGCGAATAGTCAGCGTTAACTCTCCTGCAGCATTTAAGGGTAAATATAAATCCATGGGTGCACGCCTAATATAACTATTTAAATTGGCTTCTGTTTGAACAATAGGCCGATCCAAATAACTTATGGGAAAACGTAAGCTGCTAAAATCTTGTTTGTATAAAATGGGCGCCCCATAAAACACATGCTGATACTCTTTTGCATGGGGTGGCATTGAAAAGTCGACGCCCACTTGATCGGGAATAATACGCTCGTTAACCAACCAACCAGCAAACCGATGCATGACCGTTAATATGCTTTCTATCGCAAACGCATTTTGTACTTTGTGCCCTTCAATACGGGTAATACTGTACTGAGCATGTTGATCTTTTTTTTGTAATTCATATACGAAGCTATTTTCAAACAAATTAGAAAATTCAACACATCGCTGAATTGCCTCCCCTAAAGTCCCCCCATGTATGGCACTCAAGGCCATACTGCGAAATTTCCCTAGCCGGTGAGGAAACTGCAACAGACCGTGTAATTCATCCTGCATGGTTCCGCTGGTATAACGGGTGAGCATGATGAACTTATCTAAAGGTACACGCGCCTGAGGCTGCTTAATAAGGCCCTCATCAATCCCACTCTTTCTTAATAATCGCTGTAAATCATAGCCTTGCAGCTCAGCGCCTTTCAAGGATTGAATTACTTGGCTCATGGCAATGGTGATTGTTTCTGTCGTTTTCAATGATCCATACTGCTAAAAATACCGATTAATATGCAATTAATTTGTGTAATGTGTAATTTACTGTTTATTTTTAATGAAAGATAGTGGCATTGTTTAACGGCGCTAATTACAGGAAACTAAGATAAATCCGTAGTTGAATAACGCCACAGACATGGCCAGTAGGTTGAATCATGATCCCCAGAACTCTTTTTGAAAACGAACATGAACAATTTCGTGACAGCGTGCGTAAATTCCTAGCTGAACATGCCGCCCCTTATCACAACCAATGGGAAAAAGACGGTCAAATAGATCGTAACTTATGGAATAAGGCCGGCAAAATGGGTTTGTTATGCCCCACTATGCCCGAGCAGTATGGTGGCCCAGGTGTCGATTATCGTTATAACGTCATCGTAAATGAAGAAATCACCAAACAAGGATTGAGTGGCTTAGGGTTCATCGTGCACTCCGACATCACCGTGCCTTACATAAACAATAATGGCTCTGATGCTCTGAAAAAAAAGTACATCCCAGGCTGCGTGACAGGTGAACTTGTGGGCGCAATCGCCATGACTGAGCCAGGAGCGGGATCAGATTTACAAGGCATAAAAACCACCGCCGTGTTGGATGGTGATGAATACGTCATTAATGGCTCAAAAACCTTTATTACCAACGGACAACATGCCGATATCGTAGTCGTGGTGTGCGTGACTGATCCAAAAGCTGGGGCGGCGGGTATCAGTTTATTAGTAGTAGAAGCCACCACACCAGGGTTTGAGCGCGGACAGAACCTTGAAAAAATCGGCTTAAAAGCCCAAGACACTTCAGAGTTATTTTTTAATGATGTACGAGTACCTAAAGAAAATGTCATTGGAAAATTAGGCGCTGGCTTCAAATACCTGATGAATGAATTACCGCAAGAACGCTTGGGACTAGCAGTTGCAGCATTAATGTCTTGTGAGACTGCCATGCAACAAACGATCGACTATGTAAAAGAACGTAAGGCGTTTGGAAAACCCGTTGCCGTTTTTCAAAACACTCAATTCAAGTTGGCAGAATTAAGTGCAGAAATCACCTCGGCACGCTGCTTTATTGATAAATGCATCGAGTTACACCTAATGGGCAAGTTAGATGCTGTCACCGCTTCAAAAGCCAAACTCATTGGCAGTGAATTACAGGGGCGAGTGATCGACGAATGCCTACAATTACATGGCGGCTATGGCTACATGTGGGAATTCCCAATTGCCCGTGCTTATGCAGATGCCCGTATTCAACGAATTTATGGTGGCACCAGTGAGATCATGAAACTGATTATTGGCCGTGACCTATTATCTTAGAAAGACAAATTAATTTTCTACTAAGATTATCTAGAAATATTATAGCGCCCTCTGAGGAGGGCTTTTTTATGCGCATTAACATCATTAAAAATTCAGGCAGGTTACAAAATGGGTCCATTACAAGGTTTAAAAATCATTGAAATTGCCGGCATTGGTCCGGGACCTTTTTGCGGTATGTTGCTTGCCGACATGGGCGCCGAAGTGATCAGTGTGGAAAAATCCACAGATAAAGCGGGCACTCGGTTACCTGACTGCGCACGAAGGGGAAAGCGCTCTATTGCGTTAAATTTAAAAAGTGAAGAAGGCGTTGAGACTTTATTAAAATTAGTAGAAAACGCTGACGCTATATTTGAAGGGTTTCGCCCAGGGGTAATGGAAAAGTTAGGGCTAGGCCCTGATGTGTGTTTACAACGAAACCCTAAGCTGGTCTATGGCCGTATGACCGGATGGGGGCAATATGGCCCTCTATCGCAAGCGGCTGGCCATGACATTAACTACATATCATTAACCGGTGCTTTGCATGCCATGGGGCGTCGTGATGAGAAACCAGTGCCGCCATTAAATTTGGTGGGAGACTTTGGTGGCGGCGCTATGTTTTTAGCCTTTGGGATGGTATGCGCACTATTAGAAACTCAAAAATCAAATAAAGGGCAAGTGATTGATGCTGCCATGACAGATGGTTCTGCATTGTTAATGTCTATGTTTAATTTTTTACAAGAAGTGGGCATGTGGAGCACTGAACGCGGCACCAGCTTTTTAGATTCCGGCGCCCACTTTTATGAGGTGTATGAAACCCAAGATAATAAATATATTTCAATCGGCTCCATAGAACCCCAGTTTTATCAGCTGTTAATGGAAAAAGCACAATTAAACGTAGAAATGTTTGCCCAACAAAATAACAAAAGAAATTGGCCCGAACTAAAACGTGAATTAGAGACCGTCTTTAAAAGTAAAACCCAAGCTCAGTGGTGTGAACTTATGGAGGGTACAGACGTGTGCTTTGCGCCAGTGTTAAATTTAAATGAGGCACAACAGCATCCACACAATATTTCGAGAAAAACCTATATTGAAGTGGCCGGCATGACACAACCAGCACCTGCACCACGATTTAGCCGCACCCCACCTGAAGTGCAATTTGGTGCCAGAGCCAATGGCGAGGATACAGAAAGCGTATTGGCCAATTGGGGGTTTTCACCACAAGAAATTACGAATCTAAAAGATGCTAATGGCATTAGTTAACTCCCACCCTTATTAACAAACACATAATAAAAATTGGAGAGAAAATTATGAAAGAAGTTTGGATTATCGATAGTGTGCGTACCCCAAGAGGATTGGGTAAAAAAGATAAAGGGGCTTTGTCAAACATTCACCCTCAGCGTTTACTGTCAACGGTACTATCAGCCTTAGAATCAAGAAATAATTTAAATACAAAAGATGTAGATGATGTAATTTCTGGCTGCGCTATGCAATTGGGCCAGCAGAGTCAGTGCATTGCTCGTATGGCGGCACTGGATGCAGGTTGGGATAACGATGCCACCGGCGTGTCAGTAGATCGTTTTTGCGGTTCGGGTTTAACGGCCATTAACCTTGGCGTAATGGGCATCATGTCGGGCCAGCAAGATTTAGTGGTCGCCGGGGGTGTAGAGTCCATGTCTTATGCCTTAACCCAAAAACTCATGCCCATTCAGGACAGTGATAATTTACATTTGCGCGATCTACACCCTATTGCACACCAGGGCGTGTGTGCAGATGTAATTGCGACTAAAGATAATATTACGCGAGAAGAACTGGATGCTTTAGCGGTCGAAAGCCAGCGACGTGCAGCGCACGCTATTGAGAAAGGATATTTTAATAAAAGCTTGATTCCGGTTTATCATGAAGACGGCACTCTTGCATTAGATAAAGAAGAATACCCTCGACCCAGCACCAGCTTAAAAAGCCTTGAGCAATTAGACCCAGCCTTTACCAAGTTAGTAGAGATGCCACTTGATGAAGCAGGCACCACTTACAAAAAATTAGTGCAGCAGGCTTACCCAGGTTTTGAAATAGAACACAAACATCATGCGGGTACTTCTTCGGGCATCGTTGATGGAGCCGCGGCAGTACTATTGGCCTCCCCTGAATATGCGAAGAAAAATGGTTTAACTCCTAGAGCTAAAGTACGAGCGGTTGCCAATGCCGGTGCTGAACCCGAGTTAATGCTCACAGCACCCATGCCAGCCACTAAAAAGTGCTTAGAGAAAGCCGGCTTAAAAATTTCAGACATTGACTTATTTGAAGTAAACGAAGCATTTGCTGTGGTGCCATTAAAGTACATGCGTGATTTGGATGTTGACCCCGCCAAAGTAAATGTGAATGGCGGCGCTATGGCCTTGGGCCACCCTATCGGCGCAACTGGGGCCATACTGTTAGGCACATTATTAGATGAGCTTGAACGCCAGCAGAAAACCTATGGATTAGTAACCCTGTGTACAGGGGGAGGACAAGCGCCTGCCATGATAATTGAGCGCATGTAACTTTCATCCAACCCTCTTTGATTTTAAGAGGGTTGGATTCTCATCACGTTTTTTTAAAAGTCTTTTGAATAAACAACATGGTCAACATATTTATCATAAAGCCATTCGTTGTCAGGCAGCGTTTTCACATAAGTAAAACCCAAACCTTGTGCAACGCTGCGACTTCTAACATTGCCTTTAGCACAGCGTATTTCTATTTTTTCTAGCTTTAGTTTTTTAAAACCGATTTCGAGTAATTCCTTCACTGCCGCACTGATAATGCCTTTACCGGCATGATTTTGCGCTAACCAATAGCCTATGGTGCCTACCTTGATTTGAGTCTCTATCTCATGAAAACCTGCCACTCCGCACAATCTCCCCTGATGAAACACTCCAAAGTGCGGCGCACTACTAGGGTGTGAAATAGACCCTATAAAATTCGCGGTATCACTAATGAGCTTTATATTATCTAACCAGGGCAACCATTCCCTTAAGTAACCGCGGTTATTTTCAATTAACTGATGCAATTCTGAAATATGATTCTGATCAAGGGGCTTTAAATGCATTAAAGGCTTTTCGGTCACTTCCATGTGAAATATTACTTACCTGTTTTAAAAGAATAATTATAGTGAAGAAATACTATAAAGAGAGGGTCGATACAAGGCTAGATTAGAGCCTCATTACTAGCCAGTAGTATCAATCATTCACTACCCACCGTACATGCAGTGAATGACTACTGAGGCATAGGCTATTTCTTTATTTTCCCCCAGATAAATGATTGATCACCTGAGTCATCTTTATTGCTGTGGCTTTCATTGTGTTTATGGCTACCCTGTCCGCCTCTATTTTGGCTATTTCTATTTTGACTATCACTATTACGACCGCGGCCAGATCCCTGGTGCGAATTCTCACGCTGATGCTTAGTCACGTAATTTAAAATAGAAACCGGCACTTCTTTTTTAACCACAAAGCCTTCCACTTCCTTGCGCTTAATAATATGTCCTAAACGGCTTTCGATGGCGCACAGGTTTTTAAAATCGCCCCAAGCCACAAATGACACTGCCACGCCCGCGGCACCCGCACGACCAGTACGACCAATGCGGTGAATGTAATCTTCAGGCTTAAAAGGCAAATCATAGTTTACAACGCGGCTAAGCTCATCAATATCAATACCGCGCGCAGCAATGCCGGTGGCCACTAAAAACTTTAACTCACCAGATTTAAAATCGGCCAATATTTTTTCACGACTGGCCTGACTCCTGCCGCCATGAAGCGCCTCGGCCACGATGCCACGTTTTTCCAGCTGAGCCACCAGCTTGGCTGCTCCGTGTTTTTTCTCGATAAAAATCAGCGCCTGATCCCACGCCTGCTCCGTAATTAAATGACTCAACAAGGCCGACTTTTTATCCTTATCTATGGCAATAACGTATTGCGAAATAGTGGCGGCAGTTTGAGTTTTTGGGGATACGGTAATTTCCACCGCACCATTGTTAATTTCATCGGCTAAGTTACGAACGTCATCGGTTAAGGTAGCGGTAAACAACAGGTTTTGGCGCTGCAATGGCAGACGATCAATAATTTTATAAATGTCACCACTAAAACCCATGTCGAGCATTCTGTCGGCTTCGTCCAATACCAGATATTCTAATTCATCAAAATGCAGAGCTCGTTGATGTACTAGATCTAGCAATCGGCCTGGTGTAGCCACTAAGATGTCTACCCCTTCTAATAACTGCTCTTTTTGCGGCTCATCATCTACACCGCCATACATGGCCATGGAGGTCAGATCAGTGTGCCCACTGTACTTAGCAACGCTGGCTTCAACCTGCGCCGCCAGTTCACGGGTAGGTGCAAGGATAAGGGCACGAATGCGCTTTCCACGCTTAATGGGCCTTAATTGAAGACGTTCAATGATAGGCAAGACAAAGCTGGCGGTCTTACCGGTACCGGTCTGGGCGGCGGCTACTACATCTTTGCCCGACAAAATCACAGGGATGGCCTGTTTTTGAATGGCAGTGGGCTTGCTATAGCCCGCATCACTAATGGCTTTTACGATTGGATCGCTTAATCCAAGCTTTGAAAATGGCATGTAACGCCTCGGGGTAGTTTGTGATCGTCGATGGCTGGCTGTGGCGGCGACTGTTGATTGCGCCATGGCTTATCGAAGGAAAGAGAATGGCTCGAGTATAGCATTTACAAAGGGGGCGTTGTAGTTGAGAGGGAAAGAGAGTCCCACTAAAAGAGTAAGTAAAAAGACTCTACCTAATAATATTGAGCCCCAAATCTTCATTTTCCCCCCACATTCTCCCCATACACTCCTTAATACCATCCAATACACCCCACACCTGCGGGCATAGGAGCCAATATGAAAACACCCCAAGCCTATCTAGTGATTTTTTGGCTGGTCTCGTCTCTCACCTTTTTATTATCTGGTTGTGGCGCCAGTACTGGCATAACCGAAGACACTTCAGCTGGAGATTCTTCAACTGAGGAGGATACAAACACCGACGCTTCAACAGGCACATCCAGCTCCCTAACACTTAACAGCTCGGTCATGACCGATGGCGGCACACTTCCCACCACTTACAGCTGCGATGGCGATGGTATATCACCACCCCTTTCTTGGAGCGGCGCTCCCAGTGATACCCAAGAATACGCACTGATCATGCACCATGTGCCGGGGCCAGGTGACGCCCATTGGTATTGGGTAATGTACAACCTAGACGACAGCGTGACGGAATTAGGCGCAGGTGAATCCTTGGGCACGCTTGGGAGCAATAGCGTGAACAGCATTAATGAATACGCGCCGCCTTGCTCACAAGGACCGGGCGAAAAGGAATATATTTTTACGCTTTACGCCCTTTCTACAACGCCTGATGTGAGTAATTCAAGCAGCGTAGATCGCGACACTTTATTAAGCGCTATCTTGGATATCACCCTTGAATCGGTGGAATTCACGGTGAATTTTGAGCGCGGCAATACAGACTCCAGTGAATCAACTAACTGCGAAAGAGTTCAATCATCGGTGAGCGATGCAGGCTTTAATGACTCAGTGGTGGTCATGTGTGATGACAACTACGCCTATATCACCTCCGACACCTACCCTGACCATGATTTAATGAATGGCATTACCGGCACCAACGAGCAAATCCCCGTGCCTGCCGTGGATTACGCCTCTCCCATTAAGTTGAACCCAGCCTTAAGTAATGTGCTCACCAGCATAGATGCCGCCGTGGGCGTAGCGGTGAACGGTGTGCCCATTTACGATTATTCGGCCGCGGGGGATTTGGATATTTATAATTACGATGAAAATCTCGACACCCTTGTCCTTGGCCAACTAGATAGCTGTGGTGGTCACGCCGGTCGCGGTGATGATTACCATTACCACGCTGCGCCCACCTGTATGCAGGACGCCATTAACGATTTAAACGACACCACTATTTTAGGCTGGGGCTATGACGGCTATCCTTTATACGGCAACAACAATCCAGATGGCAGCGCCATTAATGAAGGGGCGCTAGACGTTTGCAATGGTCAAATAGATGCTGACTTTGGTTACCGCTACCACACATCCAATGAAGCGCCTTATATTATTCAATGTTTAGTGGGTGAAGTGGATACCAGCATTTTGCCAAGAGTCGCGTCGTTAATTAGCAGCAACCCTCAGATGCGTAATGATCTCACTCCACCTCAAGGAGGCGTCACTAACCTCAGCCATACGGTAAGTGATAATGGCACTCGCACTATGACTTACAGCCATGATGGCAGTGATTATTATGTAGTTTTTAGCCCATCAACTAGTGGTGAAAACTGCTACAACTTTTCACAAAAAACAGTTAGCAATGGTGGCATTGAAGAGAACGGCGTGTTCTGCCGCTAGATGCTCAAGATCAACACTCATTCACTGGCAAACTTATTTAAGAACTTGGGGCGCTCATGTATTCAGCGATCCCCTCAATATTTTACAGAGCGGTTATTATGAAAATAATTTTAACGTGTGGCTTTATCTTGTTGATGGTCATGAGCCAGGTGCAAGCTCACGAATTAAAAGAAAACAGCGCACAAGTCATTATGCGAGATGGGCAAGTAGAAATCCGCTTAATGGTAAATATGGCACGCTGGCAATCCTTATTACAAAGTGATCAAGCTTGGCTAATGGGAGACTCTATACAGGTAATGCCTAAGCATTTAAACGACAAACAAAAAAGCCTATTTTTAAGTGAATTAATCACCCAAAATTCGCAGGTTAGTGTTAATGATGTGCCTGTGAAAATGGGAATTTTATATTTTCCCGATTCTATCGATATTAACAATGACCACCACAGCAATGAATACAATGAGATAGTTCTCACCGCACAACATAAGCAAGGACATGTTAACAACATAAGCCTATCCCTGCCAAAAAGTTTAGGGAATGTGCATAGTCGCTTTGTACAACCTCGCTACCGCTTAATCAAGGCAGGCAACCAAACACAAGTTTCATTTAAACACACCTTCATAAAGGAGCATAAAATGCCCTCACCACCCATAAACAATATCACTATTCATCAACCCATTTCTGATATTTAGTGGCCTTTTATGATCGTTTATTTTGCTAAACTACTTTCATTAATTTTACATTAACATTGTTATTCGACATCACCATCAACAACATAAAAGGCCGTTATAACTTATGAAATTCGCCTCATTTATTCTTTGTATTGCTGCGCTTGTCAGTATTTCAATTCAGGCTAACGCCCAAAGTAATGGCAATGAAATAACGGCTTCCCAGCCCGGTCTGAACCAAACACCACCACCTCCTTTGGCTGATAAACCACCAAAAGGGAAAATGGGCGGAAAACCACCAAATGACGCCATTGAAATGTGCATAGGTAAAGACGACAAATCTGCCTGCACCATGAATGGCCCCCAAGACGAGGAAAAAGGCTTTTGCGAGTACACACCCGACCAACTGTATTTTGCCTGCAATCCTCAGCGTGGGCCGCAACAAGGGCCACAACCTAGATCGGAGCCAGCGCCGCGCATTGATCAAACAGGTCAAGATACAGCAGGCGCTTCTCGCTCGCAGGTGACGCTTTACCCTTCACACCTTAAAAGCCAGTAGCCAATATGGTAAATTATCAGAATTACCCAATGAAGCTTTCTCAATACTCCTTATCAAAACAGGATTAAATACTCTTGAAGTTGCTGTATAAATTCTTTCTGGCGTTCTTCATCACCAACCTTGCGATCGTGGGTTTGTTGATGGGTCTCATCACCAGCAACTTATCTTCTGACTTTAACGAGTTTGTGTATCAGGCAGAAAACAAACACATTGAGACCACACGTCAGCAATTGGCCAATCTTTATGCGTCCCAAGGTAGCTGGCAAGGTATTAAGCAAGATATACAAATTTGGCGCGACATTGCCGACCCTAAACCCGCGCGACGGGCCCCACCACCGCCTAAAAACAAGCAACAATCTAAACGCCAGAACAATGAAAATAAGGGCAATAACCCTCCGCCACCAAGACCGGGTCCACGCCCTGAAAAAAGACAACAAGAGCAGTCCGCCAGTAAAGCCGATGATTTTTTAAAAACGGGCCGCCGCTTAAGTTTGTACGACGCCAAGAAACAAGTGATTGTAGGCAAACAATTTATTGAAGAAAACCCTAGGAAAGAAGCCATTAGCGTCAATGGAAAAACGGTGGGATGGTTAGGCCTTGTGCCCTCTAACGCCATTAAAGATAGCCCAGCCAACGAATTTTTAGCCAAACAATTTCGCAGTTTTTATCTAACCGGTGCAGGTGCATTAGCCTTTGCTTTTCTCATGGCCTTTGTATTATCCAAGCATTTAACCCGCCCCATCAATACCATCATTAGTGGCACCAATATTTTAATGAAAGGCGATTATAAAAAACGCCTTTTAAAAACCACTCAAGATGAATTAGGCACCCTCACAGATAACTTTAATAATTTGGCGGCCACCTTAGAAAAAAATCAAAAGAATCGATTTCAGTGGATGTCTGATACCTCCCATGAATTGCGCACACCCTTAACCATTTTAAAAGCTCAACTGAGCGCCATTCAAGATGGGCTTTTTAAAGCCGATGAAAAACGCATTGAATTGTTCATTGAAGAAATAGATAACTTGTCTCATATTGTGAATGATTTGTACCAGCTATCCAGCTCGGATGCGGGCGCACTCACTTATGAAAAAAATGCTATACAGCCTATCCAATTGCTTAATCAAGTACTGACTAACTTCGAGCCCAAACTCAATGGCCAACAACTTTCTTTGGATGCCAGCTCGTTGTCTAGTGTTGAACTAAACCGTGAAAGCCTAACCTTATTGGCCGACAAAGACAGGCTGAGACAATTATTTTCGAACCTATTAGAAAACAGCTGTCGTTACACCGATGCGGGTGGCAAAATTCAGGTAGTGGCCAGTTGTCATACTCAGCAGTTAGAAATACGCATTCAAGATTCCAGCCCAGGGGTAAAAAAAGAAGTGCAAGAAAAGTTATTTGAGCGCTTCTTTCGTGTAGAGCAATCTCGCAACCGTCAGCACGGCGGTTCAGGGTTAGGCCTGTCACTATGCCAACAAATAGTTGAAGCTCATCAGGGTAGCATACTCGCTAGTGACTCACCTTTGGGCGGGTTGTGCATGACGCTTTTATTTCCTATAAATTCCATTGAATAATCTGAAGGGTGATCGATGGCCATGAAAAAAAACGTACTCATTGTTGAAGACGAGCAACACATAGCCGAAGTGTTAATAGCCTACTGTGAAAAAGAAGGCTACTTGGCAACGCTAAAATCCAGTGGCAAGGATGTTGTATCTCACGTTAAAAACAATCCAGTGGATATTATTTTATTGGATTTAATGTTACCCGATGTAGACGGTTTGACGCTATCCAAACAAATTAGAGCATTCTCGCAGGTACCCATTATTATGGTCACCGCCAAAGGGGAAGAGCTAGACCGGTTACGAGGGTTAGATTTTGGCAGCGACGACTACATCTGCAAACCCTTTAGCCCAAGGGAAGTAATGGCGCGAATTAAAGCGGTGTTAAGGCGCTTTCAACCAGAAGTAGATTCGGTAATAAGGCAATCTGGTTTTGAATTAGAAAGTGACAAATATAAGGTGACACTAGAAGGCCAAAGCATTGATTTAACCCCAGTTGAATTTAAAATTTTAGAGCTGCTCATTACCCATGTGGAGCGGGTCTATAGTCGTAATGAAATTTTAAATTTGGTATACAGTGACGTAAGTGAAGTGAGTGATCGTAATATAGATACTCATATTAAGAATATTCGTAAAAAAATTCACACGATTAACAAAGATGCCAACCCCATAGGTTCGGTGTATGGGGTGGGTTACCAGTTCAAGAAATAAGGTTATTCCTTGGGCAGGTCGTCACTGCTAATGAAATCCATAGAAATGGAATTTACACAGTGGCGAATATTTTTAGCCGTTAAGCCCTCCCCCTCAAATACATGTCCAAGGTGACCATCGCACTTAGCACATAATATTTCAGTACGTCGCCCGTCGCTGTCTACTTTTCGTCTAACCGAACCCAGTATTTCATTATCAAAACTTGGCCAGCCACAAGACGAATTAAACTTGTGTTCAGACTGATACAAAGGAGTTTGGCAGCGTTTACACACATACACTCCCCCTTCAAAAAATTTATCGTACTTTCCGGTAAAGGGGCGTTCGGTACCCTTGTCAACAATCACTCGCTGCTCTTCAGCGTTCAATTGTTTAAATTTAATACTATCCACGGCTGACTCCGCTACAATTTAATATAATGACAATACTACTTCAAACTCAATTTAATTAGCCACTTAAACCCTTAGATTCCCGCCAAATTAGTTAAATAAATGTTTTTTAGCGCTTAATAACCATGGAGAAAAAGCGTGTATTTTGTGGGCCAGGGCGGCCCCAACATGCCCCAACAACAATGTGGGCAAAAGATAGGCTGAACCCAGGTTTTTATGAAAGTCAGCAAAAGGCTCCATAAAACTCATCATCAAGATACCATGACTATTTTGCAGCCAACCCTGAATCATTTCAAAGCGCATAAAACCTACCAAATTCACAATCCCCAATAATGGGAAATCAACCCCCGTGCCTAAATAGGCACTAATGGGCAGGCCAAACAACATTGCGTAAAGCACTAGGTGCATTAAACGAGCTGGCCAGGCTGTAGAGGTCTTTGTTTTAATTTCAGTTAAGGTGACTGCAGGTTTTAGTAAGCGGGTTTTGCGGCGTAATATAAATGCCAGTATCGCCAAAACAAATACCAGCGCACCTGCATTCATGTGCAACACCAAACAATACCAGTTGGCCACTTCTAACTGGGTTGTATAATAGCTGCGATAATAAGCACTGGCGTAAGCTACCACCACGCTCACTACTATGGCCCAGTGAATAAAACGCTTAACCATAAATTGAGTCATGGATCTGCCTCTTTATATTGCCCTTACTAGTTGAAATCACGCTTTAAAGCAGCCCTAAAGCCTATTCAAAAAATAAGGACTACCTTTGGTTGCCGTTCATAATTTCACGGTCCGCACCACCTAAAGGCGTATGACAGCCAAGACACAAACTAGAGCGCCCAGAAAGATCGGTACCATTATAATTAATTATGCTGCCATCCTTTTTATATTCGGCCCAAAACCAATCATTATTGGCAGGGTCGTATCCGGCTTCGCGTTTAAACATGATGGTTAGCGCTTCATAATTTTCATCGGTTTGTGCAGAATAAACCTGCTTAGGGGTTAAGCCGCCTTTAGCGCCATAATTGTGTTTTACCACCACGCGCCCCGTGACTCCATCCACTTCAATTTCTTTAGCAATGATTTCTTGAATGCTGCCATGAGGCCGGCTGCCCACAAACGGATAACTGCGCAACCGTCCGTCACCAATGAGATTTTCGCTTTGCAATACTTGCCACACTTTTTGTGCATAAGCATTATCAACAGCGCGACCTGATGTTTGATTGGCTGCCATGCTAAAAACCGGCGCACTAAAAACAATCACGAATAGAATTTTTTTAAGCATGATACCGCCTCTCTTTTGGGCTTCGATCTATAGACGTTTATAAATCGAAGTCACTTGTCTGGCCATTTTTCAGGACCATTCTTCAGGACCATTAACATGGTCTGAAAAATGGTTGCTACGCTTAGCGCTTAATAACCGCCTGTGGCTTTAATGCCCTTGCCTTTGCCCACTCTTAATACTGGATAGTACTGAGTGAACACAAAGTCATCGGCTGCTGAGGCGTTATGGCAAGCATTACAAGCCGCGGCTGGAAATGGCTTAGCACTTTGCGCCAAGGATTTATGATCAGGAGTAGAGAAACTATAATAAGCCCAGTTACCTGGCTCATTAGGAAAGTCTTTTTTACTCTTAATGGTCGCTTCCAAACCGATAAAGTCGCCCATAAAGTAACCATTACCGCTCACTGCCGCTTTTGAACCCACCGACACCAATTCTTTGATGATGATAGTGCCATCGCGAAACTCGCCTTTGTCTTTCCAGTGTTCCCAGCTTTGGGGGTCTATATAAACGTTATGGTGTTCAGGAAACGCGGCCTTGCCATTGTTCATATCGTTAGGCGTTAATGGCGAACCCACATAAACCCATTCGCGATAGCCAGCAGGACGCTGGAGCTCGCCATCATCAATCACATAAGCCGGTTGAGCCTGGCTAACAGCAGCAAACGTTATCTGCGCCATTAACACCGCTACCATTAAAAGCACTTTGCTTGTATTTGATTTCATCTTCATACTTAACCCCACTTCACTTTATTGAATGCTGCTTCATTTGAAGGCATTGGTAGATTTTAAGGGTAATGGGCTTAAACCCAGGTATATGAAATGCTCAAAGATGTCATTGATCCGCTCAAACATTCAGTCTCGCAATTTAATGTACTAGATGATGTTATTGATACCCTGCGCCTGCGCGGCAGCATATTCTTCCATTCAAGCTTGGCCGCACCGTGGGGCATATCGCTTGAGTCCATGGACGTACCGCGCTTTCACATTGCCCTTGAGGGCAGTTTTTTTATAGGTGCAAAAAAAAAGGAAATAAGGGTAAAGCCCATGGACATCGTTATGCTGCCCCATGGCGATATGCATTGGATTGCCGATGAAGCCAACCGAGAATTGGTGCCCAGCGAACAGGCCGGAGAAGCGTGTAGCTTAGGCACGCCATTGTTTCAACAAGGCCAGATCACCAACCGAGTTATGTGTGGCGTAGTGGAATATGACAAGGCCATTAACCACCCTATTCTAAGTGCGTTACCTGGGGTATTTCACCTTAGTAACATAGAAGAGAATGACAGTATTTGGGTAACCGTAGAACTAATAGACGCAGAAATTACTGCTACAAACAGCCGCACCAGCAGCGTCATAGATCGATTAACTGAAGTGTTATTTATTAAATTAATAAACCGCTATGTAAGTAAAAACGAACACCTTAGCGGCTTCTTTGCCGCCCTTAGCAATCCGCGTTTAAGCAAAATGCTTCAGCTCATTCATGAACATCCTGAGAAGCCATGGTCTATCGACATTATCAGTGATGAAGTGGGCATGTCGCGAGCCACCTTGCAGCGTAAATTTAAAGCCGAGCTGGGTGTTTCCCCCATGACCTATGTGAGTCGTTGGCGACTGGCCAAGGCTTATCAGCTGTTAAATTACTCAAGCCTCACTCTTGAAGACATTGCTCAAAGCATTGGCTTTGGGGATGCTCGCACTTTCCGCAGCGCTTTTTCCCGCCACTATGGTTTCACTCCCAGTGATTTGCGTAAAAATAAAAAGGGGTAGTAAACGATCACACAAAAATCAGTATGATTAGCGAACAAAGCAATGAATATACCCATTTACTTCACCATCAGGTTCCCGATTACTCCTGTACGGAAAAAACCTAATTTAAACGGCAGATCTACGGTCTTTTCATCCATTGATGAAAGCAGCGGAAATTCTCAAAAATGTATTCAATACCCCCCAGCTCCCTCCATCTCAAATCAATGTAAACAAGTACTTACACACATTTAAAACTCAATATTTTTTGTTGGGCTCGTCATAAACTAAAAATAAAAACCGTATCTTCATCACAGTTTCATCCCAAATAAAATATCAGTGTGGGACAGTTCACAGAGTTAACACGTCAACCTCACTATTATGCGCCAAAAATAGAAACTGAATTTAACCCCTAAAGTTTAAATTCTTTCTTTGAAAAATAGTTTTGCATATCAATTTGAGATGGACATATGAGCAATAGTGGCAAGCCGGCAATCACCGGGTTAACACAAGGAAAATCCCCCACTCACCAACAGGTGCTTTGTAAGCAACTGAGTGAGATATTGCTTGCATGGTTAAAACCTAAATTTGATGACGTATTCGACAAGGTAGACGACAGTCTTTTTGATCAGGCGGAACGTTCCGGCAGTAATAATTACCAACAACAGTTTTTTGAAACCATGCGCATGCTACGAGTGGAAAGAGAAACCATTGAACAGTCTTTTCTGAGCAATATTCGCAACGGTTGGCGACAAGTAAAATCCCCTGATGAAATAAACAAGAAGTTAGACACAAACAACCTTTCATTAATGCACAAAGATGAATTGGAAGAGCAAGTTGCCAACGACACCATGATAGACCGTGTGCAGAACAATAGCGGAAAGTCATTGGATTTTTTAATACAGCGCTGCCAGGTATTAATGCCTAACATTCAACAGCAAGCACTGCCCTTTCACCCCCATTTTATTTGCCTGTCTTTTAGTAAGGCACTTGGTGAGCTAGAACTTGAAATTAGCTGCAAGCTTATTATCTTGAAGTTGTTTGATCGCCAACTGCTTTCATTATTAAACGAGTGCTTTCAACAAGCCAACCAAGTCTGCGTAGAAAACGGCGTACTCACTGATTTAAGTTCAAGCTCGATTGTAAACCCAACGTCAAGAGCCTCTTCAGCAACAAGCAATGCCAAGATCCCAGTGTTAGATCAAAATAATGTCAATGGGGCAACACAACGAACACCTGCCCCTGAAAATTTTAACGCTCTTAGAAATCTACTCCCACAAGGGCCATCAAACACCATGGCAGGATCCTTCATGGGCCAGAATAATTATTCAGAACTCACCCCAAACATAACCTCAGGCGATTTAAGTGCCCTGCGTGACTTAATAAATCTGCCTGAAAACAATAACTGGGGCACGCTACACGCTAAAGCGTTGCACTTGTCTGAACCGACCCAGTTGCTCAATGGCGACGGGAGTACCACACCATTAAGCCAGATAAACATAGCTCAAGCCCCCGAACTCATTTCAATCCTAAACCAATTACAAACAACCCCACTCAATCAAGAATCAGGACAGATCATCCCTCTTGAAGAAATACAGAAAATGATTCAAGAAAAGCTAAATAGCAAGTCTGTTAAGCAGGTAGATGGTGACGCCCTAAATCTAGTGGCCATGTTATTTGAATTCATATTAGGGGATAAGCAACTCTCAATTCATATGAAAGAATTATTGGGGCGATTACAAATCCCCATGCTTAAGGTAGCGGTACTGGATCACGAATTTTTCAGTGACGCCTTACACCCTGCCCGCCTACTACTAAACGGATTAGCGCGAGCCGGTCAGGCTTGGAACCCGAGAGAAAATTTGGATGACGACCGTTACTATCAAATTTTAGCTAAAATTGTTTATCGTGTTTCCAGTGAATTCAAAGAAGACATGACTCTATTTAGTGATCTTAACGAAAAACTGAATAAATTACTTGCCAGTCAAAAGCGCCGACAAGGGGCCAATGAACACAAAGTAAAAATAGCTGAAGAAGCCCAGGTTCAATTACAACTGGCCCAATCTCAGGCACTTGAAGAAATCACCGAACTTTGTGAGGACAATCAGGTTCCAGACTTTTTACTGGAATTTTTATCTAGCCAGTGGTCACAGGTTTTAGGAAAAGCTATTTTGACCAACAAAGAAGATCAACACAATCAGGCAAGGCAAGTTATCCAGCAATTAATATGGAGTATACAACCCAAACAAATGAGCCTGAATCGGCAGGAATTTTTACAAGTGGTGCCCACTCTTTTAAAAACCATTAAAACATCGGGTAAAGAATTTAAGTTTAAGGAGGACACCATGCAAGATTTTTTCGACAAACTTCAGCGGATTCACCTAGGTGAAATTTCTTTGACTGATTACCAGGAAAGTCCAAACGATGTGGATTTAAGTGAGTTTGAAGATTTAGGGCAAGCACATGAGAGTCAAACAGGGCCCGATTTAAGTGAATTTGAAGATTTAGGTTTAAAGAGAAAGGTTTTTTCTGAGCCTGATGGCAACGAATCTAGTTCACAAGAAATTATTGAAAATAATGTAATTATTTTTAATGGCAATTTAGACACTGACGCGACAAACATTGAAGCGCCCAGTTGCGCTCCTATTTATTATGAGCAAGTTAGCGACCTTTCCTTAGGGGCTAGATTTGACCTCACCAAAAATGGAGAGACCATACGCTGTAATCTAGCAGTGGTGATAAAATCCATTGGAAAATACATTTTTGTAAATAGACACGGCTTTAAGGTAGATGAGAAAAACACCGATGAAATGGCTCAAGCCTTACAGGATGGTAACTTAAAGCATTTGGATGACAGTCAATTATTCGACAGAGCCTTAGAAGCGGTAATTGGTAGTCTACGCCAGCATCAATCAGCATAGATGAAGGAAGCCATCACTCTCGCCACCTGCAATCCATCAACACTGGAATGCAAACTCTTTTGCCCTAACGCAAACGTATCCTTTGGAATAATATCCACCCTGGCCTGCATGAGCGCATCGGCATAACCGGCAGTAAATTCTGGATGCCCTTGAAAACACAGCACTTGGTTTTTTATTTGATAAGCCGCGATAGGACAAAATTCGCTACTGGCTACTTTCACTGCATCTTGAGGCAGCTTTACTACTTGGTCCCGATGACTCACTAACAAGGATAATTGCGCAGGAAGAAACAGCTTACGCCCTTGCCGGCTAGTTTCATATTGATGCACCCCCACCCCCCAACCTTGAGAGGCTAAACGGGTATTCCCGCCTAAGGCCATGGCAACAAGTTGATGGCCAAAGCAAATTCCCAATATCTTTTTGTTTTTCTGATAAAGGCTTTGCACGTAAACTTTAAGCTGAGTAATCCACTCATCGTTATCGTAGGCCGAGCTTTTACTGCCGGTAATTAAATATGCATCACACTCGTCTATTTTTTGTGGGTACTCGCCTTTATTTACCTGATAACTTTTAAACTGAAGTTCTTTATGGGCTTTTTCAAACAAATCCCTCATCATCTGCGCATAAGAGACATATTGTGATTGTAAATCATCCCGTATTACATCGGCATCCAGGATCCCCAAAATCATAAGAGGTCACCGTTCACCGCACACTCAAATATTTCACTGTACTGTTTCGCAGTGAATGAAATGGGATTACCCTGAGCTGATGGATCTTTCTTAGCCATTTCACCTATTCTTTTAGACTCATTTGCATCAATGCCAATTTCCAATAACGTATGAGGAATACCAAAAGAAGCTCTAAATCCCATGAGCCAATCAAAAAAACCATCAAAACTACTTTTACTTTTTGAGGTGTCGATATTTAAAAACAAACACAAATCAGACACTTTTCCCTCAATGGCGCTGCGGTTTTTTTGCAATACATAAGGCAGTAAAATGGCATTCAATAATCCATGATGTTTATCATATACAGCCCCCAACGGGTGAGCCAAAGCATGGATGCCGCCCAAGCCTTTTTGAAAAGCGGTTGCCCCCATACAAGAGGCTGCCAGCATATGCCCACGCGCATCTAGATCCTGGCCGTTTTCAAAGGCCAAGGGCAGCCATATTTTTATCAAGCCCAAAGCCTGAATAGCAATACCCTCTGCCATGGGGTGATATCCAGGTGCGCAATAGGCCTCAAGACTATGTACAAAGGCATCAATGCCAGTGGCGGCGGTAAGGTGCGGCGGTAAGTCCTTACTTAAAGTAGGGTCCAATATCACGGTGGAGGGCAGCATATTGGGATGAAAAATAATCTTTTTCACGCCCTCATCTTCATCCACAATCACACTGGCACGGCCCACTTCCGAGCCAGTGCCTGCCGTGGTGGGAATGGCAATCACCTGCGCCATATTGCGTACATTTACCTGGCGCCAATTATCACCCACATCTTCAAAATCCCAAATTGAACGAGACTGCCCCACCATTAACGCAATGGCTTTACCTGCATCCAAGGCACTGCCACCACCAATGGCGATCACCCCATCATGGCCTCCGGCATTATAAGCCACCACACCACAGGAAATATTCTGCTCGTTAGGATTGGCCTTCACTTGGGAGAACACCTGACAAGGCATCTTCAAATGAATCAGTGAATCCTTTACGTTTTTTATAAAATCAAAACTAGCAAGACCGGCATCGGTGACAATAAGTGGTTTTTTTATACCTTTCTCTTTGCAAATATCACCCAACTCTTTTATACGATCCTCCCCAAATAAAATATGGGTTGGATAATTCCAGCTGGCTCTTTCAGGGCTTGACGGAATGTGTGAGGCGAGTTTTTCATCATTCATGTTCACTCCTTTTGTTATACTTTTTTAAAGTGAAACGACTTGGGTCGGGTTAGCTGAGAATAAGCCAGTTTTGATAGCGAGCATCCACGTCCGGAATCTTTTAGTCCCACCCAAGCCAGAGCCGGATCGAGGTAATCACAACGATTCATGTACACAGTACCGGTTTCAATTTTGTCCCCTAGCATTAAACACATGTCTTGATCTTGGCTCCAAAGTGAGGCCGTCAAACCAAAATCTGAATCATTAATTAATGACAAGGCCTGATCATCGTCATCTACTTTCATGATCCCCACCACCGGAGCAAATGTTTCCTCATTCATGATGCGCATTTCATGATTGACATTGGTTAACACCTGAGGCGGTAAATAATTGCTGTGTGCCTGGCGAGCAATATTTTTGTCAACAATTTTTGCCTGATGAGTAAATTGCCCATTGATAATAAAGTTGCCCTCTTCAATATGGCAAATCGCTCCTTGTTTTTTCGCCTCACGAATTTGCTGACGCGCCACGTCAGCCGCTTTCACATTAACCATGGGTCCAAGGGTTGTATTTTTATCAAGAGGATTGCCCAACACTAATTTGTTGGCCATGCCAACAAAAGCTTTTACAAAGTCGTCATACAAGGCCTGATGCACATAGATGCGCTCTACGCCGCAACAGCTTTGGCCGCTATTATAGAAAGCCCCATCTACTAGATTTTCAACCGCATTCGCTAAATTGGCATCTTCGCGCACATAGGCGGCATCTTTTCCGCCCAGCTCTAGAGATATGCCTTTAAACAGCCCAGCCGCACTTTTTTCAATGGCTCTACCCGCCTCAACCGAACCAGTAAAGCACACATAATTGATGATCGGGTGACGCACCAGCTCCAGTGTCTGATGATGACTCATATGTAAAAATTGAAATACACCCGTCGGTAAGCCCGCTGATTTAAAGGCTTGGGCAAAGCGCTCAGCACAAAGTAAAGTTTGGGCTGAATGCTTTAAAATCACACAGTTACCCGCCATTAGCGCTGGGATAAGACTATTGATGGCAGTTAAATAAGGGTAATTCCAGGGTGCGATCACCAATACTGTGCCCAAGGGTGTAGGTCGAATAAAGCGCTTAAAACCCGTTTTAGCGGGCATAGTAATATCTTTAAGGGCCGCTTCACCCAAATTAATCATGTGCAAAGCACGCTCTTGCAATCCTCTAATTTCCCCTGCAGCCGATTGGATAGGACGCCCCATTATCAAGCTGATTTCAGTGGCAATTTCATCTTGGTTTTGCATAAACCAATCGATGGCTTGCAGGCAGTATTCAGCTCTTTCTTGCACTGATAATTCACGCCAGCCCGACTGTGCCTGTTGTGTACTTTTTATGGTTTCCTTAATTTCAGAGTTAGTAGCCAGAGTCCGTTTGGCCACGATTGACTGATCGCCTGGAGAAACGATGGTTATTTTATTTTCCATACAGTTAACGATTAGGCCTCCATTTATCAAATTGATCCGCGCAAAAAACGATGATTATTTTATTTTCCATGCGGTTAACGATTGGGCATCCATATATCGATTGATCGGCGCAAGAAATCAGGGGTGTTTTATTTTCCATAGAATTAATGATTAAGCCTCCAGTTAATGATTTTATCAGGACAAGCCACTAGGATTATTTCATCCCCCATATAGTTAACGGCAACTACTTTATAAATTGCGTTTAATACGAAAAAACCGAACTAGATAATTTCGAAATATCTATCTAACTCCCATTGAGAAATATGTTTGCGATATTCCCGCTCTTCCCATTCGCGAGTTGCACAAAAGTGATCAACAAATTCATTGCCAAAATAGCTTCTAGCCATAGTAGAATGTTTTAAAGATTGTGCTGCCTCCCATAAAGTTGACGGTAACTTAAGCGATTCAGGGGCGGGATGATCGTAAGCATTACCCGTGATTAAATCACCCAAAGGTAAATTATTTTCAATACCCCATAGACCTGAGGCAATAACAGCCGACAACACAATATAAGGATTAGCGTCGGCGGCTCCAATTCGATATTCAAGACGCTGACTTTTTTCGCTGCCTGGAATAATACGAATGGCACAGGTGCGATTATCTACCCCTACGCTGGCTTGAGTAGGCGCCCAAAATCCAGGTACTAAACGTCGATAAGAATTAATAGTGGGCGCCACCATACTTAACAGTTCAGGCATTAATGCCTGCTGCCCAGCTACAAACTGCCTCATAACGGTACTCATGTTATGTGGCTGCGTATTATCATGAAAAAGGCTTTTGCCTTTTTCATCCTTTAAAGACAGGTGTATATGACCGCTTTGCCCTGGGAGCTTGTCATTCCAGCGCGCCATAAAGGTGGCCATTTTCCCTTCTTTTTGAAAATTTATTTTGCTAAAGGTTTTAAATAAATTGGCTTTGTCTGCAGCATTTAAAGCCTCATCATAAGTAATGGCGGCCTCCATTACGCCCGGCCCCGTTTCTTCATGCAGACCCTCAATGGGGATATCCATAGCCTCACACATGGCCAGTAAGTTTTTATAGGTGCTTTCATGGGCCGTATTGCGAATAACCGAATAACCGAAGTCACCCGGTGCCATGGGGGTTAAATCTTGATAGTTTTTTTCACGAATAGATTGAGGAGTTTCATCAAACACAAAGAATTCGTATTCAAATCCTGCCAATGCATACAAACCCATTTTTTCAGCTTTTTTTAAGACCCTGCGTAAGAGCCCTCGTGGGCAAATGGCTTCGGCGTCACCCGTAAACTCCGCTAGAAAAAATAAGTCGTTGCCTTCCATGGGCATGGCCCGGCAGGTTTGAGGCAGTATTCTCACCGAAGCATCTGGGTAGCCTGAATGCCAGCCTGTATATTGGGTGTTATCATACAACTGATCCTTCATGTCCCAACCCAAAACCACATCACAAAAACCAAAGCCATCATCTAGCGAAGATATAAATTTATCTTTAGACATGTATTTGCCACGAAGAATGCCATCTATGTCGAACACCCCCACCTTTACATGAGTAGCAGCCTGGTTTTGTACCATTTCTCGAGCTTGATCTAGGGTTTGAATATCCCTGGGATTCATGAAACATCCTTGGCGTAAGTTGGCTAGAATAAGCCATTTATTATAAAGAGTTAATGCCTATATATAGGCTAGGTGTGGGAGCAGATTCGAGCAAACTTTTAGTGAAATGAAATTTCTATAAGGTGGGTATTTTTAGGAATAGTTCATGCTGAGAAAATAGAAGCGAAGTGGGGAGAAAAAGCGAAAAACCTGCATGACCCATGGGCTTTGGGTCATGCAGGTTTTTCTTTATAAAGCCGTTTGCAATATCACTCTGCTTACTTCTGGTGTGATGTCGCGTTTCTCACCCAGTTTCACCATGCCGTGCTGCTGAAGACTGGTCAGCAAGGGCTCAATATGACTTTCGTCTAGATCAATATGACTTAGACGAGTAGGTACACCCATTTCAGTGAAAAATTGCTCTGTTTTTTCAATGGCCTGATCGATACGCTCTTCTTCACTGCCAGATTGAATATTCCATACTCGCTGGGCATATTGCAGTAGCTTCTCTCGCTTCTCTTCACGGCGTACTTTCATCACAGCGGGCAGTACAATCGACAGGGTTCGGGCGTGATCGATACCAAAGCCACCAGTTAGCTCATGTCCAATCATATGGGTAGACCAATCTTGCGGCACCCCAGCGCCGATTAAACCATTTAACGCCATCGTAGCGGCCCACATCACATTGCCGCGTACTTCAAGGTCATTTTTGGTGGCATCTGCCAGAGCTTTAGGCCCTTCTTCAATGAGCGTTTGCAATAGACCTTCACTAAAGCGGTCTTGTACCTTGCCGTTCACGTTGTAGGTGAGGTATTGCTCCATGGTATGAACAAAGGCATCTACCACACCGTTGCCCACTTGACGATCAGATAGGCTAAGGGTGACAGCAGGGTCGAGCACGGCAAATTGCGGACGCACCAATGGGCTTGAGAATGGCAGTTTGTGCCCATTACGGGTGACCACAGCTCCTTGATTGGTTTCAGAACCCGTCGCTGGAAGCGTTAACACTGCACCAATTGGCAGGGCTTTTTGAATGCGCTGTTGCTTGGCAATAATATCCCAAGGGTCATCCCCTTCAAACAAAGCCGCGCCGGCGATAAATTTAACACCATCCACTACTGAACCACCGCCTACCGCTAAGAGGTAATCAATTTTTTTCTCTTTAATAATGGCCAAGGATTTAACCAAGGTATCGTATTGAGGGTTAGGCTCGATGCCTGAAAATTCAAACCACTCATACTCACTTAACGCATTGCTGACTTGATCATATACACCATTTTTTTTAATGGAGCCGCCGCCGTATACCATCAATACTCGAGCATTTGCTGGAATCTCTTTTTTAATGGCTTCAATTTGACCTTCACCAAAATGAATACGGGTGGAATTATGAAAGCTGAAATTTAACATGGGTGTATCCTGGAATGAATTAACCAAAGCATCAATTGATGATAGATGAGTTTGAAAAAGCGACCGCTTAAGTTTGTCTGCCAAAAAGGTGAATTGCAGTCTAAGCCCAAGCTTTCTCATTAACAACTGGGGTTAAATGGAACAGATAAATCACATAAAGACAGCAATAGCGTTAATTGGCTATTATCTCTAACCTATAAACTCAATGTAAAATGGCACACCGCCATCACCTCACCATTTATCTGTAAGTGCACTTCATGCTCTCCTGCATAATATTTTCGTGTGCTTATTTTTTTAATACTGTGTTTTTTCCCAAGATCTATAGGTGTCTTTTTAGAGATAGATTTTTGCCCCCATTTGAAAACTTTTGGGGAAAGTTTGCCATTGGCTTTTTTATGATGAATCACATAATCAATCATTACTGGATGAGGTTTTTCACTCTCACACACCAATCCGGTGGAGATTTTAAGCGCCTCACCTAACTTGATTTCACATTTATCCAAGGTGAAATAGCTAACTAAAAGATCGGGTACAGGCTTAAACCCTAATATTGACAACGCCGTTTGATTCCCCTGCTTCACTAGGGTTCTTAAAGCATGCTTAATAAGCCAAAGACGCTCGCTACTCGCACCAATAGACCATTTCAATAAAAGATCGGTCACCGCCTTAGGGTTATCCTTACTGATATCATTTAGGTTATTGGCCACCGAGCGGCGCACATAAAGTTGAGGGTCATTTTTTAATTTTTCCAGCAAAAAAATCACTGGAGCCGGGTCTTTGATGTATCTGGGTAATCTTGAAAATAGCGGCAACCTAGGGCGGGTGCCTTCACTTACCAACCGACGTACATGCACATTGTCATGAGCTGACCATTTTTTTAATTGCTCATAGGTTTTTTCATGATGATTATCAATAAACGCACGAATGGCGCCCTCGCTACTAAAGCGTTTGGTCATTTCCATAAGTGCATTCATGGCCAAATCAAAATGCTGCAAACCATAATGAGATATGAATTCACATTGAGGTAATATTATAAAACCATGTGAGGAGCTTAGATCAATACCATCTAAATTATCCTGTGGCACCTCGCTGCCCAGTGCACTGATTAATATTGAAGATGCCTGTGAAAAATCTTCGGGTAAAAATTTTTTAAGTGATTCCCGAACCTGCTGTATGCGCTCACTTAACCCCAGCAAATGAATATTTTCTAAAGCATTTTTTTCAAATGATTTTCTTTCGAACCCTGAAAATACCGCATCAATACGCTCACTTAACCCACAAATACTTCTTGGCCCAATACTGTCACGCAATAAACTCGGGGAAGGTTCAGTCATCTTTATTCTCTATTTTAACTTCTACTTTTTCTTCCAAGGGCAATTTTTTTAGATGCTGAGCCTGCAAAAGTGCATCTAAGCATTGCCTAGCCAAGACGCCACTATTAAGCGTTTTTATGGGAATGCCAGAAATGGCCAATCCAAGATCAAATGACAGTAATAAATCACACCAATTTTCAATGGGGCTTTGCTCTAAAATGATGCCCTGCCGCACGGCAGATTTTAGGTTCTCAAGATACAAATTCCTTACCCATTTAGTGAAATCTGTCGCCATCTCAAATGCGGCTTTAGGCACGGCATGTTGATTATTTAGAGTATTCACCATCATGCAGCCATGGTAATCATCGCCAAATTGAATACTGTCAAAGTAGCCATAGATATTGTCAATATGACGGGGCGTCTGACCTAGCTGAGTCAGGTATATTTCTCGGGCCATTTTCAAGTAATGAGCAAGTGCCTCACAAAAAAGCCCTTCTTTGCCATCGAATTCGCTATACAGACTAAAGCGGTTTAGCCCTGTGTATTCCACTAATTCCTTGAGGTGCGCCCCTTCATAACCTTTACGCCAGAACACCTCCATGGCTTTGGTTAACACGTCTTCCTTGTGGTATTGCTTCTTTCTGCCCCGTGCCATATCCCCTCCTTCACGATGCCTGTGATCATCCAATGCCGGTAAATTATACACCTATCGTTCAGTTTATCATTGAATTACTAAACGATGAGTGATTAAATAATTAAACACCTATCGTTCTTTAATTGAAAAGACGGGGGCACGACCCATTAATGTCCATTTAATGGGGCTTACATTTACTAAATAAAGGCGGTTAACCATGAGCATTCGGGCACTATTACTTACTACACTGGTATTTTTCACCCTTAATAGTTATGGGCAAACCATGGAATTGGCCTATTTCAAAAGTAATCAGGGAGTCAGTAGCAGCAAAATAATCGAAGCCGCCAGCGCCATGCAAAGCACCATCAGCCAATGGCAAGGGTTTGTCTCTCGTGAACTGGTACAGCTAGGGGATGACCAATGGGTGGATATTGTGCGTTGGGATAATGAAAAATCGGCTCAATTAGCAGTAGATAAGGCCATGCACAGCTCAGTGTGTTTAACCTTTTTCGCGTTAATTACCAGTAACGAATCAGACATGCAGCACGGTGAAATTCAGCTTGTTCAATAGCATCAAAAAACTATAAATCACTTATAAATAAAACGAAATTAAATTTTGGCGGCAATGATATCCACCAGCATGCCGCTAATTTTTTCAAAACGTAATTTTAAATCATCATCGGCTGAGGTGGCTTTAAAAAGATCATCTGAGCAAGTATTAAGCAACATCATAAAATGATTTTCCTGCGCTTCGGTGAGGGCTAAACTAGCAAAAGACTCATTAACCGATTCGTTCAGTTGAGAAATTATTCCAGATACCTCTTTGTTTTTATCCTCGGATAAACCCTCAATTTGTTCTAGGGTTTGCTCTATATCTTCAAGGGCTAACTTAATGCGGTTAATCACCACCAACTCTTTTTCATGAGCAATATTCAAACTATCCATGCGTGCCGAAGCGCCATTTAAAATAGAGACAATATGGTCCTTTACACGGCCACACAGCATTTCATCATCTACTGGCAGATTCTTAATTAAAAATGAAATATTTTGAGAGACACACAAACAACGGCGACCAAACTCTTTAATTTTCTCGCCACCAATCATCTCCGTCATTAGGGTTACTTCTAAAGGTGCACAATGACCAGTGCTGCATTTATTCATCGTTGCTTCAAATCCACGTAACTGAACACAACTTTTAAGTCCGTAGCTTTGCAGTGATGCGATAATTAAATCGGCTAATGAATCCTGATTATCACATTGAAAGCTGTTCTCCATAAATTGCAATACACCACCTAGCTCACCACTATTGGTCATGGCCATATTGGCAAATGCGTTGGCGCTGTCGAGCGCCCCTTTAAATTCTTCTATTACGGTAAGGTTGTGATCAATCTTGGCAATCACCTCTTTTATATCGCAAGGCTTGGTCAGATAGTCGGCACCACCGGCCTCATATCCTTTGAGTTTGTCGGATAACTCGGTATGAGCAGAAAGAAAAATAACTGGGATATCTTTAAACTCAAAATTATCTTTAATAATTTCACAGCACTCATAACCGTTCATTTCCGGCATGCGTACATCCATGAGCACTAGATCGGGTTTATCTTGGTCCATGGCCTCAAGGCAAGCCTTACCCGATTCCATACAGCTCACCCGGTATTGCGCCTCCAGTGTTCTTAAAATCAATAACAAGTTGGCAGGCTGATCATCCACCACCATGATATGCTTTTGAATCTCAGACATTCAATATCCACCCTTTAAAATTGCCTGTTCAGTTCCTTTTAGCCCTTAACGACTCCCAGTCGACATTCAATAAGCTCTTTGGGACACCCAGTTTTTCTACCACCAGCCTGACTGCCGATACTAATGATAAATTCAATACGGCCATCTATACTCTAAACGTTAGCACAACCATTTGCTCTGTCTGGTGAAGGTTTATAACTTTTCCATGAGAAATGGTTTTAAATATGATGAAGCTTTAATTGAAATTGTTCTATGTAACGCTCTTTATAAACAAATACAGTATTTAAAGGTTTTTTTATACCGCACTAGAGTTATAGGGATAGTTACAAAGGCTGCACTATTATTATGAATAACATTCAGGTGGCATTAGGAAGGAGCGAACAAGTGCCAAATTCAAATACCACCTGGAATTGGAAGGTACTACTGGCCGATGATGATCCTATTTTTCATAAAATTGGTCATGCCAAACTCAATGGTATTGGGTTTGACGGACACGAAATGGAAACCTTCAACAGTAACAACTACCAATCAACCTGTTTATTTTTACAAGAGAACCCGGATACCGCCATAGTGGTGCTCGACATTCATATGGATGACGAGTCTACCGGCTACAAAGTGATTGATTTCATACGAAAAAACCTTAAAAACAGTGAGGTTAGAATTCTCCTATATACAGGGGACTCCCATATCAAGTCTGAAGAATCCATGCTCGACTCTTATGCCATCAGCGGTTATTTAAGTAAGCTCAACTCAGACCCAGGCCAACTGCTTACCAAGGTCAAGCTGGCTCTGCGCTCTTATAGTGACATCCGCAACGCTAAGAAACTGGGACAAAGTAATTCTGAACTGGAAAAAGAAGTGGCGGTACATACCCGCCAGTTGCTGGATTTAAGCGCCAAACTTCAGTCTGAAGTTATTAAACGTAAAAAAACCGAAGATGAATTAAAAAATACTAATGACAATCTTGAGGCTGAAATATTAAGACGTACCAAGGCCGCCGATGATGCCAAAACTGAAGCCATTAAGGCCAGCCAGGCTAAAACCGAGTTTTTATCCCGTATGAGCCATGAGCTCAGAACCCCTCTCAATGCAATCCTTGGCTTTTCACAGTTACTCTTAGTCGATAAAAAAACCACCCTTACCGAGCGTCAAAATGAAAGTGTTGATCAAATTAACATTGCCGGTAAACACTTGTTATATTTGGTATCTGAAATATTAGATCTATCTAAAATTGAAGCAGGAAAGTTAACCGTTAACCTCGATGCGGTTAACGTAATTCCCATAGTGGAAAACTGCCTTTTAACCATGCAACAAACCGCGCTACACCGGAATATTAAATTGGAGTTTGAAGAGCATCAGCAGGATTTATGGATTATGGCCGATGAAGTACGGGTTAAACAGGTTATTTTAAACCTAGTGAGCAATGCCATTAAATATGGTCCAGTGGAGGATACTATTCGTATAAGTGCCCAGCTGACGAAAGGTCACGTAGATATTGGCGTCTTTGACAATGGTAAAGGCATAGACCAAAAAATGCAGGAATACCTGTATACGCCATTTGAGCGCTGTAAAAATACCGAGTCGGATGTAGAAGGTACCGGAGTAGGTCTTGCTATTACCAAGGAACTGATGGAACTCATGCATGGCAAGGTTCAATTTGAGAATCTGCAACCTCACGGATGTCGATTTACATTATCTTTTCCAAAAGTGAACTTATGATGCCTATACTAATAAATAGCAATAAGATCACGGACCGCAACTATGAAAGAAGATGATCTCAGTTTTTTGGTCATTGATGATGATCCGGCCAGCCTAGCGTTGGTGAAAGCCACACTTGGGCAGGCGAATTATTCCAATGTCGATTTATTTGATGATCCAATAAAAGCGCAAAAGTCCTATCAAAACAAAAGTTATGATATTTTAATTTTAGATCTGCGCATGCCCTTATTAAGTGGCTTTGACATACTAAAAGAAATAAACGAAATTCATAAAACTCGGCCCAGAACCATCGTTTTAACCGCCCAGGTTGAAGCCGACACCGCCGACAAAGCCTTAGCCCTAGGGGCAAAAAAAGTACTATTTAAGCCTTATAATGTGAAGGAGTTAGTGCAAGAGGTGCGGAGTCAGATAGAAGCCTTGGCAAGTGCAGGCTGATGCTTAGCTGCTGCGGCAACACATCCCCCCACACCCTAATTTCGCCCTTATTTTTTGAGATTACACAGCCAAATTAAATTGCAATTGGGCCAGGCGTTTATACAAGCTGGAACTTTGCAGTAATTGCTGATGACTACCAATATCGGCTAACTTGCCCTGCTCAAATACAGCAATTCGATCAACATGAGCGACCGTGGCTAAACGGTGAGCAATAATGATAGTAGTACGCCCTTTCATGAGCTCATTTAACGCTTGCTGTACATGGTATTCACTCTGGGCGTCTAGAGCGCTAGTAGCTTCATCCAACAATAGTATTTTGGGGTCGCGTAATATAGCTCGGGCAATCGCTAAGCGCTGTTTTTGCCCGCCTGATAATTTAACCCCTTGCTCGCCTAAAAATGAATCATAACCCAGTGGCAGCTGCTCGATAAACTCTTCAGCATGAGCAGCTTTGGCGGCCGCTCTGACTTCTTCATCTGTGGCATTTGGTCGCCCGTACCTAAGATTGTCCAGCACACTGCTGCTAAACAACACCGGCTGCTGCGGTACTAAAGCATACTGAGCACGCAACTCCTGCAAGTCTAACTGGCACAGATCCTCGCCGTTTAACTTCACAGATCCCTGCTGTGGGTCTCTAAAGCGCAATAACAGATCAAATAAGGTAGATTTACCCGCCCCAGAAGGCCCTACCAGCGCGATATGTTCACCTGCTTTAATATCCAGAGTTAAACCATCAATCGCTTTATAGGCAGGCCTTGAAGGGTAAGTATAAGAGACTTGATTAAAACTCAGTAAGGGTTTTGATGACTCAAGTGAGGATGAAATTGGTAATGCAATATTATCTTTAGGTGAGCTAATCTCGGCTTCGGTCGACAATAATTCACGAATGCGTTCCGCTGCACCTGCAGCCCTTTGAACTTCCCCATAGACCTCGGTGACAGCCGCCAACGATCCAGCGACCATGATGGCATAAAATACAAAGGCCGATAATTCACCCGCCGAAAGCTTGCCAGCCAATACATCTGTTCCACCCACATAGAGCATGCCCGCTACCGCCCCCATCACCAGAAACATCACCAAAGCGATCAATATGGCACGTTGGCTAATACGCTTAAGGGCCACATCAAAAGCCCCTTCTGCGGCCTGAGAAAACTGTTCATTCACAGTATCTTCACGGGTAAAGGCCTGCACTACTTTAATGTGCAGCAAACTCTCACCTGCCCAAGCGCCTACTGTGGCAATTTTATCCTGTGATTCGCGAGACAGCTTTTTTACCTTGCGCCCAAAATAAATAAGCGGGAATACAATCACTGGCACCACAACTAGGACAATTAAGGTAAGTTTTATATTACTTATGAACATCAAAGTTAAGCCCCCTACAAAGGTCAGGCTATTACGCAAAGCAAACGAGAATGAAGAACCAATCACGGTCTGTAAAAGAGTGGTGTCTGTGGTTACGCGACTTTGAATTTCCCCAGCCAGGTTATCCTCAAAAAAACTGGGCGTTAAACTTACCAGGTGGCGGTACAGTTTTATGCGGATATCTGCCACCACTCGCTCACCAATCCAAGAGATCATATAAAAACGAAAATAGGCGCCGATGGAGGTAAAAAGAATAATCACACCAAATAAAGAAAGTGCATTGGCAAGGCCCTCTTCAGATTGAGCAGAAAAGCCCTGATCTACCATCAAACGTATCCCCTGCCCCATAGACAAGGTTAGAGCTGCGGTAATAACCAGTGCCAACAACGCAATGGATAAACGTAAACGATAGGGTTTAACAAATTGCCACAGCCAATTCAGCATACTGAATTCTTTCCCGTAAATATAAAGGCGTCATTGTAGACCCTGTGCATTATTAATAGATACTCGCTTGGGGCTGTTTTTGTGGGACTCATTGTTGCAAACAGCCAATTTATCCAAGCACCATCAATGATTTTTACTGGGACTATACTTAACTGAAATCATGGTAAGAATTCACAATAGGTGCAGTGTGCAAACAAACTTTACCCTCAGGTGCCTTTTCGGGCTTTTATTATTGCTGTGTTTGAACCCAGCAAGCCTTGGTAACTGCATAGGTGTTGTCACCGCAGGCGGCGGTGCCGGCTTTTGGGGCAAGGTAGAAAAAGGCGCTCGCCAGGCCGGATTGGAATTGGGTGTTAAGGTGATTGTTCGTGGGCTCGCGGATGAAGCTAGCACAGAAGGCCAACGCCATATCATTAACTCCATGATCAACTGGGGCTGTAAGGGGTTTGTACTGGCACCTAACACCAATGAGCGTAAACAAGACGTGGCCGCACTACAAGCCCAGGGCATTCCCACCGTATATATAGACCGAGATATTGGCGGTGTTCGTATCAGCGTTATCAAAACACAGAACTTTCAGGCTGGTGTTTTGGCAGGCAAGGAGATGGCCAGGGCACTCAACGGAAAAGGGCGGGTGGCTCTACTGCGCATGGATCAACATGTTGTCAGTACCACCCATAGAGAAAATGGTTTTATCCAAGGGGCGAGTGCCGGCGGCATTGAAATACCGTTTGAAGCGTATTTGGGAACCACCATAGGAGACGCCAGGAAATATGCCAATCAGGCCCTTAAAAACATGCCTGGTATTGTCGGCATATTTACACCTAATGAATCCACTAGTGTTGGCACCATGCTTGCCCTTGATGCCCTACAATTACCTCACTCCATAGTGCATATCGGGTTTGATGCCCATGAGCTAATGATTAAGGCATTAAGAGAAAACAAAATGCATGGGTTTATCGTGCAGCGCCCTTTTTTAATGGGCTACCAAGGTGTTCGTACCGTTTATAACGCGATGCAAGGCTCGAGTGTTGAAACACTCATAGATACCGGCGTAAAGTTTATTAATAAAAACAATTTAAACCAAAAAGAAACAAAAGAAATGTTGAATCTAAACTAGTGACCGTTTTCTAATTTAAAATGGGTACTGAAATTTAACAACTACCACAACATCCGAACCTTTAGTGGGCACCAATTGATTTGAGGTAAAGTTTTGAACATCTGGATGGGCTATTTTTTCGTTCCCCTGAAAAGCCCACGACACATTCCCAAATACCTCAATAAAGTCATTAACGTAGCGATAATCCAAACTTAATCCTTCCCGAGTAAAATTCTAGGTATTGGCATAATGAAGTCACACAGACGTCGTTTTAAGTTAAATGCCTTATCTGGCCAC
>JBALXQ010000081.1:0-13204 GCA_036960565.1 Bermanella sp.
AGCTAGAAAAACTAAGAGTTTTATCAAAAAATAAAAATACAACATTATCTGATTTGGAAAATAATTTACTCAATGTTATAAAAAAACGCTTTAAGCATACAGAAGATGATAATGCGACTGAAGAAGAGCAAGCGCTATACGATCAAATAGTATTCTCAATTTGTCAAAAGTCACTAGACAGTTTAACGAAACCTTTTCCTATCAGTAGATCAAAAATTGGAAGGACATTTCGTGTGGGTTATAAACCTTTAAGATACTTAAAAGCTGCATATCCCATAGGCAATGGAATTATTAATCCTGAAGCAGAAAATAATCCAAGTTTTACCCTTGGCATAAAAACGCCGCACACTATTTAAGGAATGAATGAAATGACTGAGAAAACGACCAGAACTACTCTCGTAGATTATTTTAAAGATAATGCAACACCTACCGGTGATCATTTTAGAGCGCTTATTGATTCTGTAATTCTTCAAGAAGAAGATAAAATAATTCTCGAAGATAATACTGTTAAAATTGTTGGTGATTTAAACGTCACCAACAAAATCAGTGTGCAGGGTGAACAGGCTAAGCTATCTCCTACTGATCTTAAAGTAGGTGACAGTATTATATTAAGCGAGGGTAGTGATTTAGAGGTTAATAGGAAATTAAAAGCGAATCAAAGCCTAGATGTAATGGGTAGCTTAAGTATTAGCGAAACTGATGATTCTAATAATAGTTTAACGGTAAGCGGAAAAACAAACTTAAATTCCACTGTTATTATTAATGGCGAGCAAACCGTTACCGGTAACGTACAGATGAACCAAACTCTGACCCTAGGTAATGCTGATACCGCAGGGCAGATAAACCTAAAACACCAAGGTGATGCCAGTAGCTTATTAATCAAAGGGGCTAGTGGCAAAACTCAGTTATGCCTCAATGGCGATGGCAATTTATCTTTAGGCTTAAATGAAAATCAAGCTCAGGCAAAGTTACATATTTACCACGGTGGCTCGAATAACGAATCTTTATTAAAAGTAGATAATAGCGCACAAGATGCTCGTCCTTTTATAATAAAAGGAGATGGCCGTGTTGGCATATCGACCGATAGCCCAGAAAATGAATTAGATGTAGCAGGTTCAGTTCGCATTGGCAGTACGTCCAGCACAATGACCGATCAATATAGCCTATCGGTAGAAAATAATATTGGCATCGGCACTACCGAGCCAAGCGCACGCCTTGATATACATAGCAAGGATACCGAAAAAGGTTTACAAGTAAATTATGGTACACAGCAAGCACTCGTTGTAAAAAAAGATACAGTAATAACAGGTGCTGAAAGCTTATTAGATGTAAAAGGGAGCGCTCATCTAAAGCAAGGCTTAATGGTCGATGGTCTTAGCTCATTAAAAGAAACTGCCATAAGCCAGCAGCTAGCAATAAACAAAGATCAACTAAATCCTCAACAACCAGCTGTTATAATTAATACTCAAGGCAGTGCTAGTACAGCATTTAAGGTCATTCATCAGCATGAAGGTGATCCTAAAACCGTACTCAATGTGCGAGGCGATAAAATCGGAATTTTATGCGATAGGCCAGAAAAAGATTTTCATGTGGCGGGGGAGGTTCAGGTCGACGGTGATGCCTTCTTAAAGAAAACCCTGAATGTAACAGGCACCCTTAATGCTCAAGCAGATGTAAACATAGAAAAAAGCATCAGCGTAGGTTTAAACAACGAAACCAATAATGACGCACGCTTACATATTGCTTTGCCTAATGTAACCCAAAATATAAACAGCTTAAAAATTGCAGGTACGTTAGCCGAAAGCCCGACCTTAACGATTCGCCAAGATTCAGTAGGCATTCATAACGAAGATCCTAAAGGATCATTAGATGTTAAAGGCGACGCACAATTTGTTGGCCAGGTAAAAATAAACGAGCTAATGACGGTCTCTAGCGATACGCTAACCTTGCAGCAGCAAGATGAATTGGCGGCGATCGATATTCAACCTACTGAATCAGCAGCTGAAATCGACGACGATGGTAATGCAATTATCCATCATGGCCTTCAACTTAAGGCTGATCGTTTTAGCCTAAACGTAAAAGATCCCCAAGCTAATTTTCACCTAGCAGGGAGTGCCCAACTTGATGGTATAACAAAATCTTCGATATTAGTCGTTAACGAAAAACTATCGGTTAATGCCCCTAGCGCGTTTAACGAGCTTATTGCGCTAAACAGTAAGCTTGATATTAATATTCAAGAAAGCGACGAAAGTATTGATCTGCATCTTCGCCAATCAGCAGAAAATAAAACGGCCCTGCGTATTGATCCAAGTGAAGGTGAAACATCTTCCTTGTTGATTAAATCGGGAAAGGTGGGCATTAATAATAATGCCCCAGAACATGCCCTTGATGTACAAGGAGCCGTGAAAGTATCAGAAGCCTTAATGGCGAAAGGTACACTGATAGTCACAGGTGAAACGAGATTAAACGAAAATACTTTTATTAATAAAAAATTGGCATTCTCGGTCGAAGAGCCTCAGGCGCGGATTCATATTAATAATACCGCACCACAAGAAACGGCATTGCGCATCGACAGCCTATTTAAAGGTGTCGAATCTCCCCTTGTATTCAAGCAAGGCATGCTGGGTTTAGGCTATAGTAACCCAAGTGTGCAGCTTGATGTTAAAGGCGATGTTAATATCTCAGATGAGCTACAGGTTAATGGGCAAACAAAACTAGAACATACGCTACAAGTGCATAAAGACGCATTGTTTAAGTCTGATATGACGGTGCATAAAGATAGCGAGCTGGTAGGGCAAACAATTATTGGTCAAGTTAGCGAAATAAATTCAGAGCTTACCCCAAATGCACAATTGTACATTGCCGATACGCGCTACAAAGAAGCGTTACGTATCGATTCAGTTGACCACTCCAGCCTAGTATTTAGCCAAGGAAAATTAGGCATAGGAAAAACCGATCCTAGAGTAGCACTCGATATTATCGGTGAAATACGAATTAGCCAAAAAGCAGAACTAGAGGGTGAGTTAGAGGTTGATGGGAAAATTATAGCCCGTAATGATGTTTCTGTTTCTGGTGCATTAGATATCGCCCGCCGCGCTGATATTGGAGGCGATACCCATATTCGTGGTGACTTACGTGTTGAAGATAAAACCTTAATCGAAGAAGAACTTACCGTTGCAGGTAATACAGAACTACAAGCTGAATTAACCGTAAAGCAGTTAACAACATTAGAAGGCAAGTTGGATGTATCCGATGATGCCCTATTTATGAAGACTGTTTCTGTAGCAGGTTTGTTAGAAGTTACCGAAAACATTAAAGCAGAAAGTGATATACACGTTCTAGGGAAGTTAGGCTTAGGAACACTTGAGCCCAGCATGGCCCTTGATGTTGTCGGCAGTGGCCGTATTAGCCAACAACTTGATGTGAACTCAATACAAGTCGATACCCAGGTAGATACTTGTGATGTGAACATTAGTAATAATCTGCAATTTAAAAATGGCCCTTTGGTTTCTGCAATTTCAGACGATTGTCAGCTGGGGGGGGAGGGCAGTCTGCACAGCGTGCTGCCGACTCAAGCAGCGGTTAAAGCCTATATCGATAGTGTCGCGGTGCCTTTTGCACAAGGGGGGCGTACCTATACCGTACATAATCAAAGAGATTTTGATGAAATCTTTAACAAAGGAAATAGTACCGCCATCGCCGCTCATACAACGGTTATTTTAATGCCGTTAAATCAACAGCAAGTGAGTTCATACAGCCTTAAAAATAACGTGAGCCTACGAGAGGGTATATCCATTATCGGTTTCAATGCATTCGCGACGCGAATTGTTAAGCAAAATGCCAATGCGCGATTTGAGATCATTGGTAATGCGCGCCAGCCAGTTACAAACATTCAGCTCTCAGGCTTCTGCTTTGACGGTGCTAATTTACAATCAACTCGTGATGGTAGTGCCTTTTATCTAGAATATGCCAGCCACTGTCAGTTAAATTGCCGTATTGAAAACCACATTACCTGGGGAGATGGTGGTGCCATTTTCGCACCGGTAAATAATGCTATTTACAGTGCCTCTTATATCGAAGCTTTGCACATTCATAACTGCCGTGCGCTCGACCAAGGTTCAGGTTCTGATACTCAGCTAAATGAAGGCGGTGCTGCTTACGGCTTAGCGCGCTCTACCATTCATGCACACCACTGCCAAGCGGAGCGAGGAGGTGCAGTCGCTAAGTGCCATGATAGCCAAGTACACGCATTTAACTGCACCGCATCACGCAGTGGTGGCGCAGCATATCGCAGTACCTTGTTAAGGCTATTGGCTAAAGATTGCAGCGCGGATATGCAAAATGGCAAAGGCGGAGCGGCTTACCTCTGCAGTGACCTAATATGCGAAGGCCAATGGACCGGGAATAACGCTGGCGAAGCTCCTCATATCTATGCATCAAATCACCTGACCGGTTCAGAAGAAGAGCGTCACTACTGGCAAGGAAATTATGTCGGTCGTCGTATCGATGACGATGTCAGTGTATGGCGCAGTCATAACGAATAATTTTAAATCGGGTCTTAGTATTAACAGGGTATTAATCTTAAAGAGAAAGAACAACATGAAATTTAACATTGATACCCTGCTATTAGACATACAGTTCCAGAATGTTACTGAGACCGGCCATGAACAAGGTCAGAAGATTAAACAGATAGAAAATCAATTAAAAGGATTTATCCAAAACACATTTAATACAATAAAAATGCCAGCATCACCTGACTGGCTGATACTGCTACAGGAAAAAACCGCAGAAGAATTAGAGAAAGCAGGAAAAAGAGAAAATCTAAGCATCGATAACCTAGAATTTAATTTACCCGTGATCGATGGCTACTTATTTATGCAGGGAGCAAAGGGATATTTCGAACAGCACATACACCCTGTGCTTATCACTACATTAAATCGTGCCCTACAAAGAGCTATTCAAAAGGCTTGTTTATTAAAACTCAATGGCCATGAGACCGAAGGGAATGCATTAGCAGGCTTAAGCCAGTACGGCGTTGTAGAACATACAGGCCATATATTCAGCCATAAACATTGGGTATCAATATTAGAGGCTTTGAAAACATCAGAACAGTATAAAAATAATTTCAAAAATGAACTGTTAGATCCTAGTATGCTGGCAAAAACAGTGAGTAGTATATTTAACAATATTCAACAATTCCCCAATCTATTAACGCTCTTATTGCCGCTATTATCTTCGGCCATTAACCATGAAGCTTTTATTCCGTTATTAGAGCAGGGTGAAACGGACTTAGCGCAGAAGAAACGACAGCTAAAACATTATTTACGCTTGATCATCACAGCCCAGGGCCAGCAAACAGAGTTAACTGGGCTAGCCATTAAGATCATGCTGAACAGTAATAAAATCGCCAATTCAGATAATATTAAGGTTTTAAAGCCACTCAGCCGTCAGCGATTTAATCATGCCTTAGCAGGTTTGCATCAAATACTACTAATACCACAAGATAAAGTATGGCTTAGCGCTGTGGATAACTGGCACAATATTGTATTACATCAAGGTTTAAAGCTGGCGGACTTAGTAGGGTTAGAAAAATTATTAAAAAGAGCGAAAGGCGGTAATTGGCAAGAAAATTTTTTACCACAGCAGCAGACGTTAGGGGCTCAGAAAATAGATCCCTTGAAAATAGAGCCCTTGAAAATAGAGCCCTTGAAAATAGAGGGGGAACAACTTAAAAATTATAGTACTGCAGGAACCTATAACTTAAAACAGACCATTTTGGTGTACCGAAAATTATTAAAAATATTAACAGAAATACATAATAGTGAAGTCAGCCTAGAATACGTGCAGTATCAGATTAATAAAATTAAGCACTACCTAACACGTCACGACCAGCATATATCAACTGACCTGATACTATTGATTAAACAGAATATTTTTACCCAAGTGCATGACAATGAGGTTGGCGAAAAAAGTGAACCAGCGACTATAGCTAAAGAACTAAGTCAGCTAACAGTATTTATTTCTGAATTGACAGGAAATTTAATAGAGGTTGAATCGAATAAACTTCAGCAAAGAATACTAAATACGTTAAACCGTATATCTAATGACACTTGGTTACCGATTTCATTGGTCGAGAAAATACAAGATATAAAATCCAATAATTTTAATAAGCAACAGCTAACAGAGTTATTAATACAAATAACCCACTGGTATCAGCTTGTTGGCCAGCTTCCTGAAAATGCAATATCGTTAGAGTATCCGATAAATTACAGTGATGAAGAACGCATAATAACGCTCAAAATATTAATAACACAGCTAACAGCATTTATTAAAACAGAGGCAAATGTCAACTTAACAGAATATGACGCAATGGCCTGGCAATATTTTATTAAGATATACTTCATAAGGAATGCAATTTATCTTCCTTTGGAAGTGGAACGGGTATTAAAAGACTTTATAAGAACTACCAGCAAAGCCAGTGCCGTAAAATTAAAAAACGCACTAAGAATGTTTATAGCTTCAAAAGATATAGCTGTAAAGGATATAGTAGTAAAGGATATAGCAGTAAAGGCTCAGCAGCCAATATCTGAGACCATTGCACCTAATGGTATCATCGATATTTTTCATAAAGATGTTGCTCATAAAGATGTTGCTCATAAAGATGCTATCAAACAACTGCAGGCTGATTATGAAAATATTTTTCCAATTGAGTTCCAAATAGGGCAGCAGATAAACCAAGTAATTAAAAACTTGGCCGGCATGATGAAAGATAGCCCAGTGCTGCAATCCATACCGTATCAATTAATTAATTGTGATAAAACCAATAGGCGACAACTGTATCGAATATCAATTCAATTAATAACCCTACTCATGGCTTGGCAACAACAAGGGCGAATCGATATATTAGATTATTTTATTAATCAGCTATTGCAGATTAAGCAGCTATTACAGATCAATCAACCGACCTCCGTCGCGAGTGATTTACAGCAGAATGAAAAAGATTGGTGGCTACCGGTGGCAAATATGCAGTTGCCAGATCAGGCCCTTGTCGTTAACAGCTTCTCATTTGATCGCAGTCGTTTAAATACTAATAAAATTAACCAGCTTATTTGGCAGAATGATTTAACACAAGCCCGCTATGAACTTAATGACCTCTCACAAAGTCACACAGAATTAAAACAACACTGCTCTGATATAAAACAAGAATGCCCCGGTATAAAACAAAGCCAAGAGTTATTAACACGCTATAGCGATAAAATTAAAAGCTTAAGCGATCCAAAAATAACGGACAGTATTCGACAAAGGATTAATCAGAAAATTCAAGTTCTGGTTAAAACACACGCTGATTTACACAAAGGCCTAGAATGCACCGATGCTGGGCTGGTTTTATTATGGCCTTATCTAGCAGGATTCTTCCAAAAGAACGACTTATTAACCACGGTTAAAGATGATTCAGAAAGAGAAGGAGAAACAGGCAAGCAAGAAGAACTGCAATTTAAAGACCAAGCCGCACAGCTGAAAGCTCATGCTCTATTAGTATACATACTCGATGGCCAGCAAAGTGAACAGGTTTATACCGTCACTAACCTATTGGTTGGGTTAGAAGCGGATACTTACATAGAAAACGCCATCGATCTTAGCGAACAAGAACAGACCAACGCCAATCAGCTAGTCAGTGCGGTGATAAACAACTGGCCTGCACTAAAAAGTATGCCGATTAATAGCTTCAGAGAACTTTTTTTATTAAGAACAGCGCAATACTCCTCCTCTGAACAGGGTTGTATTGTCGAAATAGAATCAAAAACTCTGGATATTTTATTAACCAAATTACCCTGGGGATTAGGCTACATCTCATTACCTTGGCTAGGTAAAAACTTAATTCAGGTTAAGTGGGCCTATGGCTATTAGAGAGTGCTTATTAGTTATTACACAATCGTTTATAAAGGAAATTAAAATGAAACACAGCACCCATGTTCACTCTTGCGATAATAGCGAATGCCACAATTATCACGGGCCGACAGTCTGCAAAGATCACCATGAACCGCATTATCCTAACCATGGCCATGACCATCATCCAGATCATCACCACAACTCTGTAGATGACATATTGCAACGACATAGCGACCGCACTAACGATTACCAAGACAGCCAGAAAGAACTAGCTCAGCAGCAAGCAGCGTTAGAATTGCATAATTTGCAAGTAGTGCACCACCTGCTTAATAACGAAGTACGTGCCTTATTAGAACAATATCAAGATACCTTATGCATGAACGGATACAGTACTGGTATTCAGCAGGCAACGAATAATGAATATGTAACCGCCATCAGCTTGCATCTAAATGATACTTTTAATCATGAATCTGCCGATGACTCTCATCATACGCAACCGCCCAGTAAAGATAGTAAATCAATTAATCAAATTAGGTTTTTGGGTGTGCCACAAAGTAGCGAAATTCAATGTCAGTATATGAACAACCAATTTCAGAGTAAAAACTTTACCCTAGGCTTAGAGCCAGAATTACATTCTAATTTAAGTGAACAAGGCGATGCACTACTGCAAGACTTCATCAACTTCGTACTTTTATTTAAAAGAGCCGAGCTTACAGCGCTACGTTAATACTTTAAGTTAATAAAGGAAATTATTATGTACCAAAGAGAAGACAAAAGAGAAGACAAAAAAGAAGCGTTAGCCGTGCAGCGGAAAAACAATACCGGCCTGCCCAACAACGTAAAAGCGGGCATAGAGCACCTATCGGGCATGAATATGGACCATGTGAAAGTGCATTACAACTCGCCCAAACCAGCCCAGTTAAATGCCCATGCCTATGCTCAGGGTAGTGATATACACATGGCACCGGGGCAAAATCAGCATATAGCCCACGAAGCTTGGCACGTTGTGCAGCAAGCTCAAGGGCGAGTAGCACCAACGACACAATTTGCTGGGCAAGCGATTAACGACAACCAAGCATTAGAAACAGAAGCCGATGTGATGGGCGATAAAGCCGCGAGTATAGGGCGTAGTTTGGTATAGCCCTTATTAAAAGTTCACACTGTCCTTAATACGTATAACCATTATATTTAATTAGGTTTTCAAATGAAAAATATAAATACAAAAGCCAAACTGGCTAGCTACTTTCAATCTGGAGACGTGCCAACTGAAGCTCAGTTTGGTGAGTTAATTGATGCGGCACTTGATCTTTCAGGTAATGGTGCTGGCTTAACTGAATTAAATGCTAATAACATATCTGCAGGTACATTAGATAATTCCCGCTTAGCAACTGAAATAAGCGGTAAGACATTCTTAGGTAATGGTGCTGGCTTAAGCGACTTAAATGCTAACAATATATCTGCTGGCACATTAGATAATACTCGGTTGCCAACTGAAATAATCGATAAAACATTTTCAGGCAATGGTGCAGACTTAAGAGGGTTAAACGCTGACAATATATCTGCAGGTACATTAGATAATACTCGCTTACCAACTGAAATAAGCGGTAAGACATTCTCAGGAAATGGCGCAGGCTTAACCGACCTAAATGCTGGAAATATATCTTCAGGCATATTACCTAATGAACGACTTCCCAACGAAATTAGTGCAGATAAATTCATTGGCAGCGGCGCTGGTCTTACAGATTTACCGATGGCCAGTTTACCGATAGCCAGTTATGAAGAGGCTGGCATCTGTCAATTTGCCACCGACGCACAGGTGAAAGAAGGCCTTGTGAACAACCTAGCCATATCGCCAGCCCAAATAGCGAAAGTCTTGGCTGATTTGCCTGTGCCAGAAGTTGTAAAAACAATAGATATTCAAGGAGAAAAAATAATCTTTGCCCATAGCTTTGATAATCAATACTCCATAACCGTAGATGATGCTATTGAGTATGAATGGTTAGCAGATGACGTGAGTATTATTGCTGGCGAGGGGGCAGCGCAGGTGACGGTGCAAGCAGAAACTGAATCTGGAACTTTGTTTGTAAAAGTCACCACCAGTGATGACAGTATTATCGAAAAAAGTATCGATATAAAAGTAAAAGAGGTCAGTGGAAGTAAGGTATTCGAATATAGCGGTAACATAGAAAGCTGGGTTGTGCCTGAAGGTGTAAACAGTATAAAAATTGAAGTTTGGGGTGCGCAGGGTGGAACTGTTGAAACTTATAGCGGTGGATTTGGTGCCTACATGACAGGAATGTTTTCAACTAGCTCTGGTACAGAATTTAACATGTTAGTCGGCCAGCAAGGGGTGCCAGCAGGCAAGGGTGCAGGGGGTGGGGGTGGTTCATTTATAGTTCAAGGAGCCAATATTCCAGTGATGATTGCAGGTGGAGGTGGCGGAGCTACGTCATATAGTGGATATAAAGGGCTAGACGCTAGCCTTACAGTAATGGCTGGTAATTCTAATATAATCAATAATTACGGGAATCAAGCAGAAGGCCCTGGTGGCGGCGAGAAGTCTATGGGCGGTCGAGATGGTTATGGTGGTGGTTCAGGCTATGCCGGTGGCGGGGGAGGTTTATTAGGACGTGGTGCGCTCGGATCACACTCTTCGGGCGGGGGCAATTCGTTCATAAGTGGAGGTGCAGCAGGCCAATCAACTCATTCAGGCGGTAAACCTCATGGCGGTTTTGGTGGTGGTGGTGCAGGTTCACCTAACAATGGTTATGGCGGGGGCGGCGGCGGTTATTCTGGCGGTGGTGGGGGGAGTTGGAGCGGCACGATTACTGGTGCAGGCGGCGGTGGCAGCTCTTATTTTCATACTGAAGCCAGTAGCACAAGCAACGAAATTACTGCCCGAGAAGGCAACGGCCAAATAATCATCACCTGGTAATCATCAAGGACTAAACAATGTACATAATTAGACATAAATTCACGTTACAAATTTTACACACCTTAAGTGCCAAGCTAACACTGAATTTAACCGGACCGCAGGTTTACAGTGCTTACGACCCCGGCACAATGGAACTATTAAAATCAAAAAACGACAGTTTTCCAGACGTATTTAATGTCGATGAAAACGGCTACATTCAAGAGAAAACCTTACAACAAAAATTATTAGCTGACGAAGTAGACTTCGCGCAGATTTTTAATCCTGAGCAGTTAGGGCCATCTTCTAGTGACGAAGAAAATAAAGGAATTCAAGATCTGATTGATTTTGTAGTAGAGCAAAACTTAATAGACAGCCAGTATAAAGCAGACATTGTATTTGGCTACCTAGTCGATAACTTTGAAAAAAATCTTCAGGAAAAATACAGTCAAGGAATGGAGTTGAAGCTTCTGAAAGGCTACATGGATTGGCAGGATGAAAGGAAGCCACGAAATGATATTAGGCAAAGAAAATACCTCAAAATGAAGGAAGACGTGGAAGCAATTAAAGCCATCCATAAACCTATGATGAATCGAGTAAAGCAAGTGATGGCAGAGCTGGGTAGTTAAAATAGTAGACCCCTCCTTATACAATTAAATTATTTTTTATACGCTGATGAAAAAGTCTCTTGGCGCACAAGTAGTTAACTTAAAACACAAAGCACTGCTTTATTGTATTTATTCGGCGGGATTAAGACGTAACGAAGTCTTGGAACTTAAAGTGGTAGATATTGATTCTAAAAGACACTGTATTAATGTGCGGGCGGCTAAAGGTAATAAAGACAGAGTGACCTTGCTGTCAAATAAGTGCCTTGGGTTATTACGAGAATATTTTCGTGCTTATCGGCCAAAGGACTATTTATTTGAAGGCGCTGAGGGTGGGAAATACTCCAGTACCAGTTTAAGAAAAATATTCTATCGGGCACTGATAGCTTCTAAAATTCAGAAGAAAGCGTCGCTGCATACTTTGCGACATTCGTTCGCAACTCATCTATTAGAGAGAGGAACGGACTTGAGATATATACAAGCCTTGCTTGGTCATTCTAGTTCAAAGACTACCGAGATTTATACGCACATAACTACTAAGGGATTTGAGGGGATAAGTTCACCGCTGGATGAGATTGATGGGTTGTGAATTGAGGTGGTTCTTTAACGGTTAATGTGGCTGTTAAAGAGCCACTGATAATGCAAAGTAGGATTAATTAAAATTTTTAAAAAGGGTGGTCTTTTAACAGCCAAAATGGGTGTTAAAAGTTCATAAATGATAATGGGATAGTCGGAATAAACGCCACATCCACCACGGCGTGGTGTATGTGGGATTGTTATAGGCAATAAAGAAAGCCTATAACAAGCGATAAATCCAATTTAAAAAGGTTTGAGATATGTATGCACAAGTAGAGAAGCCAAAAGAGAATAAAAGTAGGGCGGTTGCTAATTCTGTTGGGCAGAAGAGAAGCAGTGTGAAGCAAGGTTTCGGGTTTGTGGATAATCGGCCGGAAGCTATAGCTCAGAGAAAGCGGCAGGAATTGGCACATAATAGTTCTCAGGTGAAGCAGTTGAGATCTTTTAAGAAAAATAGATCTACTGGATTAAACAGAAAGGATGCTGTACAGCTATATAATTTAGGGTGGGTTCCAAGTACTCCCGGTACGTATAGAAATATGTCTAATGCAATCGGTTCAACTGTTAATACAAGAGGTCATGCTGTATTTGGAAATAGGCGTTATCAAGTGGAAAATAATAATGTGGCGAACGCGGGTGCTGGAGTCGGAGCTGTTGCCCTTCCAGCCAATCATATGGTATCTGACGTTGGAGGGATAGACCTTCCTACATATGCCCAAGCTAGCAACATTAGCCCAGAGTGTGACCATATTGTGATGGATTCAGAGTTTGGCGCAAATGACCTTGAAAATGGTCGAATGATAAGTAAGGCTCAAAATAACAATGCTGCTACTCCGAGACCCCATGCCCCTGCGTTTGGTGGAACATTTGGAGCTGGTGCAAATGATGTTCATTTAAGGTTATATACTCCTATTGCCTCAATCAATAATGCAACAACAGGTGCAGTTATAAGTGGACCTATCGCATCAGGAACACCACTGACTTTCCTTCAAACGCAAGCTTTATCGACATATGCTAATAACTATAATCCTCCGGCATGGGCCAATGTTAATAATGCTGTATTGAACGGCATCCAAAATGTCGGGGCTGGAACACAGAATAACATTACAATAGTTTAGTCTTCGTTTTAATCAGCGCGGTTAGCAAAAGCGCGGCAATCCATCGTGAAAAAGCGGCATAATAACGCTAAAATGCTGACGTGAAAATGGGCGGGATAGTGGTG
>JBALXQ010000020.1:0-93765 GCA_036960565.1 Bermanella sp.
GCAAACCATTATAAACCTGAGGAATTAAACAAATATCGGCAAGACTTGGATGGTCTCCAAAGCAAAATGGTTTTGTTTCATCAGCCTTAATTTGGCCTACTCTTTCTTCCAGAGCGCTAAAGCCAATACCTATCCAATGAAGATTCCATTGTGTTACCTGTTCTTCGCTCAACTCATGATCTTGTTTTAATTTCTGTAATACGCGTAAATTATTGATAGGGTGAATTTCGCAAGCAATACTGAGTGCAAATTCTTGGCAGGCGACTCTTTCTTGTATATTTAAGGGATAGAGAGATGGGCGGGGTTGAACATGCTCTAGGTAATCCATGATAGCCATGGACTGACTGATGTTCATGCCATTGTGGCTTAGCACGGGGACTAGCTCTAACGGGTTAAGTTGATGATAGTCTTTCGAATGTTGCTCACCCCCAGAATTTAATAGGTGCACAGGTTTAATGTCGTATTCCATATTCTTTATATTCAGCGCGATACGAACCCGGTAGGCGGCGCTAGATCGGAAGTAGCTATATAAAATCATGGGCTATAAAATTCCTTTTCCATCATTGCCTTTGCCTTAATCCTTGTCGCTTTAATCCTTGTCGCTTTAATCTGGGGCCACTACCGTTTGTTCGATGGCCCCAAAAATTGAAATTCCATGGGTATCCAGCATTTCAATTTTTACTTGGTCGCCACTTTTTAAAAAGGGCGTCGTAATTTCATCGTTGATAATTTTCTCAAGCATGCGTTTTTCTGCAAGGCAGGATGATCCCTTGCTGCGGTCATAATTGGAAACCGTACCGGAACCTATAATGGTGCCTGCACTTAACTTGCGACTCTTGGCGGCGTGGGCCACAAGCGTTGGAAAATCAAAGGTCATGTCTACCCCAGCATCAGGAGCACCAAATAATTGATTATTTAAATGGGTAACTAACGGCAAATGTACTTTTTTACCGTCCCATTTATCTTCCAGTTCATCGGGTGTTATGGCCACTGGGCTAAAACTGCTGGAAGGCTTGCTCTGCATAAAGCCAAAACCCTTGGCCAGTTCTTCGGGAATGAGGTTACGCAAAGACACATCGTTTACCAGCATGAAGAGTTTAATGTGCTCCGATGCATCACTCACCGAGCAAGCCATGTCTACATCATCTGTGATGATGGCCAGCTCGCTTTCAAAATCTAAGCCCCAGTTAGTGTCTTTTAAGGGAATGTCTTGAGTGGGTGTAAGGAAATCATCTGAGCCACCCTGATACATAAGGGGATCATGCCAAAAGGAATCTGGTATTTGCGCACCACGGGCTTTGCGTACCAGTTCTACATGATTCACATAAGCACTGCCATCTAGCCATTGGTAGGCGCGAGGCAAGGGGGAAAGAATAGGGCATTGAGAAAAGCACAAGATGGTGTCGGTCACGTTTGCCTTTTTTGAGTTTAGGTTTTGATAAACCAGTTCAAGCTGAGGCTGACATTGCTGCCAGTGGTCTAGGGCATATTGTAGGGTAGGGGCAATATGGTTAACGCTTTGTGCTTGGCTTAAATCTCGGGACACCACTAGCAACTCGCCATCCCTGCTGCCATTGTTCTGGCTTGCTAGTTTCATTCTTCGCTTTCCTTTTTTAGGTCCATAGCCACAGTTAACAAGGGTATTTCATTCACTAACGGCGTCACCATATTCATTCTTCGCTTTCCTTTTTGGGTGCACGCCAGCTATTAACGTAGTCAGTCCATTCCACATCCTTGGGCAAGCCATCGCTTTTATCCATGCAATGCATCGACTCGCGTGTATCTATCATTACAGCCACCTCGTTGGTGGCGGCATGGCTTTCACTAAAAGACTTCTCGTATGCTTTGGGATGAGGGCCATGACTGAATCCTCTGGGGTGAAAACTGAGCATGCCAGGGTAAATATGATCACGGCTAAAAAACTCTCCCTGGTGATAAAAAATTATCTCATCGTAGTCTTCATTGCTGTGATAAAAAGGCACCTTTAATGCGCCTGGGTCGGTCTCAAACGGGCGTGGCACAAAAGTGCAGACCACAAAGTGTTCACTCACAAAAGTGCTGTGAGCCGAAGGAGGCAGATGATAGCGGTGACTCATGAGTGGGCGAATATCACGCCAATTAATTTTAAGCGCACACACTTCGCCGTGCCAACCCAGCGCATCCAACGGGTTATATGGGTAGCTGATGGTGGTGACCTTGTTATCGTGTTTAACAAAGACACTCCAGGGATTTTCATCTTGCTGTTCAATAAAGCTGGGTGTGATTTCTGCGCAGGTTAAAGCACTGGCATCAAATATGGCATGTTGTCCTACCAGACCTTTTTCGGGTAAATAAAACATGTTGTTGGTGGCTTCAATCGCCAATAGCTGAACTTCACTTTTACATTCCAAGCGCCAACTGGTGCCTCTGGGCAGAAGTAGGTAGTCGCCTTCGGTAAAAGCAAGCTGGCCAAAATCGCAAAATAAATCACCGCGACCACTATGAATAAATAACAACAGGTCGCCATCGGCATTGCGCAATAAATGCTTCATGGATTGGGGCAGTGTCCAAAAAAGTAGAGCACAGTGTTTATTAACCAACAGCGGTTCTACTTCCCACAGGGAGGCGTTTTTTTGCGGCCATTTTTTTAAATCAAAGGCCCGTGGGCGCAAATCTCCCTGCATCTTGCTCCAGCCGGTGGGAGGATGACGGTGATGCATATGCGTGGCGGGGCCATGAAAGCCGTCACGACTGATTTCTCGCTCATAAGGGGCTTCCGTCGGGAAATCGGCGTGGGCCTGGCGAGAGAACACGCCTGAGCTCTTTGGAAACACAATACGTCTGCTCATGAGGTATTCAGCCTAGTGGATATGAATAAACTCATTTTAGTCATCACTTTTTGAGGGAACCGGCTTGAGCGTGCCGCGGCGAAGTTGATCGTCTTCCATCGCCTCAAATAAAGCTTGAAAATTTCCCTCGCCAAAGCCGTCATCGCCTAGGCGCTGAATAATCTCAAAAAATATCGGGCCAATCATGGTATCGGTAAATATTTGCAATAATAATTTCCATTGACCATTTTCAATATGGCCATCAATTAATATTTTATGCTCCTTTAGTGCATTAATTTCCTGAGCATGACCGGGCAGGCGCTTGTCTATATTTTCATAATAGCTGTCGGGCACATCCATAAATTTAACGCCATTTTTTTTAAGCTTTTTAACGGTGGCGATAATATCGTTACTGGTGAGAGCAATGTGTTGAATGCCCTCGCCGTTGTACTCTTTTAAATATTCTTCTATTTGAGATTGATCATCGCGGGACTCATTAATGGGGATTTTAATTTTACCGCAGGGGCTCGTCATGGCCCGGCTTAATAAGCCGCTGTGTTTTCCCTTAATGTCAAAATAGCGAATCTCTGTGAAATTAAAAATATCCTCATAAAAGTGTGCCCAGCTGTTCATCTTGCCCTGGTGTACATTATGGGTAAGGTGATCAATTTCCAATAATCCTACATCCTCTTGCGGGGGCTGGTTAAGGCTGTTAAATAACTGGGCCGGTTTACTCTTAACCGTTTTAGAAGAGGGATTATTATGCTCGTCAATAAAGTACAAGAGGCTTCCCCCTATGCCATAAATAGCCGGCACTTGAAACTCGAGCATGCGTGGCAAACAGTTTTTGGCGCCATGTTGAAGCGCGTAGTCGTAGGCGATTTTGGCATCGTCTACTTTAAAACCCATAGCACAGGCGCAGTCACCATGTATTTTTTCAAAGTCTTTGGTAAAACCATAAGGGTGATCATTCACTAGGAAAAATATTTCCCCCTGTTGGTACCAGGTTAAAGGCTTGTTAACGTGTTTGAGAACTGCCGAAAACCCCATTTGTTTGAACAGGTCATGCAGCTTAGAAGCGTGGGCCGAGGCGAATTCAACAAAGGCAAAGCCCTGCGTCCCGGTGGGATTAAATGAAGTGTCTGAAGAACGAGCTTGTTTGGCGCCCATAAAATATCCCCTGTATAGGCGCAATGGATAACACTGCGCATGTAACTGACCAGCTGCCTTGTGAGCGTGCTAGGCCAAGTCGGATTTATTTTGTGTGGATCAATTCTTCTTTAGTATGAGGCAGATAAGCCAGCTTTGCTTGTGATAGAGTTTTTTGGTCTATTGCATTATTTGGTTATTGCAAAAAGTTCTTAGGCTGTTTTTACCTCCAGTTCCATTGGTTCAGTAAGGGGCGAGGAAAAAAAATCAAGTTTCATCTTTAGCGTAAATTGCTGCAGGTAGATGAATAGAGTGGTGGAGGAACACACGCATTTCATCATTGTCACCTCTTTTGGTAACTGTTTGATATTCGCTTAGGCATAACCGAGCAAGTGGACTCAAATGAGGTTGATGCTGGCTCTTTAGAAAAACAAATGTATCTTTTTGTTGGGAATTCAATCTGAAATATACAACTAACTTAGTGGGTAGAACGGCCTATTGCATGCTATCGGTGTCACTACAACAGGAAGTCATTAATTTACGTTAATGTTTAGTGGGTAGAAATTCATTAAAGGCATTGAGGGTTTGCTGAGTATAAACCTCCATTATTTTCTCCCCTTCTTTTTCGTCTAGGGTTAATGCCAAACGGATTGCGGCACTGCCTTGGTGCAAGCTAAGCAGTATGGTGGTTTCAAGCTTTGGCCAGGTTACTTGGTCAAACAAGTATTTAAGTTTATTATAAATGATGCCTTGAATAACAATGTGGTGCTCCATATCTATGTTTTCAAAAATCTTATCACTGCCCTTGCTGCCCCAAATATCCTGCAATACAGAATCATATTTATAACGCTGATAAAAATCATTAATCAAGCTTAATACTAATCCTTGTATTTCATCGGCGCTTGAAACCTGCTTAACCTGTTTGGCTACTTGCTCACTCCATTGATTCAAATAAGATTGTGCCAATACTTTCACAATGGCAGCTCTATTGGGGAAATACTGATAGATAGAGCTCACTGTGACATTGGCCGTTTTGGCGATGTCCATCATTCTTAAATTATTACTGCCACTTATTTCCATTATATTTTTAGTGGCTCTTAGAATCTCGTTCATACGGTTTTTACTACGCAACTGTTGCGGGCTACGAGTGGTGGAGCCGAGACTCTTTTGGGCTGTCATGGGGCACTCTTGTAATGGCGATCAATTTAGCTGTTTAGAATACCACAAGAAGGTACTGTTTATGGTGGGATTATTGAAGTTCTCACTTAAATGAAATTTGTGAATGCCAAGTGGTTAACTCTGCTTTTAGAGGCGTTAACAGCGGACCTATAAACTGTAGAGGCAAGGTATAGCGAAAACTTTTAATACTTAGCTTATATTTTTTGGTTAAAAAACACCGGCAGAAATAAATCTGCCGGGTATGCAAAAAAACTTAACGTTTACCCATACGGCGTATGGCTGCGGCGGTAAAGCTTTTACGTGTTATTTTATTTCTAAATTTAAAGGCATCGCGCTCTTCATTATTTAACTCCACCGCGTAACGACCCGACATTAAGTCGTAATAAGTAATAGAGGCATACCAAGGAGCATTGGCATTCACAAATTGTAATGAATGGCCTTCGGCTGAACGCCATAACTGGTTACGGTTATCATAGTGATCGGCCAGGGCAATCTGCCAGCTGTCTTCATCTACGTAAAAAGTACGCTTGCTGTAAATATGGCGAGCGTCTTCTTTAAGTGTGGCTTCTACCTGCCAAACACGGTGCAATTCATAGCGGCTGTAATCTTGATTAATGTGTCCCGCTTTTACGATGTCTTTATATTTAACATTTTTATCGGCCAACTTGTATGAGTTATAAGGAATGTAAATTTCTTTTTTGCCTACTAAATTCCAGTCGTAACGGTCGGGGGCGCCGTTAAACATATCAATTTGGTCGGTAGTTTTTAAACCTTCACTGGCTTGAGCGGGGGCATCATAAGCTACTTGTGGGGCACGGCGAACACGGCGTTGTCCTGAGTTGTATGTCCAGGCCATGCGCGGCTGTTTAATTTGGTCTATGGTTTCGTGCACTAAGAATACATTACCGGTGAAACGCGCCGGAGATTTAACCTTAGAAACATAATAAAACAAAATGTTGTCATCGCTATTTTTATCAAAACCATCTTGTAGATATTGCGGCATGGTAAAATTGCTGCGGGTTTTAATGGGGGTAAAGTTACCGTCTCTTTGTACAGTTACTTGCGCGGTATTGCGTTCTACCGAACCCCCGCGGAAACGGCTCACATGGTTCCAAATCACTTCCAAGCCATTTTGCGGAATGGCAAAAGGCACAGTTTCATCAAACTGACTTAAGCCTGTGCCGCCGTCTACCAATTCGGTGGTCACCGCATTTTTTTTCGCCTTAGCATAAGTCTCTTGTGGATACGCGGCAGTACGGTGAGACTTGTAAATGGGCATCTTGTAGGTATCGGGGTACTTTTTAAATAGCGCCTTCTGACCATCACTTAAGTTATCTTGATAGTTGGCAACATTTTCAGCGGTGATAGTAAACAGAGGTTTTTCTTGGGAAAAAACATCCACAAATGGGTCGGCATTTATGTCTGCGCTTAAACCACCTGTGTAGCTGGGAATACTGCCTGTGGTGTTGGCAGCTACTTGTGCGCCCATGGGGGTTAATTCGCTTCCCAGTTTATTAGCCTGTTCCTGGGATACCTTAGCCAGGGCGCCACTTGAGAATATTAAAAATAACGCGGTTGATGTAATGGTTTGTATTTTCATGTTGTTACCTCAGCACGAGTAATTATTTACTCGTGCTTTTAAAATTTAAATGCTGAATGATTTATTAATTAAAACTGCATACCTACGCTAATGGAGGCGTAGTCGCGGTCGCTGACCACGCTGTAATCACCGCCCATGTATTGGGTGTAGGAAAGGCTAGCCTTATAAATAGAGAGGTAGTCGGCGGCCACTGAGATACTCAATGCCTGCTCGCCTTCGTTAAAGGCGCCACCAGGTTGTGGTGCATAACCTTCCACATCTTCACTCCAGGCAATGCTGGGTTTTAAATTCACTCCAGAAAACACATCGGAATAATCGCCTATGACCATGGCGCGGTAGCCCCAAGAACTTTCAGTAACAAAACCATCCCCCCCAGTACCATCGTAAATATCGGAGCGACCAAAACGAATTTGATCGGCCCCTTCGTCAAGGCCATGAATGAAGGTGTAACCGGCTTCACCCACAAAAGTGATGCGGTCGGAACCTAATACGCGATCAAAAAATTGAACGGCGGTTACCTGAGCTTGGGATACATCAAATAAACGGTAGCCCTGAATAGTGCCGCCGCTGGCCACATTGTTGACGTCGTTTTCAAGCACGCTTGAGTAAATAAACGGTAAATCACCACCACCACCCACACTATGCGCAATTAATTGCCCAGCGTTAATTTGTATGGGGAGGTCAGTCTTGTGATTCACTTCACCCGATAGAGCAATACTGCCCAAAGTTGTGGCAAAGCTTATGCCCACTAGCTGAATGTCTTCTGGGTAATCGACAAAATATCCTGTATCGCCTATGAGTTCTTTACCCACAAATTGCTTGCCTACGATATCGGCACCTATGGCGTCAGCAGCGGTGAGATTGGCAGGGTCGGCGGCCAATACGGCATTGTAATAACCAACGCCATTCATGTAGGCAGCTCCCTGAGCCGCGGCACCTACTGAATGCTTAACACCACTGACCAACGGAGCACGGCTATGAATATTCATGTAATACAAGCCAAACTCGGTATCTCCCAAGGCTTCGCTCACATAACGAAATGACAAGCCAAACTGGCCGTCGGAGTCGGGTTTGCGAATGGCGTCTTCATCACGATCAATGTGTAAACCGACGGCAGCTACGGTGACGACATCACAGCCATCGGAGGCATAGTCAGCAGTAGAGAAATAAGTGCCACAGCCGGGTATTACGGTCTCTTGAAAATCCAGTTGATAAAAAGCTTCGGCGCTAAGGTTGTCGCTGAGGCCTATGTTGGCGTAAGCCAGGTTCACTGGTAACAAGCCTTCTTTAATTTCGGCGCCAGGACGGGTAAAGGCATTTATGTCTACTGGGTTAATGGCGTTAATGCCACCAAAGATGAAAGTACTTTCACCCCAGCTCACCACTTGCTTACCTAGGCGCACATCCAGTGGCATATCGCCTAGCATGAACTCGCCATAAACATAGGCATCTAGTAATTCGGCCCCAGAAAACTTAGCTAGGTCGTTAAATTCAGAATCGTCCAGGCGGCTCTCGCCGGCTTGGTTCACTGCAGCACCAGCAGGGCCATTGTTAGTTGTTGCGGTGGGGGCGTGTCCATAATCGACGTTGTTATCTTTTAGCGCCGAGTCGTACCAGTATTTACCACGTACAAAACCACCGAAATTTTCATAAGAAAATTGTAGGTCATGGCTGCCCTTAAAAATTTGAGAGAATGCTGAGCCTTCAGAAAAGTTAGCATTGCCGTCTTCAGAATTACTATTAACGAGTAGGTTTTCATCCTGCGCTTCTACACGCCAGCTGGAGCCCATGGAAATTTCAGAGTCGAAGCTGCCTTCTATTCCTTGGGAATAAAATTCAAAGCTCTGAGCTTGTGCGGCCATGATCAAGGGGATCATGGCGGCTAAATATTTTTTTCGGCCTAGTGGCGGATGCTGAGTTCTTTTATTCATACTCTGACCTCTAATTGTCTAATTTCACGCTATTTTTATTATTGAATACCCAGGGTAAGCTCGGTATTTTTTGGGGTTAGGTTTAAAGCCTATTGGCTTTAATCTTGTCTACCGGTGTATGCCAGTTAGATATGATTGAGTTTGATGACACTGTGTCATTTATGAACTTTGAATCAATAATGTTTCTGTGTCAATTGTATGGAGAGACCGATTGGGTCTTAAGACTGGGACTCAACCTTCCAATAGAGTGCTATAAGTGACTGGAAGGGCCGCTTTTACTGAGGTATTAGGCGATTTTGTGGTGGGAGTAAAAAAGATAAAAATTTTGTCTGTGATTATTCAAGGAGAGGCAGCATTCGCTTGAGGATTAAATTGTGAATAATGGCCAAAATTCGAGTTATTGTGATGTGATGTCGCTTATGATAATGTGTCAATTAGTTTGAAGGAATGAAGTGAAAATGGTTATTACCATAGAGAACCGCTTTCGCTTTTATCAGTCACTCTCTTCTTGAATCCACTTAAGCCTGGGTTTTTTGGCCGGGACTAAGTCCCGGCCTTTTTTAATCATTATTTGGTATTCCTACCCCCCCCCCTAAAATTAGGAGGTGCGTTTAGATATATTGAATGGATGACAATTAATATTCCCAGTGGCAGTGGCAGCTAAGTATTGAATAGTTAAAACAACCAGTTAACGCCCAATGACAATTCCCGGCCGCGATTAGGAACGCCATTAATGGCGTTGCCCGATCTGGAAGGTGTGGTGTAATCCTCGTTCAGTAGATTTCTAGCTTGTAAATTTAAATTGATGTTCTGTGTATATTGATATTCAATTTTTGAGAATAGCAGCCAATAACTGTTTATTGTTTTTTCATTGTCATCTTCGTTTTCATCTGCAGTTATTCGGCTACCATGATGTACCGCCACTAAGTTGGCATTCCATTTATTCAAAGAATAATTCATTAAAACAGAGGTCATCTCATCGCTTTCATTATTTGAAGTATTAGAGTTTTCTAGCAGTTGGGTGTAGGAACCTCGTAATAGCCAATGTTCAATTGGTTCGAAAGATATTTCAAACTCAATCCCTTTGCTGGGATCTTCATCTTGATTTCCGTATTTCCGAAGCCCTGTGTCGGTAGGCTGCAGGACAATGGAGTCTTCAAACTTATTTTCAAAATACCCGAGGGAAAAAAATATGCTGGGCCATTCACCCAGCCAAATCAAATCAAGGGTTTGCACTGTCTCCGCTTTCAAATTAGGGTTACCAATAATAACTGGGTTATTAGTGAGCCCTAGCTCTCCTTCTGAAGGGGCGCGAAAAGCTTCACCATAAAGGGCTTTAATCGTGTGATGCTTACTTAATTCTGTTACTAACCCAATGCGTGGGCTAACTTTAGACCCAACACCAGAGAAATCGTCATAGCGTGATCCTAATATTAAATGTATCCCAGGTGAAAATTCGTTTTGATATTGTCCGTATATACCACCAATATTACGGCTTGATTTGAGTTGAATAACAGTAGTTTCCTTAATTGAATTGTAATATTGGATAGGACGAATCCCACTAACCAGTTGGCCAACATCGAAATTATTTCCCGCAGTTACTTTTGGGACGCTAATTTCTCTGTGTTCCACGCCGAACTGAAAACTACTGCTAGTATTTATTTCCCAGTCATTGTGCCACAGCGCTCTCACTTCTCGAACGCCTGTGAAGTCTACTTCGACCAATAATGGTTCACTGCTTGATGGATTACTAATGGGGCTAAAAGAGCCATTAGCGGAAAGTTGAGCTTTGAATTCTGTTCCAGACTCACTGTAACTGAGCCAAGCAAAAGATTGAAAGGATGACCAATTAAATTTTTGTTTTATGGATATGGCAGAAAACTGGCCGGAATGTTCATTGAAGTCATTAGATAAATTTCCCAGCTCATAAAAATTAGAACTATCATGATTTAAATGAATAATATTAAGAGCGCTGTTTTTCCAATCTAACTTTAAGTTTAAATCTAGCCATTGTTGGGGGTCATCGGTAGTGATCATCGTATTACTAAAACCATCTTGAACTTGGTATTCTTCACCATCGTCTTTTTCTATATGCGCATAGAAGTTCAGATTAATATTGTTTAGAGATTGGGAGCTTAGTAAATCCACTTGCCTCATATTGTTATTTCCAACGCTAGCACTTAATTCATTTTCATCTTTCCTAGTCATGATGTTGATAATGGCCATCATCGCATTTGAGCCGTAAATAGCAGAACCTGGCCCGCGAATAAACTCAACTTGTTTAATATGTTTAAGGGGAAACTTGGGAAGGATATTGGTAAAGCTGTGAGACCTAGGGTCGTCAAGCCGTTGACCATCTATGATGACCAGGATTTCAGGAGAAGGGCTACCTATGCGCCGCCCCCGAGCCGTGATTGGGCTTCTGGAAGGCGATTGACCTGAACGATAGGCTTGAAACCCCGGAACTATGTTTACCAGCTCATCTAGGGTATTTATGCCCATTTGTTCTAATTGTCCCTGGCTGAAAACCGTGACGGCTGAAGGACTAACTTTAAGCTCTTGTGGTGTAAGTGTGGGGCCGGTGATTTCAATGTGCATTAATTCCTCAAGGGACAAGGAAAAAAAATCCATAGCTTGCTGGGCTTGAATAGAACCGAACAGGGGGAGTAATGATATGAAGGCAAGTAGCTGCTTAATCATTTTTATCTCAATACAAAAATATTTCGATATTTGATTCAGTATAGTCAATTAGATGGGGGGTAATCGGACGTAATTCATTCTCTTATAATAGTTTTGCTAAAGATATTTCACTAATAGCATCTAATGAAATATAGGCTGCTATTAAGTGAGGGTGAGGGCAATGTAACGCTTTACTTCTCTGATCCGATTGCAACCTTTATAAGGGGGCTCAATCTTGATGTATTGTTTGTTTCACGCCTAAATCTTTAAACGTTTTTGAAATGAACAGGTCTTTCTGTTTCATGTTTACCAATAATTTGGCTGTGGTTACGGCAAAAGGAAGTTGAGCTAAACCGGATTTTCTGCCTGTCGGTAGCAGCACTTTATCGGGATTGGTTTTGTATTCCTTAAAGCCTTTACCTTTTAAAAGACGAACCATATTTTTGGCCAGCTCTTTTCCTTGCATATTGGCCAAATTACCGAGTTTAGCTTCCTTAACATTGGAGCAATCGCCAATGGCAAATATATTATTGTAGGGTCTGACTCGTAAAAATTCATCTACTATGAGTTGCCCTTGTGAATTTAAGGCTTTATTGAAAATGCCATCAAGCCAGCCAGTATTTACTTTTACTCCTACGCAGCTGTAGATGATATCGGCATGAATCACCTGATTAGCAGTTCTTGCCACTAGCTCACCGTATTCATTTTCCCGAATGGTTTCATTTAGTAAAACATTTACCCCCAGTTTTTCTAATAATTTCTCTGAGGTTTTACTGGTTTTATCACGAAATCCATTTAATAAACGATTAGATTTTTGTACTAGTGTGACATTTTTTTCAGGATAATAATCGGCAATTTCCCCTGCTAATTCTACCCCCACTGGACCGCCACCAATGACGAGCACTTCTTTGGCTTTAACGAGCTTTTTATTCTCATCTTTAAATTGTTGATGGCGTTGATTGATATCTAGGGCGTCAGCAGATTTACCAATTTGAAATGAAGGATAGGATGAGCCTGTCGCAATTACAACGAAATCAAAGTTTAGTATCGCACCTGTATCCAAGCGTAATTGTTCTCTCGTTAACTGAATCACACTAGCTTGTAAAAAACTCCCATTAAAGAAATCTTGGTATTTTCTACGAGACGATTTACCCCATTTATTGGGCTCGACAATTCCACGCAGGGTGGCGTAGGTGACTTCAAAATAGTCTTTTCTATCAATCAGTGTAACGTTGCTAAAGCCTGCTTTAACCAGATCCTGGGCGGTGCGTGCACCAGCAAAGCCTCCACCAATAATGATGATTTCAGAATTAATTTTCATAGTTCTTTCCAAGTATTTCATGATGGCGGTAGTTATTTTATATGCTGTAAATACGGTTTTTTTTGTCATGACTGATAACGGTGGCAGTCGTTGTAGGATTAATAACCCCTACTCATGCATTTTAATGACTTGAGATCATAACTGACACATTGTACAGTTATATTATCTGCTGTTGGTTTTGTGGTCAATAGTTGAGATTTTGAGACTAATAAAATCAGGCCTGTTTTGCGCGAAGATGCAGGCAAAACCCTCACAGCCAGTGGATTATGGCTACATGGACAGAGCTAGAATTTATTCTCATCTTTTAGTTTTAGGAGTTCCACAGCTTGTTTACTGGCCATTTAAGAGATCTATAAAGATGAAATTATACGGTTCCCCAATTAGCAATTACTGCAATGTTGTAAAACTTGCGATGTTGGAGAAGGGGGTTGAGTTTGATACTCAGCTGATTGATTTGAACAAAACGGCGAGCATTATTAATAAGAGCCCTATGGGTAAGATCCCCTGTCTAGAAACAGAGCACGGTTTCTTAAGTGAAACCAGTGTGATTCTTGATTATCTTGAAGACACACAAGGTGGAATTAGCTTGTACCCAAGGGATTCGTTTGAGCGGGCTCGTGTAAAGCAAATCATTAAAATAATTGAGTTATATATTGAGCTGCCAGCTAGAAGTTGTTATCCGCAGGCTTTCTTTGGTTCGGTCGTCAGTGAACCGGTAAAGAAACAGGCTAGGTCAGCTTTAATAAAAGGGGTGAAAGCGCTGAATCGGTTGGGACAATTCTCACCTTATATAGCCGGAAAAGACTTAACCTATGCTGACCTTTTATTCATGTATACGCTGGATTTAGCGGCTTATGTAGCAAAGGATGTATTGGGAATGGAGTTGTTGGCCGACATGCCAGATGCTCTGGCACTCATGCGCACTCTGAATTCCCGGCCCCATGCTGAAATTGTGAATAACGAAAGGGATGCGCTGATGGCCGAGTTTCTAGCATCTATACATAAAGATGCGGTGGTGACTTAACGCCTTTTTATTTTAGATGCGGCATTGCCGTGGAAGACGTAGCGGGCTTTAATTTTGTTCACCTAGTCTTGGGGCAGGCTTCTATTAACTTGCTGGCCTTTACATCGCTAATGCCAAGAATACGCAAATAGATAGTGGTCATGTTGTCGGCGACGGTTTGCAATTGCTCGGGTTTACTTGAAAGGTCGTTTAATACCCCTGTGATGCCCCAAATACAAAATGTACGCAGGGTGTCAAAATCGAAAGGAATATTAAAGTCGCCTTTTTCTACGCCATTACGAATGTCATCCATGGCGTCTTCAGCCAAAACTCGTGCTATTTCGTCGGCCATAATAGCCGGCTTTTGTGTTAACCATTGGATGGCTGGTGTCGCCATGACACTTTTAAACAGGGCATTTACCCCGATGGTGACACGCATGGCAGGGTCATCGTATTGGTTCTGTAATTCTTTCACCTTAACCTGATGGTTCCTAAGCTCTTCTTCTACGGCCACAGGCACTAGGTCATCTACCGATTTGAAGTAGTTGTAAAAGGTGCCATAGGCGACATCAGCGGCCTCGGCAATATCGGTGGCTGTGGTATTCTCCACACCCTTATCTAGAAATATTTGGTTGGCCGCTCCCAACAGTTTACTGCGGGTTAGTTCTTTACGGCGCGCTTGGCGATTGGGTTTCGCAGTGGCGGTGGTCATGAGGTAGCTACTTTAAATAATCGAGTTCTAAGCACTATATCATAACTGATAAAGTGTCTAAAGTTGGATTAAGAGGGAGGAGTGTGTAATTAATAGGGGGTATAGGCGCTGCCTAATGTGTCTAACGGGCCTTCTTTTAAAGGCACTAAGCATGACCTCGATTTACTGATCTAGACTTAATATAGATGCCCTTTACATAGGCCGAGGGAGAACGTGATTAATAAATTTAATGGAATAATGAATGTGAAAAAAATTGTATTAATGGCTGTTGTTATTTTTTCCATGGTGGGGTGTTCATCTCGATTGGCCTATAACAATCTTGATTGGCTGGCCGATTGGTACTTGGGAGATTTTATTGATTTAACATCCTCCCAACAAAAGGTGTTTGAGAACAAGCTTAATCAGGTCTTAGTTTGGCATCGCCAGGTAGAGCTAGTGAAGTATCGCGATCAACTTATTCTATTGCAAACTCAAAATCAGCAAGGGGTAATCAGTGCGCAGAAATGGTCACTTCATTTACAAACCCTAGCCGATCACTGGCAGCGAATTCGCAATAAAGTTAGTGGGGACATGGCCAGCATGGCTCCAAGTTTGTCAAAGGATCAGGTCTCTCATTTTTTTGCCGCGTTAGCTCAAAATAATGAAGAGAAGCGCAAAGAGTTCCTTGAACTCAGTGCGCAAGAAGCACAGGAAGAACGCTTTGATGACATTGTTGAAAAGTTTGAAGAGCGCCTAGGTTCGCTCAGATCCAGCCAGGAAGACATCATTCATGAGTATGTGAATGCCTCCAATAAAACGCCATTAATTTATATCGCCTATAGCGAGCGTTTTCAGTTGTCCCTTAAGCAAACATTTGAACAAGATGATCCTGTGCAACTTTCCAAGCGTTTATATGAGGTGATGATTCACCCAGAGCAATTTAAAACAGCGGATTCAATTAACCTGGATAAAAAGGAGCAAACCTTGTTGGTGAATATGCTAGAGAAAATGAACTTAAGCCAAAGCAAAAAACAAAGACGCCATTTTGAAAAGGAAATTCAAGAGCTTATCGACATGATGGAGGAATTAATGGGGGACAAGAGTTAATTATATTTTGCATTCACTCCCCACTGCAAAAGTGGAGAGTAATTTAAGGGATTATTATTGGCCGTCGGCCAGGGCTCGCTTGCTGGCAATGTAAGCTAGCGCCCCACCAATAATGGCAGCGTAAACAGCGTGAATTAAAATATAGTCGCCAGTGGCAGCCTGATGAATGCCCAGCATGTTCATGATGATAATCACCGGCATGGCCAACATAAGTGCGGCAAACACACCTACCAACACAGATCGCTTGAAAGTGGATTGAGGCAATAACTTAATCCAACCCGTTAATTCAAATCCTGCTTTATCTACCTTGCTGTTACGCACATTCCAATGGGTGATTTTTGATAATAGCAGCGTGATGATGAGTCCAGCCAGAAAAGAGCCCACCAGCAAATCGCCAGCCATATTGGGGGCAAGCGGGTCGCCATGGGGAGCCTGCATAGGAATAACCAGCAAGGCGGCCAGAGTCGTTTTGGCAATGAAATAGGCGATAATGAAGTTAATGACAATATTAACGCTCACTTGCTCCACTAGGTAGGCACGGGGGCTTTTCATTTTAAAATCCTTTCTTATTAATGAGTTCTTTGTGCTTTTCAATGTAAATGGCTCTATTCGGGCAATACAATGGATGCTTTGCTACTTTATAAAGTAACAGGCCAGATCTACATTTGCCGATCAACACAGAGCATGCCAAGGAATAACTGTAATGAAATCCACCTAAGGGAGTAAAATCCTTTATAATCCGCCCTCATTTTTTGACCGTGCCCCATAATCATAGGAATCAGCATGAATTTTTCATCTTTAGGCTTGGCCCCAGAGATCTTGCAAGCGCTAGATGCCTGTGGTTATACACAAATGACACCCGTGCAGGAAATGGCCATAGTGCCTGCGCGTCGTGGTAAGGATGTACTTGCTAACGCCCAAACGGGTACCGGTAAAACAGCCGCTTTCTCCTTACCTATCTTGCAGCAAATGCTAGATAAACCCAAAGAAACCAAGTCAGGCGCGCCAAGAGCCTTAATCCTTACGCCTACTCGTGAATTGGCCGAACAATTGGCCAACACTATAGGTGCTTATGCCCAATTTAGTGGCTTAAGCGTAAGCGCTGTTTTTGGTGGCGTTAAAATGGGTGGACAAGAACGTAAACTAAGGACCGGTGTGGATATTCTTATTGCCACTCCGGGGCGCTTGCTAGAACACATTACCCTGTGCAATGTGAATTTGGCCGAGTGTGAATTTCTAGTATTGGATGAAGCCGACCGTATGCTTGATATGGGCTTCATTGACGACGTTAAAACTGTTTTTCAGCACACCAGTAATGACCGACAGACCCTGTTGTTTTCGGCCACCATTTCTCAAGCGGTTAACGAGCTGGCCCACAAGATTCTAAGGAACCACGAAACCATTCGTGTGACCAAACAAAACGCCACTGCCGATACCGTTGAACACGTGATGTATCCGGTAGAAGAGCGTCGCAAGATCGATTTGTTCATGAAGCTATTGGAGGAACACAATTGGTTTCAAGTGTTGGTATTTACCAGCACCAAGGAGCAAGCCGATCGCTTAATGGCAGCGCTTAAAGAGAAAAAGGTAGATGCTGCAGTATGCCATGGTGATAAAAGCCAGGGTTCTCGTCGTCGTGCATTGGCCGACTTTAAAGCCGCCAAGACTCAGGTATTGATCGCCACCGAGATTGCAGCACGAGGCTTGGACATTCAGGGGCTTGAATTTGTAGTGAACTACAATTTGCCTTATTTGGCCGAAGATTATGTACACCGCATTGGTCGTACGGGTCGCGCTGGCGCTACCGGTACGGCTATCTCTTTTGTGAGTCGTGAAGAAGAGCGTACTCTGGATAGCATTGAGCGTTTAATTGGTGGGCGCATTCGCCGCGTTCATAAACGAGGCTTTGAAGTGAGCAGCCGTGATTCGCTATTAAAAGTAGTATCGCGTAACGCCCGACCTGGCCGCACTAACAAGGGCAATCAGAGTGCTCATGGTGGCGCGCACAAAGCTAAAACCTCAAAGGCTGGCGCAACTGCTAGCCCCAAGGCCAGATCAAAGGCTCCGAAAAAAGCCAAGAAAAGATAATGGTTTAGGCGCAACTATAAATAGCGCCAGAAGCAGCCTTTAACTAAAAAGGGCCAATTGGATTTAACACTCACGTGTTTATCCAATTGGCCCTTTTTTGTGGCTGCTGTTTGAAGCTCAGTTATCTACATAACTTTAAGCACAGTGACCATTACTAAGGTTGCAGAATATTAGGGCGTCAGGCTGCTGCCGATGACGCCATGAACCTTTTTTATTACATAACTTTAAGTACGGTTACCATCACTAAGGTTAAAACAAGGCTGCTGCCAATGACACCGCGCACTGTGGTCATAGGTCCTTGTTTGCCCATAATGCCGTTGGCTTCTAATGCCAAAACCATGGCCAAGGCTATCCACATGCCCATGGAGCCAGTGCCAGTGCCGTAGCCAGCATAATGTGGCCCAGCTAGCATGCAAAACGCCATAGGGCCTGAGAACAACACATTGGTGCGCGAGGCTAACAAAGCTTTGCCTGCGGCAGTTGGGCCGTCTCCTTCGCTCATACCTAGGGCAATTTTCTGGTTAGGCCAGATGATCATCCACACATTTAAAAACATCAGGGTTCCCATGCCTGCACCCAGTACAATGAAGCCATTCATCACCTGCATTTTGGCCACGCCCATGAGCAAATATAGACCGGTGATAAATGTAAACATGGCCCCCCAGCGGAACCACCATAGTGCTTCAGGCGCTAACTTGGCCTTGGCATCTTTTAAGGCTTCGGGGGTGGCGGATTTAAAGTAGCCCCCTTGAATAAAGTTGAAATAGTACAAAAGCCCAATCCAGGTCATACCAAATAACAGGTGACCCCAGCGGGCCAGCATATTCAACAGTTCCATGATTTCCATAATGTACCCTCTGTGTTGCTTTTATTAGTTTTGCCTATTTCTATAAGGGCAGGCCTTACGAAATGGGCTTTTAACGTTTGCTTATCTATTAGAAAGTAGCTGTTCGCCTGTATATAAGCAACCTATTAGACTATTGGCCCAGTAATTGTAGGGTCTTTTGCCCCGCGATTTATCTCTGAATTTATTTTACCCAGTGGCTAGGTGAATTTGTAAACACTCTATCTGTCACTACACTCACAAGATGATCTGCAAGTTTAAGACTGTTTTTTAAGAGGTGAAAATATGAAACGAATTTATGCATTATTGTTTTTATTACCTTTTTGGGTGCAAGCCCAAACCGTCACACTGACCTATGAGAATGCCAATTCCTATCCCTGGTATTTAACCAATGGCAGCGGCATTGATTTAATTTTATTAAAAATGGTAGACGACGCTCTGCCTGAAGTGAACTTTAAATATAAGCAAGCACCGTGGAAGCGATGTCTTACCAATATAGAAACTAATGTGACCGAAGGGTGTTTCTCTGCCAGTTTTAAAGAAAAGCGCAAGGCCTTTGGTTTATATCCTGGAGGAGATAAACCCGACAAGCCCCGTCGAATACATTCTTCGAGCTACTCCCTGTACGTATTAAAAAATTCCAGCATCGACGTCACCAGTAAACTCACTATTTCAGGTTTAAGTGGAAAAGTGGCAGCACCAGCTGGTTATTCCATTGGCGATGATCTAATTAAGATGGGGTATAAAGTGGATGCAGGCGCCAGCTTAACCAATAACAACTTTGAAAAACTATTAGGCGGGCGGGTAAATGCGGTGGCGGCACTGAGTTTAAATGGTAATAATATTTTAGCTAAAAATAAAAAATATTCGGATAAAATTCGAATGGTGGAGACGCCTCTAATTGATAAGCCTTATTATCTGATGTTTTCTAAAAGCTTTGTCAGTAGCAATAAGGCATTGGCAGAAAAGATTTGGGATACCATAGGAAAATTAAGAGAGACGGCTGAATTTAAAGATGCGGCAGGGGCTTTCCTTTCCAAGTGAATAGTTTATTAAATTGCCGGACCTTTTTAAACTTCTGACAAGTTTAAAAACAAGTAATTTATTAGGTGATTGACCTAGTAATTATAGGGCCTTTAATTAATTACAGTTTTTTACTGTAAATAACTTTCCAATTAACTAGCGTAATTTGTAAATACTCTCACTACACTCACAAGATGAATTGCAAGCTTAAGAGGGCTTGTTGAGAAGTCGTAATATGAAACGAATTTATGCTTTATTGTTTTTATTACCTTTTGGGCTGCAGGCGCAAACCATCACAATTCACGGTGGAGATGCCGACAATTACCCCTGGCATATGGAAGACGGCACGGGCTTAGATCGAATACTTTTAAAAATGGTAGACAAGGCTTTGCCCGGCATTGATATTAAAGTTGCACAGGTACCTTGGAAGCGATGCCTTATTAATATAGGAAATAATACTATAGAAGGTTGTTTCGCTGCCAGTTTTAAGGAAAAGCGCAAAGTGTTTGGCTTTTATCCTGGGGGAGACAACCCTGATAAGTCCCGCCGAATTCATTCTTCTAGTTACTCTTTATATGTCTTAAAAGAATCTAGTATTGATGTAACTGCGAAACTCACCATTTCAGGATTAATTGGTAAAGTGGCAGCGCCGGCTGGTTATTCCATTGGCGATGACCTAACTGAGGTAGGGTACAAGGTTGATGCTGGTGCTAGTGCAACCAGTCTTAACTTTGAAAAATTATTGATGGGGTGGGTGAAAGGAGTGGCGGCATTGAGTTTGAATGGCGATAACATTTTAGCTAAAAATAGAAAATACTCGGATAAGATTCGGGTGGTGAAGATGCCTCTAATTGATAAACCCTATTACCTTATGTTTTCTAAAAGCTTTGTTGGTAACAATAAGGCTCTGGCAGAAAAGATTTGGCACACCCTAGGCAAGGTAAGAGAGGGCTCTGAATTTAAAGAGGCGGCGGGAGTTTTCCTTTCCAAATGATTTTTATTTTTCAAGTAAATAAGGTTATTAACCTGCCAGAAAATTTTTAAAAATACTGACAAGTTAAAAAAAGCCTAATGTCTATTTAAATTTAGTCAGCTTTCACTATGGCCTCAGCTTGTTTGGCCACTACGCTTAGTTCCGTCAGACGCCCTTGCAAACTGGACACATAATAAAAGGTACCATCAAATCCTGGCGTAATAGGCATGCCCGGGGCGGTGGATACCAAACCACTTCGTAATAGCTCTTTACCTGTATTGGCATCGCGCCACACTAAGCGCGCACTAATAGGCAGGGCAGAATCGCTGTCTTCCAGTACAAATATCCGTTTATTTTTTGGCCCTAATACAGCCCCAAAACTAAGTGAACGTTGTTGTACACGCCAAGCCACAGTTAGGCCTTGTTGTTCATCAAAATCCAGCGCTACTAATTCGTTTTCTAACATGTCGTATGAATAAATACGATTATTTTCGGCATCGATAGTGGGCAGTGAAAATTGCAGTGAACCGGGCAATATACCTGAATGCCCAAACGGTGTGATGCGGTGGACTATGCTGGAATCTTTTTGGGAAATGACGGTAACTGATAATGCATCCTGAGCCAGCTGGAAATTATTCTGGATGACCACATAACCATTCATGATTCCCGGAGCCGGAGCGGGTTTCTGATCATCAAAGCGATAGCGTACCGGCCCCCATTGATTGTCTTCTTCAATTTTATTATTGGCATATTTAAAGCGAAACAAATTATCAAAGCCGCCCACGTACACGTATTCCATGCCTTCAAATTTGGTATTGCTGATACGCCCCAGTACTGGCTCTTTTACTTTAATGCTGCTCACTAATTTTAGATGGTTTGGTTCAATTACGGCGATGGTGCTGGGCACGTCGTCAGCATAACGGAATAACAAGGCCACAATGGAATCGGCCTGGCTACCTTTAATACGAGTAAGGGACTTCATTACCAGGTTGCCGTCACTTAGGATATTAAAACCATTGTAGGCGGTATCCCCTTGAGGTTGGTTGGGGGCGGTGGGTAAATCGTTACTGCTAAGCACTTCTCCTGATATGGGATCAATTTTGTAAATGCGATAGCCATTCACCACATATACATAGCCGTTACCGTGTACACCTATGGCACCCGGGTAATCCCAGTCGCCATTCACTTTGGCGTTATATAAAGGCTTGCGCCATTCAATCTGTAAGGTGTGGGCATTAACCTTGGCCACATAGGCGCCAGTGGCACAGTCATGGCTGTTCTGTTCACACCATTCAGTCTTGCTGGTAACGCCGCCCAGAACAAAAATCTCATCACGATTACGGGTGGCAATATTGTATATAGCCGGTAGCCCATCCAAGGTGCGGTGAATAACCTGTGCTTGCAGTTTATCCTCAGGCTGACCCAGCAACTCGATTAGGTTACAAGTATAGGGAAAGGTGTGGGTACGCTCAGAGGCAAAGGCTTCATTGGGACTTACTGTGTTATACCAGGGGCCAGCACTTGTGCCTGTGGTTAAGTTTTTTGAAGCTTCACATCTATCTTGTAAGTGCCAAGCTGTGCCATCGGATACGGTGGTGGAGGTGTCGGTTAATTCAGAGCGGGTGACTTCATAATAAACATTGCCGATACCATATACGATCAGTACTGACAGCAGTATTGAGACTTTTTTGAACATGTCACACCCTTGTCTTATTTTAATTGTTAACCGCGTGGACAGTTCATAAACATGAGTAAATGAACCACCTTAATGACAACAAAATACCATGGCACAACAAGTGACCATGGTGCGCAGGTGACAAAGGATGTTCTTGGCGTGACAAGGTTGGTTAGAAAGGTGTAATTAGCACACAATTAAGGAGGCAAGTGGGAATGAATTAAGGTTTAGCACAACTGATGTAGTTTGGCGTATTGCAGCAGCATGATGGTTTTAGCATCTTTAATCTCGCCACTTTCAATCATGGCGTATGCGGTGTTAAAGGGAATTTCTAATACTTCAATATTCTCCTGTTCATGACTAAGGCCACCACCTTCACTGGTTTTCATTGAGGCACTGTATTGACCTATGAAAAAATGCACAATTTCAGTGACTGAGCCTGGTGACATATAACACTCAAATAATTTGTTTACCTGGGTTATTTCATAACCGGTTTCTTCCTGCGTTTCGCGGCGAATGCATTCTTCGGGGCTGTCGCCTTCTAGTAAACCGGCACAGGCTTCAATGAGTAAACCATCCTGATTGCCGTTCACATAGGTGGGCATGCGAAATTGACGTGTTAGCACCACACAATTGAATTCAGGGTTGTAAAGCAAGATAGTGGCACCGTTGCCACGGTCATAGGCTTCACGCTCCTGATGTTCCCAAACACCATCGTCTCTTTGATAATCAAATGAGTACTTATTTAAGATATACCAGCTATCGGATAGTACCTTTTTAACCACATTTTTAATTTTGCTGTTCATAAAGTGCCACTTAAAATCTTTACGGTACTGGTAATCTTATTCACCGGCCTCAGCTTTAGCAACCCGCTATTAAAGCAGCGGGGTAATTACTGCACTGTGAATAATATCTAAGTTAAAAAATGAACAGTGATAGCCGAAAATTAAAGTGTAGGTATGTGTGTTGAAATTAGTGCTTATTTAAAAAAGTGATCATTTTTTCGTTCACTTCGTCAGGTTGTTCATAGTTTGGTAGGTGGGCTGCATTGCCTATGCTGTGAAAATCTAGGTTAGGGATAAGGCTCATCATCTTTTGGCTTAGTATTATCGGCATTGTCTGGTCATACTTGCCCCACAAAAGCTGAATTGGTTTGTTCAGCTGGCCTAACCTTTGATAGTCGGATGTGAAATCTCGGCCCATTAATGCACAGGTGGATTTCAACATGGCTCTGGCATGGCCTTTATATAGGCTTTGCACTGAAAATTCCTGATGCCATTGAGGGTGTCGGCTTGGCTCATGCAGGTATTTAAGTGCTTCTATTTTTATTTTAGGCACTAGAATGATTTTGGATAATAGCTTTCCTAAAAAAGGCACTTTAAGTATTTTCAGGGCCGGTTTATTAGGAACCGTAATTAAGGGGTCTAACAAAATTATTTTTTCAACTCGCTGAGGATAAAGGTTAGTAAACTGTGTGACTACGGCAGCGCCCATGGCCAAGCCAGTAAGGTTAACCGCTTCATGAATTTCTAACGCATCGAGTAGCTCTTTTAATTGTTGGACTAAAAATTCCAGGCTGTAATCGCCATGCGGTCGATCGGACAAGCCTCGACCATAAAAGTCAAAACTCACCACATTAAAACCTGCATTTGCCAAGGCCTTTATATTGGCATCCCATACGAAGCTGGCGGCTGAAAAACCAGACACTAAAATGATGGTAGGCTTTTTTTGGCGTTCGCTTTCTTCGGTTTTAAAACGTGTGGATTTTTCTATTTTGTAGTGAACAGTGCCATGGCTGATCTTGATAAAGTTTCCTGGTAATTGATTTCGTATCTTCTCATTGAGCACCCATTTTTCTTTGTCTCTTAAAACATACAAAACAATAAGAGAAAGGGGGAGTAGCAGTGTAGCCAGGGCAATCGTTATGGTCATGAAAGAGACTCAGCTTTAAACTTGTATTGTCTTTGAATGATATTGGCCATTGATACTGCCAAACTTAACACTTTTACAATTGAGGTGTTTTGAGGGGGTATAATTTATTTTTAAAAATCTATGCAAACCAGACGATGCTAGTTTACATAGAAATACCTGTATTAACTTAGCGTTTACCGCTGCGGCGAATCGCGCCGGTGGTGAAGTCTTTACGTTTTACCTGCGCGTTAAATTTAAAGGCATCACGCTCTTCGCTATTTAGCTCAACCATGTAACGACCCGATACTAGATCGTAGTTGGTGATAGAGGAGTACCAAGGGGTATTGGCATTTACAAATTGCATGGTATGACCTTCAGATACGCGCCATAACTCTCCGCGGTTATCATAATGATCGGCTACTGCAATTTGCCAAGAATCTTCATCCAAGTATAAAGCACGCTTGCCATAAATATGGCGAGCATCTTCTTTAAGCGTGGCTTCTATGTGCCATACGCGGTGCAGTTCATAACGAGTATATTCCTGGTTGATGTGACCGGCACCGATGATGTCGGCGTACTTGGCATCTTTATTTATAATTTTGTAAGAATTATAAGGAATGTAAACTTCCTTCTTGCCGATTAGCTTCCAGTTGTAACGGTTAGGGGCACCATTATACATGTCTACCTGGTCGGTAGTGCGTAGGCCTTCTGTATTCGGAGCGTCGTAAGCGACTTGTGGGGCACGACGAACACGGCGTTGGCCTGCATTGTACTGCCAAGCTTTTCTGGGTTCATTTACTTGGTCAATGGTTTCATGAACCAGTAACACATTACCAGTTAGGCGTGCCGGTGACTTAATGGCCGAGGTGTAATAAAACAATATGTTGTTATCTTTCTCAGCGTCAAAACCGTCTTTTAAATACTGAGGCGGGGTGAATTGAGCCCGAATTTTAATTGGGGTAAAGCTACCATTGCGTTGTACCGGCACTGTGGCCTGATTTAATTGCACGCTGCCGCCACGGAAACGCGTGACGTGATTCCAGATCACCTCTAAACCGTTTTTAGGAATAGCAAAAGGAACGGTTTCATCAAAATTATTTAAGCCATTTCCGCCCTCCAATAACTGGGTGGTGGTGGCATTTTTTTGCGCTTTGTCCAGAATGTTTTGTGGATAGCTGGCGGTTCGGTGCGTTTGGTAAATGGGCATAGTGTAAGTATCAGGATACTTCTCAAACATGGCCAACTGGCCCTGGGTAAGATTATCCTGATACTGGGCTAGATTACTTTTACTAATGATGAACAAAGGTTTCTCATTAGCATAAATATTGGTGTAAGGGTCTGAATTAGAGTCCTGAGCTAAACCACCTGTGTAGCTGGGAATAGATCCTGTGGCATTGGCAGATTGTTGCGCACCTACTAGGGTAAGCTCATTGCCCAATTTAGCCGCTTGTTCAGTGCTAACTTTTGCATGGGCGGCGCCAGCCGCCATGGCTAAAGCCAACAGTGACGCGGTAAACGAAATTGTTTTCATACTTTTATCCTGTTATCGCAAGCGAACTTGCGACTCATTATTATTTTAAACAGTGAATTAAAATTGCATACCCAAAGAGATGGAAGCGTAGTCGCGGTCGGCGAGTTTATTAGTGATGCCGCCGAAATACTGGGTGTAAGAAATGGCAGCGGTATACATATTTTGGTATTCGGCATTTAAGGCGAAGCCCAATGTTTTTTCACCTTCAATGAAGTTTCCACCAGGTCCAGGAGAGACACCGTTTACATCATGGCTCCAGGCCAATACCGGAGATAAATTAATACCGGAAAAGACATCGTTATAAGTACCAATTAAGCGGCTGGTGTAGCCCCAAGAGCCTTCAGTGACGATATCGTCGTAGCCACCGTTATTATCGGTTTCCCCGCCAAACTCAATATCCGAATTAAATTCATGAATAAAGGTATAACCGGCTTCTGCCACTAGCGCAATGCTGCTGGCTCCTAGTATCTGATCAAATGTATTAATCAATGTCATCTGTGCTTGGGTAACATCAAACGACTTATAACCGGGTGCATATTCACCATCTGCTAAGTCTAATACTTCAATCCCTAGGGAAGTGTGCTGCGCTAAGACCACATCTCTTGCTACGGAATCGGCGATAGCATTTCCTTGTTCAGTGCCTCCTGCTAAATCACCACCGGCTTGTCTATATACGTATTGATACAGTCCCTCTGATTGAATAGTGGCACTCACAGAACGATAGGGGTTAATTTGTACTGGTACGTCGAGCTTATGGGTGATTTCGCCAGATACTGCCATGCCGGCGATATTGCTGGCAAAGCTAATGCCCATTAGCTGCTGGTCTTCTGGGTATTCGGTATAATAGCTTTGCGGTGTAATCAAACCGGCTAAGCCTGTGCTGGCGGCTGAATCGGTTGTTAGAAAGGCCATGACACTCACAGCTGCTAGCGAGTCTAACTCTGCTAATTGTGCCGCCGCACCCGCATCCACGGTAGCCGCTGCAGCCAAAGCATCGTAGCCAGAGCTGTCGGTAGCATCCCCAGTTGGTGATGTAACTTGGTTGGCGAACCCTTGAATACTTGAGTCAAGTGCACCAGAAGGATAGAGCACCTCTTCGGCAAAAGAAGCTTTGGTACCGCTTATAACAGGGCTACGTCCGTGAATATTCATGGCGTAAAAGCCGAACTCTGTATCCAGTGCTTCAGAGAAATAACGAAAAGCGAGTCCAAATTGTCCGTCGGAATCGGGTGTTCGATTGCCATCAATATCACGCGTAATAGTGCCGGCAGGGGTAATGACAGTGTTGCAACCTTCGGGCTGAAAATCGTTGGTTGAAAAATAAGTACCGCAGCCTTCTGTGACTGTTTCTTGGTAGTCTAATTGGTAAAAGGTTTCAGCACTTAAGTTGTCGGTAAGGCCTACACTTGCGAATGCTAGGTTAACCGGAATTAGTCCTTCTTTTAGTTCGGCACCTGGGCGACGGAACGAAGATACATCAATAGGATTAACCTGATTAATACCACCATGAAGAAAGGTAGATTCTCCCCAGCTCACCACTTGCTTACCTAGACGCACATCTACTGGCATGTCTAGTACGTCAAATTCACCATAAACGAATGCATCAAGCACCTCAGCACCTGAGAATTTAGCCAGGTCGTGAGAATTTTCATCATCGACAGCATCGCTGTCTTCTAACGTACTGTCATACCAGTACTTACCTCGCACAAAGGCACCATAATTTTGATAGCTAATTTGTAAATCATGACTGCCTTTAAAAATTTGTGAAAAGCTGTCACCGTCTTCAAAATTGAGATCGCCGTCGTTGTTATTAACCGCATTGTTTTGCCCAGGCGTTTGGTCTTGTATTAAATAATCATCTTTGCCTTCCATGCGCCAGCTTGAACCCATGGAGATTTGGCTATCAAGGCTGCCTTCAATTTCGCCCATGAAAAATTCAAAGCCGTGCGTCTGTGCGGCCATAATTAGTGGAATGGCAGATGCCAAATATTTTTTCCGGCCTAAGCTCTTAAATATTTTGTTTGAATTCATGACACCACTCTTTTATTTGTTTTTATTTTGGACGTTATCGGATGCTGCCGATATTGTTTAATAGTTTAGTATTTTGAGCTTTTTAGGTATCGGCATGACACGTACAGCTTTAATCCTAAAAGGACTTAATACGATTAAATTTCTATAGGTGAGTATTAAAAATGTTCACTGAAATATTGGCGGAGAGGTTGGTAAATACCAGGCAGGTATAACTAAAGTACCCGCTGAATAAGTGGGAATTAATTCAGCGGGTGTTTTTATCGAGGCTTAAATTTCACTATATTTTAATTAGAGTGATTTCATGTATTCCAATAAAGCACTTTTTTCTGAATTAGCTAAAGTTGTGCCATAGCTATGACCATCTTTGCTGTTTCCGCGAATACTTGTATCAAACAAGAAGTCACCGCTATTTACATAACCAGCATCTGTTACATCATAATCGGTGCTACCAATTAAAAAGCTGGTAGGGCGATCTTCAGGGGCATCTAATAGATCCTTTAATGTTCGAACCGAACCGTTGTGCAGGAATGGGCCGGTGAAGGCAATGCCGCTAAGCGGTTTGGCGCGGTACTCATCTGTGGTGGGTGTTCTAAGATCCACATGGCCCGCTGAATAATCAATTTTTAATGCTTCTAGGGCAGCGCTTGGAGACAATAGCGGATAAGCTTGAATTGCTTTAACTGCAAATTCCGGAGAGGTTTGATAATTATCCAAAACAACGGAAGTATCGGCTCCTAACAGTACCAATGCATTAAAGGTTTCTGGAAAAGACTCACTAAATGGAATGCCTGTTTCTGGATCAACCTCATCTGGTGCGGCTTGCGCGATAATGGTTCCTAGTATGCCGCTTGTTTCTTTACGGCTACCATAATCAACGGCAAAGGCTTCGTCGGTACCCACTTCTGCATAGGGCACACGAGTAACTTTAGTGAAACGACGTCCAATTGAATTGGCATCTGTTAGCTCGCTGTCATCCAAACCATCACTGATATCCATGTGGCAACCGCCACAGTTTTCCGCGTAAACTTCCTTACCTTGGGTCATTAAACCTGCGTTTAATGGTGGAAAACTACTGGGCCATTTTGGCGGACTGGCTTTTGAAAGGGCTTGTTCCAGAGTAAATAGATTGTCCATTTTTGGGGTGTTATCAAACAGTGTATTAAGCCCTAGTTTCATGGCCACCAATTCCACCATGTCATCTACGTTTTCGTCTTCGTCAATGTTTGAATAGCCAAATACACCCAGTACTTCACCGGCATTACGAGTAATAGGGCTATCGGCCACACAGTTGGTTTGCATGCATTCCAAATTGGATACATCCCAAATGTAAGGCAAGCTCACTGGAGCCGATAGAGGTGACGCGTTGGCGTCGTCTTCTCCAGCGTGATCAATATGTACCTGGTTTAATATGGCGCCGATGGCATCGATTCGGGAAGGGCCATTGATAACACTAGTTTGGTTACGAGACTCATAGGCAACCACATAATCGATGGCTTCATCTAGATAGCCTTCACCATTAAATGCATCCACGGGAGCAGCGCTTAAATCAACGTTTGCTGCGGTATATAATGCAAAACGATTTTTAAAACGCGCCAGCTTAAACGGATTTGACTTAGTGGCTTCAAGCGCAACGCTTAGGTCTTTTAAAAACTTAAAGAAATCAAGGTTGCCCTGGCCAGCCTCCACAAAATAGGTGTTGTCGCCATAAGTTACTTTACCGGTGTGACAAGTGGCGCAGGTAAGGCCTAAATAGTTAATATTGTTCAGTTGGCTTTTATCTTTTACAAAGCCAATGGGCATACCATACTGGCTTACACTATACTCGACTGGTTCTTCATAAGAGCCATTGTACACGCCACTTTCTGAGGAATAATCATTCTCTTCAGAAAACAAAAAACCATATTGTTCTAGGTTTTGCTGTTCGGCGAATAGGTCTCTTGAATTCTCTTTTTCCAAGTTTTGGAATACTTCCCATTTTATTAGGTGACTGCCCTGTGGTATTTTGTACCAGTCTTCTCGGCAAGTATTGGTACCATCTTCATAACAGCTTTGATCCCATTTGTTCATCCAAAGGATATCATCACTGGCCATGGCGGGCAGAGACAGCGCGCCTATACAAAGTAACATTGTATTGCGTAACTTTGCTGTGGCTGACATAGCGTTTTTATCGGTGGGCTTTTCCTCTTTGAGAGTAAAGCGCTTTAGCATTTTAATTGATTTCATATAGCGGCTCATCGTTATTGTTATTGATTCATCGGATTACACCGATAATGCCGAATATTTTAATGGTTTACTTTTTTGGAGTATCGGCATTAGACGTACTTTTTTAATCCAATTGATGCCCGATGGAATTTAAAAATAATTAAATGATGGACTAATGACTTAGTCAGGCCCACCCTGTAGATTAATGAACCGTATTGCTGCGATATTGATGGGGGGTAGTGCCACTCCAGCGTTTAAATGCTCGGGTGAAGTTAGTTTGTTCTGCAAACCCCAGAATACTGGTGAGCTTTGTTAAAGACATGGTTTCATCCAAGATTAATTTAAATGCGATTTTTTGACGACATTCGTCAAGTAATTTGGTATAGCTAGTATTTTCTTCCTTTAGCTTGCGCTGCAACATACGAATGCTTAAATCTAAATGTTCAGCCACTTCTTGCTGATCTATGCTTTCCAAATGGGGCTGCTTTAAGAGATAGATTTTAACTTTGTTGGAAGCAAGGCTGTTACTGTGATTTAACAAGTAATCATCTAACCACTCGTCTAGCTTGCGCGTTAAAATTGAATTAGAAAAACAGTAATTGTCAAAAATTCCGCTACGCTCAAATATAATTTCATTTTTATCCGAAGAGAAAAATACAGGGCAATTATAAAAATCTTCAAATGGCTTATGATCAAAATTAAATGCATGGCGGAAATGAAGCGCTTTCACTTTGAAATTCTCCCCAGATATGGATTTTAACATTTTAAATACTGAGCTAAACGTAGCTTCAATATGGAGGTTTGTCGCTTCTAATGGGGGCGACTTTGAACAAATTGATAACGCTACCTCGTCTTTATTTTCGTGTAATATCGCATCCATGGCATCATTAAGATAACTTGAAAAACGCGTAAAACGTTTTAATGCATCATATACATGTTGGCTCATTGATAGGGATAATCCCAAAGCATCAAGCACGCAAGGCTTCATACAGTTGGCAAGGCGCAAACTAAAATAAGGATCGTTGCATAATTGTTGAGCTTGCAGGCAAATATTGGCCAGTTTTACATTGTCTATTCGGGCATTGTTTTCTCTTAATTTATCAAGCGAAACCCCCTCATGGGAAAATATGGCGCGGCTATCTAAACCATAACTATCCATGGTTTTAGCAATAAGTGTAGCCCATCTCCCTATGGTGCTATGGGTGTGTGGAACGCTATAGATCACGGACATGTCTAACCTACTGCAAAAAATGTTTAAAGAATGAGTGAAATCTAATACTTATGCAGCTGCCCATATCAATAATGAGCAGCACAGACTTACCTTAATTTTTTGCTGGCATATTATAATGGAAGTTGTAACCATCTATAGCGGTAGCCAATTTATCCATATCTGATTTTGTTATGGATTTGGCCAATGTAATATTGGCCATGCAACCAAATGTTTCATGTTTACTTACTTTTACCGCGCAGGCAGTGGCTTGGGATTTTGTGAAACAGTCAGTGAAGTGAATGGCGATCACTTCTTCAATTTGCCACCATGTTAGTTGGGGCTTAAATATCTTACCTACAGCCGTGATCGGCATGTCTTTAATTATATGAATGACCTTTGGAATGGCTGCCCGTTCTTTTATATTGGCCATGGCATATTCCATTATTTTTTGTTCATCAATGGATTTATCGTTTAGGGTTAGATACACAGCTGGCACCTCTCCAGCATAGCTGTCGGGGCGTCCGATGGCGGCCACTAATTCAACGCCTGGCATGGCCGCTAAAGGTTCTTCTATAGATTTTGGATCTATATTGTGGCCACCACGTATGATCAATTCTTTTTTACGCCCGGTTAGCCATAGGTAGCCGTCTTTGTCCATGCGCCCCAGATCCCCTGAGTTAAGCCATTTTTCTTGGTTTATGTGGATCCAAATTTTTTCATTGTGCTTGGCTTCCAAGTAACCGTTAAAAACATTGGGCCCGCATATTGCTAAAATTCCAATTTCATTTATGCCAGCTTCTCTTAGAAACTGATCTTGATCATCAAGAATGACAATTTTCACCTGAGAAAAGGGTAGGCGCATGCCAATAGAGCCAATACGAGGAGCATTTTCAATTGGGGTTAAACTAGAGGCACAGGTGGCTTCAGTTAAGCCGTATCCTTCCAGTAATTTAATGCCGGTTTTATCCTGAAACTTTTTAAAGGTTTCCACTGGAATAGGAGCCGCACCTGAGATAGCAAACTTGAGTGAAGATAAATCACATTGACTGCTGTCAACATTCAACAATGCTCCTAACGCTGTAGGGACAGCACTGAAGAAAGTGATTTTTTCATGCTCGATAATCTTGAAAAAATTCTCTACTACTTTCTCGGTACGAAAGCCCCCAGGGCCTGCCAATATGATGGGAAGGCCATGTGAAAAAGGCATAAGCCCTGAGCCAATGGCGGCATTTACATGAAATAAGGGCAAACCGACTAACCCTACATCATCAGGCTTAGGCTCTAGTGCTACTGCCATCATAGTGGCATTGGCCACTTCATTGGCATGGGTATGCAAGGCTATCTTGGGTGTGCCTGTGGTACCACCGGTATGAAACATAGATGCGTTATCTTGTGGATTTATGACACGACCGCTTACCAGTTTATCACCCGGGTAATTTTTTAAACTCTGCTCAAAGTTAAGAATGTTTTCACTAGGGTTAGACTTACCAAATAATACTAATACCTTTTCAAGAGTAGGTACCTGATCCTTAATTTTTAATACTTTTTGCCAAATGTCATTGCCCGGGGCATTTCCTAGCGCAATCAATACCTTTGTACCGGCAGCGTTTAAAATATCGCGTATAACCTCGGCTTCTAGCAAAGGATTAACCGGATTGACTATGCCGGCGGCTTCGCCACCCCATAAAGCAAAGTGGGTTTCGATAAAGTTGGGCAACAACAAAGAAATAACATCGTCTTTGGTGACGTTTAAATCGTGCAGGAAATTTGCACACTGATTAATGCCGGTGAACAGCTCCCCATAATTGATCTGGCGATTTGGGTTGGCAATTTCTCCTAGCAGTTTATGGCCTACTTTTGCCTTTAATGGGATGTTGCTGTTGTCATAATAGTCGCCCCTTAATATGTATTTAATGGCAATATTGTTTGGATTCTTTTCACAGCCGAATTTAATGGCATCATAGGTAGTGGTGCCAGCTAAAAATGCTTCTAGACCTTTTTCTTCTATGCTTTCAAGTCGAGCTGAATATCCATCTACTGGATTAATCACGCTTTGTGGTTCTGCTTTGTTTGCAACTAACATAATATTCCGCCGGATTTTATTTGATGAATTGATCAGCCAAATTTATTTTGTAAATATTTTTATGTGACTTTAATCAGGGATATCAATCGTTTCATGTTTAAATCGGTATTTGAAAAAAGGTGTTTGAATACCTTTATTAATAAACCAATGCCGGGCTTAACTCCCATCATGTCCTTAGTGATCTTTGGGCCCCATTGTGAAATTGAGTCGCCACTGAATCCGCAGTATTCTGTGGCGACCTGGCTGTCGAACATATCGCCATCACAGTAGTGCTCAAACTGAAATCCCCAAGGGTCGCGCCAGTAATCAAAAATCTGACTGCCCAATATGTGTCTACCTATGCCCCAAGAATGTTGGTGTTTTTTATGCTTTAACCATTTTTGACCCATGGCAATGAGATCAATATCGGTGACTTCAAAAGCGGTGTGTTCGTGACCCACTCCAACAGCAGAACCAAGCGCCAGAGTATGATGATCGCTAGGGATGTCACCCCGATCACAACGCAGAAAACCTACAGTGGGAATAGTATGGCCTTCCAGCAATTGAAAATCGCTGGCAATAAATCCCAACGTATCTTGGTACCAGTGAAGAGAGTCTGCGAACTTTCTTACCGCAAGAACAGTGTGCCCCAAACGAGCTATAGGAGGTGGGGCTAATTTAGGGCGAACCACATCATTGAATCTAGTTTTATGTGTGGGTGTGTTTGCCTGAACATCAGCTTGGTAATGCGGCATGGTGGTAAGTTGATTAAGGCCATAATTAATTTCGACCAAATTATTGTCAGGATCAAGCAATTGAACATAATGGCCACCGAGAGCATCGTCACGGCTTTGTATTTTAACCTGCATGTTTTTAGCTAGATTTTCTAAGTCTTGAAAACTGTTAACAGCAAAACCAGTAACTGAATATTCGTTACTGGATTGTTGTAATATGATAGCGTGGCTGGCTTTTTCTATGCTACGAAGATATGCGATACCATTAGATTGCGTGTCTAATGTTAAGCCAAAATCCTTAAAAAAATCGATGGCTTTATCTAGGTCTTTTCTACCAAAACGCATATAAGCCAATCGGTTTACTTTGACGACTGGATTTTCACTGCGTTCATTTACTATACATATGTTTTTTAATTTGTCGTTTAATGTTTTATTATTCATATTGCTCACCCGTTTTAAATCATTAAAAATTCACTTTTACTTATGTTTACGGAATTTATTGAAAATGATTTATGCTTCTCTTAATAAAGTTATTTAATGCCACTGGTGGCTGCCCCAGAATCTCATTTACGCTATTGGTACTTTTAGTGCCAGCCCCTAGCATAAACAGTCTGGCCATTTCTAACTGATGGCGAATATGCCTGGCGGAATTCCCTTTTAAACGCATGATGATTTTCACCAACCATAAGGGAACTTTTTTGTAAGTAACCGGCTTGGGTAGGTGCTGGCTAAGGGTTTTTGATAAGTCTAAGAAAGAAGATGGTTGACCAGTTAGATAAAAAGTCTTTCCTGAGTATTTCTTTTCAATTAAGGCTTGAGCGGCACAGGCAGCTATATCTTGGGCATCAATAAAACTGAAAATCGTGTCTTTGGAAAAAGGCATCATAATTTTGTTTTTGCTTTTCACCATGCTTGCTGCTTGATCTAGCAGGTTTTGCATGAAAAAGTTGCACCGCAATATTACATAATCATCACTGGCCTTTTTTAAATGCTGCTCTATTCGGTAATGCTCGCGCCCAGTTTCACTTTTAGCATGGAGACCAATGGAAGCTTCACACCCAGAAATTTTTACAATGCGTTTGATGCCCGCTCTTGTGGCTGCATCAATGGCACTATGTTGTTGTGCCTCCATACCTTCGCCGTGGCCAGACAGCAAAAATAAAGAGGTACCGCCCTTGAACGCCTCCGTTAAGGACTGGGGTTTGTCCAAATCGCCATAACGAATTATGTTAGGTGGAAAAATCTTAGTGGCTCGCTCAACTGAGCGGGCAATTACTACATGTTTCTGGTTGTTTTGTTCTAATTGTTTTATTAATAGCTGGCCTATGGTGCCGGTGGCGCCTAATACTATGATCATAACTACCTCTAACTTTTATATGCTTGATTGTGAATGGGCTGCTATTGCTGTTTTCAAAGGCAATATTTAGTCTTTTAATTTAGGGTCTTTATTTAGACTCCTTAATTAAGAGACGGCCAACCGTTGCTCTTGGCTAAAGCCCACTTTCTCAAGCACTTGTTCCAGTATTTTTTCAGCATCTTCAATGGGGCCTTCATGCATAACTACCTGATCGGGTCTGACTATCACTAGCCATCCCATGGGAACTGCATTAGGTAATAAATCCCCTTGCATATCTTCCCAGCAGCAATCCTTATTAGGGCGATTTAGCACCTGATTACGGTGACATATTTGCAAGCTTTCACCGCCAAAATCCTGCCAACGCTCTATCATAGTGGTGGATAAATGTTTCTCGGGGTGGAAACCAAAACCCATTAATCGAAATTTACCCTTAGCAATGTCATCGCTGTTTTTCACTTCACCAGCATTATTACTAAGCGGTGTCTGCATGATTGGATGGCCGCGCTTAAGGCGGTTTTTTCCTGAGATAAACAAACCCTTATGGAAAGCATTTTTAGGTTTGATTTCCAGCTCTTGCAGTTGATTTTTTAGTACAGGTAAAAAAGACATAGTTTTCACGATACCGTGACTAACAAAAGCGGCCAGTTTATTTTGTGGCATTACAACCTTACCTGTCAGAACGGCCAGTCTGATCATGGCCTTAGCATGGGGACGTCGTTCCACGTCGTAACTATCCAGTATTTTGTCATGACTATTGCCCTTTAATACCGAGGCGATTTTCCAGCTTAAGTTGGCAGCATCTCGTAATCCGGCTACCAGTCCTTGACCCACAAAAGGGGGCGTGACATGAGCGGCATCACCAATTAAAAATGTATTTCCTTTAGAGAACTTAGGAGCAGTTTTAGCTTGGAAACGATAAACCGCTTTACGCTCTATGTGGGCATCATGATGAGGAAACCAAGGCTCTAACAATTTGTTAATGTTTTTATCTTCCATTAACTTTTCTGGGTTTTCATTCTTACGTAATTTAAACTCCCAACGTTCTCTATCACCCGGTGCTGGCATATGGGGTACCGCCCGCTGAGGGTCACAAATAAATTCGATATGATCTTGCGGCTGATTAATTCTTGATTGATGAATATCCTTTACATCAACAATAAGCCAATCTTCATCGTATTTTTTTCCGCCTTTAAAATCTAAACCTAAAGATTTACGAATGGAAGAGTTAGCACCATCGGCAGCAATAAGGTATTGGCAAAGCAAGTTATGATGCTCACCAGCTTGATCGGTGAGTTTAACTTGCACGCCGCCTTCAACTTGTTCGCTGTGGGAAATTGAAATACCTCGGTGTAATGAGAAATTATTGCTTTCTTGCAGTTGCTTATCCAGAGCCTCTTCCAGTTCAGGTTGAAAAAACGTAACCAATTTAGGATGACAATCAATAACACCCGCGGCATTGACACGGCCCACTTCTCCAAATAATGGAGATTTAAAATGAACGCTGGCGATTCCGATGCGCTTAAACGAACTGTCATCAAGTCCTGTCCACTGCAATATGCGCAGCGCTTCATTATCCAAAGCGATGGCTCTTGGCTGCTCAAATATTTTAAGAGCACGATCTACAATTATTCCGCTGACTCCCTGGCGGGCCAATAAGTTGGCCATGGCCATGCCGACGGGCCCTGCGCCTACAATTAAAACATCGCATGCTTTTGGTAATGAATTCATAATTTAGGCCTCCAAACACACAGTGTGATTTTGCTTGCCAAGATCCATCAAGCCATCTGAACTTTTAATGGTCACTTCAAGTTGATCGCCAATTTTCAAATACTGAGAACGCTTTTTCTGAACCTTGTTGAACAGACTCCATTTTTTGCTCTCGGGTAACAGGTGGAGCATTCTTACTAGGAACGGGGCAGGCAAGCCCAGAGCACAACCAGAAGGGGTGCCAGTCATTAAGACATCGCCCGGCTCAAAATTAACGACTTGAGAAAACTCGGTAAGGGTTTCAGCGGGTTTAAACACTAGGTTTTTAGTGCTGTCTTGCTGACGTACTTCACCATTAACCGACAAGGTAAGGTTTAGGTCATCTAGGTAATGAAATTCATCTTCTTCTAAAAGCACTAGGTATGGGCCTAACGGGCAAAAGGTGCGATAGCTTTTACCTTTATGAAATTGCATTTGCGGGATTTGAATGTCGCGGGCGGATACGTCATTGCCAATACAGACCCCGGCTACAAATTGGGAAATATTGTCATTAGTGACATTGATGCTTTGCGAAGTACTTGCGCCCATCACCAGAGTGAGCTCTACCTCATAGTCCAACAGCTCAACCTTTTTGGGTTTCACAATACTGCCAGTAGGTAGTGTGATGGAGGCAGCGCTCTTGGTAAAAAACATGTTGAAACTTTTATCGTCGGGGTTCATGCCCGAATCGATCATGTGTTGGCGATAGTTAGCACCTTGACAAAGTACCTTGGCATCTTGAGTGATAGGCGATAACAGCTTTGCATCTTTAACTTCGCTTGTTGTGAGGGCTGCTTGAACGTTTTGCTTAATGTCATTAAGGCCCGGCTCAAGCAGGGCTTTAGTAGAGGTACAAGGTATATCAAGTTTGAAAATTCGGTTGTTGTGGAAAACGCCCCAGGCAGGGTCACCATTTTTTTCAAAACGAACAAGGTTCAGCATAACGCACTCCAATTTAGTGTTGGCTCAGGGCAGTTTGATGGCGGCTAAAATAGGACTATTACGCCAAATGGCCACTGTGTTTATTATTTGATCATCTAACGTAGAATTGAATTTATATCATAAATGAGATTGTGTCAATTTTATAAGGGTGTTCAAAAATGAAGGTTTGACAATATAGTGTCAATTGTTAAAGTGAGCCAAATCCAGATATAGAGAGCTTTTTGTATGCTCCTGCCCAAGCGCCAACGTACGCGCGCCAAATTACTTGATATTGCCCAACAAATGATTCTTGAGAAGGGCTGTAAGGCCCTGTCTTTACGGGATATTTGCTTTGCAGCGGATATGTCGGCTGGAACTATTTATAACTATTATCGAAGCCTTGAAGAAATTTTTGCTGATGTAGAGCAGATGCTTATCTCGGCCTATTACCACACCCTTAATGAGGCGGTACGGGGCATTGAAGACCCCATTTGTGTGGTAGCTGCGTCGGCCAGGCAAACGCTTTCTAATGCCTTACCGGGCAGTTCATTTGGCAAAATTGTGTTTGAAGGCAAGTTGCCTCATGACAAGCTGATTGCGAGTATTCGGGATAATTTTATTCGGGATATGCTGAAGGCGGAGCAAGCTGGGCTATTTAAGATTGAAAAGCATGTGGCGTTATTGTCCTTGATTACAGGCGGCATGTACGGGGCCATGACGGATCTATACCAGAAAAAAATACCGGCCAGTGCCATTGAAGACTTAGCTGAAATTCACCTCACTATGTTAGGGGTGAGTCGAGAGCGAGCCCAAGAGGCGGTGCGTGTCCCATTTGACTGTCAGACGTTACCTGAGTTGCCCTTGTCTGCTGCCAAATGGTTGCCAGGACTGGAAAAAGCCCCTAAAAAAGCTAAATAAAATGGCTAAATATTGGACAAGGGACTAAGTAGCGTAATTAATGCTTCCCCGGCTACTTTGTTCTCGGCCGAACCCGACAGCGCTTGTTTGGTGTCTTCGACAATATCCCCTATGTTCTCCAGTATTTGATTGGCGCTGGCCAGCTGATTATTGACACTTTCAATGACCATCTCAGCGGCACTGGCACTTTGCTGGGAGAAGTTGTTAACATTTTCTAGGCTTTGGCCTATCTCATTCGAAATCGATTGGCTCTCACTGATGCTGTTAACCACGGTTTGTTGTTGTTTAACAATGGCATTGGATATTTCAATGATCTTGTTCATTTCGGTTTGAATTTGCTCGGCTGAGCCATTGGCGGTGCTGGCCAGAGTGCGCACTTCATCGGCCACCACAGCAAAGCCACGACCATATTCTCCAGCACGGGCGGCTTCAATGGCGGCGTTAAGCGCAAGTAAATTGGTTTGATCAGCAATGCCCTTGATGGCCTCCACTAACTGGCTGATGACTTCGTTGTTCTTATTAAAACCCGACAAAAGTTCGCTGAACTCTGAAATGTGTTGCTCGGCCTGACTGATGTTGTTGGTCAACGCCCTTATTTGGTCCATGCTTTGGCCACTATGAGTGGCGGTCTGTTGAGCCAGCGATAGCGATTCTTTTGAACTTACCCCCATGTTATCGGCGTGGCTAACCAGTTGTTCTACTAGATTAAAGTTGGCTTGTATTTTATCGAGCCTTTGTGAAGAGGCCTGGTTAACTTCGCTTGCTTTATCTGCGATAAAGCGGGCTTTACTACAAGGAGACTGGCTAATAAGTTGATCGAGAAGGGCAGCCTTTTGGGTGAGTTCGGCCAAATGCTCCTTTTTGATAAGCATTTCATCAGTGGCGATTTTTTTGCTTTTGGAAAAAAACATATGCTTTCCTATGAAAAATCCATCATGGGCTATTTCATTAGTAGTGAGTCAGCATCATCAAAAGTGAGGCTCAAACGATACCAACCAATAAAGTGTGCCCTTTAATTGGCCTTAATTGCTTGCCAAAAAAATTAATTATGTAAGATTAGTATAGGAGTATAAATATCATATTGCCCAAAACTTAAAGGGCGTATTTTGTCTTATGTGAAAAGCAGGCTTTGTTGTGTTAGGTCGTTTGATAACAAACTTTGGTAGTGCGCAATTCACACAAGAGTCACGACTATTGGTTTTACTCGATGCTGAAAACGCTGTAGCGATAGGCTTTCATATCTAATAAATCATGATCGCCATTGAGGCCTGCCTTTAGTTTAAGTTGATGCAAAAAGTTAACGGGCTCGGGCAGACTTTCCCAAACCTGGGGTAAAAAGGTAGCTCGGTGAAGCAGGTTCTCAATGGTGATCCCATCGACTCCAGGCGTTAACTGCTTAAGTAAATCTTCTTCGTTTTTAAAATCTATTACCTGCATGTCCGACAGTATGGATATTTCAATGTGTACATTTGAAAATTCTTTAATGGAAAGCGCAGTAAAGCGTGGGTCTTTAAAGGCGGCGCCGTGGGCATGTTCATAAACGTCACTTATAAGCGGTTGATGGGCGATGAGACTACCAATGCAGCCCCTGAGTTCACCGTTGAGTTGTAAGGTGACAAAACTAGCGCCTGTTTGCTGTAGTGGTGAAGAGTAATCTTTTACAGAAATATTGCTAGGGTATTGATGATCAAGACCGTGTTGAATGCTCAAGTTGGCAACTTGTAACAGTGCTTTTTTATCTTCCTCAGTCATGGGTTTTACCTGATTGAATTATAATTTAAAGTTGGGTATTTATTTATAAAGAGCAAATGAGCCATACCCCACCACTCGGTTTTTATCGCCGTGACTATCCCCCGAGTTTTTTAAGGCAAGTAGGTTAATCTTCCAATTTTGTTGTTTGGCCCAATGCAATAAAGCGTTTAATGGTTGGCAACCACAGGCTTGATCGCCTGTGAAATTATTTTCAAACCGAAGTATTTTTTCGCTGGTATCTTTATCAATATATTGAGCTTCATTATATGAGTGGAAATGGCTGAGATCAGTACTGATAATAATTAAGGTATTTTCAATAAGTGAGATTTTATCAAAGAATAATGTGGCTTGCTCTAATGGCCACTGACCCACCACAAGGGGCGTTAATAAAAAATTTGTTAAGCATTCTTGTAAAAAAGGTAATTGCACTTCGAGGCTATGCTCTTTGGTATGAACCATATCGTGACAGTTTATTTGGTCTGATTGTTCCAGTTCATCAATTAGTTTTCTATCCAGTGGAATGTCCCCTAAGGGTGTGGAAAAAATATCGGCGCTGCTGGTGGCACATCCTCTGATGGCCACGTGATGCGAGGGGCCTAATAACACCACACGTTTAATACTTTTCATCTGACGAGGCAATAACGAATAAGCACTACCTGCAATAGAGCCTGAGTATATATAGCCTGCATGTGGAACAATTAATGCTTTTATTTTTTTAGAATTAATTGAGTCAGGCAGGGAATGGTTTTCTTTTAAGTATTTATTAACCTGATTGACTAGTTGCGCCGCTTTGGCTGGATAAAATTGGCCCGCTACCGCAGGAAGCCTTACAGTTTTATTGATATTGGCACGGTTTAGCATTGCCTTACCCAATGAAGTTTCCAATATTTAGCATAGGAAAAATATGCGTTAATTTCTATACTTAGGCAGGGCTATTTAAAACGAGAGCCTTTTATAAAAAGTAAGGGATCTCGGGGTAATGGTAATTTATGCTGAACTCGGTAGTTTCAACTCAATACTGGCACGCATTGGAAGATGATCGGGTACAGTGTGATGTTTGTCCCCGAGCTTGCAAACTGCGTGAAGGTCAACGTGGCTTATGTTATGTACGTGGCCGCGAGAATGATGAAATTAAGCTCTATAGCTACGGACGCTCTTCTGGTTTTTGCATCGACCCTATTGAAAAAAAACCGCTAAATCACTTTTATCCAGGCAGCTCGGTTTTATCCTTTGGTACCGCTGGTTGCAATTTAGCCTGCAAATTTTGTCAAAACTGGGATATGAGTAAATCACGGGAAATGGATACCTTGTGTGATGAGGCTATGCCGGATCAACTGGCAATAACCGCAAAGCAATATAGCTGTGAGAGCATTGCCTTTACCTATAACGATCCGGTTATTTTTCTGGAATACGCCATGGACGTAGCGGACGCTTGCCGGGCTCTTCAGATAAACTCGGTGGCAGTGTCGGCGGGTTATATTTGCCCGGATGCGAGACGAGATTTTTATGCCCACATGGATGCCGCCAACATAGACCTCAAGGCTTTTACTGAACAGTTTTACAAGAAGGTTTGTGGCGGCAGTTTGGCAGCAGTACTGGATACCCTACTTTATTTAAAACAAGAAACATCTGTTTGGTTTGAAATTACGACTCTGTTGATTCCAGAACAAAATGATTCAGATATTGAATTACATCAGCAATGCGAATGGATTTATGAAAACTTGGGGGCTGATGTGCCCCTGCATTTCTCGGCTTTTCATCCCGATTGGAAAATGACAGATATTCCACGAACACCACAACATACATTAACGCGCGCCAGAGATATTGCCTTAAAAACGGGGCTTAACTTTGTGTACACAGGTAATGTACATGACCCTAATGGTAGCAGCACTTATTGTCCAAACTGCCGTGCGTTGTTAATTGAAAGGGACTGGTATGAGCTGGGTGTGTGGACGCTGAATGATAGCGGCCACTGCAAAACATGTGGCGAAAAAATCCCAGGTAAATTTAAAGAAGAGCCAGGTGATTGGGGGGCACGGCGCATGCCGGTACGTATTATGGGTGGCAATAAATGAAAAATAATAAATTTTAAAAGATACTTCTTAAAAAACGCTAATTACATTGCCCCAGTCTCTGACATTTAAAATATTGTAGATGTATTTTTTCATAAATACCCTTCTTTTTAATTTGACGCAATGCGATGCGTAATTTATTAAATAATTTTAAATCCGAAGTCTTACTCAAGGCCATATAGAGCTCATCACTTAGATCTTCCAGCCTAAATACTCGTTCAAATTTATTGGGATCTAATTTTTGTTCATGTACCTTATGTAAAAAAGAATTTTCTTCATAGGCGATTAAATCTATCCGCTCTAAAAGTAACTTATGTATGTTTTGTGTATCATCCGGAACCATTGCCAATTTACTAAAACCTTTTTCCTGCAAATAAATAGTAATCACATCGGCCAGAGAGACGCCGATTAGATACTGTTTGGCCTCTTCTAGATTAGTGATATTGATGTCTGTTCTTTTTTTTAATTTGTAAAAAGACGTCTGGTACGGAGAGATGCTTCCCACCCAGTGAAACAGGTTCTCTCTTTCTGGAATTCGGGCAATGGAGTAAATAAGATGGTTCTTCTGGTGCAGTGCCAGCATATAGGCCCGAGCCCAAGGGTAAAACACAATTCTGGCATCCACTCCGGCCTCTTTCATGACCGCCTGTACCACTTCGCTTGATAAGCCCTTGGTTATTCCATCTTGTTGGTAATTAAAGGGCGGGAAATCCTCAGTCACAATAGAGAGCTCTTGCGCCATGACCGGCCAAGAAAACAGGCCTAAATACAAAGACAATAAGAATATTTTTAACATGCTGGTTCCCAGCTAGCTCAATACGGAAGGGCTGCGGCCAGAACATTGGCCTGTTTAATTTTTAAGCATAGCAGAGGAGAGGTTTCGAGAGGGCCGTTGGTAAATTGAGACGTATTCGTTATATAAAGAGCCTCCTTTATATAGGTATCTACAAACTCAGGATCAATTGCTACAATCCGTCCCAAATTTACCAGTGGCGCACCGCCAGGAACGTTAGATGAAAACCAGATTGTTACAGGGATTGTTACTCTGTGTGGCTTTAATAAGCTTTGTCCATGCTGATATTACTCCAAGGATAGTGGGGGGGGAGGCGAGTGGACAAAGTTACTCTTGGATGGTGTCACTGCAAACTCTTGATGGTCAGCATTTTTGTGGAGGCTCATTAATTAGTAGCCACTGGGTGGTAACCGCCGCTCACTGTACCAGTGGGTTTTCTGCCGAACAAATTAAGGTGGTGGTGGGTATTCAAAACCTTAACCAGCCAAACGAGGGTGAAACCCTTAATATTCGCACTATTTATAATCATGGCGAATATTACATTCCTGATGAACTAGATAACGATATTGCTCTATTGCGACTGGATAGCGATTCAGTTTATAGCCCCATTCCAACTATAAGTGAATCGGACTTTGCGCAGGTTAATGAGGGTGAGCTATTAACGGCAATTGGTTGGGGAGCTCTGGAAAGTATTGATCCTGAGCTTAATGATGATGCTGTCGCAGCTTTATTCCCCAATGCGTTGCAGGAAGTTGAACTGCCACTCGTTAGCCCAAGTGTTTGTAGAGATGTTTATTTTGGATTGTTTCAGCAGTCGGATCAGCCCTTGTGTGCAGGCTATGAAGACGGCGGTAAGGACTCTTGCCAAGGAGACAGTGGTGGTCCATTAATCTTCTATATAGATGAGACTCCTTATCTAGTAGGTGTGGTTAGTTGGGGAGTGGGTTGTGGTGAACAGGGTTATTATGGCGTTTATACTAACGTTTCTCAGTATACCGAATGGCTGGATGCGCATTTAAGTGATTCAATAATCGATGCCAAAATTGAATTGGAGCAAGATGAATTTTTAATTGGATCAGGAAAAAATACTACCCAAACTTTGACCTTCACTAACAATGGTGACAGCAGTGTAACCGTAGATGGAATTGCCTTACAAACCGGCAGAGAATATTTAACGATAGGAGATGTTAGTTGTCTTGATCGGCAGCTAGCGCCTAGAGAAAGCTGCGAGCTTCTGGCTTATGTGAATGTTCGGCTGGAAGACCTTGGAAATAACCAGCCTGTTGTTATCCCTAGAATTGCTTTTAGTGCTACTTCAACGGTTACATTTGACTTGAAGTTTTTTGTATTAGAGCCGTTAGACGTGCCATTTATGAGTGAACTTGATATTGATTGGTTTTCATTGGGAGCCCAAAACTGGTTTAGCCCTGAAGGAAATTGTCAGCTGAGAAGTGGTGATATAGATCATAGTGAATACTCAGTGTTGTTGGCGTACTTTGATGGTACTCAGGCCCCTATATTTGATATTGAGGTAGATAGCGAGCAGGACTACGATGGCCTTGTAATTTATATGGATGAGGTATTTACCGGGCTCCGCTATAGCGGTAATGTGACAGATCAAGTTAATTTGAATGGGCAGGCTCTGGAAAATAGAGATCATAGGGTTATGTTTTTTTATTCCAAGGATGCTACCCAGTCTACAGGCGAGGACAAAGCTGCGATTACGGCTGTAGAGTTTGAGGATGTATTGATATCAGGTGATTGCCCTGATACCGGAGACCCTAGGACAGAGCCAGAAACTACACCTGATTCCGAATCAACTCCAGCTGATTCAGATTCATCGATACTAGGCGGTAGCGGCGGTGGTGGCGGTGGTGGCGCAGCCTTTTACCTGTTATTTCCTTTAATGCTTTTAGGCTTTAGATTCTCAAAAGCGCCCCATAAATGAAAGCCCTGTCAATCATCACTATGATGCTTTCATTAATGGCCTGTAGCACTCAGTTACAGGCTGAAAAGCCTCTTGTGTTAGAAGCTCTATATAGTATTGATATAAATAAAACTTCAATTGAAATTAAGGTGCGCAGTTTTGGTTGCACAAAAGCCAAACACTTTTCAATTGAGAACAATGCTAGCGGCTTGAACATTTATCGTATTCAGCGTGATGTTTGCAAAAGGATGCCATCCATCGTTTCGATTTCACTGCCCTTTAAAAAAGAAGCGGGATCTTATCGAGTGTTAAACCCATTTAGGTAGGTGCTAAGAAGAGTTACTTAGTCTATTTAATATGGCAGTAAAAAAGGCGAAGGACCATGGTCTCTTCGCCTTTTTTATGCACACGAGGAAACGTCAATGTATGCTATTGGGCCAAGCGTTTAATGGCCAGTTTACCCTTACTGCGATTGCCTACATTTAATAAAAAACTCTGCTGCTCACCCACTTTAATTTCGGTTTTTATCGGTGTTATTTTGGGCATCCATATTTTTAAGGTTTTAAAACTTTCAGGGAAATCCGTCATTACCACCTGGGCCTGAGTTTGCCCTTCTTTAAATTCTACTATCTTATAATACCGGCTAGAAATAGAGCCTGCCCAGGCACTCATGTAAAGATGTAAGCGACACCGCATCTCTACAAAAATATCTTCATCCCAATAAATGTCTTTTTCAAAACTTGACCCCGGAGGCATGTAACTTAATTGCCATTTAATATCACGACGCTTGTCTTTCACATAAATAGTATGCCCCACATCATCTGAGTTACGCAGACTCATGGTACTGCCGCGGTTGCCAACAATTAATTTCTGAGTAAAATCTCCGTCAAAATGATCCATCACCGTGCTGGCTTTTAGGCCCTTGTCTTCAGGCCAGTATAAGATCATGACAGGGGGAACATCTTCTGCATTTTTAAATTCAACGTTTACCTGCAAGCCATTCTCCTCGCTGAACTTTAAGGGAGGTAAATGGCGCTTGGATGGGGTTTTCGGTTTCTGCCTTTTTTTGCGTTTATTAAAAGCAAAATCGTATTCCTGTGGAGTGGGCAGGCTTAATATCCATTGTTGCATCAGATGCAGTGCTTCTTGATCCACCACTTCACGGGCAAGCATGGGCATACGGTACTCTTCTTCTTGGCTGTTCATGCGCACGTATAGGGCGCTGTTATATAAAGCCATCTCTTCGTGTTTAGCGCCCATGACTATATAAGGCACGATGGTAAAATTTTTCGTGATTTTATTAACCGCGGTTCTAAATACGTCAGTTTCTTCAAAAGAATTAAAAGACAGTTTATGGCGTAATTTTAAATGGCCGGCTTCTTGTTCGCTGGCATGTCCCAATGGGTTATGGCAATTGCCACAGTTGGCGTGTAAATACCCCAACACCTTTTGTTGCATTGCATTGCCGGGCAATACGGGCTGAGTCAGGGAGTGAGTCAGTAGGGTGTTATCCAATAAAGTTTTAAGGCTCCAATCCGATTGCATGTGTTTGGGGCCGTGACCAAATGCATTATGTAATTGCTTGTCGCTTAATTGAATGGCATCAAAGCCAAGAATGCTGTCGATGCTTCCCTTATGGCAGGTGATACAATCTTCCTGAGTAGGAATGTTGTGATTGGTATTCAGTACGTGACGGGAACCCTTTAACAAGAGTCTGGCATCTTGCTGATTATCAAGCCAGGCATAGGTCACCATGGACCAGGCATCTGCTCCGCTACCCACTTGTGTTTTCATGAGGTGACGGGTTTCAACTTTAATTTCCTGTTTAATTCCAGGGGCAATTTCTATCGACTTACGAAATTCTTTAAAAAACTGAGTGCCAACGGGAAATACCCATTGGTCGGGGTCACTGCTATCTATTTGTTTACCCTTGGGCAGATAAATCCAGCGGCTCTTGTTAGCACCGTCACTCCATAATTGGTAGTTGGGGGTAAAGTGATGTAGATTTTTAGCTACCAGGAAATGCTGAATGTCGGCGTATAAACAAGTTTGAGAAAGTAAAGACGGTACACTTTTTTCGCGGCTGCTTTGATGGCAGTTTATCTGGGCTGACTGCTTTGTAGGCAGAAAAAAACAGGATGCCAGTGTCAGCATTAAAAATAAAACAATCCCCATTTTTACCATATGTTTTTGGCCACTAAATTAATACGTTTTCTCATTGTTACATCAACACTACCCACCCAATTTGTGCCCCTTAATTTATAGCAAGAATGTGTCAGGATAAGCACGTGACTTAAAACTAATATGCCCACTGGGCAGCGGGCATATTAGTTTGTTTTTTAAGTGACTTTTTATCTATTTAAAAATGGTTAGACTAATGGCACCGCCCAGCTCTCCCAGAACGCCTCCTTCCTTTTTGCCACCGGTAATATCAAGGCTGCCCTTGGGGGTGCCGTGACAACTCAGGCAAGATTCAGAATAGTATTCAGGCAATATATAGCGGAATGCTGCCTTACCCTTAACTTTGGTATCTTCAAAGTGGGGCTTGCCTTTTGTATAGTCGGCCTTGGCAAACATTCCCGAGATTATGGACTTTTCCCACTTGTCCGGGCGGTTAGAGCGGTTACGTACATACTTTTTAGGGGCGGTAAGTTTAATTGTAATTTTGCCACCTGTGTTTTTGCCAAAGGCGGTGCCCACTTGGCGGGCAAAAATAGCCGGTAAAAAGCCTTTAAAGCCTACGTCAGTATCATTAATTAAGTCCTGCGCTTCATCCATCACCGAACGTACCGCAGCTAACATGGCTTTTTTACCGCCCATGGGGTCATTGCCCATGTCGAGTTTATGACCGGTGGCGTCTTGATAGTTTTTTAAGGCGGTTTTTATAACGTAATCTGCGGTTAGTTTCTTACCACTGCGCTTTTCATTTATTAAACCCTGATTTTTAGAGATTACCTTGCGAGCCGCACGGTATAGAGTAGTGAGCTCCTTGCCCGAATCGGCCTTAGCTTCGGCAAAACTTACGTTGCTGGCCACTGGTAGGGTTAATAAAAGAATAGGCAAAAGTAGGGTACTTAGCCGCTTACTCATTTTTTGAAACATCAGAACTGCTCCCATCTGGGTTATTCAACCTGTGTGAATACCACAACTGAGGCACTCTTTAATTATTGTAGTAAATATTTGGGGGTTCGCAGATAGAACATACAACATTCAATTAGGGGATAATCAGCTTTCCTAGCCCCTCTTTAAAGGCTCAAGCTGGCTATATTTCGCCATAATGTCAGCTTTGTGTCATCTATGGCTGTTATGCTCGAATGATTCGTTGGAAAATGCAGATAAAATAATAAGGATTAAAAATGAAAAAACGTTATCTATTTCCCCTAGTCTCTCTAGCAGCTGTTGCCGTGTGGGGCGGAAACTTTTTGCATGATGCCGGGCAGTTTAAACAGATAGACTCTCATTTTTCTGGTAGCTGTCAGGTCATTGAAGGAGTTGTGGGAGCAGAGGATATTAGCTTCTTGCCTAATCAAGATGTGGCGCTTATTTCTGCCTATGATCGACGTGCCGGAAAAGCTGGTGAAGATAAAAAGGCCGGCATATTCAGTTACGATTTAAATACAAAAGCTATTAATAAAATCTCTCCTGCCCTAGATGATTTTTCTCCTCACGGTTTGAGTCTTTACACGTTAGAGGATGGCACCCAGCGTTTATTTGTTATTAATCATGCAAATGGGCAACACCAGGTTAATATTTTTGATTTGATTGATGGCTTCCTGGTTCTTAAAAATACTGTTCAGTCTTCGCATATGATTTCCCCTAATGACCTAGTGGCGGTGGGTCCGAATCAGTTTTACCTTACTAACGATCACAAGTATGCCAGTGGCATCATGCACACTTTAGAAGATTATCTGCGCTGGCGTGTTGCCAATGTGGTTTTCTATGACGGTGAGAACTTTAAAGAAGTGATTGCAGATGTGGGTTATGCCAATGGCATTAATGTCAGTAAAGATGGCGAACTCTTATATTTAAATTCAATCACTGCATTGAATACTCAGATCTTTAAAAGAAATAAACAAAACAATGAACTGACCCTGCAGGAAACCATTCATATAGGCAGTGGTGTGGACAATATTGAAGTAGATGACAATGGCGATTTATGGATGGGCGCTCATCCACAATTACTGAAATTTGTTAAACATGCAGAAGATGAAAATGCCTTGTCACCTTCCCAGGTAATTAAACTGAGTAAGGGTGAAAGCGGTTACCAGATAGAAGAAGTGTATCTGGATTCAGGGGCGCAAATGTCTGGCTCCAGTGTGGCTGCGGTTAAACATGATCGCATGCTGATGGGCGCGGTGTTTGACCCCAAGATACTCGATTGCACTATGGCATTGGATGACAAGGTGGCCGAAAACTAAAACATTAGTAAATATCGGGCATAAAAAAAGAGGCATTGGCCTCTTTTTTTATGGCCAAGGATGGCCTGTATCTTGTTTTTATCGGGAACAAAAAACAAGGATGTATTTTGTACAGGGGGTAAATAATCAGGCTTCGCGCAATGCTGCTTGCCTTTGGGTTTCATCGGCAAATACATTTTGCTCCATGGTCTCGCATGGGCTCTTCCACCTGGGTTTGCCGACTATCTTAGCAGGTACACCCGCTACAGTGGTATGTGCGGGTACTGCGGTTAAGACCACACTACCGGCTCCTACCTTGGCACCTTCACCAATTTCAATATTGCCTAGAATCTTGGCGCCAGCGCCTACCATTACCCCTTGTCTTACTTTAGGGTGACGATCATCGGATTCATTACCGGTGCCGCCCAAGGTCACCGACTGTAGGATGGAGACGTTATCTTCAATAACCGCGGTCTCACCAATGACAATACCAGTGGCATGGTCAAACATGATGCCTTTGCCAATAGTGGCGGCCGGGTGAACATCTACAGACAATACTTCGGAATTGCGGCTTTGAATAAACAGGGCCAATTCTTTGCGGTCATTAGTCCACAGGTAATGGGCTAAACGATGCACCTGAATGGCAAGGAAGCCTTTAAAGTTGGTCAACACGGGTAATACGGAGTTTACCGCGGCATCTCTATCTAGCACGGCCTTAACGTCGGCCATGGCGTTATCTATGATGCTGGGGTCACTGTCATAAGCTTGTTCAAAGATCTCTCGAATGCTTACCGCAGGCATCACATCGCTGGACATCTTATTTGCCAGAATAAAGCTTAACGAGGACGAAAAGTCTTGGTGGTTCAAAATACAGGCGTGCAGGTAGCTGGCAAGTAACGGTTCGGAATCGATTACGCGCTTAGCTTCAACATGAAACTTTTGCCAAAAAGCTTGCTTGTCCACTGTATTTTCTCCCAAGTCTCTTGCTCTTTTGGGTTAATAGAAGAGCAATCTGTAGACCCTAATTTGTCAGTGCTGTTTTGATGCTATCTTTTACCATTCTCCACAGGGTCTGACTAGCAGAACCACTGGTATAGTCTGTTGCTTAGCTGGAAAGATGCATATTTAGGCGATTTTACTTAATAGGCCCCGATTTAAACGGCATCAGTAATAAGCGAATGATTCCCTGGCTTTGTTCGCTATTAGGGTAGGCGTTAAGCCCAATATCAACATGCTCATGGCCCTTTAGTGGCTGAGCCTGATAGCTACTAAATAGCCTGTCCCAGAGGCTAATATTAAAGCCAAAGTTGCTGTTGGTTTCACGGGAAATATTGGAGTGGTGAACTCTGTGCATGTCTGGCGTGACCAATATCTTGCGTAAAAATCGATCCAACGCCAAAGGAATGGAAAGGTTGCCATGATTAAACATGGCCACGCCGTTAAGCACTATTTCAAACAGGATAACGGCGCTGGCGGGAATACCAAGTAAGGTAATGATGAGCGCTTTTATGAATAGCGATAGCAGCATTTCTAATGGATGAAAGCGCAAGGCAGTGCTCACATCAAAGGCTTTGTCGCTGTGGTGAACCTGATGAAGCCGCCACAGGTATGGGACTTTATGAAACAGTCTATGCTGCCAATAAATGAAGAAATCCAACACGATTAAGCTTAAGACCAGTACTAGCCAATGATTGGTTAGCATCAGGTCGGGTTGATTAAAGAGGCCAATGTTCGCTTGTGTTAGTTGCAGGGCCAGGCCGGCCAAGCCCATAGGAAGCATTAGGCGCATAAACAGGGCGGCCAAGGCCAACAAGGATAGATTATCTCGCCAGCGTTTAGGGCGCATAACCTTCTGCTCACGGCGAGGCCATAGCCATTCCGCGAGGGCAATGATGATAAAAATGCCCAGAAATAATCCCAGTCTTAAACTGCTCTCATGTTCTAGTAATAGAGTTTCAAGCAGCATGGCCCTTTCCTGTTATGAATATTTACAAGCTTAACAGGCTCTGCTTTGTCTATGAATTAACTATTTATTAAGGGGTGATGCCATCTAGTCATGATTAGGCCAATGCAAGTGGCCTAATGTTAATCAAAATAGCCGTTGGCGTAATCAATATTGGCCTGCTTAATTTGCGCCGTGGTATTCATCACAAACGGTCCACCCATGACAATGTCTTGGTTAATGGACTGACCTGATAAAAATAAAAACTCTCCCGTCACATTGCTAATTGAAAGCTGGTTTAAGTTGCAGCCCTGTAAAGAGCTATTTTCAATGAGCAGGCTCTCGTGTTCTTTTAGGGTTTCAGTTTTATTGGCACTCTTATCTGTTGGGTGAACATCCAATGATCCCTTTAATAGGTAAATTAAAATTCGATCATGGTCTGGATTAATGTCGATGGTGCTGGAGCTTAAGTTTGAATTCTTTATGCCATGAAAAATACAAATATTGGCAAAGGTGCTCACTGGGCCTTTTATGATATCGCCATATTGATCTAGCTGAGTACCGGCAATGATACGCAGATTGATATGCTCTTTTTCAATAACTGGAATTTGTGACGCTGTAAAATTATTCACGCAGGGTTCTGACATTTTTTCTGTGGCAGGGCTGTTCACCCATAATTGAACTTCATTAAGCTCGCCTGTTTTTTCATCGGCCCATATATCCCCCCCATGACTGATGCCGCGCCCGGCATTCATTTGCTGTACACCTCCGGTGGTTAAGAGCGCGCGACCGTCAAAATTATCTTTATGCAACAGATTACCAGCCAGCATGATGGTAATGGTTTCAAAGCCTCGGTGGGGGTGCATGTGCCCATCCATGTAATAATCATCAGCCATCTTTTGCGGACCAATGTGATCAAGCAGCACAAAGGGGTCGGCATAACTTATCTGCTGAGTAGGAAAGGCCCGTTGACCGCGAGCACCGGGCACCACGCCATCGATAGACTCATGGCCAATTTTTTGCCATTTTAAATTTTCAAGCTGGCTAGTATGTGGGGCTTCATTAATAGAATGCTTCATGCATGTGCTCCGTTGTTTTCTTTCGCCAGCATTTTAATTAAGGCTTGTTTACTTTTTTGAATATGTGCATTGCCTATTTTTAGGGCTGCCTCATTGGTATGGATTTGACCATAGTGCTGGATTATTTTATGGGGCCAGGGTTCTGTGAGTGCCACCACAAACTGGCTGTCTTGTAAGGCGGTTATTTTTAACTCATATGAATCTTCATTTAATAATGCTAATTCTTGACTATCAATTCTACCGTTGGCAATTTCAATAGAGCCAATTCTGGGATAAACGAAACCACGTATCTGTTTTGCTGGCACTTTAAAGTTCCAGTGATCACCGGCTTTTAAATTAACATCAAGGTAAGTGGCGTTGTGCTTAATTTCTTTTGCTGCCTTAGTACCTTGGTATTCACCCAGAAGCACCCGAGTAATACTGAAATTTTCTTTCACCATAGGGATATGTTCTGGCTGCAAATTAAAATAATTAACCGTGTTAATTTCTTCTTCAGGATCCAGCATTAACCACAGCTGCATGATGCCTATCTTTTTCTGAGGCTGTTTTTTGCCATTATCAAGCGGGAAATAACTCTCCTGATGCCAAACCCCTTTACCCGCAGCCATCCATTGCAATCCCTGGTCGCGAATGATGCCATGATTGCCGGCGCTGTCTTTATGATGAAGATCCGCATCATAAGGAAAGGTGATGGTGGCGACACCAGAATGAGGGTGCCAGCCAATGATTAAGGGATCGTGAGAGGGCACACGGCCAGCATCAAACAAAGCAAATGGCGCAAAGTCTTTAAGGTTGTCATTGGTTATATAAGCCGGGTTATTGCCCTGACGATGTATTACTTTCCTAATTGTTTTTGTTTTCATCATAGACCCCTTTAAATTTCTTTAGCGACGGTTAAACCTGAATCATTCAGAATTAACAGAGGCTTCTTCATGAGTACCAATACAAAGGTGAAGCACAGGATACCGCTAACGGCCATGACAATATTCATAGTCATGGCGGAAGTGCTGGCGGATATGCTCACTAGGGTACTGGCAGCGGCGCCTATACCAAATTGCAAAACACCATTGATGCCCGACAACATGCCAGCATATTCTTTAGCACTGACAAGGGCACCGGCCATGGCATTGGATGCGGTGAGGCCAAGACAACCCACATACATGACCACTCCGGTAACCACATAAACCAAACCCAAATCTAGATAGGCCACAACCATTAAATAAATGGAGATGACAAAGATTAAAAAGCCGCCAAATATTAGCTTTTTAGTGGGGTCTACGTGCCCAAACACTTTAGCATTCAATAAATTCATGCCAATCATGGCAATGGCATTTAAGGCCACTAATCCAGCAAACTCATCTGGACTGGCGTTAAAATATTCCATGTAAACAAAAGGGGAACCCGAGACAAAGGCAAATAACCCGGCGAAGGAAAATCCACCGGCAAAGATATAAGCTAGGGTAGTGGTGTTGCTAAAAATATGTTTATAAGCTTTTAGGAGATTAGATATTTGTAATGGTTTTTTAATGCTTTCAGGGAGTATTTTTTTAGTCCCGGATTGAAAAAACTGAATGACCAAAAAGGTGATAATAGCGTAAGCGCTTAACACATAAAAAATCATTTCCCAGGAGAAGTTTTTTAATATTTGACCACCCACCATGGGCGCGACCATAGGCGCAATCACCACGGCCGACATGATATAAGAGATCACCTTGCTGGAATTGGCGGCGCCACCATCGGCGTCAGTTTTGTATCTTTGTTGAATCATGGCAAATACCACCACGGATGAGCCAGAGGAAAAGGCTTGCACTGCTCGCCACAGATACAACTTGGTGGTGGTATCACTTTGGGCCACAAAAAAACTGGCAATGGCAAAACCCAATAGGCCAAAAATCATTAATCGGCTTTTATCAAAGCTGTCGCTGATGGCGCCAAAGAAAAACTGACCGAGGGCAAAACCAAATAAAAATACCGCCACGCTGGCTTCCATAGCATCTATGCTGCTGCCAAAGTGAGCCGCCATGGTAGGCATGGCTGGTAGATACATATCAATGGCCAGAGGCGAAAGTGAAAACACCATGGCCATTAACAAAACAAATAAAACGGTTTGATTATTGTCAGACGTTAACGAATTTGAATTTGCCATGGGTCTCTCCTTCTAATTAGGCAGGTGTTACAGCTGATGTTAGCTCGGTAACGGCTTGCGCAATTTTTGCTTCGGCGACAGCTCGATTTTTCTCACTCACTTCAGGCCCCATGGCTGAGCCTTGTGCTGGAATGAAGGTCACATCTTTAATGCCCAGAAACCCCAAAATATGTTTTAAATACGGGCTTTGAAAATCCATGGCCTGCATGAATTCCAAGCTGTAATCACCGCCAGCGCTGGTGATCACATAAGCCTGTTTATCCGTTAATAAACCCTCTGGGCCATTGGCACCATATTGAAAGGTTAAACCTGCTCTCGATACTTGATCAAAGTAGGCTTTTAAGCCCGAGGTGATGGTGTGGTTATGCATGGCAGAAGCAAGGATAACAATGTCGGCCTTTATTAATTCTTCTATGAGTTGTTTGCTTTCTATAAGAGCCTCTTTTTGCGCGTTATTGTGTTGATCAGGGGCGCTAAAAAAGGCTGAAATGGCAGTAGCACTGAGGTGGCTAGGCGGGTTTGTGCCCAGTTCGCGCACGCTAATATTGAATTGATTACTTTCATCTAGCTGCTGCTGGAAAAGCCCGCTTAGGGCGCTGGAAACACTGAATTGGCCATTGGGGCTGGAGTTTAAAATGAGGACATTTTTCATATATTTTCTCTGCTCTTGAATGCTTGAATTGAGTAGAGAAAGTATAAATTGAATACAACCAGAGATTAATGTGGCGAAAGGTGAATGATTGTTTCCATATGACTGTGAATAATACGAGTTTTAGGCCGAATTGACCTTCCTGTACTGGTTAGGTTTCATTTCTGCGTAGCGGTTAAAGGTGCGGGAGAAATAGCTGGCGTCACTAAAGCCTGCCTTATGAGCAATTTCGGCAACGCTGAGGCTGGTGGTGCGCAGTAATTCCTTGGCCACTTCAATGCGTACTCGCTGTAGGTATTCGCTGGGGTTATCACCCGTTGCGTGTTTGAAGCGTCGTGAAAAATTGCGCGGGCTCATGCCAATGTCTTGTGCAATGGTTTGAATGCTTAGGCTTTCATGGAAGTGCCGCTCCAAATACTGCTGGGCGGTGAGGATCTGATTATCTTGATGGTATTTTTGGCCATCAAAACCCATATTAGCCACTGTATAAGAGCGATTGAAACCCAGTAAAAATTCTTCACTGATGCGCCGCGCGATAATTGGGCCATAAATTTGCTCGATAATGCTAACAATTAAATCACAACCAGAGGCAATGCCATTGGCGCAGAATATTTGTCCTGCATCTGTGATGGCACTTTGTGGTCGTAATAAGACTTTTGGGAAGCGTTGCGCAAAGGCCTGTTGAACCGGTGGATAAACAGTGGCGGTTTTATTATTTAATAGGCCGGCCTGGGCGAGGAAAAAAGGCGCGTTACTCACGGCAGCAATGGGCACCTGATGTTGCTGGGCTTTTATCAGCCAGGGAGACAGCGCCTGATTTTGTTCTAGGATTGTGTCAGTTTGTCCCCAGTAAGCCCCCAGTAATATGGCATCTGCGCAATGAGGTTGAGTATCTTCAAATTGCACATCGGCTAGTTTTAAATCGGTGGAAATATGGTTACCTGAAAAACTGGTGACCCCCTCGCCATTTAAACTCACCAGTTTCACCCAGTCTTTTGCATCTCCTTCTATGCCTTTTTCCATGAGCCGATACGACGATGCCACCCAGCATAAATCCTTCATCAAGGCGATGCTCATTTCGACCACGTTTTCTGGCGCATAGATGTAAATTCGTTTCATGACTGTCTTTTCTTATTTACTTAAAAACCTGATGGGACTTAGAAAATACCCTAAAGGCTCTGAACCAGAACTGACCTAAGAGGATACCAGCATGAGCGCGGTCACTCACTTATTAATCCATTCTATTGGCGCTGTTGATGGTTTAGTGCATTTGTCTTACTAGCTCTATTCTTTGTCCGATTTGTACTTTGTTTGGAGTGTTTAGCTTCCTAATATGAGGTGGTGCTATTTACCCAGGCTTAACAAAAAAGTGATAAGCCGAAAAATTAATTTAAGAGGACATCAGCATGGGCGTTTTGGAGCAGGAAAGAGTGGCTGTAGAAAAGGCTAACACGGACGCAGCTTTGGCCTTAACGGGCGAGATTCGTAAAAATGAACGAAGCATGCCGGGTCATAATTTTGGCCGCGATCATTTGCGTGAATGGATGGATTTAACTCGGGTAAATGCCTTTAGCCGTAACCCAGATTTTCACCATACCATGGCTTTTCATCTGCCAAACTTTGAACAGGAAAATAAAACAGCCTTTAGTGAATTTGGCCAACAGGTTTCCACTACTTTGGATGATGCCGTTACCGAAAACGATTTACGCTTTAATCTGCCGCGCATTGATCCCTATAATAAAATTGGCGACCGCGTAGATCATGTTGTGCATCACCCTAGTTATAATACCGCCGGCAATATTATTTACGGTACAGGGATTGTTAAAAAACTGGCCACGCTTGGCGGGCTAAGAGAAGGCATGGGTTATTACTTCTTAGCAAATCATGTGGGGGAAGCCGGGCATAATTGCCCAGTGGTGTGTAACTATGAAACCGCTCGCGCTTTAAAATTGGTGGCAGACTTTCCTGGAAAGGCAGAATATCTAGCCAAGCTTGAGCATCCAAATTACGACGATAACTTTACCTCTTCACAATTTTTAACCGAAGTGCAAGGTGGCTCGGATGTAGGCGCTAACGATACTCGTGCTTGGCAAGATAGCGACGGTCAGTGGTATATTCGCGGCGAAAAATGGTTTTGCTCAAACGCCAATGCCGAACTCATGATTATCAGTGCGCGCAGAGACACTGATAAAAAGGGCACGAAGGGTCTTTCCATGTTTTTAATTCCCGCCATTAAGCCCAATGGCGAGCGTAACCATTTTACCATGCGCCGCTTAAAGGAAAAAATGGGCACCCGTGCTCTGGCATCTGCCGAAATGGATTATCATGATGCGCTGGCCATCCCGATAGGTGATAACTTTAATTTCATGCTAGAAAAAGTGATTCACCATTCACGTATTTCTCTCGCGGTGGCGGTATTAGGTTTTGCCTCTCGTGCCTACCAGCTATCACGCGACTTTGCCCAAACCCGTTATGCCTTTGGTACCCCCATTGAAAACTATCCATTGGTGAAAGAAAATCTAGCCCATATTAAAGCGGATATGACCGTGAGTCTTTCGGGTACTTTTTCACTGATTGCACTGCAAGACCGAATTGATTTACAAGAACACGCTCAAGTATCGATGGACAGCGACATGGTGGCTTTCTCGCGCTTAATGTCAAACATTGGCAAGAGTGTTATCTCCAAGCGTAATGTCGATAACGTACATCATTGTGTGGATGGTATTGGTGGTAATGGTGCCATTGAAAACACCTCAAGTATGCCAAGGTTGTTGCGTGACAGTATCATTCTCGAAAACTGGGAAGGCACCCATAACACGCTTTACATGCAAACCATTCGTGATATTCAGCGCTATCAACATGATGAAATTTACTTACGGGTAATGAATCAAAAGATATCAGAAATGGATGCCAGTTTAACGCTTGAGAAAAGTAATGCACTGAAGTCACTTGCGCAATTGAAAAATAAACTTGAAGCATTTAAGGCCTCTTCGGATGAACTAAAGACCCTTAAGGTTGCCAGTATCGTCACCCAAATGGCTGATCTATTCTATTATGTGTCGGCCATTCAGGAAGGGCATGATCAGCTTAAAACCAGACAATCTTCAAGCAAGTTAAATTGTGCTGCATTATTTTTCCGTAAACATTTACAGACTGAAGAAAAGGCAGTTGATGATGAATACTTAAAATTGTGTTCAGAGATTATTGCAAAGGACTAGTTTAAATTAGAATAGAACCTTTCATAAATAAAAAAACCTCGCTTCAATCTATTTGAAGCGAGGCTTTTTTATATTGTTTTACTGAACACCTATTGTTGACGAATGCCTTCGATGTTTAGCAGCATTTCAAGAGAACCTGAGGCAGGCCCTAGGGTGTTGGCAATATTGAAGTCTTCAAGTTTTAAAGTGGTGGTGCCTTCAAAACCAGCACGATAGCTGCCCCAAGGATCATTGCCTTCGCCAATGCGGCTAACGTCAATGGTGATGGTTTTATCAACACCATGCATGTTTAGGTTACCCGTAACCACACCGCTATCTCCTTCTATTTTCATTGAAGTACTCTTAAAAGTGGCGCTAGGATATTTGCTTACATTTAAAAAATCCTTACCCTTAAGGTGCTTATCACGCTCGGCATGATTGGTATCTAGGCTACGGGTGTCAATGTTCACGAGGATAGAGGATTGTTTGGTATTATCTTTGTCGTATTCAAACGAGCCATCAAACTTTTCAAACTGTCCCACCAACCAGCTGTAACCCAAATGCTTAATTTTAAATTGCACAAAGGCGTGAGCACCCTTAGTGTCTATGGCGTAGCTGGCCGCTTGTGATTGTATGGCTAGGCTGGTAAGCGCTAACGATAATAAAAGGGTCTTCATTGTCTTTAGATTATTCATAGGGTTTCCGTTAATTTATCTAGGTTATTTATGTGTTTTTCGTGCGTATGGAGTGGCTTATTGCCAGCCTTTGTCTGGGTCCATCTTAAATAGGTGCTCTAAAAAAATGCGGGTGGTCTGGTGTTCGGTGCCGCGACGAGCGTGGTCTCGTTGAAGTTCGGCCAGTACCACGTTCCAGGTAATGGGTTTTACGCCAGCTTGAATCATGCGCTTCATGCCGTTTTCGTGGGAAAGTTGAGTGATGCTACCCACAGTGTCTTCCGGTACCAACACTTCATAACCATTCATGGAAGCTTCTATGGCCGGGTAAGCCAGGCAGACGTCTGTCCACAAACCGCCCATGATTAATTTCTTACGGCCAGTGGCGGCGATGGCGGCCACAAATTCAGGTTCTTCCCAAGCATTTACATTCGTGCGATCGATAATGACGGCATCAGGTGCCCATTTTTTAAGGTCTTCCAAGAAAGGCTTGGAGCTATTTAGACCCACACCCACGTGGGAAAAAATAATGGGTAGTTTAAAGTGCACCGCTGATTTAATAAGACCTATGGTGTTGTTCATTAGGGTTTCGTGATCAATGCTTTTTACGCCCATCAATATATGGGGTTGATAATCAATGAGCACCAAGGCCGCATTAGTGGGTGAGATAAAAGGGTCTTCACTGGCTGCCCGATGTGGCGTGCCCAGATAGTTGTCAGGATACTGGCCCACGCCGTTTACGGTTTTAATGTCGACGATCTGCTCTGCGCTGACGCTAGCACCTAGGCCAAGCATCAGCATGGCACTACTAATAAAAGTGATGAGTAATTTTCTCATGTAACGGTTCTCCTTATTTTTAATGGAATATCAAATAATAATTTAACGGAATGCTCCAAGGCCTTTGTATTCGATAAACTCGATGACATTCTGGTCTGGGTCACGAATAAAGAATGACGTTCCGGTAGGGTGTTGCATGGGGCCGCCACTGAGTTTTACCCCCAAGGCTGTGAGTTCGTCGATGACTTGTTGGGCATCCGTTACTTCCAGTGCCACATGGGTATAACCCGTGTATTTGGTTGGGACATCCATGAGCTGATTAGCGATATCGTTCTGATTGGCGTTCAAAATAAAATTAATATTGATGCCGCAAGGGTGCTCAACAATGGCCACGGGCTCAGGGCCACCTGGACCGGTTATGTATTTGAAGCCCAGTTGCGCATAAAAATCACCGGCCACTTCAAAGTTGCTGACGCGTAAACCGATGTGATTGATTCGAGTAATGGCCTTCATATTCATCTACCCAGTTAGCGACTGATTGGAATGACTCCATGTTAGATTAAGTGTCAATATTGATTAATGGGGTAAATGTGTAATCATTGTATCCATATGGCTTGTAATAGAATGATCTTGATTGGTAAGTGCTGTGGCTCATAGGAGAAAGATATGAATACTCGGTTTTTAGACGGCATGGTGGTATTTGCCCGTGTCATAGAGGGTGGCAGTTTTACCAATGCTGCTCAGAATACCGGGCACAGCACCTCTTACATCAGTAAAGAGGTAAACAAGTTAGAAGAGCGGCTGGGGGTGCGTCTATTAAATCGAACCACGCGGTCCATCAGTCTTACGCCAGAGGGAGAGCTTTATTATCAGTGTTGCCAAACCGTGATGGATGAAGTTCAGCAGGTAGAGCTGCAGTTGGCCGGTCAACAGCTGGAGCCTCAGGGACATCTAAAGGTGAGTTGTCCGGTGAGCTTTGGCTTGTCACGGGTGCGCCCTATATTGGCTGATTACATGTGTTTATACCCTAAGGTGACGGTTGAATTGTCATTGGAAGATCGCAGGGTAGACATGGTTTCCGAGGGTTATGATGTGGCCATTCGAGCATCGAACCAATTGGAAGATTCCAGTTTAATTAGCCGCAAGATTATGAGTTCACGTGGGGTGATTATCGCCTCCCCTGAGTATTTAAAGCAGTATGGCACGCCACAGTCTCCCTCTGAACTTACTCAACATAAAACCATTGCCTATAGTCTGGCAAAAAATGAATCGACCTGGCATTTTGTAGATGCAAACGGTGAGGAAGTTAATGTGAAAATTAGCAGTCATCTAACCACCAATAGTGGGGAAATGGATTTGGCCTTGTGCGTGGCCGGACAGGGTATTACTCGCATCCCTCATTTTAATTTAGAAAAAGAATTAGAACGAGGAGAAGTGGTTGAGTTATTTACAGATTACAAACCTTGGAAAATTGATGTTTTTTTGGTTTATCCTAGCCGTAAACATATGTCCAGTAAGGTGAGAAGTTTTATCGATTATATGGCTGCGGCGTTTGAATAGCCGCACCATTTTAAAGCGAATTCGGGAAAAAAGTAAAATTATTCGTCGCGATTATCACCCACGCTGTAAGCAATCGTTAGGCTGATCTCCTGCATAGACAACCCACTTTGTGATTTCATCTCATTAAAGAAATCTTGTGCGGCCTTTAATGATTTTTTACTTTGCAATCCGCCTTCGATAATTTTATGGGCACGCAAGTAGCCTTCCACATCGCGAGATAATAAAAAGGTATCCTTGCCCATTTCACGTAGGGCATAGGGGCCGCTATTACCTCCCAGGCGAGCACCGTGTTTCTTAAGCCATGCCCACAAGCCGATAATGTCATTCACTGGCCAATCTGCAATGAATTGGTTAAACGCTATGCCATTGTCCTTGTTGGAAAAGTGAATCATTGAAGCATTCACTGGAATGGTTTTTACTTTATTAAAGTTACGCACAATACGCACATCACTGGATTTTTCTTCCAGCATTTCAGGGGGCATCATCAACAGTTTTTTAACATTAAAATCCCAAAACACCTCACGAAACCCTGGCCACTTTTTATTTATTACCGACCAGTAAAAACCACTCTGGAATATCTTGCGGGTAAACTCTTCTAACCATTCATAGTCACTGATTTTAACCAGCTGCTTATTGTTTAATGGCTTGGGAATTAAAGCTTTTAAATGTTTCTCGCCACCCTTGCGGTGGGCGGCCCGTTTGCGGATGGTGCTGAATTTTTCCATTGTATCGCCCAAGCGTAAAAAGGCCACATGATACTGGATATTTAACCAGGGCAATAGGGCGGACAAAGATAATCTCTGTTCCATTAACATAGTGAATAACAGCAAGGAAAATCAGTTTAACTCCGCCTATTTGTGATTAGCTTGTCTTGTTTAAATCATTGATTGTCGCTAACGAAGCAGCTGCCAAAGCCCAAGGGATAGATGAAATGGAATACAGGGTCGCAACCCCCTGAGTCAATGCGGCCTGGGCGGTGATAGCCGTATTTTGTTGAACGAAAGTGGCATTGTGTGCGGCATTACTTAATGCTTGTGAAGTAGCCAGATAGACATTACCCATAGCCATGGCTGGTGCCTCTCCCAGTACTTTGGTATTTACCTGGGTCACGGAATCGGTAATCTGATCGTTCACTGCGGTGGGATAAGCCATGTTAAGTCCTTTTATTTTAGCGAAGTAGTAGAGTGTATTCTAACCACCCTTAAATGCTGGTTTTTATTACTATAGTGAACTTAAAACTTTAGCAAGTAATATTCAACACGCCACACCTCAAACTTATTCCCATTGATCCATGCAAAACTAAATTTGAATTTTTTACAGCTATTCAAGTTTCATTGTTTTGTGGATGTCATTAATTTACATGCAATATAGTTTAATTTCTGTTCAATTCTTTGGTCGGGGTTTGCCAATATTTTAAGAAGTGAATTTGCACTCATTGGTAATTTGTATTTTTAAAAATATGAACTAAAACATTAGACGGAAGTTTCGTTTTACTTGGGATAATTTCCCGTTTAGGGCGTCAATTCTTTTAAAAAATAATAATTAAACAGAGGGGAATAAATGAGTGCGTTAACAATAAAAAACAGTCGGAATGAAGAAGACTGTCTAAAACAACGAGCAAGTGATGAAATTAATCAGTGGTATGAAATGTTTTATCAGTGGTCACGTGGGCTGTGTAAAAATGAAGAAAAGTTTGTTCGCCCTATTTTTGATGCCTTGGCCGAAGACTTTCATGTGGTGCTAACCAATGGGGTGATGATGAACAAGCACCAATATTGGCAACGACTATTAACCCTTTATGGTTCGCGCAGTGGTGATGCTCCTTCACGAATTGTAAATCTTAAATTGAACACTATCGAAGAGGATCATGTTTTAGCCGTGTTTGACTTAATAAAAGATGGAGAGAGTAATAAGAAATTTGATAGCGCCTTATTGCGCTTAACAAAAGGCACACCCAATGGCGTTGAATGGCTGTATGTTCATGAAAGTGCCCATGACATCATTCCAACACCACAACCTTTATCTCCAGCTGAAATTCTTAAGGAAGTCCTATGAAAGCCACCTGTAAAATGCTCACCAACAAAAATACTTTCATGGCCAAGACAGGCTTACCTTATCGTGTGGGCTTAACCGCAGAGTCGGTGGGCGCTACCGGATTGAGTATGCACGTAATTACCATACCACCAGGTGGTCGTGCTCAGGCCCATAAACATGAGGGGCATGAGTCGATGTTATTTCTCATGAGTGGTGAAGCGGAAACCTATTTTGGTGATGATTTATCAGAGCACGTCACGGTTAAGGCTGGTGACTTGCAATATATCCCCGCAGGTTGTGCTCATCTTTCTATTAACAAGAGCCAAACAGATAGTTGTGTGGGAATAGTGGCTCGTACCGACCCCAATGAACAGGAAAGTGTGGTGATGTTGCCAGAGCTTGATGCTTTTGTAAGTTAATAAATAACCACGGTTAAAGCTTTTACAAGGGTTAAACCCGCGTGATTCTCCAACCGGGTTTAATCCTTATTTTACTAGTTAAAGTTAGTGTGTGTTGAAACTGGCTTTGTTAATGGTTTCGGTGACCACATTAAGATCCACCGGCTTAGTGAGATAAGCATAAAAGCCAGCGGACAATCCGTCATCAATATTTTTCTGAGAGGCTTCGGCGGTGAGAGCAATAATATTAATGTCGCGGGTTTTTGGCGATTGTTTGAGGCGCTTTAATACTTCCAACCCGTTAATACCCGGCAAAAGAATATCCAAAATAATAATGCTAGGAGACTGACTATGAGCCAACGCTATTCCTTGTTCAGCATTGGCGGCCACTAATAGATTCACATTGGGGAAATTGTTTTTGATGAGAATTTTCATTAGCTGCATATCTACGGGGTTATCTTCCACGTACAAAACGGTTTGTGCTTTTGAGCTAATGGCAGTAGTGGATTCGCTTTGCTTTTGAATATTTGTTTGTGTGGCTATTTGCATTTGGTTGGCCAAGGGAATATTAATCCAAAACTGACTGCCTTTTCCTTCTGTGCTGGTGAACCCAATAGTGCCATTCATGGACTCAACCAACTTTTTTGAAATAACTAAGCCGATACCAGTGCCTTCAATCTCGCTATTTTCCCGGCCTAACCGGTTAAAAGGGGTAAATACTTCACTTTGTAGCGCTTGCTTAACGCCCAATCCATTATCATTCACGCTAATACGGACACTCTCTTCATTAATGTTTTGGGCCGTTAAAACTACCTGTCCACCCGGATTATTATATTTAATGGCGTTGGATAGGATATTAAGCAAAACCTGAGTGATACGTGTGAAATCGGCTCGGATGATGCGTTTAAATTTATGCTTTTCTTCAACAAATAAAGTGACACTTTTCTTTTGAGATATGTCCTTCATGGCCAGGGTACATTTTTCTATTACCTGTAGCAGTTCGATATTTTGAATGTTCAGTGGTATTTTTCCCGACTCAATTCTAGACAAATCCAATATATCATCCATGAGGGACAACAAGTGCTTGCCACTGTTTAGAATATAACTGACATAGTCCCCTTGCGGGGTATTTTCAAATTCCCTTTCGAGTAATTGTGAAAAGCCCAGAATGGAATGCATGGGCGTGCGCAATTCGTGGCTCATCTGTGATAGAAAATGTGACTTTGCCACGTTAGCTCGATCAGAATTTTCTTGTGATTTTATCAAGGATGCTTCCAGTTTTTTTTGCGCTCTAATGTCTGTTATGGTGATACGACTCTCTATGGCATAACCCTTGGCATCTGTAATGGGGCGCTCAGATAAGCTTATCCAAATAATTTCACCATTTTTATGCTTCATTTGCAGCTGGCAATTTTTTATGTGAAAGCCCTTTATAGTTTTTTTCATGTATCTTTTTGCTTTATGGATTCCCTGTTCGGTGTCGGCAAAAAGATGTTTAGCATTCATATTTAGTAATTCTTGCTGGCTAAACCCTAATAGTTGAGCAAGCGCTCGATTGCAGCGAATAATGATGCCACTTTGATAGCAAGCTGACAAAAATGCCGAAGGAGAGTTTTCGTATAGGTCGATGTATTTGGCTTCACTTTCTTTTAACTTTTCTTCATATTTTTTTTGAACGGAAATATCCTGAGTGACACCTATCACTCTTTTCTCCCCCATGACATCACAGGGAATACCTCGTACCAGTATGGGAATGGATGAGCCATCTTTATGAATGTCGACGCTTTCTAGAGAAGCGCGCCCTTGCGTTTCTAATTGTTGCTGAAATGAATCTAATGTGTGGTGGCATTCTGGGTGAATGAAATTAGTAACGGGCTGACCTAAAACTTCTTCTTTGGTGTACCCCAACATTTCACAATAAGCCGGGTTGACTTCAATTACTTTACCCTGCTCATCCAGCATTGAAATGCCGTCCCATAAATTATTAAAAATGGTGGAGTAGGTATTTTCGGTGGCTCGAATTTGATTTAACTCGGCAATTAGCTGCTCTTTTGATTTATCGATATCGCGCATGATTACGTTCCATGTAATGTACTATTATTTTTTTTGAAAGTGCATGCTAGCTTAATCAAACAGACAAAAAGACAGGAGATATCCTAAACTCTCACTTTAGATTTGATTATGAAAAATAATGCACAGTTTAAGAGTTTAAAGGCATGTACTTATTTAACTTACTTTATGGATAGCAAATATCCATCTAAAGTTCAAAAAACATAAAAAGTGTTAATAACGGACATGAATGTTATTTCAATTGGCTGAGCTGCGCCTTGCAACTGGCCAACTCCTGTCCGGTTTCTCGTAAGCGCTTGGATAAAATTTCTGCGAGCATTCGATAAAATATAGAGTAAAAAGCGCTTTGTTCTTCCACCGGCAAGCGATCTAAAAAAGACGCGTCTATGGCCAGGCACTTAGTATTGATCGCAGCCGTAACGGTGGCCGATCGTGCTTCACCATCTATGATGGCTAGCTCTCCAAAAGTGTCACCACTTTCATTAAAACGGGCCAGCTCACTGCTACCCTTAGTGACGACTACCTCGCCGTACACTAATACATAAATCCAGCTGTCGTATACGCCTTCAGGGGTGATAACCTCGCCCTGATCGTAACTGCGTAATTTGCTTAGCTGCAGCATGTCCAATAAATGCTGGGAATGGATGTTGCGCAAAAAAGGAAAGTCCTTAAATTTCTGTACTAAATCAGTACGATCTTTTAAATATTCACTTTCCTTCATGATGCACTCCTAAATATTGGGTTTTGCCCCTTAACGGGCTTGAAAGCGATAACACTTACACCCTCTTAAAAATTAGCAAGGAACTGGCGAGTTGTCCTGCCGAATGCCGGCTATTTTGCTTTTAAGTAGTAACAACCCCAAATGGATTGAATATCAGTTGATTCAAGCATGGGGTGAGTCGGGATTGTAAGCTAGAATAAGCATAAGCCGTGGCGTGACAGTGGTAATTTGGTATATAGCCGCGGGAAAATTAAAGAGTGAATTACGACTTTTTATTGTTTTATCGTTGTCTTGGTCTGAACTTAAGCCTTGGCACTCAAAGGGCCTACTATGTCTGAATTTTTATCTATCCAAAGCCAGTTTAAACAATATGTGTTGGCCGACGCCGATACCAGTATGTCTCTTGGTGCTGTTGATTATCTCGGGCAGTTGGGAGACCCCAGCCTTGAACACATGCATGAAGATACGCGTTTGGCGAAAGAATTATTGGCAAAAATTCAAAGCAGTCAGGGGACTGATTTTGATGAACAACTCGACCTTGATTTAATGAGTCGATACCTCGGCCAGCACATTTTCTTTAATGAGCTGAGTCAGCATGGGCAGCCCCAACGTTGTCGGCAGCCTGGTGGCGTGGATGGCATCAGTGCCGGTATTTTTCAATTATTTGTTAACGATGAACGCACCAGTCATGCTCGCCTTGAAGATATACTCAGCCGCCTACAACAAGCCCCTAACTATCTGGCCATTGAACGTGAGGTGATCAGTGAACCGATTAAACGCTGGTGTGATATTGAAATTGAACAAGGGGAAGGTTTACCCGATTTATTCGACACCATTTTAAATTGGGCTAAGCAGGAAAACTTCCCGCAATTGTCCAAGCTAAAATGCGCAATAACCGAATGTAATGAGGCTATGAGCCTGTACATTAAAGATTTGCAATCGCGCTCGAGTATTCGCGAATTTACCATTGGTGAAGAAAAGGTAAAAGAGTTACTAGCAATACGACAAATTCCCCAGTCGCCACAACAACTAGCACAAATGGCGAGGGATTTTATGGGTAAAACTCAAACCCTGTTAAATGAACTCAGTGTGAAGCTTTGTAAAAAATACACGTTGTCCGCAGACACCAGTGAAAGTGATTTACATGAATTTTTAAATGAGAAGTTTGCCGCCAAATTAACCAACGGCAAACTTGATAGTGTGCTGGATTATTACTCTGAGCAAATTAATTCCATTAATAAATTTGTAGAAGAACGTAAATTGTTTGCTCTGCCCGAGCAGCAATCTATAAAAATTATGCAAACCCCTAGCTTTCTGGAACCAGTGATTCCAGCTGGCGCCATGTGGCCACCACTTGCCCTGAGGGAAGGCAAGAAAACCAGTCTAGTTTACCTTACCCTTAAAGCCGATCAGTTGGCCGAACACACCGAGCTGGGCATTCCGGTGATGATGATTCACGAAGGCATTCCCGGCCATCATTTACAATTTGCGACTGCCGCTCATCACCCTTCGTTTATTAGGCGTATTTTTTCGGCCAATGAGCATGCTGAGGGTTGGACCACGATGCTGGAAGACTACATGCTAGATGTGGGTTACATAGAAGCCGACTTAGTAGATGAAGTGCGCTTCATTGCCAAGCGCGAGATGTCACGTTTGGTGGCTCGGGTGGGCATAGATTTGTATTTTATGACAAATAATAAAGACTATTTAAATGTAGGGCTAGATTTAACCTTTGATAGTGACGATGTGTTTGTGAATGCTGCCAAGTTGTTAAAGCAGGCCACAGGTTTCACTGATGGTCGTGTACAGGCCGAGCTAAACTGGTACAGCACCGAGCAAAGTTATCCGCTAAGTTATTTAACGGGTAATCAAATGGTGTGGCAATTAAAGAGGGATATTCAGCAAGCCAATAAAAAGGGATTGAATACGCTGGAGCTAGATCAGGCTTTTCATGAGGTGTATCTAAAATCAGGTTGTATGCCAGTGACGAGCCTGCGTAAAGTCTTCATTCATCAGGGGCTTTTGTAACCCCCACAAGGCCGTTTATTAACTGCCAATCTTAGTCCCCCAAGGTCAATTAGACTGTGCTCACATCCGGTGAGCCAGGTGTAAAAGTATTAATTACTTGCTCGGTTCTCTCCTATACTCAAAAAGTACTCTGGGTATGGGGGCCTTATGGCCAAATTTGTGGTTAGACAAACACCTCTGTTTTACTTGTTGATTGTTTTAGCTTGTGTGAGTTGCTCCAGTGGCAGCGATAATGCACAGCTTATTAATATTATTGGTAGTGAAGGCAGTGGTGATGGTCAATTCAAGTATGTAGAAGATTTTGCTTTTGATTATAACGGCCATGTTTTAATTACCGATGCACTAAACTCCAATGTGCAGGTATTTAGACTGGATGGCCGCTATGTCACCTCCTTTGGTGGTAAAGGGCAGGGTAATGAAAACCTGAAAAAACCCGAAGGCATCGCCATCGACTCCAAAGGCAATATTCATGTTGCCGATTACCTAAGCGGATACATCAAAAAGTACTCCAGCGAATACCAGCATCTTTTAACCTACAGTGGTTATGGTGAAAAAGAAGGTCTTACCTTAGAGACCGAATTCATGACCTATCATCCCAATGGCCACTTGTATGTGCCCGAAGCCGGTAATAATCGAATTAGCGTTTTTAATATGGAGGGTGAATTTAAGTTCTCTTTTGCAAAAACAGGCAGTGATCAAGGTGAGTTAATTCGACCAGAAGCCGCCAAACATAATAGCAGGGGCCACTTGGTGGTAGCTGACTTAGGCAATCACAGAATTCAAATATTTGATGAGAAAGGCAATTTTTTAAAGACCTGGGGTAAGGAAGGCAGTGCCCCAGGGGAATTTAGAAAGCCTACCGGTGTGGCCATAGATAAAGAGGATAATATTTTTGTAGCCGATATAGGAAATAGTCGAATTCAGAAATTTAATGCTCTGGGTGAATTCCAATACATGTTTGGTAGCAGTGGCAGGAAAGCAGGAGAGTTTGGAAACCTTCATGGCATTGCCATTGGTCCCACCGGTAAACTTTATGTGGCCGATACAGCCAATCATAGGGTGCAGGTTTTTTCTGTTAAATAGAGGAACTATTTATGCCTTTATTTTTCAGTAGTAAAAATATCACGATTAAAAAGAAATTTTTGTTGCCTTCATTTTTTTACTCAATAGGCCTTGTTGTTATTTTCTTAAGTCTGTCTATCTTCTATAACAGTTATCGTCAAAGTAATAATTTAATTATAGATTTAGTTGAACAGAAAAATATTCTTTCACAGTTTGAAATTAAAGTGGCCAATATTAGTCAAGATTTAGTTCGGCTTCTGTATTTAAAGGAAAAGGACCGAGACGCATTAATACTTGCCAGTGCAGAGGGTTTGGCGGCTGTTATGGTAGATTTTAGAGGGCTAGCACTTAAACACGATCTGATTAACGACATGTCACTGGCGGAAGAGATTGAACCTAGTATAGACGAGCTAAGATTGTTAACTGTGAAAATTGTCGGTTTTGTCCTTACCAATAATTTATTTCAGGCCTTAAGTGTTCATGAGAGCCACTATGTGGTTCAGGCTACTCAAATACTCAATTTTGTTGACGAAGCGCATTATGGAAAGTTAGCTCAAATTGACAGTATTCATGAGGATATTGAACTACAACTAAAAGTATTTATGGTAATACTTTTAATTGAATTTATTTTGGTATTTATCGTTCTATATATATCTTATGTTCGAATAGCCAAGCAACTAGTTGACCCGATTAAGCAGTTGCAGCATGCCGCAAATATAATTGTAAAATATTACTCGTTGGAAGAAGAAGTGGAAGACTATTTTTCATATTCCATTGATGCGTTACAGAAGATTGATTCGCAAGATGAACTAGGTCTGCTTTCTAATGATTTCAAAAAGATGATCTCCTCAATAAAGCTAGGCACAAAAGAAAGAATGGAAGTTAATCATCAGTTACTGATTATGAATAAGCAATTAATTAATACCCAAGGGCAATTGCTGCAATCGGCAAAATTGGCCTCTATCGGTGAGATTTCAGCTGGCCTTGCTCATGAATTAAATCAGCCTCTTGGAGCGATTAAACTCAGTGCTGAATTTGCCCATGAATTAATGGGGGAAAGTAAAGTTGATGATAAAAAAGTCATTGCAAAACTAGAGAGAATTATGGGGCAGGTGGATCGGGCGGCCAAAATAATTAATCACCTTAAGGTGTTTAGTCGCCAGGGAGAACATGAATTCTCACAGACTGATATGAATTGGGTTGTGGAAGAGTCTTTTGTTTTATTGGCTGAAATATTGAAAATGGCGAGTATAACCCTGACCCTAGAGTTAGCTTCGGACCTGCCAAAAGTAAACTGCGATTATATTCAGATCGAGCAAGTATTGACAAATTTGGTCACTAACGCACGAGACGCCATGGAAGAAAGTGATGATAAACGCCTAATCGTGTGTTCTTATCTTTCGGGCGATAATGTTTGTGTTGATGTGCAGGATAGGGGTAAAGGCATGTCAGAAGCTTTGGTGGCTAAAATATTTGACCCCTTTTTCACCACCAAAAAAGTGGGTAAGGGCACAGGTCTTGGTATGTCTATTAGCTATGGCATTATCCAGGAGCATGGTGGCATGCTGCTTGTTTCCAGTGAGGAAGGGCAGGGCAGTTGCTTTACCTTGTCACTGCCACAAACACGATTAAACTAAAAGCTGACAGACAGGAATAGGCAATGTTATGAGTAAGATTTTGCTGGTTGATGATGACGAAGTGTTTAATGAATCGTTAAGAGAATATCTGGAGTACAAGGGCTTTACAGTGCTGTCCGCTTTTAATGGTAAGCAAGGCCTGGATATGATCACTACAGACAGCCCAGACCTAGTCATTACCGATATCGTTATGCCTGAGTTTGAGGGTATTGAACTGTTAACCGCGGTGGTGATTGATTCCGTGAAAGCCAAGCCAAAAATAATAGTGATTTCAGGTGGTGGTAGAATTGGTAGCAGTAATTATCTTTCCGTAGCCAAGGAGATGGGGGCCGATGCAGTATTTGAAAAGCCATTGGAATTCAAATTATTAGTTGAGGAAATAAAACGACTGCTGGCATGAGTGTTAGGCGTAATTATGAGTGGATATAAGATAACAGCGCTTGTGAAATTTACTGCGTGATTAATTTTCGTCTAACAAATTTTGTAATTTTTCTAATACTCGTGCAGCAGTTTGTAACTCTTCTTTTTTAAACTCATGGGCTGTTTTTTCAATTTGAGAAAAAATAATATCAGACAAGCTTGTAAATTCACGCTGGCCCAGCTTGGTTAATGCCACCAGTTTTGAGCGTTTATGGCTGGGGTTTTCGGTCAGGATTAGATAACCCTCGTTTACATACTCATCAATCATTACCTGAATACGCTGACGACTAACTTTACGGTGTTGCGCAATTTGTGGCACCGTCATTGAGCCATGTTGGTTAATGAGCCTCAATACCCCCCAGAAAGCGTTGCCCTTTTTACTCACCGAACCTAGGTTCATACCCTGGCGCTGTAAACTTTGCTGACAGGTCGTAATTCTGGCCACCACGGTTTGCAAGGCGGCACTCTGCGTGTTGCCAGTAGCTAAGGGTTTAGTTGAACTCATTAAAACAATTCCATGCAATTAACAGCAATATGGGGCAAGCCTACTATTAAAATGTCCAATTGGGAATTATACGGTGCTTGACAATGGCATTGTCACTCTGACAAGGTGGTTGTCACTTATTTGGAGGGCTATCATGGTTATAGATGTTTGGGCACAACACCCCACTAACCGTTTTGTAAATCACCCATGTTTTGATTCGTTAAAACGCTGGACTAAGCAAACTACGCAACAGATGACAGTACCGCTGGAGCTAACCGTAGCCGCCATGGGTCAGGCCAACGTGAGTCGTGCTCTTATCGCTTCCTGGTCGAGCCCAAACGGGGACCTTATTAGCAATGAAGAAGTGAAAGACTGTATTGAGCGTTACCCTGATTTATTTGTGGGTTTGGCCTCAGCGGATTTATCCAAACCCATGGAAGGCGTGAGGGCATTACGCAAGTATGTGAAAGAGCATAACTTTAAAGGCCTGCGCATTGTGCAGTGGATGTGGGATAAGCCTTGCACCGATCCCCTGTACTATCCGCTGTTAGCCGAGTGTGTAGAGCTAGATGTACCTGTGTGTTTACAGGTGGGCATCACTGGCCCTTTATGTACTTCCCGTACTGGCCAGCCCAGCCACATTGAACGCATTGCTCTAGACTTTCCTGACTTAAAAATTGTATGTGGACACATAGGCGCGCCTTGGCATGAAGAGATGATTGTGTATGCACGAAAATTTCCTAATGTTTATATCGATACCAGTGCCTATATGCCCAAGCGTTATCCTCAGGCGTTAGTCGATTTTATAAAAGGCAGTGGTAAGCATAAGGTTATGTTTGGCAGTAATTTTCCCATGTTAATGCCAGCAGATTGTTTAAAGCAGCTAGATATGTTGGAGCTAGATGAAGAAAGTAAGCAGTTGTTTTTACATGACAATGCTAAAAGAGTATTTAAATTATAAAGCATGTTTAATAAGCAACTGAGTGAAGCTTAAATTAACTTCACTCAGTTAGCGTAAAATATTTACGTCGGTTTATTGCCTTTAAAATCTTGCAACACTGTATACAAACAAGGCAGCACAATGAGTATCAATAAGGTAGACACTAATAATCCAAAGGAAATACTGATCACCAGTGGAATGAGTATTTGTGCTTGTAAACTGGTTTCAAACAATAAGGGCAACATGCCAGCGACTGTGGTGAGAGTCGTGAGTAATATGGCGCGCATTCGGTCTTGACTGGCTTGTCGGGCGGCAGTGTGTAAGTCTAAGCCTTCCGCCACATGATGTTTAACAAACTCCACCAGCAGTATGGCGTCGTTAACCACTATTCCTGCTAAGGATACAAACCCTATCATGCTGGGCATGGCCATATTATGGCCCATGAGCAGGTGCCCCAGTATTACGCCAATTAAGGCCATGGGAATAGATATCATCACGATTAACGGTTCGGCATAACTGCGAAATTGAAAACTCAATAAGATAAATACACCAACTAGCCCAATCAGTAAGCCATTTTTTAAAGAGGTTTGGGTAATCTTGCCATTTTTCACTTCTCCTTCAATATTCACTTTTAATCCTGGGAATTTTTCAAGCAAGGCCGGTAACTGTTTTTTCTGTAAATCATTAATGACTTCAGTGGTATTGGCTTGTAATTTATTGATAGACCCAAATACTGAAACCGTAGGCACACTGCCTATGCGCTGAATACGCGAAACATTACGTTTGTTTTCAAACGTCACTAGGCTAGATAAAGGAATAATCTTTTTACTAATAGGGTGAATGATGGGGAAATTTCTTAAATCGTTTAGACTTTGTGGATCGTTTAAATCCTGATTCAGTTGTACTACTATTTCCACATTGTCGGCACTGTTTAAGCGGTATTGATTATTTTGTACAACTGAAATAGGGCGGTACACCTCATCGATAATAATGCCGTTAAAGGCACCGCGTAATTGGTTGCTAATGGCTTGGGCATCTATATTTAAAGCGCGCGCATTATTTTTAAAGCGAATAAATAATTCGGGCTTTCCTGGGCGTAAATCATCAAACACATTATAAACCCCGGTATAGCCCCCTAGAAATTGTCGCAATTCAAAAGATGCCTGTGATAAATTTTCAAGTTTTAAACCACTGAGGCGAATATCAATGGCTCGGCCCGAAGGTCCTAAGGCCGGTTCGGTAAATATCAGGCTAACAATGCCAGGCAACGCAGGGGTATTTTTTTGCCAGCTAGATATGATGTCATCAATGGTGGTACTACGCTGTTGTGCTGTCAGTAAATCCACACTAATGGTCACTAAATGCGGCCCTGTTTCAAAGGCATCCACATTTTTTCCATATTGAATATTGGTGTGTCTCACTAAAGGCTCGGGTTCACGCTTCGATAGGGTGACATTACTGGCTTTTAAGGCAGCCATAATGATATCCACTTGCTTTCTAGTTTCGGCTAAAGGGGTACCCGATGGCATGGTTAAACGTGCTTCTAACACATCACCGTCTATGGCGGGCAGTGCATTAAATTTTAAAACCCCAGAAATTAATAACGAAATACAAATTAACAAGGTAGCAATGGTGGAGCCAATGACCGCGTAACGGTGCGCAATGGCCTTTTCAATGATGACCCCCAGTTTATCGCGAGCATTTTCAAATACCTTATTTACCCAAATTTGTAAGCCGCTATCATGTTGATCTTTTTTACTCATGGTGTGGAATAGATGATTGGGCAGAATGAAAAAGGCTTCGATTAAACTTACCGAAATTACAATAATTAAAACGATAGGAATAACTTTTAGTACTTGCCCTAAATCTCCTTGTAAACCAATCATGGAACCAAACATAAATACGGTGGTTAAAAATGATGAAGCCACGCCTCGCGCCACTCTGGCGGTGCCATCCACTACTGCATCTAATGGCGACTTACCTGCTTGGCGTTGTGCGGCAACACTTTCGGCAATAACAATCGCATCGTCCATTAATATGCCCAGAGCCAACAGTAGGGCCACTGTACTCATCATATTGATGCTAATACCGGTTAGGCTAATCACATACATGGCGCCTAAAAAACTCACGGGCAGACCCATGATGACCCAAAAACTGTAACGCACACCAAAAAATAACATGAGCGTCAAAAACACCAGAATTAGGCCCTGCCAAGTATTATCTAGTAGCATCATTAAGCGATCTTTTACGATGGAAGTATTATTTTGTGTAAGCGTAAATTGTAATCCCGCCGGCAGAGTGGGTTTAATGTTCTCAATAAAGGTTTTCACATTAGCCAGTATATTAAGACTGTCATCGTTACTATTTTTGGCTACTTTTAATAGGGCAGCCCGTTGGCCATCAAATACAATGAATTCTTCTTCTTTTTCAAATGTATCGGTGATAATAGCAATATCACCCAGGGTGATTTCAGCACCATTGTCTGCACTTAATATCACCACCTGAGCTAAACCTTGTGCGGTAATGCGCTCGTCAAAAAATCGTAGGTTGTAATCTTTATCACCCGTTTGTAAGGTCCCTAATGGCAAATTAATGTTTTGCTTCTGTAAAATACTGGCCACATCCTGAGTACTAATACTATATCGTCTTAGTATGTGGTCTTTAATTTCAACTCTTAGTTGGCGCTGACTAAACCCTTCAAGAGTCACCAAGGGAATGCCTGGATCTTGCAGCATTTTGGCTTTTACCGCTTCGGCCAAATCCTTTAATTGACCAGCACTGATGGCTGTATTGTCTTGTGTATGTAGGGCTACCGTGACCACAGGCGTGGTGCGACCTAATTCGGTGATGATGGGCGTTTTGGCATCAAGGGGAAAATTATCTATGCCATCTACCGCCGAGCGAATATCATCGAGAAAATTTTTGAATTCTCCCTCTTGCTGCATTTTAATCGTCATAACACCGCTATTGGTGCGTGCCTCACATCGTAATTCGTCAATAAAACTAATGCTGTTGGTAGCATCTTCTAACGGCCGACAAATACCGTCTTCTACATCACTGGGAGCGGCACCTGGGTAAACGACGTTTATTTGAACTTCGTACTTGTCTATTTCAGGGAAGGTATCCCTTTTTAATGTGGGAATGGTCACTAGGCCAATAAACAAAAATGCCAGCATTAACAGGTTGGCCGCGGTGGGGTGGCCGGCAAAAAAACGTAACATTATTTTGCTCCTGCTTGAATATTTTTAACGGCGACAACGCTTGTGTTTTCTTCTTTAACACTTCTCTCCATTTGCATCTTGTCCAATGCAACTTGCGCCTTAATATTATGCTGCAAGCTTAAATGCATGCCCTGAATGGCCGGTACTAGATCACTGGTGATAATACGACTATTGGGCAATAAGTCTTGTGGGGAAAACAAAGCCACTGAATTCATAATGAGTTTAGGCTTAATACTGATTTTATTAAGACTGCTGTCATTACCGACCAAATAAATGTTATCTAGGTGCAAGGCTGAAACCGGAACCGCAATGGTATCAATGGCATTGGCCATTAATTTAACACTGGCTTGCATGCCTTCTAACAAGGGTGGGCGTTTACCTGGAATAATATTTTCATAAGGTTTTTCAATACGCACCAACACGCCCAAAGTGCGACTTTGAAGGTCTAAACCCTCTCGAAAAGCGATCACACCGGCGGGCCAAGTCTCTCCTGGTGTTAACGCTAATTCAACTTGGGCGCGAAGCCGATTATCTTTTATTAAACTGTTTAATTGAATTGGCCGATCACCACTTGTTTGTATGGCCATTTCTATAAACGGGCGCAGTTGCTCTAGGGTGAACTGGGCTTCGATCTCCACTTGTTCAATGCCTTGGGCTGAAAACATTAATTGGCCTTGGCTTACAAATTGATCTTTTTCAAGTTTTACAGCACTAATGCGGCCACTAAAGGGCAGGGTGATATTGGTACGATCTATATTGCGCTGTTGTTGCTGAGAAAGCGCGATGGCCGAATTTAGCTGCGCGTTTAAGCTTTGTTTTTGACTGGGTAAAATGTCTAGTTGCTGCTGTAGTGATACCTTTTCTTGGCGTAGGTTTAAAACCTGTTGTTGTTCATTGTCTAATTGAGATTCAGAAATTGATTTTTGATTACGTAAATTTTGTTTACGTTTAAATTCCCTTAGTGCTATCTCTATTTTTTTCTCTACTAAGGCCAGATTTTTATTAACGCTGTTTTGATTTTGTTTTAATTCAGTTAGCTGAGCTTGATAAATGATGATATTGGCTTGAGCCTGGGCCAAGGCCAATTGGTAGTCGGTATCATCAATGCGGGCCAGTAAGGTATCTTTACTTAGAGTAGCACCGGCAATTAGTTGCGGATTAAGAAAAATGATACGACCAGAAACTTCAGCAATGCCGTCAAATTTAACTCTGGGTTTTATTAAACCAAAGCCTTCAACTCGGGGAGTATTTTTTTGAACTTTGGCATTTATGTATTCCACTAATACGGGTTGATGTTCAATGCCCTGATGGGCCGGCTTGGCTTTTAACCATACCGCCATTGCTACTATGGCCAAACCCATAACGACAATTTTAGGCAGGGCCGATTTTTTCTTAAGGGCGCTTTTAAGTCTTGCAAGCTTCATGATGGGCTCCGCTTGATTTAGCTCTTGGGCTAAATCAAGGACTGATTAAATTAAGAAGGTGATTAATGGCTCGGAATATTGAGGCTTACCGGGTGAGCCTGATTGGCTATAAAACCTAATTTCATAGCCATAAATTTAGATATCTGGAGTTATGGTAAACCATACTTGATATTTAATTAAACGATTGATTAAAAATAACAAAAATGAAATGAAATTACTAATAAAAAATGACCAATACCGGGGTATTGATAATACCAGCAGCTTAATTGGTAGTTTATGCTACCTATTATTCTATATTGTCCAGTTATGCACTGCATGCTAGGGACTATTAAAAACGGACAGGGGCAACGATCAGTACTTGATAATTTGAGGTCGGGGAAAGTTTAAGGAATGGGTTTCCCTAGTTCTGATAAGAAATGATCAAGCATTTTCTGTACCTTGCCCTCTTTAAGCATTTCACTCAGAGAATGGTTAATGCTTGGCAGTATTTTTTGATTGCTTTGATGCAGGTAATGATAAACAGGGTGTTGAGAGAGAACCACATCATCCATGACGATGACGGAATTGGGAAATTCTCTAGCCAATACCTCAGAGCCACTCAGTTCGGTCACAATGGCCAGATCAATATCCTGGCGACCATTCAGTAACATGCGAAAGAGTTGCGATATAGATTGCACTTTTATATGGGGGTAAAACTGGGTTAATCTTTCGCCATATAATATGCCGTGTAATACACCGCTTTTATAATTGGCAAGGTCTTCTACTTTTTCCACTTTAATATTTTTATCTATCTTAAATATCTTAGCCTTAAGGGAGAAGAAGGAGGTGGGTACTCGAAGTAAGCTGGGGTGATTTTTTTGCAGGTCTAGTATGCGTATTACTTCCCCATCTATTTTACCTTGAGATGCCAGAGCCAAGGAACGAGCCGCTGGATAAAGTTTTAATTGCACTTCAATGCCTATGCGCCGATAGGCTTCTACAATAATTTGCCCTGCAATTTTACCTGTGGTGGTATTGATACTGCCCAGTACCAGTGGTTTTGTATTGTCGTTGGGGGTCGCATGCAGTGACGTTAAACTCAGTGTCATTAATAAGCATGCACTGATAGTAATCGTTGAGTGACACAGCCACTTATTAGCTAAGGTCCACATAATAAAAAATACATTTAAGGATTAACTTACTGAGTATAGGTGATTAGATTCATTATAAGTTTGGCAGAACAGAAAGCTTTCAGAGCAGATATCATTTTGTTATAAGGGAAAGACTAAATAGCATTAAAAACAGGCTTTTTTTATGCTTTTATAATTTTAAAGGCACAAGCGAATATTTTAAGCAGTAAACAATATGTCCCTATTTACATCTCTAATTTTAATTCCTACCTTTACAAAATCATGTTGCAGAATTTTTATCACGGAAGCCTCTAAATGATGATGGATAAAGTTTTTCAACTGCTCGGTGGATTTAAAATGGCAGGTGACCCTGAGGCTGCTGGGGAAATCGTGCCATTCGAGGGTATAAGTGAATTTACAAAAGCCCTCAATGGCCAGCGCTTTGTTATGGGCCAGATACAGGGCCTTTCGCACATTTTGATTAAGTTTGTCGGTGACTCGCTTGTTCATAGTGGGCTCTTACAGCGCAGTTTGAAAATAGGCCAGCATTATACAGCCTAGCCTAAGCTGTTCGAGCTCTCCAGTTGATTACATTACAGACATCTATAATTGATACGGTGCTGCCACCAGTAATTGAGACCTCTATTTTAACCCTGATTTATTTCTCAATGGGCAATTGCTCATCACTTCCCCATTCACTCCAAGATCCATCATACAAGCTTAAATTATCAAGCCCGGCAATGCGTGCGGCCAATAAAATGATGCAGGCCGTGATACCAGAGCCACATGAAAAAATAAGTTGCTGAGTATCTTTTACTCCCAGCTTTAAAAATATCTGTTGTAACGCTTCTATTTTTTTAAAACCGGGGCCATTTAATAAGTGTGAAAAGGGCAGGTTAATAGAGTTGGGAATATGCCCACCACGAATACCAGGGCGTGGCTCTGGTGCTTGGGCCAAAAATCGTGGGGGGGATCGAGCATCGAGAATTTTGTAATCGTTATTGTTTAATACATTTAATACTTCTTCTGCACGACTGAGTGAACCCTCTTGATACAAGCCAATGATATTTCCCTTCTTGGCAATTGCGTACTGGTTGGTAGTCGCGTAATTATGATTGATCCACTTGGGTAAACCACCATCTAAAACAGTTACATTCTCAACACCCATGCTCTTAAGCATCCACCAGGCCCGAGGCGATGCATAAACCCCTTGGTTATCGTATATCACCACTGTGCTGTGTTGATTAACGCCAAGCTTTTGCGCCTCTTCAGTGAACTGCTGTGCAGAGGGCATGGTATGAGGCTGGCTGGCGTGGTGATGATGAAACTTATTTTCAATATCCAGCTTAATGGAATTTGGAATACATAATAAACTTGGATAAAGCACCGGCTCCATGCCCACCACCTTTTCCATACTGGCATCTAAAATAATGAGATCGTCATCTTGTAGGTGCTCTTGTAACCACTCTACGGATACGGTTGGCGAAAGGTGATTCATAAAGGCTCCATTGAAGGTTTTGCGATATTAAGATGATGTTAACAAGCGCAAGAATCCCTTGGCAAAGGATTGCGTTTTCAAAATGAAAGTTTGAGGCGCTATGCCAGATTTATTATCATTATTACCGTTTAATAACGCTTACCTTTGAGTTATCTGCTGTTACCAGCCATTTAATGAGCATGCTTTTAAGCACAGTTGGGTCAATGGGTTTACTGAGGTAATCGCTCATGCCTTCTTTAAGGCATCTGTCTTTATCGCCCTGCATCGCATTGGCGGTAAGGGCAATAATGGGAATTTTTTTATAGCGGTCACCGGCGTCATTATGACGGATGTTTTGCGTGGTGGTGTAACCATCCATTATTGGCATCTGGCAGTCCATCAATACCAGAGTATAAGGACTGTCGGTAGCCGAATTATTAAGCATAGCCAATGCTTCCTTACCATCACTGGCCACATCCGCCGACAGCTTCATATCTTCTAATAAACTCTTGGCCACTTCTTGGTTAATGAAATTATCTTCCACCAGTAATATGCGGGTATTGTCTGGCCAATAGGATTTAGAATCGATATCTGGCGCAAGCTTGGCTGTACTGCTTGTCTTGATAAAGTGATCATAATTTCTGGTGGAAGTGGCATCCTTAATGGCTTTGGCATCTTCTAATAGCACTGCCAGTGAATCAAATAAATCGGAAGTGGTGGCGGGCCTAGGGAAGTTGGTGCTAAAGCCTTGTTTGGCAAAATGTTGAGATTCACCACTGTGGGCCATGGACGTCATCAGTACTAACTTCACGGTGGCCCAAGTAGAGTCAGATTTTATTTTTTGAGCCAACTGAATACCGTTCATATCGGGCAAGGCTTCATCTATGAATATCAGGTCAAATGCCGACTGCTGATCTTGATGACGCTTGCTGATTAAATTCAATGCAGAGTTGGCGTTTTCTATTCCTTGCACGCTGGCTCCCCAGTGCTCTAGTTGCTGGCATAACACATCGCGATTACTGGTGTTATTTTCAACCACCAGTAAGTTTAAGGCCTTCATGTTGAGATTAGGAATAACTGTTTTTGAAAGTTCACTGGCTCGTAACTGAACACTAAACTCAAAGCAGCTGCCGCCTTGGGTGGGGGTGCTCACACTCACATCACCCTGCATGAGTTCACATAACTTTTTAACAATAGATAAGCCCAGGCCGGTCCCCCCGTAATTACGGGTGGTGGAAGCGTCTACTTGATGGAAGGCCTTAAACATATTTTTCTGTTGCTCTGCCGGAATGCCTATGCCGGTATCTTGTATTGCACAGTGAAGGTGGACTATTTCATCGGCATCTCTTTTAAGGCTGGCGCGAATGATAATTTCACCGGCGTGAGTAAACTTAATGGCGTTACCCAATAAATTGGTGAGTATTTGCAAAATACGACTGGGGTCACCACGGACCATGGACTCTTCAATTTGTATCACATCGAGAATAATTTCTAGGCCTTTTTCTTGAGCCTTAATGGCCATGGTTTCGGCTAAATCCCCTAATAAACTGCGTATGTCAAAATCGAGTATTTCCAACTCTAGCTTGCCGGCATCTACCTTGGAGAAATCCAGAATATCGTTAATGATCGTTAATAGTGACTGGGCACTGGTGCGAGCCATACTGGCTTTTTTCATTTGCTCTTGGCTTAAATCAGATTTTATTAAAAGCGCTAACATGCCTAATACACCGTTCATAGGCGTGCGTATTTCATGACTCATAGTGGCTAAAAAATCAGATTTATAGCGATTAGATTGCTCTAACTCTTGTGCGTAATCTTGCAGTTTTTCTTTTGCTTCAATTAAGTTTTCATTTTTATCCTCGACTTCACGACTCTTGTCTTGCAATACCTGTGTCTGCTTTTCTAGATTGATATTAACAGAGTTCATGTCATCACGACTGTCTTCCAGTTGTTGGGTCATGAGGTTAAACGAGGTGGCCAGTTTTCCAATTTGGTCATTACTTCGCACTTCAATTTCCACGTCATAATTCCCTTGGGTAACGCGCTGGGTTGCATCGTATATATGTTTGATGGAGTTGATAATGGTGCGAAGCAAATAACCTGCGGCTAATGATGCGATGAGGATAGATAACAGGGTGCCAAATACGGTTTTAAATAAACTACTGGAGGCTGCAGTGTCGGCATCAACGCCTCTTTGTATGATTAATTCTCTTTCATTGTTAATGAAGTGGTTAATGTCAGACCTTATGTTTTCAATGATTTTTTTTCCTGTGCCCTGTTCAATAAGGCGAGTTACATCTGTCATTGAAGCACCAGCCTCATTGAGTCTTTTTCGCAGCGCGATTTCAGGCTCAGCGGCCAACTCTCTCCATTGCTCGGTTTTTTCACGTAATAGGTTAATCTTTACGATCATCTCTTGGCTGTTATAACCTGCATTAACGGTACTGCGTAATTGAGTTAAATGGCCTTTCAATGATTTAATACCCAGTTGGTAGGGATGTAAAAATTCATCTTTACCGGTTATTAAGAAACCACGTTGGCCTGTTTCCATATCAACCAAATCTTTTGAAATTGAAATCACCAAAAGTTGGGCTTTTTTATTTTCTGCGCTTATAAATATTTGTTCTAGGTTGTCTAGATTATACTGAATACTTTCCAGTAAATGTTTACTGCGTCCTTTCGTCAATAATGTCTCAATACTTAAAAAAGTATCCTTTCCAAGATCTATTTTATTCCGTAATGCTATTTCTGGTTGTGCCGCTGTTTTCTGCCAGAATTGAATGTCTTTTTCTATAGTGTTTATGTTTTCCAAGGTGGTGTTTATGTTAAATGCTTGGGAAGCTATATTGGTAAGCTTGGGGATTACGTTCTTCATGGCAGCGTGACCGCTGATATAAGAATCTAAAAAGGAATCATCGCCGGTAATGATATAGCCACGTTCGCCTGTTTCTTGATCCACCATATGTTTCCCAATACTCAAAACTAGATTGGAGGCGGAATGGTTTTCTGCTTTTAAAAATATGGCGTTAACCTGATTGATAATACTTCTAACTTCATCAAGAATTCTTTTGCCCGTGCCCTGTTTAATAATCTGCTGTATTTGCACAACTGTGGATGATCGGCTTAGAGAGGTATGTTGTCTGGCATAAATGGCAGGGTCAACATCTGCTCTGTACCAATTGAATAGGTTTAATTTTAATGCGGCTATATTATTGGTGAGAGCCTTCTGATTTAAGCCTGTATTCTTGTTCTGAGAGAAAATACTTAAATCGGTGATGAGTGAATCAAGCTTGAAACGGTTCTGATTAATCCCCTCTAATTGTATTTCCTCTTTGCTAATTAAATAATGAACAAGCATAGCTTGCAGATCAATTATGGTGCTGGTGATGCCTTGGGTTATTAAAGATCCTTTACTCTGGTTGGCATTGGCGACTTTTAAACTTATTTTACTAAGGTGTTCTCGGGCATTTCTAAAATACTGGCTATTAATTGTTTCGTTTATTTCTTTTTGCAAAAACTCAACAGTAGAAAGGCTTTCAGTATTGATTTGACGGCGAGTTTTAATTCCCGGATTAGCAATTTGCTCCTGCCATGTCTTCATAGAGCTTTCGATATTAGAAAGTTTTTCTGTGATATTAGTTTTTAAATAGGTGTTTTCCGCAATAGATTGGAATTTGGCTATTTCGTTGTTAAAGTTTTTTCGCCCTTTATTAAAGGGCTCTAAGAATCTATCTTGACCTGTAATTAGAAAGCCACGCTGCCCAGTTTCTTGGTCAACCATAGCTTTTGAAATAGACAATATTATAATTTTAGCGTCGTCATTTTTTGCCTTCACATAAAGGTCATTAAGCTGATTAAGGCTGTTGCGTAATTCGTCGAGTATTTTTTTTCCTGTTCCTTTGGAGAGAATGATTTCCAGTTTTCTTAATATTTCCTCTCCAGACTTCTGCTGAGTAGAGGACGCTTGTTTACGTATATTAATTTCAGGTAATGCAGCTTCTTCATACCATTGGCTGGCCAGTTTTTGCACCCTATCTATTAATTCGGCTACGGCTTGGGGGGGAGGGGCATTTAATATGTGCGAGCGAAGCAGACTGAGATGCTTATTAAAGTTGCGCTGGCCTTGATGATAAGGCTCAAGAAAATCTTCTTCACCCGTTATAAGAAAGCCACGTTCACCGGTTTCCTGATCGACAACATCTTTGAGAATGGATGTTAATAGATTAAGGGCCTGTTGGTCTTGAGCCACTAGAAATAGCTGTTTCAATTCGTTGGCAGTTTTTTGGATGTTTTCGAGTACATGCTGCCCAGTTTTCTTTTGTAAAATTTCCTGTAGATGATCAAGGCTAATGACATTTTGCTTTACTTTGCGGCGCTGAGAGATTTCAGGCAGGGCGGCCAGTTTTAACCATTGCTGGGCCTGTTGGTCAATTTTTTCTAAGTTTTTGATTTGATCTGGATTGTCTTTTACAAGGGATTTTGTCGCGGCCACTTCTATGCCCCATTGCTTATTTGAGGCAGTGAAGGGCTCTAGGAATTCATCTTTGCCGGTAATGAGGAAGCCTCGTTCACCGGTTTCCATTTCTAAAATTAGCTTTTCTAATACATGCCCTTTGCTGATAACCCTTTGAGTATGTTGTACCCAGTGGGCGGTATCGAGCAGGTTTTGGATACTAAAATAAACAGCGCTGGAGACAATAAGCATTAATAAAACAGGCAAAGCGAAGCCAATAAGAATCTTAGTGCTAATGCCGAGTCTCTGCATGAACAGGTGAGGGCTCTTTAATATAGAAGGCGCTTGAGCGTATTTGTACTGGTTGTCTTCCATGTATTAACTAGGTCACCCTTACAAACGGTAGCCACAACAGGGTGTGGGCCATTAGGAAACAAGTCCTTTAAGTATTGACCGTTATTACTGGGTGCACAGTGGTTTTATATATTCTTTAGGAGCTAGATGTTTGCCTGATATGTATTTAACGCAGGTAGAACTGAACTCGGTTATTTTTTATGAGTGCTAGAATCCTGATTGGCATTGCCGCTGCTGTAATTACGGTAGGCACTGGGCGAGACGCCGGTCCATTGTTTGAAGGCTCGGGTAAAAGTCGCGGGTTCGGTGTAACCCAGGCGGCGACCAATTTCGCTGATGCTAAGACTGTGGTCTTCAAAGAAGTTAATGGCGCGGTCTCGACGGGCATTGTCTTTTAATTGCTGAAAACCGCTGCCCTCGGCAGTGAGCTTGCGCCGCAGGGTGCGCGAGGTCATGTGCAGTATTTGGGCGATATTTTCTAAACTGGTGTCCATGGGTGGCGCGCTTTCTTCTAGAATGCGCATAACTTGGGCGCTGCAGGTATCGTGAAAAATTTGTTTTCTAAACCACTGCAAGGGAATTTCGGTTAGGTATTTTTCTAGCTCTGTTGAATTTTGAATAATAGGCAGGCTTAAAAACTCAGCATCAAATACCAGGGTATTGCTCTGGCTTTGATATTCGCACGGGCAATTAAACATAAGGCGGTACTCCTGGTGGTGACTTGGCACCGGGTACTGCATCGTTACTTTATTTAAATTAATCACCTGCCCCACTAGCCAACTGGGAAAGCGGTGCCATACCAGTAACAGGTATTCAATTAACAGACTTTTGGGCGGCAACCCCCTAGGTGCTTTCTCTAGCGTTAGCGCTTGCTTGGGGATAATGCTGAAGTGAACCTGATCACCGAGTTGTTCCAGAGAATAAAACATTTGATCGGTGATGAGATTATAAAATGTCACCGTGTGTTGAAGCGCTTCACCCAACGTTTTGTAGTGCAAAAGCTGATTGGCCAATAGTGGAAATACACCTAGCTTTATCTTTTGCGTGGTTAAGCCCATGAGTTCGTCATCGCTGGCCGCCCAAGTAGCACGCACAATGGTTGCCAGTTGTTTGGCCGATACACGAGAGCGCATTTGCTGCAACAGGCCACGGGTAAGCCCAGCCCTATTGAGGATGCTGCTTTCTTGGCCCCCTAGACGCACCGCGTTATCAAGGTGAGCCCGGGCAAAGTAACTGGCCACGGTGTGGTTATCGGTGATCATTGGCAAAGGTCCACTGGGTTTTGTTTGTCCGATATTAGCAATTAAGCGGGTATTATAAGGCCTAATATGGGCAACGTCCTCTCTATTTTGAATTATAATGTCCGTATTTGTTAAATAAATGGCTGGTTACATCATTGTAAGTATTGGCGGCAATGGTCAGAATTCGCAACTTTAAAGTATTCAATACCAACCGTATTAATGAGGTTCCCATGAGCACAGACATCAACGCCAACCAAGAAGAAGTTCAAATGTTTCGCGACATGGTGTTGCGCTTTTTAGAGCAAGAAATATTGCCTCATGTGGAAAGTTGGGAAGAAAACCATGAAATGCCTCAAGAAATGTGGAATGTCATGGGCACAGCCGGTTTGTTACTGGTAGATCTTCCAGAGCAATACGGCACCGCAGGCGCAAGCTTTGATGTATGCCAGATGATTCAGGAAGAGATGTGTCGTTTGGGTTTGCACGGTTTAGCAACAGGCTACAACATCCACTCTAATATTGTGGCGCCTTACATTTTAAACATTGGTAACCAAGCGCAAAAAGATCAGTGGCTGCCAAAAATGGCCACCGGTGAAGTAGTGGGTGCGATTGCTATGACAGAGCCGGGTGCCGGCAGTGACTTGGCTGCAATTCGCACCAGCGCCATTAAAGACGGTGACGAATATGTGCTGAATGGTTCTAAAACGTTTATCACTAACGGTAACCAAGCGGGCATGGTGATTGTATGTGCTAAGACTGATCCAAATGCCGGCTCTAAAGGTATTTCTTTATTCTTGGTTGATACCAGCTTGCCAGGATTTAGCACCGGTAATCCTATTCGTAAAATGGGCCAACACAGCAGCGATACGGCCGAGTTGTTCTTTGAAAATATGCGCATTCCAGCGGATGCCTTGTTAGGTGAAGAGGGCAAAGGCTTTGTTTACCTTATGCAAGAGTTACCACGTGAACGTTTAGGTTGTGCAGTACAGGCCATTGGTCACGCACAAGGCGCTTTGGATTTAACCCTAGACTACGTGAAAGAGCGTAAAGCCTTTGGCCAGTCTGTTGGTCAATTCCAGAATACTCGTTTCAAATTGGCAGAATGCAGCACTGAATTAGAAATGTGCCGTGCGTTATTAGAAATGCACATGAACAAATACAAGCGCTCAGCCATGACGGTTACCGATGCAGCCATGCTAAAACTGGCCGCCACCGAAATGCAGCTTAAAATGGTAAACGAATGCCTACAGTTGTTTGGTGGTTACGGTTACACCGACGAATACCCAATTTCACGCTTCTACCGCGATGCTCGTGTACAAACTATTTACGCTGGTAGCTCGGAAATCATGAAAGAAGTGATTGCCCGTGGATTGCTAGGCCGATAGAAAACGGGTTAGGTAAAGAGTTTAGGTCTTAGGCCTTAAAAGGATTTTGAAAAGTTAGTGAACATTTTTGACCCGAACCAAAAATAAAGCTGACGGTTTGAAATGGGAAAGCCAGGTTTGGTTTTTTGCTTAGGCAGGAAATCGGGCTTGGCTTTTTTTGTGGGCGATTAGCCTGCATCAGACTCGCAGCCGGAATGGGTAAATCGACATAGTTTGCTATAGTTCTATTAGGCATTTAGAGGCTGGCAGGCTTATGGGCATTGTATCTAAGGTTAACGGCATTCAAAATGCCAAGCCCAAAGCTATTTTATCGTTGTTTTTACTCTTGTTTGTTTACAATACTCAAGCGGAATCCATTAAATTTAGTACGCTAGATTGGTGCCCTTTTGTGTGTCCGCAGGATAAAGAAAAGCCAGGCTTTTTAGTGGAGTATATGCAGGCTATTTTTAAAAACACACCCTATGAAATTACCATTACCGCTTATCCATGGTCGCGCGCTATAAAATACACTGAATCGGGTGAAACACTTGCCCTGCTAGGGCCAGCTAAGGAAGAAGCGCCTAATTTGATATTTCCTAAATTGGAAATTGGCCAGCAGAGGTTTTGCTTTTTTACCCGTACCGATGACCCTTGGATATTTGACGAACCGAAGTCGGTGACAGGGCGAACCGTGATGGTTCCACAAGATGCGTTTCCAGCGGCGCTAAATGAGTATCGGCATAAAGCCCAATTTAAGTTCAGACCCTACAATAACGAATATGTGCGTTTAGTTTTAGATATGCTGCGTGTTAAGCGCGTGGACACCCTTTTACTTACCTACAACTCAATGATGAATTACTTAAGTATTCAGCCGCGTTTGCGCCAAGAGATTAAATACGCTAACTGCATTAGCAAACAAAATCTGTATTTAGCCTTTACACCTAATATAAAAAATCGAGCACAAGTTAAGAAGGTTATGGCCGTTTTTGAACGCGAAATTACCGTATTAAGAAAGAAAAATTACCTGCAAACATTGTTGATTAAATACCAGTTGGATTAACACCTGATACTTTCTAAAAATTTGAAATCTCTCGCTTCCTTTTCCAGTAAAACCCAGCCCGCTTTCACTTTAACCCTGCTTGATTGCTAACTTTATTATGATCTTAGTTAAATGATGGCCTACAGCAGCGTATTGTCTGAAATAATCACTGGTTTGTAAGGTTTGACCATGTGGCCAACTAGCATGGTTTCTTGTATGGTGCCTGCGAATTAAGTCGCAAATTGATAATAAATCGTTAGACGATAATGCTCATTATTTCGTTTTATTTATTCTTTTAGCCCAAGTCAGTTACAAGGACCATGAATGACCCGTTTTATTGTGTTTTTGTTGGTTGTTTTATGTACACAAACAAGCTTCGCCCGGCAGTCTTGCGACTGGCCATACCGCACCAGCATTACCATTACTCAAACTGATTTTGATGGCTTAACTGACTATCCGGTGGATTTGTTTTTAAGTAGTGCTAATTTGCATTCGCAATATCAGTGGAGCGCTAACGGCAATGATTTACGCATATACAGTAATGGTGACCTTGACCCCTTGCCGTTTACCATAAACAGTTGGGATGAAAGCAGTAAAGAGGCCAGCGTGAGCGTGAGCGTGCCCACTCTTGATATAGGCGTTCCTCAAACCATTTATATTTATTATGGCAACCCAGACGTTAGCAATTTAAGCACTACCATTTCCGATTTACCTTATTTTACGGGTAAAGTGAAATTCCATACACGCTCTAACAACGGTGTGGATCCTGATAGTTATGACGAAGCCATTTCGGTTTTTAAACAAGGTAATGACAACAATACTTCTTACGGTTGTAGCCACCCAGATAACTTTACGGTTGTAACCAACCAAAATCAGGGCACGGGTCGCAGCCGCCAGAATTTCATCGCCTATTCAAAAGCACTCTTTAATGTGGCAACTGGAGAAGGCGGATTTTGGGGAATACGTTATGGAGCCGATTATGGTTACGGCGGCGGGCTTTATATAGATACCGTTAATATATTAGATGAGAAATGGTTGGATGATTTATGGTGGGCTAATAGCTGGGAAGTAAATGGTGGCATAAGCAATGAAGTATTGGTGGGCTCGGTTTATTTAAGTGAAGGCGAGCATGAATTGGAAATAATAGGGGGAGAGCCCGGTAATGATGGTGGTTTAACCGTTCAATTTTCCCGTGATTATTCGGACCCCGATGAATACTTAACGGCCAATTGGTTACCGTTTACATCTGCCAATATTGAAATTAGAAGTGAAGCTTGCCCGATTCCCACGCTTTCAGTTTCTTATGGCGCTCATGATGTTTGTACGATAGACCTGTCCCTTACCAGCAGTGATAGTGGTAGCCAATCCTGGTTGGCTGGTAGCAGTTATGACGTTAATGTAAATGTAAATAATTTAGAAATTAGCAGCAGTGCCACAAGCAATACCTTTCTTGATATTACCTTACCTGCCGACATAACGCTTACTAGCTACAGTGGTAGTAATTGGAGCTGCACCGGCACCACTGGCACTATAAATTGCACGTATGACCAAACCATTAGTAGCAACGCCAGTGCGAGTACCTTAAGTTTAACTACCTTGCTGGACAGCGGTGCCACCACTGGCAGCACTCAAAATATTAGTGCCACGGTAACCGGCAGCGTGCCCGATAATGATACTGGTAATGACACACTGGCTTTTGCAATTTTTGTATTAAGTAATTCCGGTATACCGGCTGATTGTTCGAGCCCGCAACCTGGCTTATTGGTGAAGTTTTTTGATATCACAGGCTATGCGGTGAGTGATTTGCAAAATGCTGCTGACTATCAAGCCTTAGTGGATAGCCGAGCAACAATTAATTACCTGCAAGGGCAAACTATATTTTCTAATATAAATGGTTCGGGTAATCCGTTTACCAGTGTAGATGATTACTTTTTAGCGGTATTTGAAGGCTATATATATTTAGCCAATTCTGAAAGCCGTTATTTTGGAGTAGATGGGGATGACGCCGTGGAGGCATGGGTAGATGGAAATATCGTTAGCGCATTTTATGGGCTTCATGCCGCGGCGGGTTCATCTCAGGATATTAGCTCTAGAATTACGCTTTCGTCTGGTTTTACCCCTATTGAATTTAGAATGCAGGAATATACCGGTGGCGATCAATATGACTTTTATTGGAGTACCAGTAATCGCTCAAGGAATCATGTCGTTATTCCAGCGGGTACCTTTTACCACTGTGCAGGTGATCCAGACTTTCAATTAAACTCCACCACCACTGTAATTAGTGACCCCATTAACGGCACAACTTTCCCTAAAGCTATTCCTAGCGCGGTGATGACCTATACAGTGGATGTATCAAACCCAGGTAACATCAGCAGCGATTTAGACAGTACTGTGCTGGTGCAAGAACTGGCCTCGAATTTGGAATTATATGTTGATGATTTTGACGGCGCAGGCAGCCCAATTAAATTCACCGATGGCAGTGGCACCAACGCCAGCGGATTAAATTATGTTTTCAGTGGCATTAACAGTGGCAGCGACAGCATAAGCTTTAGTAGCGATGGCACAAACTTTAATCATTCGGTGACCAACACTGGCGGCTATGACTCCGCCATTACCCATTTTAAATTAACCTTGCCCGGTACCTTTAAGCCTACCTTTGATGGGATTACACCGACTTTTACTTTTGAGTATCAGGTGCTGGTGAAGTAGCTGAACTATTAACGTGAGTTAAAGGAAGCTCAGGGTCTGATTTTCACCTGAATTCGATCATAACGTTTGGCTTTATTGTGATAACATCAGCCCCTATTTTTACGTCGATCTATAAGGAAATTAATTAGTCATGAATATTTTGAAAGCAATATTGCTTGCCGGTTCTATAATTGTACTTTTCAGCATTCAAGGCTGTACTCCTGCACATATGGTGAAAGTTTCAGATGATCCCATGATTGATAATTCTAAAGTGCTTATTTACAGAGAATCCGCTTTCAATGCTAGTGGTGTGCCAATGATATTTGGTGAAAATGAAAGTGATTATAAGCAACTATGGAATGACGATTACACAGAGATTAAAGTTGATAATGCAAACCACATCTTCTTTGTACGTTCAAACCAAGCCGATATCCCTTATGCGCTTCCATTGGATATGGAAGATGGCAAAGATAGGTGCCTGAAAGGATATGCGAACCCCAAGAACTTAGCGAAGGCGTTATTTTTCCCATCATACTACTGGGGTAATACCTTCTTGTTAGAAGAAGTAGAATGTCCAAGTGATTCAGAGTTAACCAATCTAGATAGAATCTAAATTTAATTAATGACTATCGTTTAAAATTATTATAAAAGCCGGACACTAATTTTACCTAGGTGAAATTAGTGTTCGGCTTTTTTGTGGGTGAAGGAAATAGGTATTCGTAATGTGTAGTGGTACATGATGGGCAGAACAAACCATATTATGAAGATGTAACTGATCGAGTAAAAGATGAAAGCTATGATTATCCCGGTGTCTTACGACGACTAGTTGTGATATTTGCTTATTTGATTTTAGCCTTAATTGTTGTGACCGATTTACCTAGGTTTATTTCTAGTGAATGTTGTATCCAGTATAAAGAGTGCAATATAACAGAGTCGGTCATTAGCTATTGGATTGCCTTGTTTGCTATTCCGTACTTTGGCTGGGTGTCACGATTGTATGGTGCTCGCAAGGTGGAGTGTGGGTGAGAAACCTAAGGGTGGGTTGTAGGAGTACGTAAAATAGAATCTAGCGAGTAAGTAAACTCAATCCTTATTGAACATTGATACGCAGTCTCGACAACGAGTGTATTTGCTATTTCAGGTAAGCCTTGTGCACATTGCTTCTGTTTGATGCTCACTTTACACTGTACGAAAAATATTAAAGCGAATGAATTTAGTTGAAAATAGTAGAATCTATTTTTGACTTGAAGAGCTTAGGAAAGGGTTTTGAATCATATCTAAAACCATTTCTAAATAAAAGCTTGGAGAGGTGTGACGATTGACGGACATGGCAAAGCGAGCGTGCTCTATATAAAATATGATGCAGTTAGAGAGGGTAAGTGTTAGCTATAAAAATGGATGTGCAGTATTTGAGTGCTAATGGATTTTATGAGCAATATAAGACGTATAGTATGCTCGCTATTTTTCTTTCAAATGTCATTGAAGAAGCGGCTGAGTTAATAGCCAAGTTAATGGGGGGGGAATAGTTGGAATTAACTCAATATAAAAAAATACTCCCAGATTGATCCCCCCGAAAATGTGCCAAGCTCTATTTGCACGAACCCAAGCTGGAAGAAAGAGTTAGAAGGATTTTGATTAGTTTACATTGTATATAAATAGTTTGCATAACAAAGCAAGGCGCAATTTCACAGCAGGCTGTGTCGGAATTACTCAGTCTTGCGGGCGTTATTGAATAATTATGCCTTGATTATTTTTGCAGGTTTTCAATTGTCTAGGATCTAGTCAACTCAGGGTGCTTATCCAAGCATATGAAAAAGTGGCCTGTGATTCCTGCTAGGAAAATGGGAGAAAAAATTTGTGAAGGGAGAGTTCAGTTGTATGGGTTATATCATTAACATTTCATTGTTAACACTACTCTTGATAGGCTGTGCGACGGATGAGCC
>JBALXQ010000021.1:0-83023 GCA_036960565.1 Bermanella sp.
AAAATTAAAGTACAGAGTAGCACTGGAAAAAATTCAAAAAATTAACTTTAGCAAGCTTTCGGTACTTGATCACTGGATGGTAGCGGGCATAGCATGATGATGTTTGTTATTTTGAATAAATAATAAAAATATAATAGTAAAGGGTAAGATAATGAAATCAACTTGGAATAATAAGTATATCTTAATAACAGGTGCTGGTTCTGGCATGGGCAAGGCATTGTCTGAATTGTTAGCAGAACATGGCGCCAGGTTAATATTAACGGATATAAATAAAAAGAATCTAAAAGAAACCTCTGATAAATTGGCAAAGAGCGTAAAGTTTTCTATGGTTGCAGATGTCAGTAATAAATCTGACTGGCAGGAACTTGGAAAGAAAATCAAGTCCGAAATAGGCTATTTAGATGTACTGGTGAATAACGCCGGCATGTCATCCTTTGGAAATTTTGATGAGCTCAGTGAGCAGCTTTTCGATAAAGTGATGAATGTTAACTTTAATGGTGTCGTATTGGGGTGTCGTGAAATGGTGCCTTTACTGCACGCGTCGGAAAGAGGCCTGATTGCGAATGTATCCTCAGTATTTTCCTTAATTACCATGCCCATGATGAGCCCTTATCATGCATCAAAATTTGTAGTGCGAGGATTTACTGAGGCCTTGAGGCAGGACATGATGTTTAGTAAAAAAATATTGATGTTATTTCCATCATGCCAGGGGGTGTTAAAACCAATATAGCCAATTTCGCTGAACTTGAAAATGATAAAGGAGATCAATTTTCTACCCATTTTAAAACGCTAGCCCGCACGACTTCACAGCAGGCCGCAAAAGTAATAGAAAAAGGCATGCGCAAGAAAACATTTAGAGTGTTAATTGGGCTGAATGCTAAGTTCATTGACATTATTTATAAAATCTTTCCGACTAATTATTACAAGGTGACCAATGCTTTTTGGGGACTAAAAAAATATTGGGATAAATTAATGTAATCATAACCAATGTATTTTAAGCTTCGAAAAAAGCTTTTTTTCCTGCGAAGCCGACAAACCGCATTGGCTGCAAGCTCGGTGCTCGCTGGGGATAACTCAATTGGTCAATTCTAGGCCCACGAATTAGATGCATCTATGGCTTGGTGTTTGTCGTGGCAGGATAGAATGTAAACTTCAATTTATAAACCATCGCCCTCTTCCAACCATTTTTTGAAAATTCTATCCGACTCTCCGCTTCCCTGAAGAATCTGAATTTCATGATTTATCTTTGTATAGAGTTCAAAAGCTCTAGGCGACGCTTTTGAAATAAAAGCATGAAAGGTTGTGGTGCCGGCCCAAGGTAGCTTTATGACGGCAATCTCTCCCGAATAATCATACAGACCATATTTTTTTCCAGCTAAAACCGGCTCCATTGGAGATAGGAAAAAATCACATTTTTGACCGGCGATTTTCTTCAAAACATGGGCAATACCTTGAGCTGCTGTGTCAATATTATTCGTGACACCTAGCTTTTTATACATTGTGTAGTTATAGCCAAGAATCCCACAAATATCATAGTTTTTAAGATCAGCAGGTGAATCAATCTCAGGTGGTGTTTTGAATTTTTTTGTAGAATAGAAAAGACCTTGGTGGGTTTTATAAAGCGCAGCTGTTATATAGTATTTTTCAGCCCGATCCTCATTATAAGATCCATTGGTGAAAACTTCGAATTTCTTATATTTGTCGAAATGGGTGACTTCGTAAAGGCACCGTATCCAAGGCCCCATTGTTAAAGAATGTCCAAGCCCAATTCTTTTAAAAACTTCATTAAATAATTCAACTGTAGCGCCCACTACTACAGATTTATCAATCTTTCCGCCCTCTCTTTTAAAATAGATGTATGGCAGCCATTCGCCTTCATGGTAACAAATCCGAACGTCTTCACTTCCTAGAGCCCTTGACGTTTCAGTGACTCCTACAGAGAAAACCAGTAAAAAGATAAGTTGATGCCAGAAACGAATTATTATCATAATTCTACTTAAAAGTTAATTTCAGGAAATTTGCACAATCACTCATACCAATACGGTGTATGCATTTAAATATTTAGAAAATCGACAGATAGAATTTAATTGCGAAAAATAAATCCTCACCCATCAAGAGTGAGACTAAAATCAATCAGGCTCATAAGTAGATTCAGCATACTGTTCTTTCACATCCAATATTTCAGGCATCACTTCGTGAAATAACAGCACCAGCGCAGGGTCAAAGTGAGTACCGGAGTTTTCATCAATTAATTTCACGGCATCGCTAACGGTCCAGGCTTTCTTATAAGGGCGTTCGGTGGTTAATGCATCAAATACATCGGCAATGGCTACTATACGTCCGGAAAGCGGTATCTCCTCCCCTTTCAAGCCATTAGGGTAACCAGAGCCATCCCATTTCTCGTGGTGGGTTAAGGCGATTTCTTTCGACATTTGCATCAGTTCATTATCGTGATCACCAATAATAGATGCGCCTAGCTGCGGATGAGTTCGCATAATATTCCACTCGTCATCATCCAGCTTGCCAGGCTTTAATAACACATTATCGGGAATGCCTATCTTACCAATGTCGTGCATGGGCGAGGCATGAAAAATTAGCTCGGTCCAATGGTCACCACGGTCCAGCGCTTCTGCCAATAAACGAGAATAATGGCTCATTCTAATCACGTGCAAGCCGGTTTCATTGTCTTTAAATTCAGCCGCGCGCCCAAGACGACGAATAATTTCTAAGCGGGTTTGTTGCAGTTGCTCGGTTCGTTGCTCAACAATCGATTCCAAGTAACGGTTTTGATCATACAGCGCTAACTGAGTATGTACCCTTGCCAATACGATTGGCGGGCTAATGGGCTTAGTAATGTAATCAACGGCGCCCAATTCTAAGCCTGCTTTTTCATCCTCCTCTTGATTTTTTGCAGTGACAAAAATGATAGGAATTTTAGCGGTGATCGAATTCTTCTTTAATTGGCGACATACTTCATGGCCATCTATCTCTGGCATCATCACATCTAACAATATTAAGTCAGGTCTGGGTTCACTGTTGGCAATCTTTAAAGCGCGCTCACCGTTAAGTGCCGCCTTAACTTTATATAAAGGGCGCAATACACCACTGAGTAAATCGATATTCTCTGGAACATCATCTACCACTAGAATAACCGGTTTACTACGTACTTCGGCCATCTATTCCCCCACCAATCTTGATTGCATTTTTAAACATGGTTAATTAAATTCTAGCTTGAGATAGCCGTTCTACCAGCAATTGACCCATATACCCCAAGGGCAATTTTGGCTCTCTTCATATTACCCAAAGACATATAGCAATAAAGTTGTGGCATCCAACAACTGTTAATCCGAGACAAAAAATTAACGCACTTTTGAGCGGAGCTTTACAAAATTGATAGCCTATCTAGTACCTCAAGCCCCTGCTCAAAGTCATAGGCTTCGATAAATTTAGAAAGGGCCTTTAAATCTCGTTGGTATACCCCTATGCCTGGCAACTGGTATAACTCGTCTATCACATCCGCCGCTGCAGTATCATCGTCTTGTAAAAGCGCTTTCAATTTTTCAATGAGCTTATTAAATCGATTTGAATCCAAAGCCTGCTGACCTGAGTCTAGGGAAGTCTCCGTATTACTAAGTTCAGACAAGCTATCCATTACTTGTAAAAGCGAAATAGTCAGCAGCTTAAAAATACGTTGAATGTCATTGTCTGGCTGCTCATCAACACAGGCTTGTTCTAACTCTGCTGCGTACTCCATTATTTTAATGGCTCCTATATTACCCGCAACACCTCTTAAAGTATGAGCACATCGTTCTGCCGATTTTTTGTCATCACTCTTTAACGCCGTTTCAAATTGCAGGCTAAAATCCTTTTGACTACTGTAAAATTTCTTTAATAACTTTAAATAGAGTTTTTTATCTCCCTGGGTATGTGCCAAGCCATCTGCTACATCTATTCCTTTTAATTTAGGAATCTCAATAGAGTCATCCTGTTCTTGTGCATCATTAGCTGTGCTAACAGGTGCGTGTGGGGTTATCCACTTGGCCATGGTATTAAACATTTCATTAACGTTAATGGGTTTTGAAATATGGTCATTCATGCCTGCCGCTAAACCTTTCTCTTTGTCACCGGTCATTACATTCGCGGTCATGGCAATGACGACCATGTTTTTGTATTCCAATTGTTTTCGGATTTTGCGAGTCGCTTCATAGCCGTCCATTATCGGCATTTGTACATCCATTAATACGCCATCAAACACGGCAGTGTTCAATTTCTCTAAGGCCTCAACCCCGTTATTGGCTAACGTTACCGTTAACCCATTTCTTTGTAATAACTCCATGGCTAATTCTTGGTTTAGCTCATTATCTTCAACCAATAGAATATGCGCTCCGCGTAATTTAGAGATAGCATCAAAGGGTTCCATTTGTCTGTTATCGGAAAAATCATCGCTACTGACTTCTTTTCCCGTGGCGATTAATATGGCATCAGTTAGACTTTTTTGAGTAATCGGCTTAGTGAGAAAACCACTAATATGCACATCTTTTGAAGCGAGGCTGGCTTCTTCACGACCATAAGCCGTCACCATAATAACGGTAGGCACTTCATGCACCGCTTTATCCTTCTGAATAAGGCGGGTGACTTCTACACCATCCATGCCTGGCATTTTCCAATCCATTAATACCAACTCATAAGGGTCGTGTTGCGAAGCATCCTCTAACAAGGCTAATGCCGCTTCACCCCCACTCGCTTGGTCTACGCGCATGCCTATGCTAGCCAGCATGTAACTTAAAATTTCACGTGCCGAATTATTGTCATCCACCACCAGTACTCGTAACACATCCAATAAATTGCGTTTAGATAATGCTAATTTTTTAACATTCGTTTGTTTACCAAAACGTGCCGTAAAATGAAAACGACTGCCTTCGCCCACCACGCTTTCCAACCATATTTCACCTCCCATCATCTGCGCTAGGTTTTTACTAATGGTCAGCCCTAGTCCGGTTCCACCATATTTACGGCTAGTAGAACTATCACCCTGGGTAAACGATTGAAAAAGCTTCCCTTGTTGCTCATGGCTCATGCCAATGCCGGTATCACATACCGAGAATTGTAAAAGCGCAGAGTCTTGCTCTTCATCTATTACTTCAACCTCGATGGTAATGTCGCCGCCGCTGTCGGTAAATTTAACCGCGTTATTACCCAAATTAATCAACACCTGCCCTAAGCGTAACGGGTCCCCCATTAATGCTGTGGGTAAATGCGTAGGAAGCTTAAACATTAGCTCCAATCCTTTCTCTTCGGCTTTAAGGCCTAGCAGGTTGCACAGATTATCGAAGACATCTTCCAGCTGAAAATCGATCGTTTCTATATCCAATTTTCCCGCTTCAATTTTAGAGAAATCAAGAATGTCATTAATAATGCCCAGCAAGCTTTCACCAGAGCGATGAACCTTTTCAATATGGTTGCGTTGCTTTCTATCCAGTTCAGTTTGCAATGCCAAATAAGACATACCAATGATGGCGTTCATAGGTGTTCGAATTTCATGTGACATGTTGGCCAGAAAATCCGATTTTGCCTGTGCCGCCGCCTCAGCCGCCTCTTTAGCGGTATTTAGTTCCTGAGTGCGAACCCTTACTCTGTCTTCTAACTGGTTATGAGCGAGCCTCAAGGATCGATTAGCCCGACTACCCAGCACCATAGTTAACAAGGTAAAAATTACCGAAACCGTAACGGTAATAGTTAAGATAATAATCACCGCCAAGCGCGCGATATAATAGGCATCCATGGCACTATCAATATCCACTTCACTGGCCATACCAAACCCCAGAGAGTCATCCCACATCCATACCCCCACAACCGGTATGCCGCGGTAATCTCGATATCCTGTCATATCAAAGCCATTAATTCCTTGAGTGGCTTGTTTGGCCATTTTAGTTAAAGGCAATTCACTAGAGTTAAGAGTTAACTCACCACCTTGGGATAAATCACGGCCAGGATCCCGAATTTCAAGGGACAAAATATCCTGATAACCAGGCTTAATTAACTCTGGCGCTAATCGCTCATTAACAAAGCGACTTTCTGATAAAAGCTTTCCTTGATGATCAAAAGCATAGGTTTCGCCTTTTTCACCAATTCGGCCCAAACGCGTAATGCGACTAAAGTCGGCATGGGGATCAAACCGCTCGGCAATAACAGCCAAGACCACGCCTTCTTTTGAAAAAATGGGCGACGCAAAAAACATAGTGGGCGGCCGGTCGAGTGCCACGATATTTTTGGCACCTGCTAAAGGCACATCAGAGGGAATGGGTGGGATCAATACGGTTTCACCATCGAGAATACGCTTAAACAAGTCGGGACGCTGCTTCATAATAAGATTAACCCGACCAATATTTTCATCGCGCATAGAAGCAATATTTTTACCATTAGAATTGATAATAAAAAAACCAATATGAGTGGCGCGTTTTTTAATATCCTTAAAATAAGTACGCAATTTTTTTAATGCCGAATGGCTCAGTATATCTTCACCTCTATTTTCAGCCATTAATAACTCATGGGTAAATTTTAAAGTACGCGGATCTGCGGCAATACTATTAAGGCCATCTTTCTGATCAGCACTCCATATTTTCATGGCTTCTTTAGTGGTTAATAATACCGTTTGTAAAGAAGCTTTCATGTCTTGCTTCACTTTATCTTGTATTTTATCTAACGCCCACACCACCAATAGAGTGACCAATAAAATTAAACAGGCATTAAAAAATATGCCCAAGCGCTTTCCCGATAGTGAAGAATGTTGGTAGGTAAGCGGATCTTTTCGCGATTGATCAAGTAATTTAAATAACAGCATTAAAATGACAGCGGTAACCACCAGGGCGGCACCCGCACGGGCAAGGCTAGACCAGCTTAATACATTGGCTTCACTCTTATTTACGTTGTTATTCTCAAAGGAAGTGAGCCAGCGTTTATCGAGTATCATTAACTCTTCCGGACTCAGGCTATCCATTGCTTTTTCTAATATGGGTATTAATGCAGAAAGAGACTTAGGGACCGCCAACCGATAAGCATTATCACGGCTATTTATCTTTTTCACTTCCGCTGTAATAGTAAGATTTGATAACGAAAGCTTTTTAATAAGGTAATTCGCAATGGGCAAGCCGGTAATACTGGCCTGTACGTCGCCAAAAGCAACGGCTTTTAAGGTACTTTCATAATCATCGTATTCAACCACTTGTATACTGGGGAAATGTTGTTTTACGTCATTCGTGATTGAGTCACCCTTAACTAATGAAACACTTAACCCAGACAAATCGGCCAATGAATTTACATTGTTAATGCTATCTTGGGTAATAATGGCATTAACCGATCGCTTATAAGGCTTACTAAATGAGAGATATTCCTGCCTCTCTTTAGGGGTGTTAAAAATAGTATGGATAAGTGATATTTTTTCATCTTTAGTTTTCTCAACTAAATCATTCCAGCTCCCCTGTTCAAACGATAAATTAAGATCAAGCCTTTTGGCGAGCAACTTTACATAATCTATTGAGTACCCTACGGGCTTTCTATCTATTTGAAAATCAAAAGGTGCATAATCCTTTTCATTGCTAACCACAATCTCACGGTGATCTTTAAGCCAAGCCAATTCATCCAATGATAGATTTTTCTGCGCCCAATTGGGCTGCTTAGATTTAACCGACCATTTCTTTTGAAGCTCTCGCATCCTAGGTTGGCCAATTAAATCTTTGGCTTTTTGCAATATGCTTTGTAATTCTGGCCAGTCTTTTCTCACGCCTAAATTTAGAATATTATCAAATCTTTCATCCTGGATACTGCCTGACAATTCAACTCCTGCAATGGCATGCTGATCTAATAGATAACTGATCACCCCCATCTCACCAATGCCCGCTTGCGCTTTTCCGGTAAGAATCGCTTCCAATACCTCTACATTGTCTTTTACAAGAATCAAATTGATACTGGGATAGTATTTTTCAATTAACTCTTGTTCAAAAAACCCTCTTGGAACGGATAAATTTTTCCCTTCTAATTCTTTTAGAGAGCTAAATCTCTGATTACCCTCCTTTATATAAATCCCAGTTAATGTGTGAAGGTATTCATCGGTAAAGAGAATGTATTTCTGACGCTTAGGGGTGTTAACAATGTTAAGCATGACATCTAAGTTCTTTTCTTTTATAAGCCCTAAATAATCATTCCAACTGGGGCCGGTAATGTACTCCACCTCTATGCCTATGATCTGCGCCAACAAATCCATAAAATCAATAGAGAACCCTAAGGGTTTTCCCTTTCTATTGAAGTTAAAAGGCGGCCAATTCGACTCATTGCTCACCCTAATCCTTGCATGATTTTTTAACCATGTGCTTTCTATATTTGTTAATTGCAGAAGACTCGTTGCATGCCCAGCCTTGGGGATATCCAAAGGAATCCACCTTTGCTTTATATTATTTAGCTCATAATCAGGTATCGCATTTAGAGCCTTATCTAAGATAGACACCAATTCAGGCCAGTCTTTTCGTACACTGAAACCCTGGTTTGCTGCATCGTGCTCATACACCCCAACAAGGCTCAAATTATTAATGCCTTGTTCAGATAATATAAACGATGTTTTGCCTATGGCAGAGATGAATACATCCGATTTACCCAACGACAATTGCAATAAGGCATCTAGGCTAGTATCTGAGTAAACAGGAGTTATATTGGGGTATTCTTCCAGTAATTTGGGTGTCGTTGCGTAACCGTTAATTAAGGATACTCGTTGATTGAAAATATCAGACTTCTTCGTTATCTTTTTATTGTCTTTACGAACAAATATACCCAGCGATACCTTTAAAAATTGATCTGTGAAAGAAAACCATTCGTTCCTTTCAGGGCGCTGAATCATGGTAGCAACAATATCGACCTTTTTTTCCTGTGCATCTTTATACAAATTTTTCCAAAGACCATCATCATGGACTTCAAATTCAATCCCTAGTATTGCCTCTATCTTTTTCACGACGTCTACCGTCAGGCCGGTAAAATTCCTTTGCTGATCATAATAACTATAAGGGGGAAAGTTGCCATCGTAGGCTAGCGTGATTTTTGGATGCCGCGTTAACCACTTTTCTTCTTCATCACTAAGCGTAATAGCTCTATCAGGCTTGTTTTTATTGCGATTGCTTTCACCTGGCCCATCAATGGAAGCTAATTTATTTGTCCATACAGAGCTGTTACCGCCTACAGAAGCGACGGTAAAGTTGCAGATTGTCAATAAAAAAACTAGGACCGTTATTGAAAATAATGTATTCACATTACACACCAATGTTAATAATCGACATTTTTCTGATTACTGCTTTAAATCACTTAGTATTTCTAAACCCAGCTCAAAGTCATAACTTTCTATCGCTTTCGCCAATTTTTTTAAAATACTTGAGTATTGCTCTACACCCGGTAATTGATATAACTCATCAATGATTTCTATCGCGTCGGTATCATCTTCCAGTAACAATGATTTTAGATTTTGCAATAGCAGTGAAAACTTTTCTTGATCAAATGACTGGCCTAACTCGGCTTTTCTTTCATGAGTTAGGGTAACTGAAGCTAAACTGCTTAACACCTGATCCAACGAAGCGCATACCTTAAATAATAGGTCATCTATATCTGTGTCAGGTTTCGCATCCATGCAGGCCCCTTCTAAATCATTGGCGACTTTCATTAACGCATTAGCACCAATATTTCCGGCCACCCCTCTTAACGAATGGGCACATCTTTGCGCAGCTTGTGGATCGTCTGTATTAATACGAGCCTGAGTAAAGCGCTCAAAAAAATCAGCTTGACTGATATGAAATTTATTAAGCAACTTTAAATATAATTTATGGTTGCCCTGAGTAATGGCTAACCCGGCCTCGGTATCAATTCCTGGGAGTTCAAGCTGACTCGCCACTGACTCTACATCGTCTGGCTTCTCAAGAATTGCTTTAGAAGCGATTAATGGATGTTTTGGCGTCACCCATTTAGCCAGTGTTTTAAACATTTCATCTACATTAATGGGTTTAGCAATGTGATCATTCATACCCACTTCTAACACCTTTTCACGGTCACGAGCCATGGCATTGGCCGTCATGGCAATCACGACTAACTCCTTTAGAGTTTCTTGCTGACGTATGCGAGTGGTGGCTTCATACCCATCCATGACAGGCATTTGTAAGTCCATTAAGACTGCGTCATAACTGAACTCCCTTAACAGTCCTAACGCCTCTAGGCCATTATTGGCGAGTGTGACCGACAAACCATTTTGTTCTAATAATTCCTGAGCCAACTCTTGATTTAACTCATTGTCCTCCACCAATAATATGCTGGCCCCTTGCAGCTTCTTAATTGAATCTTGGGATTCATGGAGCCGATTGTCCGTACGGTTTTCACTAATGACTTCTTTACCCATGGCCTGCATGACGGCATTAAGCAAACTAGAAGGGGTGACCGGTTTGGTAATAAACCCTTGAATGCTTACATGACTGGCACCTTCTATTGCTTCCTCACGACCATAAGCGGTTACCATAACAATATTGGGAGATTTCAGAATGGATGCGTCTGACTGAATAGCTCGAGTGGTTTTAATGCCATCCATCCCGGGCATCATCCAATCCATTAAGACTAATTGATAAGGGTCCTTACTTTGTTCAGCCTTAATCATCATCAAGGCTTCTTTACCGTCTCGTGCTAATTCTGCACGCAAGCCAAAACTCAGTAACATAGAGCAGAGAATCTCTCTAGCCGTGGCATTATCATCCACCACTAATACACGTAAATCGCCTAAGTCTTGTTCAGCAGACTTACGCAGTGCTACTTGACCATGTTGCTTGCCTAGTTTGGCTGTAAAGCAAAAATTACTGCCCACACCCAATTCGCTTTCGACCCAGATATCGCCGCCCATCATTACAGATAAGCTTTTACTAATGGCGAGCCCTAAACCTGTACCACCATATTTACGACTGGTAGAAGTATCGGCCTGAGAAAAAGATTTAAACAATTTCCCTTGCTGCTCCGGTGTCATGCCGATGCCCGAATCACGTACTGAGAACTGTAAAAATATATCGTCTTTATTGTTTTCCAAAACACTCACTTCAACGGTGACTTCCCCGCCTCGGTCAGTAAACTTCATGGCGTTATTACCAAGGTTCACTAGCACTTGACCAATTCTCAGTGGATCACCGATTAAAGCCATGGGAAGATCGGCGGGTAATTTAAACATCAGCTCAATGGCTTTCTCTTCTGCCTTTAAACCCACTAAATTAGATAAGTTATCAAACACATCCTCTAGTCGAAAATTAATGGTTTCCATATCCATTTTCCCCGCTTCAATTTTTGAAAAGTCTAAAATATCATTAATGATACCCAATAGACTTTCACCAGAGCGGTGTACTTTTTCTATATAATTTCGTTGTTTACGATTTAGGTCGGTAGCTAAGGCTAGATAAGACATGCCAATAATCGCATTCATGGGGGTGCGAATTTCATGACTCATATTGGCTAAAAAATCACTCTTGGTTTGGTTCGCTACATCGGCCATTTCTTTGGCTTTATTGAGCGCTTTAGTTCGTTCTTGTACTTTTCCTTCAAGTTTTTCACTGTGGTTCTTAAGTGACTCATTTTTTATATGTAATTCACTTAATAATTCTTCTCGACTCTTATGAGAGAGAACGCCTTTAATAAAGGGAAGATTTTCGCGACAGAGCTCCACACTTTTGTAAAGTAACGATTTTTCAAAGATTACCTTTGACTCGTTAGCAATATCCAATATTTTAGTATCATCAAATATTTCAGCCCCTACAAATTTAACGGCTGGAAATTTCTGACTAACAAGAGTGAATCTAAGGTGAGACTTATCGATATGATCATCAATGACGATGGTTAAAGTGATGCTTTTTTTAAGCTCAATAGACTCCCTGCAATAATTGGTAATGATTGAAGCAGTTTGAGTATAAAGAATATCATTGAGCTGTAGTATTTTTCCAAGACGTAACAATTTCTCTCTGAGTTCGTATAATACGTGCAAATGCTGAATTGAAAACTCACCCAGTTTAATCAGCATAATCAGTACTCAAACACCCAGCAGGAGGCGTCGTCGTAAGGTTTAGAAAAATCTGATAAAAGATACTCAACGATAGCCACGGGTCTACTTTTGAAAATAGTTCGCGCTGCTTTAGAATAAAACCGCTCATGAATGCCATCACTGGCCATAACAAATTTATCTCCTGGTGAAAGCATCAAGGATTGTAAAAGGGGGTTGTGCATGTTGGCCCCTACCATTCCGTCTTTAGAAACAAAAATTTTGTCATTGGCACCAATAACAAAACCACCCACATTACCCATGCCACAAAACCACAAGGTATTGCTCTCAAAATCAATATAAGCCATGGCCATTGCAGCGCCAATGCTAGGTGATATTTTTTCACTAACCTCTAATATAAGCTGCTCAATATCTTGATGATGATGATGTTCAAGAAAAGTGATAATTTCACTGGAAACTTCGTGAGCCTGCCTGCCATGTCCCAGCCCATCACATATGCTAATAATGATTCCTTTATCATATTCATGGTAAAACAAACCATCACCGCTAACACTTTCTCCTTGGCAAGGGCGATTGACACCGTATAAGCGCCCTGAAGGGGTTTGTGTTAACGCCATAACGTCGCCTTCACCTTGGTACCCTTTCCTACCGTTGACGCTAAACTAAAATCGTCCATTAGCCTTTTTGCACCGGGTAATCCTTGGCCTAAACTGCCCCCGCTGCTAAAACTTTCCTGCATAGCCTGTGATAAATCCTCTATGCCTGGCCCATGATCACTGGCTATTATTTCTAACCCTTGCTGAGTGCCATTTTCAATCATTCGCACTTCTATAAGACCATTACCCGCGTATTTTAAAATGTTACGAGCCAACTCTGAAGTTGCCGTTAAAAAATGCGCTACTTGGATGTCGTTATAGCCAAAATCAGTGGCTATCTTTTTAATGCTCATAATAGCCACTTGAAAACTACCTTCATCTATAATTTCAAACTGAGTAGTTTCTATATTCATATTTTCAATCGGCCTGTAAATCCAATCGTGTAAAAGCATCATCCACATCTAACGCTGTATTTAGCGATTGGGAGTCAATGTCATACAAGACTAAAGATGCGACGATTCCTGGGTGTAAACCCACAAGCATAGAATCACTTCCCATCATTTTTGCCATACTTATAATATTTTCAATGGCCTTAAATTCAACGATATCCATAATGGTTAATCCGGAAAAATCAAAAAAAATATAATTTATTTTTTCATGCTCCAGCCTATCCAGAATATCGTATTTAAAACGCTCTATTACACTGGGTGATAATGGTGTTTGTATGGTAGTCACCAGCACACCATGAATAGTGTTCATTACTATGGCGGATTGATCCTGCTCGTTAAATAACATTTCATTTTTTGACAATGCAAACACCCACTGTACTAAAGGCTAAATCCAAAGCATCGCGTAAGGTTGAGGTGGTGGACATCGTACCCACATCAATTCCTAGTTCGACAATGGTCTGTGCAATGGCAGGAGAAACACCTGAGACCGTACAATTACATCCCATTAATTTGCTGGCCTTGGTGATTTTGATAATGTGATTTGCCACTGCTGTATCAACCACTGCTACGCCACTGATATCTAAAATAATGACTCGGGCTCGGCTGTTGCTAATTTCCGACAGTACCGCGTGCATAAGATCCTGGGCCCGTTTAGAATCCAGCACCCCAACAATCGGTAACATTAATACGCCATCCCAAATTGAAGTAACTGGGATCGACATTTCCATCATGGCCTGATTTTGTTTTTCGACTCTTTCACGATTAATGATTGTGTACGCTTCCACCACTAAAGCGGTATCAAGGTGTACCATTTTGGCAATTGAAATTAAGGTTCTAGCGTATTCTTCTTCGGTTAAACTTTGATCGTAAAGCTTTTCTGAGAATATAGACAAGCTTTGGCTCATGCCGGCAAAATAGGTAGGTAAGCTAAGATCCACCCTAGCATGGCTTTCACCGAGCTTTCTTCTTCTATCAACATAATCTTGGTTCACAACCCCTTGGAAGGTTTCAGTCCAATATAAAATTTGCTGCTTTTGCACTCTATGTAAGCGGTCGGCGTCAGAAAAATATTCCGCGTATTCTGGAAGTGGCATTTGCCACTCATAAAAGTGCTTGACATAATCAGACAGCTTAGGGATAACTATTTCACCATAGGATTTCACTAACGCTAGATCTTCTTCGGTAATTCCATATAACTGTAATATTTCAGTTACGTGGTGCGTTGAGTTAATATCCATTTTATCTCCGTGGCTAATGTTATGTGCCATTTCATATTATTTTAGAAAATTATTTTGGTCGGCTTAGCTTGATGAGTTTCTTCATTAATTTTAAATATTAAACTTATCTTGGTACCATCTTTTTCAGAGCTTTTAACTTCAATTTTTCCCCCTTGCACTTCAGTCATCAACCTGGCTGAGTAAGTGCCCAACCCTGTCCCACCTTCTTTTCCTGATGTTGAATACTTATCAAAAAATGAATCGCGTATCTCGCTAGGAATGGCGCCCATATTATGAATTTCAATACAAACAAAATCTCCCACCGATATAGTTACTTTAACCATTTGTTTTTTTTGAGAGGCTTCTACCGCATTTTTTATTAAATTACTCAATAGTGTAAAGCACAGTAATTCCTCGCCATTCATAAAACAGGTTTCAGGCGCTTCAAAATGAATAACCACACTTTTTTTCTGTGCGTTTAATCTGCAATCTCGGACCACTTTTTCAGCGGTTAAACTTAAATCAAACATTGCGCCCTTGCTGATATAACTGCCGACCTCCATCTTGTACAAATCCAGCGACCGGTTAATCATCTCCAACATGTCATAAGAGGATTTTCGTATGATTTCAAGCTGAGTATTTTTAGGGGTGCCACTCCATTGCTTATCCTCCAATAACAATTCAGAGGTATTGATGATGGCTGACAGCGGATTTTTGATATCGTGGCGGGTCATACGCTCTACGTCTTCACGCAACTGTACATTTTCAATTAGCGTATCTAATTGATTCTTTAAAAGGTCATGAGATTTTTTGAGAGATAAGTGGGTTTTTACTCGTGCATGCAATATGGCTGGATTGGCGGGCTTAGTAATGTAATCAACGGCTCCGTTTGAGAAGCCTTCAGTCATATCGGTAATATCAGACTTTGCCGTTAAAAATATCACGGGAATATCTTCGGTGATGGGGTTTTCCTTAAGCTTATGGCAAACTTCTAAGCCGTCCATTTCAGGCATCATCACATCTAGTAAAATTAAGTCAGGTGGAGAACTTCCTTGGCAAATTTGTAACGCCTTCTTGCCAGTTGTTGCCACCTTAACTTGATACAGGCGCTTTAAAATACCAGAGATAACATCAATATTGCTGGCCACATCATCCACCACTAATATTGAAGCCCGCTGGGTATTTTTATCCACAGCAGTGCTCTCGGGGGAAGAAACCTTCTTAGCCACCTTACGATTTCGACACTGATTGCTAGGATTTTCTAGCATCCAGTTTACTTTTTCACGTAAGGTAGAGGGATTAAAGGGTTTAATTAGGAACTCTGAAACGCCTTCTGCTATGGCCTCAGCGACGCTTTTTGTCTCTACCTCAGCGGTCACTAACATAAAGGGTGTTTTTTTATACTGCGCAGAAGAGCGCACGTATTTAAGGAGTTCAATCCCCGTTACTTCTGGCATGTTCCAGTCGGAGATAATGCAATCTACCGGGCTAGATTTAAGGTGTTTAATCGCTTCAGCACCATTTTTTGCCATGGTGACCTTTTCAAAACCCATAGAAAGAAGATTGTTCTTTACCATTTTACGCATGGACTCAAAGTCATCGACCACTAAAAACTTAGGGTTAGAAATTTGAACCATATATAACCTATTGATTTAATTAATTAATCTAGGCGTAATTTGAAGCATTACGCCACACAAGGATTTGGTGATTGTAATATCAATAAAGTGTAGCAGCATAACGAGGAGTCGCTGGGCTCTAGCTCTTGGTAGGACTGAGCCAAATGCAAGTATAAAGTTAAAAACTAGCAGGAAAATTTCTATTCAGACAACAGTGATAACGCAGCAGGTATTTCAGCATCGTCCCATTTTTGGTAAATTTTTATCATCTCTCCTGATTTCATTAATATAGGCAGTCTTTCGTTATAAATGCTAATGAGTTCTTTTGATAACCTATCTACCGCGAACGCCATGTATACATCTGTTCCTTCAGGCATTTCATCTAGTACATAATTTTCGGGCGCTACTTTATTTCGCTCCATAGCGGCCAGCACTTCGTCTTCTTCATCTATTAAAAAATCTATTTCCCCTTCAGTTAGCATTTCCATGCCTCGGTCTATATGACGAAACTCCATCAATTTAAAATTTCGAACTTCCTCTTCAATAAGGTCGTAGTCCTTAAGCCAGCCAACTTTTTTTCCGGAAAAATCCGCGAGACCTGTCCAGCTATCTTGCGCTTTATGAAAAACGGTGAGGTACTCTACGTCTATGGGGTATTTTGGGAATATCAAAGCTTCCTCTGTCTCTAGGTATTCCCCCAAAATAGCGTTATAAGTATGATATTTACTCACCAGTTTCATAGATCGATTCCACGGTGCGTTTCTGGTTTTTACTTTAATGCCTACAGGTTCGTAAATAGCACGAACAATATCCCAATATAATCCAGAGCCATTCGTGTTGGTGTAGTTTTCCCATTCAGGTGCCACAACCGAGATAGATTTGATGAATTTTCGCTGAATCGGTTTCAGTTCAAGAGACTGAGCATAAACCGCAGAGGTACTCGCCATTAAAAAGCTAATAATAGAAATAAATAGTAAACGCATAGCACACTCGGTGAAAATTTTTGTGCATTCTAGTCACACTAATTGAAAGTTACTAGTACGAATGTACTAGTATTGTATTGTCGGTGTTAAGGTAATAGCGAAACGGACTACAGTGGGTGTACAAATATCGTCCACTATGAACAAGTGCATTACTGTATCTGCGTGAGCAAGGGGCTAGTTAGAAGTAACATGAAGATGCCAAAAGCACTATAACGAAAACTTAAACAATGGCAGGACAAAGTGCAGTACTAGAATAAATCCACACCCAAATCGTTGGTATCATTTTGTCCAGGTTTAACCAGGTGATCCACGGCATCATCACGGATGAATACGCTTTTAATCAATTTATTTTGTTTGTTGGCTAAATGCTGTACTGCTTTTAATACTATGTTAAACGAGTTCATATCGTCAGCTCCCTTCTCCTGCAGGGAAATCACCTCCTGAACACAATCTTCTACAGTTGAAATCACAAACTTTTCCTGGTCATCATCCATTCCCATTGAAGGAATACGCTCCTCAAGTTTGGCCATCATCAATTGCATAAGTTTGGCGGCCATACTCTGATTATCCTGAATAGATTGAGTGACCTCACCTAGAGTCGCTTTTACTACATCCATAGATTTGTTTAGGCTTTGTGTCTGATCGTACAGCGCCTTATGTGCATCTATGATGGTAATACGATCATCAGCCGCGGTAAGCATTGGGATAATTAAATCTTTATAGCGACCATAACGTTCCATGTCTTCAAGCGGCATATTTTTAATGAGAATAGAGATGTTCGGATAGTTGATTTGCGTGCGCCGACCAAAATCATGAAAGCGATGTTCATCAAACAGCATTTGTATCAATTCTTTTTCTAGCGGTTTTATCTCTCCGCTTGAGCTATAAAAACTGGTTTCATTTTCGCCCCTAAAAACACAACACACGTTTAAAGAAAACACCCTTAGGGTTTGAAAGATGGCATAGGCCAGTTCAGGGAATTTTTCTATGGTGTAGCTTTTTTCAACAAAGCTCATGATTTGCCCCAGCTCACCGGAACCCTTCATAGCGGTCATGGCGGTGTTACTGGCATCTTGGAATTTATCTAATAATACTTCGTGTCGTTCTTGGTAAGAAAGTAAAACCGCCAAACGAGCCAACAACTCTGCTTTATCAAATGGCTTTATAAAATAATCCACCGCCCCCACTTCATAACCCAACATGCGCTCACGCAGCGAACCTCGGGCAGATAGAAATACAACTGGTATGGCCGCGGTACTTTTACAGCCTTTAAGTTGGTCACAGGTTTCAAAGCCATTGATGCCGGGCATTTCAACATCAAGAAAGATTATGTCGGGTAACTTATCTTTCGCTTCCTGAATGCCACTAACACCATCAACAGCGGTATATACTTCATACTGGTCGTCCAATGCTTTCTTTATGCACTTTCGACTTATTAGATCGTCGTCAATAACCAATATTTGTAAATTCTTACGCAAGTGATTCACCTTTGTGATCAGTATAAGAAAATGTTTTTTATAAAGAAGAGCTATTACTGATTTTAATTACTCGCATTTATCTTTTCTATTTTAGCAGCTGATACTTTTGGCAAAGCGTTAATTCTATTTAATTTATGAAATAAATTACAATGAATCCAAGATATTCACAATTTTTGCTATCATTATTCTAGGCAGAATTTTTATCGTGCTTCATTGACGATGCTAGGTTTTCTAAGCCTTTGTTGGCCCCACTAAATGAGTAGAACGTATTTTTAATAGATGAGTGTATTTTCACATACCCTAAAAGGTGCCAATAATGCCAGCATCATTTGAATACAGGTAACCAGTAATGAACAATTCATTAATAATGATTGTTGAGGACGACCTCGTTTGTCGTGAGGCATTAAATCGTTTTCTTAAAAGTCGCTACAATATCGTTACCGTAAAATCAGGTGCTGAGTGCCTGGAGAAGTTAAAAGAGTGCAAGCCCGATGTCATTCTTTTAGATGTGATCATGCCCGACCTTAGTGGCTATGAAACCTGCCAACAAATCCGTACAAACTCAACCATAACCGACTCAGTTATTATTTTCATATCTGGTCGAATTAATCCTGAATCCATTATGGAGGGCTATGAATCTGGCGGTGATGATTACATTAACAAGCCCATAGACAACAAAATTCTTGTACAAAAAATTGAATTAGCATTAAAAAACATTCAAAAACAGCGGAAAATGAAGGAGGAAATCCAGCTTTCCACCAATACCGCCTTTGCCGCTATGCGTGAAACCAGCGACTATGGTCAATTACTAGAATTTATGCGAGACAGTTTGGAATGTGCCAATTATGACGAGTTGGGAAAACACATCTTTAACGTCTTAACCAGCCTGCAATTATCCTGTTGTCTAAAAATCCGTTCGGCCAATGGCGACATTGACATGAGCATGCACGGTGCACCAAAACCTCTTGAAATGTCATTACTGGCCGAGTTTAAAGATCAAGGGCGTTTCTTTGATTTTAAAGATCGAACCATTATAAATTTTGAACAGATATCTCTATTGGTTAAAAATATGCCCGTAGATGAGCCTGAACGTTATGGCCGTATTCGCGATAGCCTATCCACCTTGCTCACCGCAGCAAATAATCGAATTGCTGCTCTTGATAAATTAAAGTCACTGGAAGGGCACCGCTCAGAACTGGTTGATTCCACCATTAAAGATATACACGCCACCATGATTGAAATTGAAGCGGCGGTGAAGTCCCAGGAAAAAGCTTCCATGAAAACCATGGATGAGATGATGCGTAATATGGAAAGCACCATGATGTCGCTGGGGTTATCCGAGGACCAAGAGAAAAACTTGCTAAATATTGTGCAAAAAGGCATTGCCAGTTTAGAAGGTATTCATGCTAAATCCATGACTATAGATTCACGTTTTGAGCGTACAATTTCTAGTTTAGCCAAGCTCAACCAGACTCCTAAACGATCCAAGCAATAGCGCCTTTCCACACATCACTAGGATGATAGATCAGGATAGCCCCCTTAATTATCAATTCGGTTATGCAATTTCAGATATCCTCCCTCCCCCTGCTTTAAATATACAAATTAGAAGAGCCATGGCATAAGATTTGTATGTTGCTTTAGCATGTTAAGATTCCATAAAAAACTCTGTTTATTTAGTTTCTGCTTATTAATTGCGGCTGCCCTACCTGCTTGGGCGGCAGATGAATCCGACAATTTAGAAAAAGCCCTACAGGACTTAAGCAGCGATCCCGATATTAATAGCCCCAAGCCTGAGTCCGGTGCCCCCCTTGGCGACTCACCTATAGATAACCCCGAAAATAACAGCGCAGACGCCTCCACCTCCTCAGAGGGCGGCCAGCCTGCAAGCGAGCCCACTAGTGAAACGGATACAGCTAAATCCTCTGCTGAGGAGCCCGCTCCCCATGTGGTACCCAATCCTGGTTTCAGACGAATTAAGGAGGTATTGAAGCACCTAGACTTATTTCAAAGGGAAGAGGAAGTCATTAAATTTGGTAATGAAGAAACGACCTTAAGTGGCCTGTACCTGCCAGAAAATACCGGCACCCCTCAAGGAGGCATATTAATTCTGCACGACATTGAAGAGCATGCTCACTGGCCACAAACGGTCGGACCACTTAGGGAATACCTACCCGATTATGGCTGGAATACTCTGAGTTTATTTTTTGAAGACTATTTACGCCCGCCAATGCCCGGAGCACAAGAAGTAAAAGAGCCAGAACCGAGCCCTCAAGAAAATGAAAATCTGCTAGAAGAAATTGCCAAGACCGAGACAGAAGTGACAGACGAATTAGAGAATGAAACCGAAGGTGAAACAGGGGAAGCTGATGAACTTGAAGATCAAAATTTTCTTGATGACCCCACCGACTCCTTAGCTGAAATAGCTGACTCTATAGATGAATTGCCTAAGCTTAATAGCGAGGATAAAAACCTAGTAGCTAAAGAGCCCGAACTTTCTAGAGAAGATGCATTTTTAGAAGCCATGCAATTAAGAGTTGAAGATGGCTTGCGCCAGCTAAATACCCTGGGGCAATTTAATTTGGTCATTATCGCCCACGGTCTTAGTGCCAACTGGGCCGCAGCGACATTAAATGAACGTTTTAAAAACACTCCCGGTGTAAAGGGCTATGCCTTAGTGCTAATAAATGCCAAAGCCAGTCAATACCCCCTTTATCAGCTTGATAAGGAACTGGCAAAGTTGAATATCCCCATGTTGGATATCGTCACCAACTTAAAAAAAGGTGAAGAGCGCATGATGAAAAACCGCCGCAACGCTATTACTCGTAAGCAAAACAGACAATACATCCAAATAAAACTACCTGAAATTCACACCAATTTGAAAGGTAATAAAAATATGATTACCCGTAGAGTTCGAGGCTGGTTAAAGACTCATGCCGCAGGAGAAGAAGTGGCGGTGAAAAACACTCTATAAATAGAAGTTTAAAAACTTACTTATTTAATGCAATTAAAATGAAAAAGAGGCCTTAATAAAGTAACTACGTTCTTGTGCCAGAAATTTAATTGGATCAGGCCCCCTCGGATTAGAATAGTAGTTCTTGCGGTCAAATAAATTGTAAATTGAGGCCGACACAACTAAATCAGTATATTGCCAACGAGCAACATTCTTACCTACTAGGGTTAAATCTACCACCACATATTCAGGCACGCTTACGATATTCAAATCTCCATTTTCATCCTTAGCCTCAGTTTCCACAGTGTCTGCATATTTACCCACTGAGCTTAGCATCCAGTTATTATTAATTTCCTTACTTAAACCAAAACCAAATTTGTATTCCGCTAAGTCAAGGTGCTGACTCACATCAAGATAACTTGCCCATAAAAAACCACTAAAGGAATCGGCCTTCCAACGTAAATGTGCCTCACTGCCTTTTATGTTATTTTTATCAATATTAATAATAGGCCCATCAGTATCCTGACGATTTTCTCCAATAATATTTCGTGCACGGCTGGAGTAGCTGGCTAATTTATAGTTTATGGATTCATTAGGACGGGCATCAAATACCAGTTCGGTGGTTTCAACATCTGCAGGGTTAAGCTGATCATTTTTACTCAATTCAGAGACGGTCGGTTCTCGAAATGCCTCACCGTATAATACTTTTAGAGAGTATTTCTCACTAAAGTTATATTGAACGGCGCCTCTTATGGTTTCAACTTCGTCATACAGGTTACCGTCATCATAGTGAAAGCCCAGTGTTAAAAAGACATCACCATCGAGTAGAGTTTGCTGATCCTGTAAAAAAATCGACTTTAATTTATGATTTAGAAACGGTCTTAGATAATCGTAGTTTTTAAAATCAAATACAGGTTGTGCTTGGTCTAAATCTTTATAGCTATAGCCTATTACTAAATAATTATCGTAGGCCTTAAAGTCTCTATCGTATTGCACAACAAACTTATGTAGATCACTATTATCCTGAGCATATTGAGCTAATGGAGGAGGATCACCTTTTTCTAGGTTTCGCCAATTAAAATCATAAACAACATCTTCCTGTAAAAACTGATAATCAATGGAAAGTTCACCACCACCAACATTTACTTTTTTATAGTTTAAAAATATTCGACTTTGATTAAAGGTCTCTTTAAAGTTGCTATAGATAAGTTCTGGATTTTCGATGCCACCACCATCACGACTTTCTCTATGATCAACGCCCAGTTCCAATTCATCCCCTATGTTAAATTGATAGCTCCAGATCACATTTAAATCGAGGCCTCTATTATCATCTTCGTAAGCATTACCATCATTAAAAAAACGCTGACGAAGATCCTGATTAAGCTCACTGTATTCTTCGCTTAATACAAAACTGGTGTAGTCGGGGTCTTTTAAATGCAGCAGGCTAGCATGAACGGACATTCCCCATTTTTCATCCTGATGAATCATGGAGTAATTTACCTGCTGGCTTTCAAGTTCATCTTCACCCAAACCCACAGTAATTTCAGCATTCTGCCCCGGCGCTGAATTTTCATGCGTCTTGGTCACCAAGTTAATCAGGCCAGCAAATACATCCGCGCCGTAAAGAGAGGAAGCTGGTCCCTGAATCACCTCCACACGCTTGATATTATAAAGAGGATACTGGTGAGTAATATGCGCTTGGTTGCGGATAATTTTGTCGGCATCTCGGCCATCAATTAAAATACGAGTATGCGACCAGGTGCCAGTGAAGCCACGCTGACCTCCTTGTAACCAGGAATGGGCGTCGCCGAATTCCACACCAGCGGTATATTTCAACACATCTTTTAAATCACGAAAGCCATAACGAACAAAGTCTTGTTCTGTATACACATAAATTGTGGCAGGAATGTCTTTTAACGCCTGTGCATGCTTGGTGGCTGAGGTGATTTGAATATCGGAGAGTTCACTTAAAGACAAGTTAAACAGGGAGTCCATATCTGACTGAGCCAGCGCCGGCAGGGTAAACATAGAGCATAATAAAATGGTTTTATTGCGTACAGTCACTCGCTTCCGGCAAGAACTGCCGGAGAGCAAAAACATCAAGCCAACAGCCTCGGTAAATCTGTGTAGTAAGCTCATTCTGCTACTTTATGGTTACAAACCCTCATTTTGGTATAGCAGAAACAAGCCAAATATCAATGTAATGCAAAAAGCGAACAGATGAAAAAAGGACTTAAATATTGATAATTTAAGCCCGACCTAATTACTTTCTTTTATGTCCCTTAGTGTGATCTTTTGCCATCATTTTCTTAAACTTCTGTTTTTGCTCTGTATTTAAAACCGCGTAAATTTTTTGCATATTCTGAAGGCGAGCCAGGGTTGTCTTTCGTGCTAATTGGGCTGCCTCATCTGCTAGCGCCGCAGCGCCCGATTCAGAATACTGATCCAGCAATGCCAAGCCTTTTTGCTTCACGGCCTGACGCTCACCCATGCTTTCTTTCATTTGCAGGTGTTGCTCACTCTTTAATGCCTTAAGCTCAACGGTTTGCTCTTCGGACAAATTCAGTTTTTTCATCCACTTGCCCATACCGCCAGAATGCCCCCCAGCCTGTGCCCCAGCCACCATAACGACACATAAAACCAATATCGCACTTATTTTTTTAACCAACATAGCTGTTACCTCTTAATTATCATCTTTTATTTAAAGAACCCTCAGTATAATTGGCTTAATATTTTAAATAGCTAAGCTTAAGCAAAGTCCCGTTAAGCACCGGTAAAGTAACGTAAAGTTGCAACTAGCTATTCACATAATGCTTGATATTTAGCTGAGGGTGCAGACAATAACCAGATGAAAAAAATACTGCTAGTTGATGACGATCAGGCTCTGTCCGAGCTGTTGTGTGAATACCTATCGGAAGAAGGTTACGCCACCACTCCCGCTTTCACCGGCACAGATGGCCTGGCACAGGCACAATCCCAACTATACGACTTAATCGTATTAGACATCATGCTGCCCGGTATGAGTGGAATTGAAGTACTTAAAAAATTGCGACATGAAGATGTAAGCACGCCCATTCTTATGCTCACCGCCAAAGGTGGCGATGTGGATAGGATTCTTGGATTAGAACTGGGAGCCGATGATTATGTGCCTAAGCCCTGTAACCCAAGAGAGCTATTGGCACGCATAAAGGCCATATTGCGTCGCAGCCAGCAAGTTATCCAAGCTCAGGGGTCATTAACAATTTTTAGTGCCCGTATGGAAGCGCTATATCAGCAAACCAAATTACAGTTAACTGGCGCCGAATTTAAAATGCTGGAGTTGCTTAATCAAAACTTGGGCAATATCGTGAATAAAGAAGTGCTCTGCGAACAAGCCCTTGGACGCAAGTTAACCCGCTATGACCGCAGTGTCGATGTACACGTTAGCAACCTTAGAAAAAAACTGGTGGATGCCGGCGCCAGTAATGACATCATTGTTAATCAAAGAGGCACTGGTTACTTGTTGAAGCCTGAATAACATGTCTAATCATCTAGGCCTTACCGGTCGTATCCTTGTTAGTTTTTGGCTTACCTTGTTATTGGTAGTGGGCTTTATGTCCATTGCCTTTTTTATCGATCGTAACGACAACGCCCTATTAAAAATCCCTCAGGTCGCTCTGCACGATGATCTAACGCAAAAACTTTTAAATGAGCCTTTTAAAGATGTGCGTAAATGGTTTAAACAACAAGACAAACACGATCAGCGAAGTTTGTTTGTGGTGTATCGAGGCCATGAAATTTTGCATAGGGAATTACCCCGCCCCCTCAAATACATGGCGCGCCGGCTTTCAAAGTCTCAACCTTTTATTTCCCACCATAAATTTAATACGGCTTTTTTCGCCCGTTTATTGTTACTGCCAAACGGTGAAAAAATGGCAGTTTTCATTCGTAATAAAACAGCCCACCGGCCGTTGCATACTCTGATTGCCGATAACTTGGCCTGGGTTGCGTTTCTTTCCTTGTTTGTAAGCGGACTAATTAGTTATGTATTAGCGCGCTTTATTAGTAAACCAATATTGTTATTACGCCAAACCACACAAAATTTTGCCTCGGGCGATTTGTCTAGCCGAGTTTTGCCCAAGCTTAAAAAACGCCAGGACGAAGTGTATTTATTAGGTCAGGACTTTGACCACATGGCAGAAAAACTGGAGAAGAGTATTTCCAGTCACAAGCATTTAATTCAAGATATCAGTCACGAATTAAGAAGCCCGGTGGCACGATTGCAGTTGGCACTTGAGCTCACCAAAAAGCACTTAAATATCAGTGATGATCAAAGTGATATTTTACGTATTGAAAAAGAATGCGAACAAATAAACAGCATCATCAATACCTTATTAAACTTGCCAGCCTACGAGCTCGATCCGCAACTGGCCTTACAAGATAGTGTCGATGTGGCAGAGTTTTTAGCTGCCGTTTGCGAAGATATAAACTTTGCCAATTCTCAAAGCCCAATTGAGTTTCAATCGTATTTAAAATCCGACCTAATACTGCAAGCCAACAGCCAGTTATTACGCAGCGCCATTGAAAACATATTAAAAAATGCTCAGCTTTATCATGAGTCCAATAACCCTATTCAGCTTACTCTGGCCCTACAAGACGGCATGATCAATATAGAATGTTGCGACCACGGACCAGGTATTAGTGAAGATAAGCTCCAGGACATATTCAAACCCTTCTATCGCCTAGATGCTGCACGAGATCGTACCAGTGGTGGCCATGGCCTTGGGCTAGCCATCAGTAAGCGGGCCGTTGAGTTACACCGTGGCCAAATAACTGCCGCGAATATGGAACGCGGAGGCCTGTGTATTAAAATTTCCCTGCCAGCTTCCAGCTAAGCAGGTAACTTTTGTTTTTAGGCCCAATTACTTGCAAAATTAATTGGGCGAATTACGCCTTCAACACCTACACTTCAATTAGATCATAAGCTAGTTGAGCGCCATGGAAACCCATCTAAGCTATCAATTTACCCTGCCAGATGAATCTATTCTGGAATACCGTTTTCACTTTGATGGTGAACGCTACGTTCTGCAAAAAGAACAAAATACGCCGCCGCCATGGAGCGAGCTCCCTTTTCAACAATGCTCACATTGCCCATATAAAGGCACTAAAGGCCCAAACTTTTGCCCTATGGCACAACAGCTATCTTTAGTGGTGGAAGACGTTGATCACCTAATGAGCCACGATAAAGTTGAAATGCGCGTAGACAACGGTCAGCGTATTATCATGCAAGAGGCCGACGTGCAGGAAGCAGTAGGGTCGTTATTGGGCTTAATTTTTGCTAGTTCAGGCTGCCCACACACGGAGTTTTTATTGCCCATGGCCCGTTATCATCTGCCGTTGGCCAGTGCTGAGGAAACCTTGTGGCGTGCATGTGGTAGTTTTTTGTTGGCTCAGTACTTTCGTGAAGAAAATAATGAACCAGGGGAAAAGCTGGAAGATGTATTAAGGCGCTATCAAAATCTCGAATCTATTAATCGCGCTATGGTCAAACGCCTTAAAAATCAGGTGGCCACCGATTCCTGCTTAAACGCCATTGTCATTCTGGACAACTACGCCAAGCATTTCCCAAAATTCTTGGAACAGTCTATCCAAAATCTTAAGCCGCTTTATGCCACCTATTTGATGCACTAGCATCCGTTATAAAATGCGCTCAATGGGTTGCACAACGGATGCGCCCCCATCTTTCATCATGATCTCGTGAAACTCTTCCACTAGCTTGTCTGTGGCCACCAATACTTGATGCCAATAGTTTTCACGTTCGTCATCACTCATGCTGGTGAAGTCTTTACGATCAGGTATTTTCCCAAACGGTAAATTGCTAATGAACTTTTTGCTGGGGGTCACCATCACCACATTAGAGTAGTGCTTGGCTTTTATTTTTCGCCAAGGCAAGGCCTTGTCAAACCAACCGGGAATGAGTTTTGGAAAGAAATGCGGATAAAATACCAGTCCATCATCTACATTAAAGGGGCCAGAAAAATGGTAATCCACCATGCCACCATCCCAATGTAACCGATCTTTTCCCCCTGTTATTTTACTGGGCTCAAGTACCACTGGAATAGCACCAGATGCAGTAAGTGACTGACGTAAATTATCAACGCTAAGCTCTATGGTTTCAGGCTGAAAGTGATATGGCTCGCTGCTACCTTGCTGGCTTATTAACACCCTAGGATAAAGTGCCTCGACAATTTTAGGCGAAATTAAATTGCCTGTAGCCGCGGCAAACAAATTCAGCGCTTGCATTAGGCCGCTTTGGCTATTTAGCAGACGGCGATTTCGCACCGCGACTACATGCAGTTTTCGATTTTTATTGTTAACAATTTCGCGAGCGCGATCATCATCAAACAAAGCATTTAGCACCTTTTCTACAAATACAGTGATAGCTTGTGGTGTCATGGGCCGAGTGTATTGCTGATTCATGTAGAGGCTTTCGAACTCCTTAAAAGCCGCCAGCGGATCTGCCTGTGCATAACAAGCCATGCGCCATGCGCCTACACTGGAGCCAATTAAAGACATAGGCTGCGTGGCCTTTGGCAAAAAGTGCTGGCAAATATATTGATCCAAACGACTTAGCATTAACCATTTAGGGCCACCACTGGCGCCCACCATCAGCTTAATACGCTCGGGTAACAAACCCTGTCTTTGAATTTCTTTGCGGGCCGATTCCCCTGCAAATATTTGAATCGCCATGCACTACCTATCTTAAAAATTAAAAAATTGCTAAATCTTGCAAAATTGCACAGTAAGCGCAACTAGCAGCACCGATCTATATGCTAAAAAGCTAAAGCTTTTATTTCAATGACCGATAACTTAAATAGTCAATCAGATACATGCCTGCAAGGAGTTAGCATTATGTATACCGGACAGAGCCATCAGTTTTTATCGGCTGTAGAACAACAGGCTTTTCATGAAGGGTTAAAAGCCCTGTACAGCGCAACCAACCCTTACTGCAGTGACAATACGCCACATGTAGCACGTGCTTGGGCCAAGGGTAATCAAATAGCGTTTCGCTTGAATGCGCGCTTGGGTGTGCAGTATTTAAATGCCGCACAGAGTTATTAAATTGCTCACATCTTGATAAACATATTAATGACTCTTTAGAGCCTCAGACTACTGGGGTTTTAAATATTTTCAATGACCTCTAACGTCACCTCAATCCTTGATTCATACTATCGTCTCCCGCAGAATCAAACTTACAAATAGTTTACTTGGTGGTATGGCGGAAAGTGCCGTCCCAATCCTCGGGTAATTCTTGTTCTTTAAGGTGAGGGATACGCTCTAGGTAAACGCTATAAACCCCCAGTGGAGATTTCTCAAACAGTGCAGTGAATGCAGCCAGGGCTTCATCCCACTTTCGATCCAAGTGCAATTGGTAGGCCTGGTTATACTCATCAAGCTCATCCAGTACTTCCTGAGAGACATCGCCTTCCTGGCCCAAGGGCTCGTATACGCGTATAGCGGTGTCCTTACCTTTCACCTGAATACGATCAACAAAGCGGCAAACAAAGCCATTGCAATGGTCGTAAGTGTCTTCACCAATTAAAATTTTGCTGCCATAAAACTTGGTAATGCTTTCCAGGCGTGAGCCCAAGTTCACCGCGTCGCCCAACACTGTATAAGAGCGACGGTAACTCGATCCCATGTCACCCACGTTCATAAAACCGGTATTCAAGCCCACGCCGATATTTACCTCAGGCAACCCCTGCTCCTTAAATTCAGCTTTTAAATCCGCGGTGATAATTTGCATATTGATAGCCGCCAGCACCGCATTGTTTCGGTGATTTTCATCGTCTATAGGTGCCCCCCAAAAGGCCATTACCATGTCACCCACGTACTTATCGATGGTGCCGTGTTTATCAAAAATTTCTTTGGTAATAGGGGTAAAGTAATTATTCAGCAAACGCTTTAATTCTTTAGCTGTAAGGCTTTCGCTGATGGTGGTGAAACTGCGAATATCAGCAAATAAAACGGTTAATTCTTTACTGTCGCCATCGAAGGTATATGAGTCAGGGTCGGACATCATCTTATCGATATGGGCCGGGGGTACATATTGATCAAACATACCCTTTAGCATGCGCTTGCTGGCACTCTCTTTTAAAAAGCCATCGGCTACAAAGGCCGCTGTTAATAAGGTGGTTAACAACCAGGCACCTGCCACAGGTAAATCTAGACCTAGGGTCCAGACATAAGCATTGGCTGCAAAGATAAATATCACCATCGCCACACCTGTCACCAACATCGCCACTGGGCCCATGCGCGGTAAAAAGATAATCATAAATATAGAGATTAGCGCTAGCTGAAAAAAAACAGCCCCCTCTAACCAGTCTGGCTTTTGGGGAAAGCCACCGCTAAGCAGTGCATCAAGAATATTGGCGTGTACTTCCACCCCAGGGTATTGAGGGCCCATGGGAGTACTTCGTAAATCCGCCAGGCCAATGGCAGAGGTACCAATAAACACTACTGCCCCATCTAGCACACCCGGTTCTAAATTATCATTTAATACATCTGTCGCTGAAATATAAGGATAGGTAAACGCTTCTCCCTGATAAGGCACACTCACAAAACCTAATGCATCGGTAGGGGCTGGGAATTCACTCACGGCAATCTCGGTTACGGTTAATACATCACCCACTTCAGCAATTCTGGGCTCTATGTCCTCTATGAATAGGTAACGCATGGCAGCCCCTAAGGCCAAGGATGGATACAGCACCCCATCTTGTTGAATAACCAAAGGGGCGCGACGCACAGTGCCATCAAAATCAGGGAACATAGTTACAAAGCCCCCACCCGTGGCACTGCTTTGTAGAGCCTCAATATTCGCTGTGTAACCAAAGCGTTCAGTCACCACCAAGCGCTTACCCCATTCTTGAGGTATATTAAAAACACTAGGAGGCATCATGCCGTTTTTGTATTTTTCATCGTCCTGAAAGAAAAACCCCAGTACCACATCTTGCTCTGATAAGGCTCGGGCCATATTGCGATCGGCATCTACACTTTGCTGAATTTGCAACCAATGCTGGGGATTGATCTTTTCTATTAACGGCCGCTCTACTAGGTTGCTTATGTGCTCTACTGGGTTCACTTCCGCTTCGCTAAACACCACATCGAATGCGGTGACCAAAACCCCTGCTTCCCCTAACTTGTCAATTAACTTGGCAATTTTATGGCGGCTCCAGGGAAAACGCCCTTCGGCCACTATAGAGTCTTCATCAATATCAATAATGGCAATTTTATGATCACTGCCATCACGCTTAGTAAACGGCAGCATGAGATTAAAACGCATGTCGTAAAGCAGGTATTCGATACGGGTAAGAGCAGAAGAGGAAGAGGCGGTACTCACCGACATCCAAATGATGGCAATCGCCATCAAGGATGCCAAAATTCGCGCACTATGCTTGCCTAAAATTTTTTTCAAGACCATAAAGAAAAAGCATAGCTGGGAAATGTAAAAGTGTTAGGGCACTGAAAATACCCCCCTGCTGCTTTTCACTTTAAAACACTAGTTAACAACCTGGCCGCGATACATGCGTTTGCTCTTAGTTTGCTGCTGGGCCACCACAGGGTTGGCTTCCTCCAATTGCTCAACTATCCGTCCGCGATATATTCGCGTGGTATTCCGGCTCTTAACCATTGGCGCTTCAATTTTAGCTTCCTTAGTATCTAAAGCTTCAATGCCCAACATTTTTTCAAGGTCAGCGCACAGACTCTGATTTACCTGATTTTGGCTTTTACTTACCCAGAGTTGAATTTTTTGGATGATGTCTGAATGGCTTAATTTTAACTCCAGCTTGAATTCGCTATTTAAAGCTTTACGCAGAATTTGCATGATATCGATCATGTCTTTACTGAGGTTAGGGATCATGTGGCGACTTTTAAATTATTAATATCCCTGGGTATTAGCAATCCTTATACCAAGTAGCTATAAGAATTAAAAGTACGATAGGAAAGCCTTATATGCGCACTAAAGAAGAAGTGATTAATCACCTTTGCCCAGGGAACACTTGAAAAGGCACCAAACCAGCCCTTCCTGAGCCATCCCGCACCAAAAAAAACGCACTTATTTTGATCATTTCCCATACCCCAAGCTGAGATAACACCCTAGGAGAGTAAAGCCGAGCACTAACAGTGCAAAAACAAGATAGAAAGGAAGAATATTGGAGTTGGCAAGGTATGTGCACTATGAAGTATACCAAGCAATATGACTTGTGAGCGTAGGTTCGTGTCTTAGGACTCAGGATCATCAGGGCCAATTAATCATGCACGGATTAATTTGATGTGACTGATTTGAATCTACGCTTTTTTTCTTTTGTATGAATAAATTATTGTTTTTGAATTAGCACGCCACTTTGTTCGAACTCTTCAATACGTAGCATGCTAAGTTTTAAGGCATCATTCATTAAGTTTTCCTTTTCTAAAAACACTGTCACTTCTTGAATAAAAAGCTCATCGGTCCATTGCTCCCTCGGGCGACGACGAATAAATTCGCTATAACTTCTGTGGCCAATACCTTGTCTTAGCTGTTTGTTTAATTGCTCCATTAAAAACTGATGCACCATTGCATTCACTTTTCCTTTAACATTGTCCACGGAAGTCTCATCAAATTTTACAGCCTGTAATTGCGCTATTATTTGATCACGCCATTGAATTTTTTCCTGAATAGTTTTTTCAGTATCCTGATTAGAGTTTTGCGCCAACAACTGCAAACTCATATCCAGTTGAATCCCTGTTATTTTTTCGTAAGTAGTGGCTTGCTCGGCGATACTTTTATCATAGGCCATTAATTTACCGGTAAATAACTCATCTTGCTCTTGATGCAGTAAATATATTTTGTCCAAACTCAACAATGAAAAGTCAAAGATGACCAACAAGGCAACCAAGGCGCTAAAAACTAAGGCAGGGATTTTTCTGAAATGCAGTAGCGCCACCAGTAAGGCGATAAAACCGCTGCTAAAAAGTAAAATAAATAACGTCATTTCCATGAGTGCTCAGAGTCTGTGGCTAAACTGGAACAAACCCTAGCAATGCATTAGCTTATGATCAAGTGAGAATTCTAGCGAGAAAGAAAAACGCCGGTAAAGCTTGGTTTTTCTTCTATTTATTAAGCACTGGGCCAATATTAGGCCACATCCCCGCCTCCGCTTGGGAAAAAGAAATCCTTTAGGTGTTGGCTATAGGCATGGCACGCATCACTAAACGTAAAAACACCCGCCAATTTGCCCTGCCGAGTAATTAAGGCGCAGTCTGTGTGGGTTTCACTCATGTGATCAAGCACCTCTATTAATGAGGTTTGCAAGTCCACTGTATAGGTACGGACGGGGCAAAGGTCAGAGAGGGTGAGTTCATCAAACTCAGTGTGGGTATGACCTGGTAACTGGGTGCGTTCGAGTTCACGCAAGCTAATCACACTTAAGCTGCCGTCTTCCAGTTTAAGTGGCAAATGGCCCACGTGGTGCTCTTTCATCATTTCCTTGGCTTTGGCAACACTGTCACTGACTTCAATAGAAAAAGGAAAAGCACTCATCACATCTTTTATTTTGGGCATGCGTTTCATAAAAGTCCTTATTGCTTCAGCTATTGATAACCCTAAGTAGTAACAAGTAGAAGTTAACTAGAAGCCCATTGATTTATCTCATTTCATAATAGGGTCTTGTTTAGATCCCTATATTGCTTAGAGCATCCATAATATTTCCTATAACTGACGACATCTGCGGATGCTTTCCTTCGGTATATTCCTCAGCCTATGACTACATTTTTTTACGGTAAGATCTAATTTAGATCCCCATCTTGCTCAGAGCATCCATAATATCTCTGAGAATGGCTGACATCTGTGGGTGTTTGCCTTCAAACTGCACCGCCTGTTGTTCGAGACGCCCATCTAGACTGGCATCCCCTTGCTGGCTAGACAAAACGGATTGAATGTCTAGATCTAGCTGAGTCAATAAGCCTCGGCTTTCGTCATCTAACCGTTCAATGCCACTCAAGGACTCCTTTAATTGGGCAAGCTTTGCTTTTAATTGTTCGTGCATAATGTGCTCCTGCTGATGTACATCCATCTTAAAACACAGGCTAAGGCCATACTTTAATATAGATCAACTTACCCTTAGTCGCCTGAAGAATTTAACATAAGTCTAAATAAGTTTTGTACAGTCAAAGACACATCATATATAGATCAATATACCCTTAGGCGCCTGAAGAATTTAACATAAGTCTAAATAAGTTTTGTACAGTCAAAGACACATCATATATAGATCAATATACCCTTAGGCGCCTGAAGAATTTAACATAAGTCTAAATAAATTTTGTACAGCAAAGACTCACCATATATAGATCAACATACCCTTAGGCACCTGAAGAATTTAACATAGGTCTAAATAAGTTTTAAATAGCCAACAGCAGTTCAACTAGCGCACATTTTAGCTAGCTAGGAGGTATATCGCAGATATAAAAGTAAGAATTTTAACAGGAAGGATAAGCGAGCAGCCAAGCGCTCTCGCCCATAAATAGATGCTATTAAATGTCCATGGTGAGCTTCAATACACCTTTTATAATAAAGCCAACCATGCCAAGGCCCAGCGCGAAAAACAGCACCCCCATACCGAATTTACCGGCATTGCTGCGTTTACCCAGGTCGTAAATGATGAACATCATAAAGCCCATTAGCGCGGTCAATCCCACCATTAAGGCTATTTCTTCAAATTGTTCAAAATCCATTGTTTTGCCCCTGTAAGATCAATGGGCGCAATAATGCGCCCGTAAAATTTGGGCGCATTATAACCAATCAGGCCAAGATAAAACCAGACAATGAAGACAATATGAGGCGGGACTTAAAGGTATACATGATATAGCGCATGCACTGAGTTCATCAGCGCAAGCTCACAGGCCAACCTAAAGTTAGGCAGGACCTAGTGGAATCTCCAGTATTATCCACAAGGTGAACATGGCTCCCCAACACAATAATAAAGCCAAGGCATGAGGCAGCATCAGGGTTAGCAAGCGACCGACTCCTAGCTGCTTCTCGTATTTTTGCCCATACATCAACACCAGCGGGAAGTAAGGCATCAAGGGCGTAATAATGTTAGTGCTGCTATCGGCCACACGATAAGCCCCTTGGACGGCCTCAGGCTCAATGCCAATTAAATAAAAGGCGGGCACTAAAACCGGAGCCAACAAGGCCCACTTGGCCGAAGCACTGCCCACTAATAAATTCAGCACACTGGTAAAAATTAACAAACCCAGCAGAGCTACGGCGGGAGATACTGCCCAAGTTTGCAATAAAGCGGCAAGGTGTACAGCCAATACCGTCCCTAGAGCGCTCCACTTAAACCAGGCGATAAACTGGGCTACCACAAACATTAATACAAGGTATGGCGCTAAATCTCGAATACCCTGCTCTAGAGCTTTCACCCACTGAGACCAAGATTGAAAACGCCCCTGCTGGATACCGTATACGGTGGATAGGATAGCCACACTTAATGCGATCAAGGCTACTAGGGATGCCATGAAGGGGCCTTTAATCAAACTCCCTGTGGTGCCATGACGTAGCACTGCTTGCTCTGGCAAAGTCAGCACCAGCCATGCCACCACAATGGCTACCAAGCTAAACCAAAAAACGCCTCCTAAACGATGCTGGGCCATGGGTTCGACCTTAACCACATCAAATGGTGAGCCTTTTAAATAAGGCTCCACCCAAAAACGGTTCACTAAGACCGATACACAAATAATTAACACCACACTGGCCAACATGAAATAATAATTAGCCAATATGCTCACTTCCTTCTCGGCCACTAAGCTGATGGCCTCAGTAGTAATACCCGCCAAAATAGCATCCACTGGCCCCACCATTAAATTGGCACTGAAACCACCAGATACACAGGCAAAGCCTAACGTTAGCCCTGCCAAAGGATGCCGACCAGCTGCCACAAACATGGCCGCACATAACGGCAGCAATACCACATAACCAGAATCCACTGCGATGCTGGACATGACCCCAAGAAAAGCAATCATCAGTGGTAGCACCTGCTTATGAGTAACGCGGCTGAGGTTCTGAATAAGCGCGGGTAACAAACCACTCCTCTCGGCCAAAGCAAAAGCCAATGCAATCATTAATACCGGCCCAACCGGGCCAAAGTTCATGAAATTTTTAACCATAGAACTAAGCATGAATATCCAGCCGTCCCGACTGAATAAACTCTTAACCTGCAACCATTCGCCATTGGCTGGGTGCTGTGCTCCCCATTGTAAGTTATCACCTAGCACGCTAAAAAAAATAACCAGAACACACAGGTAAACAAATAACGCCATGGGATGCGGAATGCGGTTAGCTACTTTTTCAATAGACTGCAGAACAGAACTCATAGGCTCCCCTGTTTTTTAAGTGATCATAGGGCAGTATCAAATCAGCGCGTCAGGCGTTTTGCAATGCCTGACATAAACAACATACACTTGTGCCTTAAAAATAGTTTGGCCAAAGGCTGTCGAAAAACAAGGCTTGAAAGGTTCATGGATAAAGTAGATGTCATCATCATAGGTGCAGGGGTCGTTGGCCTGGCCATTGCCGCAAAAATTAGCCAGCAGTATAAGCAGGTGTTAATCATCGACACTCACAACCAAGTGGGCCAGGAAACCAGCAGCCGCAACAGCGAAGTTATTCATGCCGGTATTTACTACCCTCAAGATTCTTTAAAGGCAAAATTATGCGTGCGTGGTAACGCATTGCTTTATCATCACTGCCAGCAGTACAAGGTGCCCTTTAGAAAAACGGGGAAGTACATCGTGGCCGTTAATGAACGAGAACAGGCACAATTAAACCAGATAAAACTAAAGGCAAATAATAACGGCGTAAGCGATCTTGAATTTTTAAACAGCCAGAGACTTATAAAAGAAGAGCCTCAACTAACTGCTCATAGCGCACTGATAAGCCCCAGCACCGGCATATTAAATAGTCATGAATATATGCAAAGCTTATTGTGGCAAGCTCAACAAAACGGTGCCTTCTTTGTAGGCGGCAGTGAGTTTATAAAGGCGCAGAAGAATGAAAATGGTTTTATTGTTGAAATTAAAAATACAGCTGATGAAACCAGCAACCAGATTAGCTGTAATCTATTAATTAATGCGGCTGGTTTAAATGCACAGTACTGCGCTGAGAATATTGAAGGGCTTAGCAATACCAGTATTCCGCCGTTATTTTATTGCCGCGGGCATTATTTTACTTATCAGGGGAAATCGCCTTTCAAACATTTGATTTACCCTGTGCCAGAAAAAAACACTACTGGCTTGGGTATTCACAGCACCCTAGACATGGCGGGACAAATAAAATTTGGCCCAGATGTTCAGTACATAGACCAAATAAATTATCAGTTTGATGAACACGGAGCGGATCAATTAAAAGCTCGCTTCGCCCAAGCCATTAAGCGTTACTGGCCTCAACTTAATGCTGAAAAATTACAATCAGGCTTTACCGGCATTCGCCCTAAGTTACAGGGACCTAACCAAGGCTTTATGGATTTTGCTATTCATGATCAATCACATCATGGGGTTGAAGGGCTCGTAAATTTATTTGGTATTGAAAGCCCCGGATTAACGGCCAGCCTCGCTATTGCCGAACATGTTTGCGCCCAAATATAAATTTTCAACAAGAAATGATTCATGGGAAATCTCAAGAAAATTCAGAGTTGATTTATTTTGCCAATACTTTTGAGCCTTAATGCTAGCCAGAAATTAAAGCCAATAAATTAGGCGGAATTATTCCACTTTCCGCCTAAGCTAGACCTCATCAGGGGTGAGACATAATTTAGAGTATTTACACTTGGCTAGAGCGCGACAACATGCAGTATCACGGTACATAGGTACTAGAATTACGTTTTTATCTGACTACAATGGCGCCGCTTAAATACATAACATATAAGAAGCGCCAGTTAATAGGCGGTAACACCGGAGCTACCATGGTAGTCAACCAAACCGTTCAAACACAATTACGCCCAAATCCTCACGTGGCACGTGTGGCAAGTATATTACCGGCCACCATACCTATGCCGCTGGAATGTGATGCCTGTGACCATGAGCAAAATTACTCAATGCAACACCTACGCAGCCTGCCCAAACTAACCTGCAAAGAATGCGGCGACAGCCGTGCATTTAGCCAGGTAGAGCTCAGCACATTAGAAAAAGCGTTAAATCAGATGGGATACTATCTAAGCAAAAAGAGCCTATAAAAAATCAGGCCGGCTAGATTAGGAATATATTTATCCAACCACAGGGATGTGGGGATATGAATAATCGAATCACTTAACACCCCACCTTTCACACTTATCAGTGATAAAAGGCGAGGCTGGCGCATCAGTTAAGCAGCGGCTTCTTCCACTTCAATCTTTAATATCAGTGACACCTGACGCTCTAACAAGTAGCGCATGCGCTCTGGTTTAACATCCTCAGGCTTCTGCAACAAGGCTTCATACTCCACTCGACGTAAAGTACTAATCAATATTTGAGCATCTTCTTTAGGATGAGAGCTGTGAACTAGGTTTAAGAAATCAACCAACTTCTGCTCCATGGCTTGAGCATGGCTATTGGCCAGACCGCGCAGGTTATCATTCAATAGCGCTTCATATCGAAATGCCTGATCTGCCACGGCCATATCGCGGCTCTCAGTGGTCTTCTCCAGCACAAAGGCTAAAAGCTGCTCCACAATGATTTCAACCAACTTGGGCCCTGTGGTTAATTCGGCCAACTTCTTACCATCGGCATTTTCCAGAGGCTCATACATTTTCCGAGAAAATATATTAACCATAGCTTGGGCCTTTTCCGCGTATAGCATAAAGGTGTCGCTAATGAGTTCCTGGATGTCTTTGAAGTAATAGGTGGTGGCGGCCAAGGGCACTTCTGCCTCCTTAGCTACGCTGCGATGCCGTATCGCCCGTACCCCGTCGCGCACAACAATTCGTAACGCCGCTTCTAATATCGCTCTGCGCCGTTGTTCGCTGCCTGCTCGAGAAGTTTTTCGACCACTATATTTAATCTGTGCCGTCTCCTTAATAGGAGCCATTTCTAACACTGTCATTTTGTTGTTATCCGTTTTACAGACGGTTTGTTGTAGCGACAAACCTGTTTTTATTTTTATGTACAATGTGGCGCTAGAGTACTGAATCCATCAACAAAAATCTATTGCCAAAAGAGGCAACGAACTGCCCATTTTAGAGCATTAGCTCAGTTTCATTTTGCACTGCACTGCAAGTCAAAAGTGTTTATTCAATAGAATCAAGCACCTATAGATTTGGCCCGAAACTTGATTACCTTGATAAAGACTGGCAATTAATTACCATGGGGAGAAAAGATATAATGGACATTATGGGTCTCTCCAAGCGTATGTTTCATCAACTGGGCCAACTCACGGCAGCCGACCAGGTAAATAAAACGCCCTCTGTGGATAAGTCTGAGCCAACATCGCAGCAGGGTATATCACCTTTGAGTGTACGTTTGGACAAACTGGCTCGGGAATTTGATGTTAAATCTATCCCCGTAAATGAATTAGTAAACCTGCAAGAATCCTTGCGCGAGAGCGGTTTCATTCAAGAGAGTCAGTTGCGTGCCCAGGGGCTTTTGCCACAATTGGCTTATCATCACTATCAGGCTGGCCCCATGGACATTGAGAATGCCTTGGAAGAGCATTTGCAGCGTTTAAAAGATCAACCTGCGGTACTGGCCGATTATCAAGAAGGCAAACACGTTTTAAATGTTATTCGTAACCTTGCCAGCGCTCGTCAACAACAAACGCAAGCTGCCTAAACCCTCGCTATTTACTTGGCACGCACTTCTTTGGCCAATCCCACCTAATCCCTAGGTCTGCAAAAGCATGTTGAATAAACTATGCTAAAGTAGCGCCCTTTTAATAGAAGCCTGTTTTTATTATGATCCGCAATTTTTTATTTTCGATTAGTTTTTGCAGTCTTGCCTCGACTAGCCTTGCCATTACCAATATTGAAAGTGAACGCTTAAACAATACCGAAGAAGGCACCACTGGCAATATTAGCTTGAGCCTAGATGGTCGAATTGGTAACAGCGATAAACTGGCATTAGGCACAGCTCTAAAACTTATTCGCGCGTATCGTCGCGATGAATGGATTGCCATCATTAGTCGAGATTACGCTGAAGTCGACAGTGAAGTGAATACAGATGAAACCCTAGTACACCTAAGATACCTTACTAAGCATACTCGAAATTGGGGCCATGAAATATTTGTTCAATATCAGGAGGATAAATTTAGCCTGTTATCAAAACGTTCTTTAGCCGGTGCTGGGTTGCGCTATACCCTCTCTTCTAATATTCCCAAAGAAGAACAAACCCACGCCAACCATTTTGGCTTTGGGTTATTTCACGAAGAAGAAGAATATACTCCCGGTGTTGAAAGTGAAGATGAAAAAAATATACGCGTAAATTTGTACTGGGCGTTTAAAAATAAAATTAGCGATATCGCTTTTTATACTAGTACCCTGTATTTCCAGCCAAAACTGGAACGCCTCAGTGACGAAAAAGGCCTGTGGCAAAATGCACTCACAATTAGCGTCACCAAAACCATTAGTTTAAGCTTGAGCTGGGATGTGGAACACGACACCCATACTCCAGACGACACCAACGATACCGAAACCAGTTATAACAGCGTATTAATTTACAATTTTTGATTTTGAAAAAGAAGTGAGCTGAGAATTCAACTCACTTTTTATTTAAGCCCTGTATAATACGGCTTAAATTAAAGAACTTTTGTACTGTCTAAGAAACCGTACTTTCTAAAAAGCGATTAACGGTTTCCTTCAGCATAGTGTCATCGGCAGGCTTAATTAAATAATCACTGGCCCCCTGACGTTTCCCCCACATAATATCGGTTTGCTGATCTTTAGAGGTCACTATCACCACAGGAATATGCTTGGTTTGCTCATTTCGAGTAATTTTCCGAGTGGCCTGAAAACCGTTCATTTTCGGCATAACCACATCCATTAAAATTAAATCAGGCATGATTTCCAAAGATTTTTCTACGCCTTCTTCACCATCTTCGGCACTGAAAACTGTATGTCCCTGTTTCTCTAGAATACGTTTATGGCCTTCCATCATGGTGGCCGAGTCATCAACTATTAGGATTGTCGCCATAAAGCCCCTGCATAAATCAACGTAGCTATGGCCGCATATGTCTACCGGCCTTTGTATTTTCTCAACGCAGTGTAGCGCCCACTGACGGGCGGCGTCTACTGGAATAAAATGCTCTATGGCATCAATGTTAAACTGTTCACACAATAGTTGGGCCTGTATCTCAAACATTAATTCATTCATGACAGCCCTGCGCTACACACCTAGGCCCACTACCGTATAAAGTGGAGCCATTGAAGGGGAGTCCACCCTGAGCTGTTCTGGAAGTGACCATAATAAATAACCCGCCCATTCACCCTCACATATTTAATAATATGATGAGTGTGAGCGGAGGGTTATGTTGATATTCATTAAAAACAACACGGGCGGCTTGCGCAGTGCTAATTGTTTTTCCGGTTACTGAAGTTGCCAGTCATTGGCTATATTATTGGCAAGCGCTCTTTAACCCCGTTAATATTTTCCAGAGAAAAACACCTAGAATCGCCAGCCCGACTACGCCCAAAATGATCCATGAGCGGTACTTTAGCCAATCAGGTTCTTTGGGTTGAGCCGCCAGCAACAAATCAGACTGTGCTTCCAATAATAATTGAGTATCCTTGCCTGCATGCTCCATTAAATGCCAAGCGGCCTCTCGCCACTGAGGATGGCTTTTACCCTGACGCAGAATCAGAATGGCTTCTTGAATACGGAATTTTGGTTTGTGGTCTTGTTTTTTAGGAGAAGTGATAAAGCTTAACCTTATTAATTACCCGCGTTTGAATATCCTGCACACTTCGCTGTAAGTCAAAACGCCAAATGCCCTTAGACTTAATAATATCCAGAGCATCTTGCAAGCTTCGCTGTACAATTTTTTCAAAGCCCAGCTGAAAATTTTGTAATACGCCTTTTGCGCCATGGCTTAACTGGTATTGGGTACCGCAAGGTCCAATCATGCTAAGCATATCTTGCTTTAAAATGTGTTTATCTATGGTCACTCTACTTGGCAGCATCTCAGTTAAATTCAAGCCATACTCTTCTTGCAGTTGATCCACCAACTGCTCATGGCAAATCTGAAAGCACACTTGGCTTTTGCCAGCATCATTAGACAACTCAGCCTCTGACATGGCGGCATCTATATTCTGTGCCAGCTCATATTGCGTCTTGGCTGTTAAGCGCATGTATTTGGGAATGTCTTTATCTACTTCGGCCATGGTTCATCCTTACACTTGTTTGCCCCCCTATTTTTCATTTCGGTTCAAGCAGGGCTTTCCCATTGGAGTGCTATTATATAACCAGCGATTACCACTCTAATAAGCCATTATTTATCCATAAATCCTTTTATGGCCACCTTACTTATAAAGCAGAGATCATTAAAGTTGTCGAGTAATCAGCCGAAAAATTAGTAATGAAATGAAAAATCTCAACCTTACATAAGTATTTTTAACGAAATTTAAACCAAGACTAATATTTACAGGTCTGCATGAGCACCACGAACTCACAACAAAAAACAGCTAAAAAAAACTCAATATTTAACCTGGTGGATTTAGAGACCTGGTTTAATCTTTTGCTGCAGCGGCTATTTCCTGTTTGGTACTGTGTACGCTATGTCACTGAAATGCCTATAGAAAATCTTTCTGAGATAAACCCAAAAAGTTTTTTGAGTCACCGCTGGCTATCCATTAATGATGCCAATCAAGCGGCGGCGGCTTCTTTGGATCTTGCAGGAGAGCAATGGCAGGATTGCGCCAGTTTATTACGAAAAATTTATAAAACGCGAACGTTTAAGCGATATTTGTCTATACGAAACGTCAATGCCGTAGAGTCCAGTACAGTCGACGCGGAATACAAAACGCTATTGGATTACGCCGAAACCGAATGCAAGGATGTTCCTACCTTTCACGCCGAACATTTTGATCAAATGAGCCATGAAATCTTCGGGGATCCTAACAAGCATTATCCGTTTGTGTATAGAGAGTGGGACGGCCGCTATTATTTTCGTAACCAAGATGAACCCAGAACCTTTGCCGCACTTTTATTGCATTGTCGAGAAAAAGGCAGAGACCTTACTGTTAGAGCTGAAATGGAAATTCAGTACGCTGATTTAAGAGCCCTAGAAGTCTTGCGCAGTCGTTATTGGCTTATACTCATGAAACGAGAAGCAGCTTATCAAATTGCCTATTTAGTTCGCGCCGCCAAAATCCCCTGCCACCTGGCTGAATTTGAATGGCGTCGTAGCGACTTGGTATTTTTAGTGTTGAAAAAAACCGACTACCGCACCGCGCAAATCGTCGATGCTATTGTGCAGAGGCACTTCCCAAAAAGTGCCATCGAGTGGGGACGTTATCTTTGCACTCATCAGGTGCCATTTCGAAATCGCTAGTGACTAGATCTAGGGACCTTCTTCTTTTTAAGGCCAACCAAGTACTTATGCCAACTAAAAGTTAAGAATACTCCGCTTAGTAATATCAACGTCGTTAAAATGAACAAAAGAGACATATCAGACATAATCGCTCCTCAAATAATATAAACAGCCTCAATATATATTTATAGTCTGCCCGGCCCGCAGTACAATAGCCGCCACATGTTCATTGCAAAATGATCTATCCAGTTGAATCACATATTACCAGGTAATCATGGACACAAATAAGATTGAAGCCGCGGTCATGCGCCGTTTTTTAAAGCATTTGAGCACTCGTAAAGATGTGCAAAACATCCAGCTTATGACTCTTGCCGGGTTTTGCCGTAATTGTCTGGGCAAGTGGTACAAGAGCGCTGCCCAAGAACAAGGCGTAGAAATCAGCAGTGATGACGCTCGCCAATGGTCTTACGACAACATGCCTTATTCGCAGTGGAAACAAGAATATCAACTGACCAGCAGCGATGAAGAAATGGCCTTATTCAATCAACAACAAGCCTTACAATCTGACATGAATGCCTTTCGCGCCAAACTGGCCAGCAACAGTATTGAGTTCAGTGAGACTCTGGCTCTGGTTGAAAAGTGGTATACCCTAACCCCTTGCTCATTTACTAATGGCGAAGGTGAAAATAGGGTTGAGAATGCCCAGGGCACCAACGAAGGCAGCCTTAAAGTATTTGCGCTAAGTCGCTTAAACGGCTTTACCCCTGAGCAAGCATTGGCTTGTTTTGGAGAGCATTACCGCGATGTATTGGCGACGCCAAAAGATCATGACCACCAGAATATTCGCCAGTTTATGACACATGGCTGGAACGGCATTCAGTTTTCTCAAGCACCATTAAAACTTAAGCCTACTAGCGCAGAATAAAAAATAAAAATTGAGCGCTGAGGTTGAAGTAACGCCCTAGGTATTGAGGCCAGATGGAGTTGGCCGTACAGTACAATCTAATAATATAAACATATGCCAGCCGGATAACAGGAAAGCCCCAATGGACGCTTCAATAAAATCCCCTTTAAAAGCCGTGAAGGTACTCAGTTTAAAAGCGAGCTTGCATCCCTTTACCTTGCTGGAAATTAGTCACTTCGACGTCGAAGCCATCATTAAAGATTTGAGCACGCGCTTGGAGCAAGCACCACAACTGTTAAAAAATGCGCCTATTGTTATTAAACTGCCTAATACGCAAGTACCGGTAGAAAATGCTCTGCATTTATTAACACGTTTAATAGATTTACAGTTTATTCCAGTCGGTTTGCGCTGTGGCCCTGAAAACCAAAGCCTGTCCAGCGTGCTCAATCTGCCACTGTTTAATGAAGGCAGCTCAAGTAAAACAAAAGAAAAAAATAAGCCACAACCTGCAAAATTGATTAGACAAGCTGTGCGAAGCGGACAACAGGTGGTGAATCCAAATGGAGACATCGTCATTCTGGGAAATGTGGGACAAGGAGCAGAAGTGCTGGCCTCGGGCAGTATTCATATTCACGGCACCCTGTATGGACGAGCACTTGCAGGATTTCAGGGAGACACCAGTGCCAGCATTAGCTGTCAGAAATTACAGGCTGAATTACTTTCTATTGGCGGACAATATCAGGTCAGTGAAGATTTAGATCACAGTCATTGGAAAAAGACCTGTTACATACATATGCAGGATGGGCGCTTGCTTCTGGAAAGCGTTTAATAAATACTCAGCATAATTATAAATAAACAAGCCCGTTACCTAGGGCCGGGTACCGTCAGCGGGCTAACACTGGATTTTAAATAATGGCAAAAATTATTGTAGTAACCTCAGGCAAAGGTGGCGTGGGCAAAACCACTACCAGTGCCGCCATCAGTACAGGGTTAGCCATAAAAGGCTATAAAACGGTAGTGATCGATTTTGATGTGGGCTTGCGTAATCTCGATTTAATCATGGGCTGTGAGCGCCGTGTGGTGTATGACTTTGTAAATGTCATCAATCAAGAATCTAACCTTAAACAGACTCTTATAAAAGACAAGCGTACCGAAAACCTCTTCATTCTGCCTGCCTCTCAAACCCGTGACAAAGATGCTCTAAATGTTGAAGGCGTTGAACGAGTTTTAAATGAACTGCGCGAAGAGTTTGATTTCATTATTTGCGACAGCCCAGCTGGCATTGAAAAGGGTGCACAAATGGCGCTGTATTTTGCAGACGAAGCCATCATAGTGACCAACCCTGAAGTAAGCTCGGTACGAGACAGTGATCGCATTATCGGTATTTTGCAAAGCAAGAGCCGAAAAGCTGAAAATGGAGAAGCTGTAAAAGAACACTTGCTACTCACTCGCTACAACCCTAAACGTGTCGAAGACGGTGAAATGTTGGGGGTAAACGATGTGGAAGAAATTTTAGCGGTGGACTTACTGGGCGTCATACCTGAATCTCAAGATGTATTGAAAGCATCTAACCAAGGCACTCCAGTCATTTTAGATGAAAAGAGTGATGCTGGTGCCGCTTATAGCGATGCCGTATCTCGCCTTATTGGTAACGATGTTCCCCACAGGTTTTTAGAAGCTCAAAAGAAAAGTTTCTTATCTCGCGTATTTGGAGGCTAACATGGGATTGTTTGGCTATTTCAAAGAAGATACAAAAGCCAGTGCTTCAGTGGCAAAAGAGCGCCTGCAGATTCTGGTAAAGCATGAACGAAATCAGCGCAATGCGCCCGACTACCTTCCTGCCTTACAGCGCGAAGTGATGGCGGTGGTCGCGAAATATGTAAGTATTGGCGATAACGATATTATGGTTCAGATAGAAAACCAGGCTGATATGTCGGTATTAGAAGTGAATATTAATTTGCCAAACTAGGCAAAATTCATTTTTAAAGGATTGGCTCTTTGCCATCCTAGACCGTTCATTTCGAGCATGTTGGCTTTTTGCCATGACCACAATGGAAGGTGGAAATGAAAATTATGCATGGAGCAATTATTTTTCCTTGGCATCACCAATTATCGTTCGTACTGAGCATAAAAAAGCCAGATGATATCTGGCTTTTTTATGCTCAGAAATTGCTCGCGAGCTTAATTAAAACTGTTTAGTTAAAGCTGGCAGGGTCAATCCAGCGACCTAGTGAGCGCCGATCTATAATTAGCCCATCTTTATGATCCACAAAACGGTATACCACTACTTCACCAATGCTCACACCTAGGTCGGTGCTGTCTGATTCATAGCGATAGTCCTGACCATCAATTTGCAATGTGTGACGGTAGTACTCAGGCTTACCCACCCACTCAATGAACGGGCCTTCACTGCTTACAGCTTGAAATTCACCTCTACCTTGCTGTTTTTGAATCTTGGGTCGACGAAATCCACCACGAGCCATTTACTTCTCCTAGTATCCTGTTGTCTGGTGCATTTTCACCCAACAGGATTATTGATCAAATTTGGGCGACGCAGTCTAACGATTTAAGCTTCGGGTTAATAGTCTAGACTTAAATTTAAGGCTTCATTTTCGTATCGTTAAGAATAGACCATGTTCGCCAAGTGTTTTTGAATTAAAGCTAAAGATAAAAACGTGAAAGGAACGCTATGAAGGCCAAACATATATTGCTTAGAACACCATTACTGGTGCCCACCATCATGCAAGCCTTGCAACAGGGGGCGGATTTCACGCAGCTGGCACGAGAGCATAGTGCCTGCCCTAGCGCACAAAAGGGCGGAGATTGGGGATTATTGGATAACCAGGTATTGCCGGAGAATATTCTTAAGGCTTTAAACGAGGCGCAAACAGGAGAGATAATTGGGCCCTTACAAAGTCGTCATGGGCTACACATTATTAAATTGGAAAGTATGTAGGTTAAAGCATTCGAGACTACAGGACTGAGGGGATCACCCCAGCCCTGTACCTACCGCTGTATAAGAGATTAGGCACAAAACTGCACGTTACCGACGCAGTTCATGTACCTACATCGCTATGGGCAGATTAGTCAGCTAGATCATCCAAGTAGCGTTCGGCATCCAGCGCCGCCATGCAGCCTGTTCCCGCTGAAGTAATAGCTTGACGATAGATGTGGTCCATTACATCACCGGCAGCAAATACACCTTCTTTACTGGTCAGGGTAGCGTTACCTTGCGAGCCGCTCTGAACTTTCAAGTATCCGTTATGCATATCTAGCTGGCCGGCAAATATTTCAGTATTCGGAGTATGGCCAATGGCCACAAAAACCCCATCTACCGCAATTTCTTTGGTCTCGCCATTTTGCGAGTTCTTCATGCGCATGCCGGTCACACCCATGTCATCACCCAGAACTTCATCCAGCTCATTAAACCAGTGAATTTCCACATTGCCGTTTTCAGCGCGATCGAGGATTTTATCGGCTAGGATTTTTTCACTACGGAAACTATCACGGCGGTGAATCACGTGTACCTTGCTGGCAATGTTCGCCAAGTAAAGCGCTTCTTCAACAGCAGTATTACCGCCGCCAATAACCGCCACTTCTTTGCCTTTATAAAAGAAACCGTCACAGGTAGCGCAAGCTGAAACGCCCTTACCTTTAAAGGCTTCTTCAGAGTCTAAGCCTAAGTATTGGGCACTGGCACCGGTACAAATAATTAAAGCGTCACAGGTGTAAGTACCTTGGTCACCGGTAAGGGTGTATGGCTTTTTACTAAGATCTACATTATTAATGTGATCAAATAGAATCTCAGTATTGAAACGTTCTGCATGAGCCTGCATACGTTGCATCAACTCAGGACCTTGTAAACCTTCCACATCACCAGGCCAATTATCCACATCTGTGGTGGTGGTTAATTGACCACCCATCTCCATGCCAGTGATTACTACTGGATTAAGATTGGCACGGGCTGCGTAAACAGCGGCGGTATAACCGGCAGGGCCGGAGCCGAGGATGAGTAATTTAATGTGACGTTCAGACATGTGAAACTCCTTAAATTAATAGAAAAGTAATTTGTTAATAACCCTTTTCAGGCAAATATTAGCAAATTGCTCTTTACAGAAAACTGACGTTTATTTAGGCAAGTCTCACGAATATGACCTGCATTTAAGCCCTGAGTTGCCAAAATGTCGAATCATAGCAAATTTAGCCTTAATAGACCTCTGATCTCTAGCGAATCAGCGCCAAAATAATACCTCTCACATGCAGATATAGCTGATGAATTTTCACTATTGCCCCCATAGAAAAAACACATGGTACGGTAGTCCATGGATAAATACACAAGCGAACATTTTTTTACCAAAAGCTTAAAGTCAATTTACGCCATAAAAATCAACAGGATACATAACCAATTAATTCGTTAGCACAACAGCGTCAATTACTCTTGGTTGCACCTGTAATGGAGTCCGCCTATTACTAAAGCAAGGGAACGGGTATACGTCATTTTCCGCACCTACTTTACCGCTTTAATATTAGGGAATATAAATATGTCGCAAGCGGCAGCCAAAAGTCGTTTAGGATTGCTGCTTGTTCGCAAGCGTTTAATTACCGAACAACAACTCGATGATGCACTCAAGGTTCAACTTAAAACGTCAAAGCGTTTAGGTGAAGTACTCATTGAGCAAGGCATACTGACTCCCAAACAACTGCAAAAGGCCCTAAAGAAGCAAAGCCGTTATCGTTTTATTGCCGCTTTTATTGCCATGATTTTAGGCCCTATGTCTTTTGGCGCATTTGCCAGCCAAAGCAATTCAACACAAACCACCGACCAAACCAGTTCAACTCAGGTGGACCATTACCAAGGATTGAAAGCATTAGACGATGATAGTCTTGATGATATTTCAGGCCAGGGCCTAAATTCTCCAGAACGGGCTTTTGCGAATTTATTAGCCAATGCTCAAGGTATTACTGGCGAACATGAAAATGAACTAAGTGAACTAAGTGAACTTGGCCCATTAAACCATTTGATTTCGGCGCTTAACCCGATTGCGAGTATGTTCGATAGTGATGTCAGCATAAAAGGTGTGAAATACAACAGCAGCAAACCTAGGCAAATAATCAATGAAGATGGCAGTATCGAATTTAGCTTACCTGAAGAAATCGAAGAAATTGCTTTTAAAAATATGAGAGTTAAAGGCGCCGACACTCAAAACAGCCTGGGGGATATTATCATTAGCAACGTCCGATTTTCAGACCAATCCAGTATCACTATTCGACTTCGCTAAGCCGAATGATTTAGCTCTTTTTTATACACAATAAATATTCTTTTTCTTCCACCTCCCCAAATCCTTTCGCCCTAAATAGCTTTGCTGAGCCATCTTCAAAGCCTTTTTAATCTATCGCCGTTCTAACAATTTCAATTACAGTATCAATTCATATAAATGTGAAAAAAAGCGCCTTTTCATGGGGTAAACAGGCAAATAGTGTCTAATCTAATTATTGCGATGAATCAATTTTCGAAGGACGCAATAATGAAAGCACAGAATCTGTTACTCACTGCATTGCTGTCGGGCACTCTGCTCACAGGCTGTATTGATCTCAGTAGTGATGATAAGGATGAACTTACTCAAGCTGCTGCCCAATTTCTAGATGGCTATGAAGAGGAGCAAGCCGAAGACGTATCCACCAGTGAAGCCCTTGAAAAAAATTATATTGAAGAAACCGAAGTCACCGAATCCAGTGCCGTGGGCAGTGCCCGAATTGGTGGGGAAGTGGCGGTAGACGAATTAAACAGAAGCCTGGCCAAAATGACATCTCGCAGCATGGGAAGTCGCGCGCAATTGGCAGGACGAGCTGTTGATACTCTTACAGCAGAAAATTTCTCGGTATCCTTTATTAACGGCAAGGGCCAGATAGTAGAACTGACCATTTCCGCATCCGACATTTTAATCCACCAGCCAGACACAGGGAACCCTCAATTCATAATTGAAGGTATGGGCGATGGCATTAACTATATCGTTGAGGTAATGGTAACGGTTGATGGTGAGACTCTAGACTTGAAGTCACTGGCTTTTGTTCCTGAAGGTGAAACCAAATCAGAAAAAGCAGTTATGGATCCTATCAGTACCGTTATTGCTGAAGCGATTAAAGACAAGGTGGTTAACAGCTTCTTTGAAACTGGCGGCGATACGCTAGCACAAACCTATATTGCCGACCTTACCGAAACTCTAGTGGTTTCCATTGAGGAAGCCTTGGCGGATAACCCAGATCTAAGCGTGACCGATTTCGAAACGGCCATCGATAGTGATGCTGGAGTAGATGCCTTGGTCACCAAGTTATTAAGTGATGAAGACATTGCTGGTGACTTAAACAAGATAGAGGATGCGGCCGTAGCAGACACCTTTGCCGTACCAGAAGACTTTGCCACTGGCGATGAAGGCCAAGAAGAAGCCCGCAATATAGTTGAAGATTTGCTTAACAAGGATAGCGAAGGTGATGGTGGGGCCCCGCAATTCTTTATCGACTTCTTTGGTGACCAGTATCAACTAGGTACGTTAAAAACGGTTGATGAAATCATCACAGCCATTTTTACCGGTATTGAGTTTGATGTTGAAAATACACCTGCTGATGTACTGGCTACCTTAACTCGAGATGCAGCATTAAGTGCCTTTACAACAGAGCTTAATGATATTTATGTGGCCATTGATACAGTGGCAACATTGGAAGACAAGGCAACACTAAGTACTGCAGAAGAGACCGAGCTGCAAAATTTACGTGACGACCTCAGTGACCTTAATTTACTACTGGGTATATTCCCACCTGAAAACAGAGCCGAATGGCAAGCCTTGACTGGCAGCAGTACCTTCACAGTACCTCAAGCCATTAGCTTAATTTTCTACACCCTGGATGAGTTTTTAGCAGACCTGAAAAGTGTAGAGCGTAACGATGACGGCCAGCTTGAAGAGGAAGATGGTGTTGATTTTGATCCCTTAACGCTGCTTGCACTATATGGCTTCGATACCGATAACCTTGATCAACAAGCGCTTTATGCCAATCTAGAGGTTAACTGGTTAGACTTACACCCAGGACGTGTTTGGCTTTCTTCTGCCAACGACGGTGCTGGTGGTGAAGTTGATATCCTAAACTTGTTCACCTGTGTTGATGCTTATCCTGAAGAACTTTTCGAAGTGGCCTCAGTAACCCTGACCTACCCGACTTCTACCGGTACCGGTACGGTTGCCTTAAAAACCGAATCTGAGCTCTATGGTGATAATGGTGGTGAAGGAGGCGAAGGTGGTGACGGCGGCGAAGGTGGTGACGGCGGCGAAGGTGGTGACGGCGGCGAAGGTGGTGGCGGAGGCAAAGATACCTGCTACACACTTAATCCTTGGGCCGAAAGTGATGTGCTTGCTCAAAGTGGTAACCCTGAATACGGTAGTGATGATCAATTAAATTACGATGCTATCTGGCGTGACTTGGTCGATTCAGGTGTTGTGGTAACCGACTTTGTTTCTGGTAATTACACCTTAACGGTTGCTTACAGCCAGGAAGGCGTTGATCAGGCCGATGCCACATTTACCTTTGATAGACAAATCATCACGGGCCTTTCCAGCTTATTCCCTCAATTCACTTCTCCACTGGGCTTCCCAAGATTCCCTGAAGGCAATGCTTCTCCTGAAGAATACGACGCCTTTAATGAATTGGTGAATAATTTCAATATGACCACGTTCGCTACAGCAGATGCGGCCATATTTAACTGGAATGAACCCGCGCTACTGGCTACAACGCCTTTACCTGAAGGTATCATTGCAGTGTACAACCTAGATATAGGTCGTGACGTGTGCTTCGAAAATGAAGACGGCTATAACGAATGTCAGTGGCAGCACGTATTTAGCAGCTGGGAAACTGGTAGCCAAATCTTTGGTACTTCGTTTGAATTACCACAAGAAGGTAAGGATCTGTTATTACCACTTGCGCTAACCGACACGCCGTATCAAGCCAACCTGAATATCGATTTCATCAATGAAAATACAGGTGAGTTTGTTGGTTCTGGCGGCTGGGCACAGGCACCTTTCCGTGTGGGTGAAACCCTTGATCTAACACAAACCTTTGACCTTGTAGGCAGTGTCACCGGCGCGCCAGACACGAACTACTTTGACCCACTAACAAACGAACCTTATTTAATAGGCCAGTACATGGTGGCAGCAGTTAAAGAAGGTTGTGAAGAAGACACCACAGCTGAGCCTTTTGTCGATTCTTATTTCGATGAAGAGCTAGGGCAGTTTGTTTCAGTGGAATACTTCCCATGGATTTGTAGCAGCGAAACCTTGGCAATTTCAGCACTTACGGAAGACGCTACCAACGGCGGTCATACCTATACTCTAATGCCTACTTTGCAAGAGATGATGGGTAACAGTCAGAACAGCTGGATAGACATTCGCCTGTTCATCGATGCCGATGCCGATGGCATCATCGATCAAGGTACCGAAGAAAATAATTACTTTGGTGAGCCACAGTTCTGGTCTAGCTCATATGTGAACTTCAATAGCTGGGGCGGTGTATTACGTATTGCCAAAGATGTTTGTGATGAAGATGGTTGCTTCTACTCGGAAGAAATTGTTATTCCCGGTGAAACCTATGAAGGTTCAGACTTTGACCTAATGGGTGGTGACAACGGCGGTGGCACGGGTGGCAACGGTGGTGGCGATGATGATGGTAATAAAAACATCAACGCCTTCTTCGTTCCATTTGGTGAAGGCCAGTCTTTCCATGATAGTGCCATTGAATGGAATCCTGGACCTAACATCAATGTCGATGACATTGATGGCTATCGCATTGTCTTATTCTCCATAGATCCTAGCTCTGCCGATCCAGAGCCATTAGAAGCTCGTGTCGTGGAAGTTCCTAATACCATGGGCATGATCACGTTGGATCAAATGGTCAACGGCGGAACAGACATAGAAGATATAACGACCGAAGCATTGGCCGATGAGAATGCCGAAAATGAAGGTTCTGCCATTATTGAGCTCACAGCAGGAAACCTGACTAACGACAAAACCTATATCTGGATTGTCGAAGCATTTGATGAAACTGACGAAGACATCGGAGAGTCAAATGATGTATTCCTTAGCCCGCCCCCTCCAAATAACTAATATTTAAAATGTTAGTTATTACCTGAAAGTTTAAGGCCCTATTTATAGGGCCTTTTTTTATTCCAATTAGCCATGTGCGCTTAAGACATTTAGTGATTGTTTAGCACCATAGAAACTCGAAATGATTGCACGCAATAACCACACCGAATTATGAAACACCTAAACAATAATTATCACGCTAAGCCCTTGCCAATCTTGAAAAAAATAGGTTGAATGAAATAGCTGGTTCATTACGAATTAAAGGGTGAATCATTACAGAGGACTTGTTAAAAATAAGCTTCTCTATTAAACAGTCAGTAGTCGTTTGATATGTAATGCATGTTGCTCTTGTATTCGCTCAAAGGAGTGTTGAATGCTTACTCGTCGTCGTAGCAAAGCCTATGTTATTGATACAAACGTTTTAATTCACGATCCCACCGCACTAGTAAAATTTGAAGAGCACCAAGTCGTCATACCCATGACGGTACTAGAAGAACTAGACAAACTAAAACTGACAAAATCCGGTGTTTCCATGGAATGCCGCCAAGCTATTCGCCAAATTGATGAAATCTTGGGTAAGGCCACACCAGAGGAGATCAGTGAAGGCGTCCCCATTCCTTCCGCTGGCAAAAAACATGGCCGCTTAAGTATCCTTATGGATAAACCCATCCAACAAAGCAATATGCTACCCAATGATTTAAACGACAATAAAATAATCAACAGCCTTATTTTTTTACAGCAACAAAAACCCAAGGTCGAAATAATTCTCGTCACCAAAGACATTAATATGCGTCTCAAGGCCAGAGGCTGTGGCATAGAAGCGGAGGATTATCATAACGACCAATTGGTCTCCGATATAAAGTCTATTACCAAAGGCTTTCATGTTTTCTCAAATAGCTTTTGGGACAAAATTAATAAAGTTGAATCGATCCACGAACCCGGCAGAACTCTGCACAAAATTGCTCGCAGTGAACTAAAAAATGAACTTTTTATAAACCAATACTTATTGGATGAACAGGGTTTTGTCGCCCGAATTTGTGCTATTGATGATGAAACCATTACCCTGTGGGACAGGTCTACCGATCATATAATGCAGATGCAAGCCTGGGGGCTAACTCCTAGAGATATTTATCAAGCGGTGGCATTAGACTTATTATTAGACCCAGACATCCACTTGGTTAACCTCACAGGCTCGGCAGGCTCTGGTAAGACTATTTTAGCGCTTGCTGCTGCCATTGATATGACCGTGTCACAAAATCGCTACAAACGCATTATAGCCACTCGTAGCGTACGTGGACTGGATGAGGACATTGGTTTTTTACCCGGTACCGAAGCGGAGAAAATGGAACCCTGGCTAGGCGCCATTACCGACAACTTAGAAGCCCTGCATATGGATGATGAAAGCACCAATGGCAGCATAGATTACATTCTGCAAAAGGTGCCATTACAATTTAAATCACTCAACTATATTCGCGGGCGCAGCTTTCAAAAAAGTTTAATTATTATTGATGAAAGCCAAAACCTCACTCCCCATCAAATGAAAACCATCATTACTAGGGCAGGACAAGGCTCAAAAGTAGTTTGCCTAGGTAACCTAGCTCAAATAGACACGCCATATTTAAGCGCCACCAGTTCAGGTTTAACCTATTTAAATGAGCGATTCAAAGGGTTTGCGCATGGTGGCAGCATAGAATTACAAAGTGTGCCCAGATCTATTTTGGCCGAATACGCCGAAAGTCACCTATAAAAGTCAGGGCATCTCAGGGTGCCCTGATTTCTTTTCATTTCACCAAAAAGCACGCCCAATACTCTCCTTAAAAATAAATTTGAGAGCATTAAAAGTAACGTCAAAATAAGATTCCTTATAATTGGCGCTTAATGTCTTTTACATTTTTCATAACAAATTTGACTAATCAATAGACCTTTCCTAAATTTCTAATTAGCTCAATTGGTTTTAAGGAATAAAGTTATGAAAGGAATATGGTCATTAATTGCATTACTTGCCTCCTTCACTACACAGGCAGAAGTTTCCATATATGAACTGGCCGTATCCACGAATAGCAGTTGGACCAGCATAGAAATTCGAGATGATGCCGAATGGGTAAATGCTCCGCCAGGTAAAACCATCAGTATTAATGGCCGAAAAGGCATTAAATCTTATACTTTGTCCCCTAAAAAAATGCACTTACGCACTATGGGTAATGGCGAAGTCACCATGAACCTTTATATAAAATCGAAGAATTCAGTACTGGGGTTAGATTTGTGTAAGGGTAAGGCTTCAAGCTATATATGGATTAAATCAGAACAAAGTAAACAGAAAAACGACACCAAGCAGAAGGATTACTGTGAACGAGCCGCACTGGTATTGCAGCTGCATTAATACTAAAAATAGGCTCTATCGATGGCAGCCAACTAGTTGGCTTTAGTCATTAGTCTAATGGCCTATAAAATGCTCTTAACTCACAGCTCAAGCTAAACCTTCTATAGTATTTAGCCTCACCGCTTTTCCTCTACAGCCTAACCCCCTACAGTTTAGAAGTGCCTACATGAATGTAAGCACTTGGGCCTCCTCCTAGCGCAAAAGCTTAACAGGCTACCTCACCTACTTTAAAGAATAACTTCCTCGGCCCTAGCATCCTGGTTCGCTCTACCGAGTGAATCCATTTACTGGTGCAATGTTAGAATTACTGTAGCGTACAATTACTATTTTTTTGCTTGGAGAAAAGCCCTGACTGGCTATCTATAGCCATAAAAAAGCCAAGCAATATACTTGGCTATATTAATTTATTCGTATCTTGGCACTAATAACACATTCGAAAAACATGGGTTTAATAACAATTATTCCAATACCTTAGCTTCACAAGGTACGCACAAACTAGCAACCATTATGCAGTAGGAGTTATGTTTTTTACCAAGCGTGCAGTGAAGTACACCATGTTATCTTTTAGATCGGACACCTCAATTTGATTTTGCCCAAATGGAGACTGCTTTACCGAGCTAACTGCCAAACCCTGTGCACTAATAAGATTTCTATCCACATCATTAAAATGCGGATGCAAGAATGAAAATGTCTGGCGTTCAGACTCCCGCTCCAAGGTAACCACCAACTGAGGGTCGGCTAATTCATTGCCCCGGTAATAATTCACATAACTTACTTCAAAGGACTCATCAAATTGAAATAAGACTTGTGCACTTTGCTGTTTACTTAAACTCATAATTAACAACCCACAAAAATAAAACCCATATTAAATTTTTAGTAGGAATTACCCGAGTTTGCAAAAACAAGTGGAATAAAATTTAACAAACCATTAAACCCCAACTTCATATAGCAAATTCAGCTAAATTGCCCAACTTTCGACCTTGCTATTCAGTAAATTTCAACTTTAAAGCAATCTGTTCAAAGGCGTCAGAATCGGTTTATGTAATTCACTATGCCACAGGTTCAGAAATTGGCTACATCAATATGTGGGTTTAATAGAGATTGTCATAATACGTCTAAGTCATTAATCCCTTTAGGTTTTTTACCAATATGAAATTCTAAAAAGGCCTAATCTAAACTAAAGGGCATTATTTAAAGTAATGGAAATAAGCTTATTTCACAGTATGAAGCTTCTGTGCGCTTTCCAAGCTGCAGTTGTCCCCTACCAACATTTCATTATATTTAATAATTCCCTTACAGCTCTAAATCATACACCCAGAGTTTCAAAGGTATAATTTGTCTTTATTTCAACTGGGGGGATATTCGTAAATAGAGACGACTAGAATTCTTACTACACAACTACTCATTGAAACTTTGACATAAGGCCAAAAGCTGCCCTCTTCTACACCCTCAAATGAACAGTCAGGTATCATCACTTAAGACATTAAAATATAAGCAGGCTTAAAATTACCAATATAAATTAACCCTTTATGTCTGGTCTTATTTTGATACAGTTCTCAGAAAATAATTAATGCAGTTAAGGATAACCCATGTACCGAGGTGCCATATTCGTTTTAGGCATGCTGAGCATTAATCAAGTCATTGCTCAAACGCAGCCGATCCTCGAGGAAAGTTCGCAAGAGGATATCGCCGAACTATCTACTCTTAATATTCGTGGCCAACAAGATATCGGCCCCAAAATAAGCACCGATAAATTATTAAAAGTGCCCGGTGCCGGTGGTGATCCTCTTAAAGCCATTGGAGCCTTACCAGGGGTAGTAATGGGAGGCTTTGGTCCATTTAGCATTCCTGCTGTGCGTGGCTCCAGCCCAGAGGACAATATCTACATTACCGATTTTGTACCTGTGGGCTATGTTTTCCATAACGATGGCAACAGCACTTACAATGGAAACTTGGTTGAGGATTTTCAATTAAAGGCCGGGGCCTGGGGACCTGAGTTTAACGATGCGTTAGGCGCCGTGATGAATACCCACCTGCGCGACCCTTATCATGAAGACCTCACGACCACTCTGGATTTCAGTTTGTTAAGAATGGGCGGCATGATTGAAGGTGCTATCAGTGAAGACAGTGCTTTTTATGCGTCATATCGTGAAAGTTTATTACAGTTCTATGTGGAAAATTTTATAGATGAGGATGAAATAAAATTTACCGAAGTGCCTAAAAACAGCGACTATCAACTAAAATATCATTGGCGTGTGGATGCCCGCAGTAACTTCAGAGCCATCGCCACCGGGGCCAAAGACAGTGTGGGCATAGAGTTTGGCCCTGAGTCTGAAGACCTTCAACATGAACCCGATCTTGCTGGTGGTCTGGCAGCCGATACCTACTACCATAATCAGGCTTTTTTATACGACACCATTTTTAATAACGGTACCAGCACCATCATTGCGTTAAGTCGTAAGGAGGAAAGCGGCAGCTTTAATGCGGGCACACTCATCGACATTACATCCACCAATTATGAATACCGTCTTAAAAATTATTATCAAACGCCGCTAAATAGTGGTGACACTCTAAGGTATGGTTTTGATACCAGTAGCACTGAAATAGAATACGTCGCCACAGGGAAAGACATTCCCTGTAACGACGATTTTGAAAATTGCCTACCTGCATCCGTGGGCACCGAATTTACAGCAGAGGATAGCCTCACCATTAATAGCAACTATTTGTTTGCAGCTTACGACTGGTTGGCGACACCCTATTTAGAAGTAACGTTTGGTCTAGGCTCCAGTTACAACGACTTTACAGAAGAAAGCACTTTCCAACCCAGAGTCAGTAGCCGCTACGAATTAGACCCTCAATGGACATTAACGGCAGCTGTTGGTAAACATCATCAGTTTCACCGGAATGTTCGCTTTATTGATAAAAATGTTGGCAACCCAGACTTAAAGATGCCCAATAGCGAACACTATGTATTTGGGTTTGAATACACGCTAGACGACTCTCTCAGTGCCAAGCTTGAAGTTTATTATAAAGATCTTCACGACCTTGCCTTGGCCAATTCCGAATATGATCAGGAGACTAACGCTGACGTGGTGAAGTATATTAATGGCGTGTCTGGTGAAGCTTACGGTATAGAATTATTAATCAATAAAAACCTCACCGAAAAATGGTATGGCTGGCTATCGGTGGCTTATAGCAAAACTAAGCGCACCAATGATACAAACGGTGAAAACTTTAACTATGAATTAGACCGTCCTTGGATTGTTAACCTAGTGGCAAGTTATGAATATAGCCCTAAAACCACATTGGGCTGGAAATGGCGTTACCAAAGCGGAAGTTTAATAACTCCTGTAGACTCCAGTAACCCCTCTACTGCCCTCTACCAATGTATTGATAGCAACAGTAAAGTTAATTATGTGGAAACCCAATGTGGTAGCGATGTAGTTTATCTATATCGTCCTAACTACCTAGATAAAAATTCAGAGCGTTTACCTGCCACCCACAGCCTCGACTTCCGCGTTGATATCACGCCTAAAGACGATTTAAGTTTTTACCTAGAAATACTAAACGTATACAACCAACAGAATGTCACGGACTATAAATACGATGAGCAGTATGAAGAGAGAGAAGACATTAATTCACTGCCGACTATTGTGAATTTTGGGGTACAACTCATTTATTAAGCACTTGTCATTCATGAATGACAAATTTTTAACCTAAAACAAAAATGCCCGATAAATCTGCAAATTTATCGGGCATTTTTTATTCATAAAATGTTAACTGATGACAATCTTTAGCGACTCACCCAAGCCTGCATACGTTTATCCATATTCAATCGTAATAACCTCAAGCCTTCACTCATGACATTGTAATGGGCGTCAATAATTGAAGTGCTCAGGGTAAATAAATCATCGGCTGGTGTGGCAATAACATCTTTGCCGCTTAATAAATCCTGCTGCACCATGCTTAACAAACGTTCCAATTTAGGCTCGCACAATAAAGCATTAATAAGCGAAGTGGTGATCTCCAGTGCTTCTTTTGATAAGCATTGAGCCTGAGCTTTAATTTTTACCATTTGTTTGTTCATTTGCCCCATTAGAAAACGCAGGCGCATTTCACTGCCGGCATCCATAGCACCTATGGCACAGGCCGATGTACCCAGTGCTCGCACTTGCCCCACCAACTCAATAAAACAAGGTAATTCGTCAAAAACATACACGCCTAATGCTTGATGCTGGAAATTAGTTTGAATTAATCCCTCTGCTTTGCCACCAATGCCGGCGATATAACGCAGCATTTGCTTAACCAAGTGACTGTGCAGTTCAAAATTCTCCAACACTTCATCTTGACGCCATTGCAGATGCACGGTTTGCCAAGCATTTCGAATTTCGCTCCATTGGCGAATATCAAAAATCTCATGGGTTTGGTGCAACTGAAGCTCTAATTCTTTAAAACGCGAATTAACCTCTCGAGCTAATATACGAGTCTTGCTTTCAAAAAACGGGTTACCCGCCAACGCACCATTGGTGGCAGCTCGATGTTGCTGTATCACTCGCACCTGCTCAAACAAGGCCTTGATAAAATCCAGCGCCTTCAATCTAAGCTGTTGGTTTTGATGCAATGCAGACATAGATGCAGAATCTGTGTGGGCAACTAGCATGGCGAATTCACTTGTATTAATGTCCTATTTTATACGGCCTTTGTATTTCATAGAGCAAGGGCCATACCAAGATTAAATATCCTTGTATATCAAGCTATTAGAGAGAATTTGAATATATTGCTAGATTAAAGTGCACGGCATTTGTGCGCTCAGGCTGGATAAAATTGCTTTTGGGGCATGGTATTTTTGATAATCGTTTGAAATGACCTGCAAAGGTGCGACTGAAAATAAACGTCAGGGACATTGCATCCCTGACATGTCGCACATCCTGAACATAACGCTCTTTAGATTTTGTAGTTCACCTGAAAAGCTAGACCAAATACATCGATTTCGTATTCGCCTGATACACCCACACCTTCAGCATCTTTATCTTCATTGTCTAAGGTCTTATTCACCTCGTTCAGTTTCATTTTTTCCATGAACAAGTAACCCGCTGCAACGTCAAAAGATAAATCGCTGTTCACCACATATTGCGCACCAGCAGTTAACCATTGACGGTCTGAAGATGGCACTCGAGCAGTGCGGTGTTCATCATCTACTGGAGACTCGTCAAAAGCATAACCGGCGCGTAGAGCGATACGATCGTTAAGCTGGTAAGTTGCACCCACAGAAACTGCCCATACATCTGTCCAGCTTTCATCTATGTGGCCTACATAGCCGTTTTCTAGACCAGACAGGTCAGATACGTCAGCATAACCATCCCCCAATCCGCCTGTAGGGTCCGTCGCACTAGCAGTATTTTCAGTAGCAATCACATCGAAGTTTTTGAATGAAGACCAACCAGTCCAAGTAGTTCCTGCCTGCAATAACAATTCATTTGTCAACTGATGAGTGACTGCCAAAGTCGCAGAAGCAGGAGTTGTTAAAGGCACCTTTGAAGCTTGAGTTCTTGCTCCAGAATTAAGTATGGTACCCGCATCAACGCTATAGAATGTTAGCGTCCCGTTGTTTTCCAGTTCTGAATCTCCTTCTAGAGTCAGTTCTATTTCTGAACGGTAAGTCAGGCCAAAAGTAGTTGCATCGCTTAACTTATAATAAGCACCTATATTCCAACCATAGCCCCAATCATCACCTTCAACCTCAAAGTGACTCTCAAAGCCCGAATAACTAGGATCATTTAAACCCTCAACGAATGGGTTATATGGAATTAAATCTGTTTGCTTTGATAGAAGGCCTTCCATATAGACGATATCGACACCGCCACCAATACTTAACTGTTCATCAACCTTGAAAGCGATGCTAGGTTGAATTTCAATGCTTTTAAGTGAGGTTTCATCAGCAAAACCACCACCAGAGAAATTATCACTGTAATCAGTGTTGGTACCAAATGGAGTAAAAACACCTAGACCGAATGAAAGTTGGTCGTTAATTGGCTGAACGTAATAAAAGAATGGAATGAAAGCTTCGCCTAAATAATCTCCACCGTTATCATATCCTTCAAATTCACTCGGCAACTGTGCGCCATTCACGCTACTACCTTCAAACTCGCCATCGGCGTTAATATAGGTGAAACCACCAGAAAACTGAGCACGGTCCAATTCGGTCATGGCCGCCGGATTGTAATATACAACTGAGGCATCTGTAGCCATGGCAGCGCGACCTGCGTGAGCGGTCCCCATACCCGCAGCACTTTGTTCGTTAATTTTATAACCACTGGCCATACCGACAGATGGTGCAAGTACCGCAGCTACTACGGCGGATCTTAATAATATTTTTTTGTTGATCACAACTCAGTCCTATCACTGTAAATGGGTCGTCTCTTAAAAATGGACAACTTAGGATTCCGCTGTTTTATTTTTATTTGGGGCAGAATTAACGGGGCGCAGTATGCCAGTGGGCAATATGCGCCACCACACTAAATTTGACCAAAACAGTCATATACCTGGTTTTTTTGTAACACTAAGATAAGTTATTTCTTAATATGTACACCAGTACCAAAAATAGCCCTCGCATGGTGCATGTTATTGTTCCACAATAGCAACAGTATTAATCAATCAGTGGATATTGCCATGGAGCAGTTTGATCTCAACGAAATCGCTATCTTTGTTAAGGTAGTTGATGCCGGCAGCTTTACCGGGGCAGCAAAATCTCTGGGACTGCCTAAATCCACAGTAAGTCGCAAGATCACCCAGTTGGAAGAGCGTCTAGCTGTGCGCCTGTTACAACGCACCACACGCACGCTTAGCCTAACTGACACCGGTACCGCTTATTACCAACAATGCTCTCGCATCATTAGTGATGTAAAAGAGGCTAACGTGGCCGTGACCGAAATGCAGTCCAAACCAGTTGGAACATTGCGCATTACTGCCCCCATGTTGTTTGGTTCACGCGTGTTAAGCGACATCATCGCCGACTTTCTTAAAATGAACGCCGGCATTCAGATCGACATGGTTTTAACGGATCAGTCTTTAGATTTAATACAGGAAGGCATCGATGTGGCTTTTAGAGTGGGTGTGCTGGCCGACTCATCACTCATTGCTCGCACCTTAGGCACGGTTAATTTAATCACCTGTGCCAGTCCGGCATATATTGAAAAATACGGTTTACCCGAGCACCCACAAGATTTACCCAATCATGAGTTATTGGCCTGGGGTCAGACCAAATCTTGGGACTTTGATTCTCCGGAATCCATTAGCATCAATGTTAACCCCAGAGTAAAAGTGAATGATGCTTTTAGCCTGCATAAACTGGCACTAAATGGTTTAGGGGTGGCGCGCTTACCGGCCTTCTTGTGCGCTGATGATATTAAATCTGGAGCGCTTAAACCTATGTTATGTGACTGGTCTAATGCCAGTGCACCTATTCACGCTATGTACCCTAGTAATCGTCATCTAAGTGTTAAGGTGCGCTCATTTGTAGATTATATAGTGGAGGAGTTAAGGCACGATCAGCCTTGGAATGTGGAATTTGAAAATCACCTAGATTGCGATGCATTAACCTCTTAAATAGTCTAAAGCAATTCAAGCCTGAAACAATGTGGCGGCTAGCCGCCACATTCAAATCCCTTTCTTTCTAGATCAGCCCCACTTCACGCGCCTTAATAATAGCTTGAGTTCGACTCTTCACGCTTAGTTTGGCATTTATACGTCTGGCATGGGTTTTCACTGTATGCAAACTTATAAATAAGTGTTCGGCTATAGCCTGGTTACTCAAACCCTGAGCAATTAATTTCAGCACCGCCATTTCACGCTGACTAACCATGGTTTTCACCTGAGCAAATCCCTGGTTAGGACCTTGATCTTTTGATAAATCAATATGCGACATGATGCTTTGAACGAAGGGTTTTTCTTTTAAATTATTGGGCAACTGCTGATATATGGTCGTCATGCCTGCACTGTATTCAATAAATGGCATGATGCAGTTTTCTTTTTCGGCAATATCCACCGCTTTACGGAAATCGTGTAGCGCTTCATCTTCATTGCCCAGTTGGAAGCGCAATAAAGCACGCATGATAAAACCAATGATTAACGAAAAGCCTTGTAAATTTTTGCCACCATTAGTGAGTTTATCTTCAAGGATTTTTAATGCTTCTTTATGCTGCCCGCCAATGGATTTGGCTCTCACATATAAAACATCAAGCAAGCCTCTTAATGCAGGGTAATGTTCTGGAAACAAAGCATAAGGGTTGTTATCAAGCAGCAGGTACATCTTTTTAAATTTAACCAAAGCCTCATCTAACTTGCCCTGATCAATTAATAAATTACCGCGCATTACACTTATCCAAGGCTGATAAACAAACCCTGGTACGCCCCACGATTGTAATTTTGATTCGGCATAATACAAATAATCATAGGCTTTTTCGACATGATTACGGTGACGCTCAATACTACTTAGAATTACATAACCCATTATTATATATACATCGTGACTACGCTGCGCTACCTGCAAGCCTTGCAATAAAGACTGCTTGGCCTCAGGAATTCTGTTCACTAACCAATTAAGATAACCCTTATAAATGAGTAAGCGCCCATACCCCATGGCACTTTCACGATTAGGCAGACGCTCAGATAACGCCAACCCCTCATCTACTAATTTATTGGCCAAAAATAAATTGCACTTTACCTGCTCAATACGGGCAAGTTCGTGCAGAGCAATCATCTCCAAATGAACGCTGCCAGCGCCACGTGCTGCCTCAAACGCCATTCTGTTATACTTTCTCGCCTCAGTTAAATTATCCTGAGTCATGTAAGCGTTAGATAAATTTAAAAAGGTACCAATTCGAGCCGTGAAATTTTCAATTGAAATTTTCCCCAACGCTTGTTCACAAAGGTGAATGGCGTTATTTATATTTCCGCGGCAACGTGCAATATATCCGCGAATTGAAAATAACTGCCCCGACAACTCATCACTCACCTGGGCCTTACCAACACTAAAAAACTGATCCATCTTAACTAGAAGTCGTTCGGCTTCATCATGCTGCTGCGAGTAAACTAGCGTCCAGCTAAAAATCAGAATTAAACGAGGTGACTTTGAAATGATTTCGGTAGGTAATTGTTGTTTCCATGAAAGCAATTGAGCCAAGTCCAAGCTTTCCATAATACTATCGGCGCTTCTTTCTAATAAACGCGCAGCTTGATCTTTGTCTTGAGACTTTAAAGCCATATCCACGGCTAAAATACTTTTACCGTTATTATGAAGCCACTCACATGCCTTAGAATAAACACTGTTTATGTAAGCTTTGTCTTCAGAGAAATATAAAACCGATTGCAACAGTGGATGCAAGGTGGCCCAACTATTTTGCGTACGCTCAGTAACTACAAATACATGTTTATGAATTAAACCGGTAAGAATTTCAGCCGAGTCAGCTTGATCAAACACATCATTCAGATATTCCGCATTGGCAGAGCCAAGTATGGTCAACTGTTTACAGATTCGCAGTTCATCCTCTTCAAGTCGGCCTAGCCATTCTTGTTGAAAATAATTAACCAGAATATTTTCATCACCTTGAATATCTATATGGTTAAAATCTGGGCTCAGTTTCTGGATTAATTTCATGCCGTTTATCCAGCCTTGCGAAGATTGATAAACAATATCCACAACCTGATTGGCCACACTTTCAGGGCAATACTTCTTTAGCCACTGCAAGGTTTCTTCATGGCTAAACTTAAGCTCATTTTCACAGAAAACAGTTAACTTGCCCTGACTCTCCAATCGTGCACAGGGAAAAGGCAATTTATTACAAGAGGTTAGATACAATCGCAATTGAGCAGGCGGCTGCGTAATAAGCTGCTCAAGCATCTCTAAAACGGGGGGCTGATCTAGGTGATGAATTCCCTCAAGTGCCAGATAAATAACATCGCTGCTTTGAGCAATACCATTTAGAAAAAGATGGAATACTTCTTGAGGGTTTTGATCTTTATCCAAGGCGTTCAAAGCGGCCAAGACCAATTCAGGGTCGGCTGCATTTACGGCACATACAAGATAAGTCACAAATCGCTTAAGGTCATTTTCTTTAGGGTCCAGTGTCAGCCAAGCCACTTTCTCCTTTTGCTGTTTCTTTTGATACAACCATTGCGTCAAACTGGTGGATTTTCCGTAGCCAGAAGCCGCTTCGAGTAATAATACCTGGCCAGTATCAGCACACTCTTCAAATGCAGACATCAGCGCATTGCGCTTTACCATATCAAGAGGCAAGTAGGGCAATTGAAGTTTCATTGCCAAAACGCGAACACTATTTTGTGCCAGCGTTTTAACTACCGAGCTTTCTACCGAGAACAATATAATGCTCCTATAACATGTTTTATTTTTATAGCTAGAAGGAGTGAAGGTTGTCTATTCACGCCAAGAATAAGAACATTTAACTAGCATAAGATCAAGATTATAGGGCTTTAACAATGACCTCTAACGTCAATTGAGCTGCCACTAAATTAGACAGTATCCATGGCTATGACCTTTACACATAGAAAACCATGCCACATATAACCTATATAATAAGATCAAACATAGATCATCCCTTTCATATGTACTTTATCAAGACATAAAAAAACCCCCTATTTAGCTAGTAAATAGGGGGTTTGGTAACGACTAAAAAGTCTTATCTACGGCCCGCGCGGCGTAATGCCCCAGGCGTATATTGCTTTGAACTACGCTCAAAACCAAACTTGTAAGCGCCGTCTTCTTCGTTATCTAGGCCAAGAGCCAAATAACGACCAGACTGCAAGTCGTATAGAGTTTCAATAGCGTACCAAGGCACAACACGATCATAGAAGAAGATGTTATGGGCTTCGGCTACACGCCATAGCTGACCACGACCGTCGTAATGATCTACTTCAGTAGCCTGCCAAGTGTCTTCGTCAATGTAGAAAGTACGCTTAGCATAGATGTGACGCTGACCTGTTTTCAAAGTCGCTTCAACTTTCCAAACACGGTGCTTCTCGTAACGAGTATGGTCCTGGTTGATATGACCCGCTTTAATGATGTCAGTGTATTTCAAATCACCACCATTAAGCTTGTAAGAGTTATAAGGCATGTAAATCTCTTTCTTGCCCATAAGCTTCCAGTCATAGCGATCAGGAGAACCGTTATACATGTCGAAGTTATCAGAAGTACGAAGACCGTCAGATGCAGTACCTGGTCCGTCATAAGCTACCTGAGGAGCACGACGTACACGGCGTTGACCAGCGTTGTATATCCAAGCTTTACGAGGCTCTTTAACCTGGTTAAGTGTTTCATGAACCAACAATACGTTACCCGCTAAACGCGCTGGAGAAATAACTTCCTGCTTGAAATAAAACAGAATGTTGTTGTCCTTCATGGTAGCCGCATCGTAATCAGTCAGCTGATCTTTAAAAGTGAACTCATCGCGGAAACGAACCATAGTGAAAGTACCATCCGCTTGAGGAGTAGCCTGACCCACAACACGGGCCACACTACCACCACGGAAACGCACAATATGGTTCCAAATAACTTCTAAGCCAGTAGCAGGAACAGGGAAAGGAACACCCTGCTCATAGTTACTCATGCCGTTACCGCCTTCAACTAGGCTAGTAGCCGTCGCATTCTTCTTGGTTTCGTTATAAACCAAATCAGGGTACTTGGCACTACGGTGCGTTGCATACACAGGCATCTTGTAAGTTGCAGGGTACTTTTCAAACATAGCCATTTGACCATCGGTCAAATTGGCTTGGTACTGCTTGTAATTTTGCGCAGTGATGGTGAATTTCACCTTATCGCTGGCAAAAGGGTCAATGTGCTTCATGCCTTGCGTAAAGCCAGCAGGAGGATTAATACCACCGGTCCAAGCTGGAATGTCGCTGCCATTACCTTTTGTTTCAGCACCCATAGGGGTTAAATCTTTACCTAAACGTGCAGCATCAGATGCCGACACGCCTGCCAGCGCGGAGCTGGCAGCTAGAGTCAGCGCAATCGCCGAACCTATAATTGTTTTCTTCATTTGCATTTCATTTCCTTAACAATTGCGTCATTTCTATCTTCAGATAACTGATTAGAAAGAAACCTTCACGTTTAGACTTACGTTGTCACGGTCATCTAGCTGGTCATAATCGCTGCCATCGTACATAACATACGCAATACCACCGCTGTATGTGTTTAGGTAGTCGAAGTTAACCCCAAGGCTAGTTACGATTCGCTTATCTTCAAATTGCAAACCTGTACCCTTATCATAGCTTAGAGAAGCATTCGGTTGTAAGTTCGCACCAAATAGCGCATTTGAGTAATCAAGCGAAGCTTTTACACGAATACCAGCAGAAAGCTCTTCAACAAAACCTTCATCGGTACAGTAGCTGTCATTATCAGTAAGACTCAGGTCTTTACACTCTTGTTCGGTGCGATTAGAAGTACCAAAACCAAAGGCACTGGAACGGCCATAAACACCATCACCCAGGTCTACAATGTAAGTAGCACCCACTTCACTGACAAAGCTTAAGCGACTCGCACCCAATACCTGATCAAAGAACTTAATGAAGGTCATCTGTGCTTGCCAAACATCAAACTTGTCATAACCCTCAATGGAATCCCCAAAGATAAGCCCGTCATCAGAGGCAGCTACCGCTTGTTGGGTAAGGTCTCCATAAGAAGCATTATTGGCTGCAGCAATCAGCTCATTACCGTTCCAGCTAATAGGGAAGTCTTGCTTAAAGCTCACTTCACCACCAATAGACCAACCACTCTCGGTACCACGGCTAAAAGAAAGGCCGCTAATTTGAATGTCTTCAACATACTCAATGTGGTAAGTAGAGTCGTACACGCCAGTAGCGCTAAGCACTTGAATAGAAGCTGCCGGTAAACGAGCATGAATGTTCATATGGTATAAACCAAACTCAGTGTCGCCCAAGGCTTCAGAGTACCAGCGTAGTGCCATACCGTATTGACCATCATCACTTGGATCATCAGGGTCAGTTCTTGTGGTAACCGGAACACTGCCACCAGACTCATACTGATTCAGGTAGTCTGTCTGGCTAAAGGTATTGGATAACAATACGGGTCCACAACCATCGGCTACGATATCGCTAGTTGAGAAAAAAGTACCACAGGAATCAGGACGCGTTTTTTCCCATTCAAGCTGGTAAAAAGTTTCCAGTGTTAGGTCATCGGTAATACCAAACGATGCGTAAGCCATGTTAACAGGCAGTAGTATTTCTTTTACTTCTACGCCTGGCTTACGAGCAGCCGATGCGTTAACTGGGTTAATGGAGTTTATACCACCTTGAATAAAGGTACTCTCACCCCAGCTCACTACTTGGCGACCCAGGCGAGCAGAAACAGGAACATTACCTATATCAAAGTTATGCCAAACAAAGGCATCTAAAAGATCATAACCGGAACCGGCTGCATCCTTGGTTTCATCAATATAGTCAATATAGGCTGGATCTTCATCCATGATTTCATAATCATAAAATGCGCTGCCGCGTACAAACAAACCGCTACTGCCCCACACCAATTCCAGATCCATGCTGCCCTTGACAACATTGGTAAAGATGTCATTTTTTTCATAGTTCAAAGTGCCGTCATCGGCATTATAAGAGTTAGCACCCACACTATAATAATCAGCTTTATCACCACCATATACTTCAGCAAGTGTGCCGGGGTGAATTAAGCCTTTGTTTCTGTCTTCAGTACGCACAGCGATACCGTAAGACAAAGTAGTATTTAACTGAGCTTCAACTGGCCCAGCATTAAATTCAAATGCCTGGACATTTGCCGCGCTAATCGCAGCAATGGCCAGCGTTAATGTTTTTATCTTATTCATTCTAGACCTCATATTTTTAGTATTTTTATTCATTGTTTTCTAGGTCTTGTTATTCAACAGCCGCATTAGAAAGCACAGCAGTGTTAACGGGTGTAATTGTTAATGGATCCGTTGTAGACGTTAGGAACTGAATGTTTTGCATCAACATTTCAGTGTATGCCGCAGTTGAATCATAACTTGGAGCCGCTGTAGTACTTGTTCCGGCTGAAGTGAAAGTACCGTGACCACCTTCAGTATAACGAGCAACCAACTTATCGCTGGTAGGTGCATTTAATACGTTTTCAGCACCCAGCAAATCCAACATAGCATCGGTACTTACCATAGGAAGACGAGCGGTTTCAGGCTGAATAGTCGCATAATCAGCCAACGCATAAGTGCCTGCAGCAATTAAAATACCATCAGCATTGTTAGGTACACCTAAATCAGAAGGAGTGCTACCACCCGTTGCGATGTTGCCCACCATTTCGGTAATCAGAGTAGGAGTATCAGATACACCACCATCCTTTAAATCAGCGATGAAGTTCAATGGATCAGCACTGTCAACCGTTGCTTGGAATATTTTCATGAAGGACTCAAAACTTTCGGTACCTTGCGTAATACCTGCTGCTGAAAGACCGCCAAGGATTGCTGGACCAAAGCCCACTGAGTTTTCAAGAAGTTTAGAAAGGCTACCACCTGGTGTGGCCAATACGGCGCGCAGAACTTTAGGTAGGGCAGTGTTACCTGCTTGAATCGTTGCATCATTGTTTACAGCAATAAAGCTGGTACCCACGATACCGCCTAAAGAGTGACCCACGTAATTAACGTTATTCACATCCAAGTCTGGAACCGTACCGTCACCATCGATATCGATAGTTGCCAACGTGGCATTTAGGTTTAGCAAGTCCATGGTGCTTTGACGCAAGTTATCGCGAGTTCGTTGGAAGTTATCTAAGCGAATAAATAAGCTGCCTGAATCACCGGCCTTAGTATCACCAAAGTCCATCACAGCAACGGCACCCGCTGCAGTCATATAGAAATTCTCATGACGTTCCGCCAGAGTGTCCAAAATAGTGTCGTCTAAAGCAGTTGATGCTGCATCTGCATCCACAGCTGCTTGTGCAGTGGCCACTGCGGCTGCTTTAGCTGCAGCAAACGGAGTGGTGGAACCATCACCTTCAACGTGATCAACCCCTATCACCAATGTTGAGCTCTCTGCTGGAATACCGTGATGGGCAAGGTCCATTGCGATAACCGCATGACAGGTATTATCGGCAATATTGGTACCGTTAATAAGGTGAGAAGCACGATCAGTAGTGAAACCATGTTGAAGAATCGTAACCGGCCAACCTGTTCCAGGCTTAACACATGTCGCAGTACTGGTTGCAGTTGGTTCAAACATAAGTACTGGAGCCACTATTTTGCGCTGTTCCTGAGCAAACGGGAAACGGAAGGTCGCATTCTTTTCTCCATTTATATCACCAGGAGGTGTTGCTCCAGTAGGGTCTAAAGCTAGGCCAACATCAGTACTGCCATCCCAGTAGTCATTTGGATTCGTTGCAAAAGAAACATTATATTGTGGAAGCTCGATGGCCCCTTGGCTAATCATTACGTTATTTGCAATTAGTCCGCCGGTTAACGCAGAGACGGGTAGCTGATGCGGCGTAGCTGGATTAACTGTTAAACCAACGCCTTGAATAATTTCAAAAGTACGTGGTCTTGGATGCTCATAAGCAGCTGTGATAGACCCTGAAACTACAGCTGTTGCCACAGCAACATTGGCTTGATCAGCCGTTAGGCCGGCACCAGTAGCCTGACCGAGTAAGAAATTGACAGTCGCTTGGTTCAAACCTTTAGTTGCATCTGCAGTATTAGCTGCAACCGCGCCAGCCAAAATTGCAGCACCTGTAGCAGAGTCATTCTTAACTACAGCGCCTGCCGCCCAGTAACCAGGGTAAGCCATAGACTTAAGAACCATCTGAGGGTCAACCGTTGTAAAACCAGCAGTTATCGCAAGACCTGATGTTAAATCAGCCCCACTATTAGAAAGAATCGCTCCAGCCATACCTTCCCAACCATCAACAGAAGCACGGATACCAGCAAATGCAGCATTATATAATTCATCTGTTGAAGTGTAATGAGCATATTCGGCAGAAGCTTGAATGGCAGAGCTCACACCATCAATAACCCCTTGAACTGCATTGGTTACTACCACTACATATTTGGTCTTAGCGTCTAATGGAGTTTTAGGGATTACACGAATAACATTGTCTGTTCCTTCAACGCTAATCACTCTCACTTCATAGTCGACACCAGCGGCAGGCTGATCAACAATGATCGCGCCAAGATTCAGTTCAGCAACCGTTTGTCCGGCTGCAGTAGGAGCGGTGCCATCAGGCTTTAAAGTAGAAAACATGTAGCCAATAGTCGCAAGATTCAATGTATCAACATCTGATGCGCTTAGGCCGTCAGGCAGAGTCAAACCCGCAGCATCTGCAGCATTTGGTAATTTTACTAAAAATACGTTTTCGCCAGCAGCAACTGAGCTAGCCAAAACAGTGCCGCTCATATTGATATCAATTGGGGCAAGGGTAGAAATGCCGCCGTCTAGGTCATCCATTGCATTGGTTACAGCATTTGCACTTGAGGTACCTTCGGCCCCTGTATTCATGGTGCCGTCTTTTTGAGCGGCTGTGTAATCGTCAGAAGACTGCGCGGCAAATAAGAAGTCAATACCAAGAGGGAAATCGCCCGCTAGGCCATTAAAACGTGGAGAGACTACTGAGCTGTTAGATGTTTCATGAGCTGCTTGACTGACTGGGTTTGAGCTATCGTTATCTTCAACGCTGCTAATATTACAGCCACTGAGTCCTGCCACGGAAGCCGTGATCGCAAGACTTAATAGGGATTTCTTAAGCATATGAGTATCGAGCCTTATTTTTATGATTATTGAACTACGTGAGGTGCAACAACACTTTTTATTATTTTTTTTCGACTATAGTCAAGCTTAGCCAAAATAAGATCAGCCAAAAGTATGATTCCCTGCTCGACCACTGGGCCAAGCTACATTCCGTTTCAAATTAGCATTCAAAACCAGAACAGTCGTACCACTAGCATTGTTACTGCACTAATGCCGTCAATATGTATTCAACGGCCGAATAGATCAAGTAGAAATTGTCCCCAAGCGTCAGGGTGTTACCCAGGCCCGCCAAATCACAATGGTTTTGTCATATATGGCCAATGGTCGCCATTTAAATGGCCATGAGCTTTGGGAGGCGCGTTCAGACTTGATATAGTCTCGCCCCTAAAAAAATTACAACCCACCAAAATAAAGAGAGGCTTTTCATGTCGAATCAATCTTCCAATCGAGAAAGCGTTGTTATTGTTAGCGGTGTTCGTACTCCTATGGGCGGCCTTCAAGGTAGTCTATCTACAGTTACTGCTACCGACCTGGGTGCCACTGTCATTAAAGAAGCGGTTGCGCGTGCTGGCATTGACGCAAGCGATGTTCAAGAAGTCATTATGGGTAACGTTTTGCCTGCAGGCCTTAAGCAGGGTCCTGCTCGCCAAGCCATGCGCAAAGCCGGTTTAAGCGATGCCGCTGGCGCCACTACTATTAACAAGCTATGTGGTTCTGGTATGAAAGCCACTATGCTGGCTCACGATTTAATTGTCGCTGGCAGCAACGACATAATGGTAGCGGGTGGCATGGAATCTATGTCTAACTCTCCATATATTTTGCCAACGGCTCGAAAGGGTTTCCGCATGGGTCATGGCGATCAAGCTATGGATCACATGTTCCTTGATGGCCTTGAAGATGCCGAAACTGGCCGCCTAATGGGTTCGTTTGCACAAGACGTAGCCGACCAAAAAGGTTACACCCGTGAAGAAATGGACGCATACGCTATTGAATCTTTAACGCGTGCAAAATCAGCCATTGAAGCAGGTTTGTTAAAAACAGAAATCGTACCGGTAACGATTAAGTCTCGTCGCGGCGACTCAGTTGTTGAAGACGATGAGCAACCATTCAACGCTAACATTGAAAAAATCCCAACGCTTCGCCCAGCGTTCAAAAAAGACGGCACCATTACTGCGGCCAATGCTTCATCAATTTCTGATGGCGCGTCGGCTCTTGTTTTAATGTCAGAAACTGAAGCAACTAAACGTGGCCTTAAACCTTTGGCACGTATTGTGGGTCACGCTACTCAGTCTCAGCATCCTTCTGAATTTACCCTGGCTCCTGTTGGCGCAATTGAAAACTTGTTCGCTAAAATCGGCTGGACTAAAGATGATGTGGATTTGTTTGAAATTAACGAAGCCTTTGCCATGGTGGCCATGCTACCAATTAAAGAGCTAGGCCTTGACCCTGCAACCGTGAACATCTTTGGTGGTGCTTGCGCACAAGGTCACCCTGTTGGCTCTACCGGTTCACGATTATTGGTAACACTGATTAACGCACTGCAACACAAAGGCAAAACGAAAGGTGTTGCCGCTTTATGTATTGGTGGTGGTGAAGCGACTTCTATGGCTATTGAATTGGTTTAATTTAAATTAACCCAAACCCGGCCTGCTTATTTGAAATTTAATTTCACTTAAGCAGTAACATAAAAAAAGCCCTAAATTTTAACGGTTAGGGCTTTTTTTATGTTCGCTGAATTAAAACTAAATGCTATGGAATGGCATCCAACTCGTCATCTTCTTCAGTTTCAGGTGGCAACAAGTCTTCACGACTGATTTCCATCATCAACAAAATATTGGCCGATACATAAATAGAGGAATACGTACCCACTACCACACCTACACTCAAGGCCATGGCGAAGTAATAAATATTCTCGCCACCCATAAACAACAAAGCCAGCAATACCATTAAAGTCGTTAATGAGGTCACTACCGTACGACCCAAGGTTTGCGTTAACGAACGGTTAATCACATCAAGTGGTGACATCTGGCGAATAATACGAAAGTTTTCACGAATACGGTCGGCTACTACAATAGTGTCATTCAGTGAATAACCTATAACTGCAAGCAAGGCCGCCATAACAGTTAGATCAAATTCAAATTGGAAAACAGAGAATACACCCAGGATGATAATCACATCGTGCATTAAGGCGACAACAGCACCCACTGAGAATTTAAACTGAAAACGCGCCGCCACATACAACATAACCACAGCCAAGGCTAACAATAACGCAAGGCCACCCTGATCACGTAACTCTTCACCTACCTGAGCACCTACAAATTCAGCACGACGCAACTCAACAGCTTCATCGCTGCTTTTTTGCAAGGTTGCTAGAACTTCATCACCCAAATTAGCGCGATAAGCTTCAGACATACGTAACAATATGTCTTGCTCGTTACCAAAATTTTGTACGATTACATCGCGGTAACCAGCTCCCTGTAAGGTTTCACGTATCTGCTTAACGTCGGCTTTATTTTCATAACCCACTTCAATCAGGGTACCGCCTGTGAAATCTAACCCCAGGTTCAATCCCTGGAAAGCTAATGAGGCAATGGAAATAAGCAACAATACTATTGAGAATGCGGTTGCAAATTTGCGCACGCCCATGAAGTTCATATCTTTAACTTCGCTCATGTTATACGCCTCCTATGGAAAGTTTTTCAACACGGCGACCACCGTAAACCAAGTTAGCCATGGCGCGAGTTAAAACAATCGCGGTAAACATTGACGTTAGAATACCGATGGACAATGTCACGGCAAAACCTTTCACCGGACCCGTACCAACAGCAAACAAAATAACCGCTACAATAAGAGTGGTGATGTTGGCATCAAATATAGTTAAGAACGCTTTGTCGTAACCGCTGTGAATCGCCTGCTGCGGATTGAGCCCCAAGCCTAACTCTTCACGTATTCGCGCAAATATAAGTACGTTAGCATCCACCGCCATACCAACGGTTAATACGATTCCGGCAATACCCGGCAGCGTAAGTGTGGCACCTAGCATGGACATAACGGCCATCAACAATAATAGGTTTACGGTTAATGCTATGTTGGCAAACAAACCAAAGGTACGGTAATAAACCAGCATAAAGATAAGAACCACTGCTAAGCCCACTTGCACACTGGTCACACCCAGTTCAATATTTTCTTTACCCAAGCTTGGGCCCACAGTACGTTCTTCAACGAAGTACATGGGGGCTGCTAAGGCACCAGCGCGTAATAATAAAGCAAGCTCACTTGATTCAGCTGGCTCTAAACCGGTAATGCGAAAACTGGAACCCAGCGCACTTTGAATAGTAGCCAAAGAAATAATTTTCTTTTCAACGTACTTGTCTTCAACAGCAACTTCTACGCCGTCTTTCATTTCATAGCGAGTACGCACTTTGTGTTCAACAAACAAGACACCCATGCGACGCTGAATCGCTTTCTTGGTTATCTTGCCCATCATGGCGCCACCGTTACCATCAAGGTTAATGTTTACTTGAGGCTGGCTATTTTCATCAAAGGAAGGCTGAGCGTTAGATACGTTATCACCGGTAACGATAATGGCTTTTTCTAAACGAGCTCTGCGGCGTGGTTCACTCTTAAAACCAAACTCTTCCGAGCTATAACGACTAGCATCAGGTAAGGCTTCCAAGCGGAATTCCAAATTGGCGGCTTTACCTAGGATTTTTTTCGCGGCCGCTGTGTCTTGCACACCCGGCAATTCAATTACGATACGGTTACGGCCTTGACGCTGAACCAAAGGCTCGGCAACACCCAATTCGTTAACACGGTTACGAATAGTAGTAAGGTTTTGTTTTACTGCGTAATCTTCAAATTCTTTAACTTTGGCAGGAGTAAGTGCTAAACGCACCCAGAAACCATCGTCTCGATCGTCTGTTGCACTGACAAACTCAGGATATTCACGACGCATAAAATCATAAGCAGTGTCGCGCATTTCTAACTTAGCAAATTTAACCTCAATGGCATTTTCGCCTTTGCTCACCACGCGCTTATATTTTAAGTTTTCATCACGCAAGCTGCGTTTAATGGCAACTTGATAATTCTTTAAGCGCTGCTTTAGGAATTCTTCCATATCCACTTCCATTAAGAAGTGCACACCGCCGCTTAAATCTAGACCTAATGTCATGGGGCCTGCGCCCAGGTCTAGCAACCACTGTGGCGTAGTTGCAGCCAAGTTAAGTGCGACAATGAAACCATCGCCCAATTGACGCTGAATTAAATCCTTGGCTTGTAACTGTTGTTCGCTATCTTTTATGCGAATAAGTGCCGTTTTATTTTCCTGAAGCTCTTGACCAAAATATTCAACATCAGCTTCCTTTAGCGTGCCTAACGCTCGGCTCAGAGTGTAGTCGTCTACCGAATCACCGCTTTTAGCCGGTGTAATTTGCACCGCTGCATCGGGTGGATAAAGGTTGGGCATGGCATAGATAACACCCATGGCACACACAATGATGATCAGTAAATATTTCCACAGGGGGTACTTATTCAGCATAAGCGGGGATTCCTAGATTTGAGATGTTGCAATCGACCAGGATTGAAAACAATCTCAACAGTCGCTATTTGTTATGACCACTTTAAACGCACAAAAGCAGATATTGCCTAAAGCGAATATCTGCCTATTACGCTATTGCAGTCTAATTATTATTTACGGCTCTTTTCTTTAATCGACTACTTTCAACCGATTATTCTTTAATCGACTTAATGGTGCCTTTAGGCAAAACAGCAGCAATGGCTTGTTTTTGCATAGGCATTTCAACGTTCTCGGCAACCTTTAGCATTACAAATTCGTCACTTACTTTAGTCACTTTACCGACCATGCCGCCACTAGTAACCACTTCAACACCCTTGTCTAAAGCCGACAATAGGTTTTTGTGCTCTTTAGCGCGCTTGCTTTGTGGACGCCACATTAGGAAGTAAAAAATTAATACAAAACCACCCAAAAAGATAAGCTGTTCAAAACCACCGCCGCCAAGAGCAGATTCGCCTTCAGCGAATGCACTTACCGGCAAATAGGCCGCCAACAATAAAAGAATCTTAGACATCTGTTTTTCCTTACTCTTTACGAGTACTACTTATTAATATTTTTTAATTACTCTTATCTGTATAGATAGATAAGGGTGAATATATACTTTTAAAGGGCAATACCCGTATTAGTTGAGTATTGCCAAATATTCTGTATGAAATGAGAGTTAACTCTCTAAATCAACTTGGCAGAGTCATCTACCAAGTTTGTGGTGCCATACACGCTAAACCAGCCTTTAATCCACTAATGGCGGTACTGGTAAGCCTCTCTTAGCGTAGAACTCTTCAACAAAGGCGGTAAATGTACCCTCTTCAAGTGACTTGCGCAAACCAGCCATTAGAGTTTGATAAAAGTGCAGGTTGTGGATGGTATTAAGGGTACAACCCAGAATTTCCTTACACTTATCAAGGTGATGTAAATAGGCGCGACTAAAGTTCTGACAGGTGTAGCAATCGCAGGCTGGGTCGGCCGGACTTTTATCTGTTTTGTTTGCCGCATTACGCAGCTTCAAGACACCAGTATCAATGAACAAGTGGCCGTTACGGGCATTACGAGTAGGCATAACGCAATCGAACATATCCACACCGCGACGCACGCCTTCTACTAAATCTTCAGGCTTGCCCACCCCCATTAGGTAACGTGGCTTGTCTTCAGGCATTTTATGAGCAAGATGATCAATAATGCGCACCATGTCTTCTTTGGGTTCACCTACCGATAAACCACCAATGGCGTAACCATCAAAGCCGATATCAGTTAAACCTTTAAGGCTCACATCACGTAGATCTTCGTACATGCCCCCCTGAATTATTCCAAACAACGCCGATGGGCTATCGCCGTGAGCATCTTTAGAACGCTTGGCCCAACGCAGAGACATTTCCATACTGTCTTTGGCTTCGCGAACGGTTGCGGGGAATGGCGTACATTCATCAAAAATCATGACGATGTCACTGCCCAGATCACGCTGTATTTCCATGGAAATTTCTGGGGTCAGCTCTACCTTATCGCCGTTTACCGGGCTGCGGAAAGTCACGCCTTCTTCAGTGATTTTACGCATTTTACCCAAGCTAAAGACTTGAAAGCCGCCGCTGTCGGTAAGAATAGGCTTATCCCACTGCATAAATTCATGCAGACCGCCCAAATCTTTAATGATTTTATTGCCTGGACGCAGCCACAGGTGAAACGTGTTACCCAGGATAACTTCGGCACCCAAATCTTTTACATCACGAGGCATCATGCCCTTTACCGTGCCGTAAGTGCCCACTGGCATAAATGCTGGGGTTTGAATGTCTCCACGAGGAAAACTCACCGTGCCACGACGAGCTTTGCCGTCTGTCGCTTTTAAATCGAACTTCATAAAACTCATAGAGTACCTTTCACTAAAGCAGTGCTTTAACGTTAAAAACCCTATGTCACCTCGGGTTCGTTTATTTTTTTGCCTACATGGATGTAGGTACTTAGCTTGTGTCTGGAACTGACAAGCTGGCCTACACGATCCTGGTATGCCCTATACCTGCCACAATTTCTCAGCAGCTATGTTTTTGGTCAAAAACATAGCATCGCCATAACTGAAAAAACGGTAGTCATTTGCCACCGCCTCGTTATAGGCATTTAATACCGGCCCACGCCCAGCAAAGGCGCTGACCAGCATAATCAGTGTAGATTCAGGTAGGTGAAAATTCGTCACCAAAGCATCCACACTTTTAAATTCGTACCCAGGGAAAATGAAAATGCGGGTATCGCCCATAAATGGACGAATTTCTCCATTGGGGTTTTCACTTGTCACCATGCTGGCACTTTCTAAGCTGCGCACACTGGTCGTGCCCACTGCTACCACTCGCTTGCAATTGGCACGGGTAGCATTAACGGCATCACAGGTGTCTTGATCCACTTCTAAATATTCACTGTGCATTTCGTGGCTATGAACATCATCAACCTTCACTGGCTGAAACGTACCTGCGCCTACATGCAAGGTAACAAATGCCACGTTTACACCCTTGTTTTTAAGGGCGGTTAATAATTCATCATCAAAATGCAGGCCTGCGGTGGGTGCCGCCACCGCCCCAGGGGTTTTATTGTAAACCGTTTGGTAACGCTCGCGGTCACTCAGCTCATCTTCACGATCCATATAAGGAGGCAAAGGCATGTGACCCACTTCTTCAAGCCAACTCACAAGACTGGTGCCTGTGGGTAACTTAAACGTTAATTCGAATAAAGCATCTTGGCGGCCGGTAATTTCTACCTCTAACCCTTCTAAAAGAATAATCGCCCCAGGCTTAGGGCTGCGACTGCTGCGAATATGGCTAAGAGCGGTCGTCTCTGATGTCACACGCTCAATAAGCGCTTCTAACTTGCCGCCACTTTGTTTCTGGCCAAATAACCGAGCCGGAATCACTCGGGTATTGTTGAAAACCATTAAATCGCCAGCATCCACCAATTCTAATAAGTCGGTAAACTTTTTGTGGTCGGTTTTGCCATCTCTAAGGCACAATAAACAGCTGCTACTGCGTACTTCGTTTGGATAACGGGCAATTAACCTATCTGGAAGTTCAAAGCTAAAATCACTGGTTTTCATTTAAAATCTCAATAGTGGCCAAGTTTGGATAACAATATGTAGATAACCCATCGCCTAATCCCAAACTAAAATCACTGGTTTTCATTAACGTTCTCATTCATGGCCAACGGCATACTATCTATCAAGAAAGACTGACTAAACTTCAGTTAAACAACCAAATAATTCAGGGCTCTCATTTAAGGCTCGCGATTATACGGCAAAAGCTAAGAATTACGCAGTAGCAAGCAGGCCAGAGAAGCAATTATTCCTGCCAGATACTGGTTATTACTCTTAAACCCTTGTTGTGATTGGATATTTTTCACTCAACACTTTGAAAGAAAGGATTAAGTCGTTGACTTGCCAAACCGTGCTGGTATTATCCCCGCCACTTAATTAAGGCATGCGTGCCTACCTTCATAGCAAGGAAAGATTAAGTCATGTTAATACACATTATTAACATTGACAGGTGGTGCGACACCTTAACATTTCGTAGTAGTGCCAGTGTGGTGAAATTGGTATACACGACGGATTCAAAATCCGTTGCCGCAAGGCGTGGCGGTTCGAGTCCGCCCACTGGTACCATTTATTTTAAGAAGCCGATATTTAACGATATCGGCTTTTTTATTGCCTGTAACAAAGTGGCTACCTTTGAATTGAAAGCAAACCTAATTAAAAACTATTAGCCCCCAGTCTTATTTGAAACCTAGAACGGCATAACACCCTTAACAAACAATTTTCCGCTACAATCCCATTAGCACTCATAGTAAAAGGATTTAGTATGCGCTTAGCCGCCTTAAGCCTGATATTGGCAAGCCAGTTGGCAATATCCAGCAACCTGCAAGATGTCATTTATAAAAAAGATGGCTCTATATTACGCGGCAACCTCATCGAGCAAGACTTCATTAATGGCACCTACAAAATTCAGCTAATGGGGGGCAGTGTTTTTAATATCACGAAAGACGATATTGAAAAAATCACCAAAGAAGCGCCGTTTACCCCTCTTCAAGCATCTTCAGGTATTAATATTAATGTCGAAAATAACCCCAGTATTAATCAGGCACCCGTAATAGAGCAACAGCCAGCCTTATCCCAACAAGCCAATGCCTACGCCGGTGTTACTCCCGCCGCCAGCAAAAAAATTGAAGATGTATTCTATATTGGCTGGCTAGGTCACACCGTCACCCTGCCTTATGCAGATAGCTCTAACTCATATCAGAACCTTGAAGTGGAGGCTAAATTCAAAGGCGTTAAACTGGCCTACCAAAAAAACTACTCCGATCATATTGCTATTCACTACGCAGTGGAAAGCGCCAAACTGCATACCGTAGAGATAATAGATAAAAACAAACGAATGAGTGATGAGACCGTAGGCTACTTAGATTTTGAGTCCACTCGTTATCTGGGCCTTTATGCTTCGCTTCTTGCCAGTACCAATCATCAACAAGGCTGGCAGTTTTTTAGCGGCGCAGGCTTATTTAGTCATCAATACGAATCGGATAATCAAGCAGATATTTATAACGCCAATTACAGCGGCCTACGTTTGGAATTAGGATTAGGCTACTCATGGCAAACACTTCAGGCCATGCTTCATGCTGGCGCCAATCTCTCAGACGATTACCCTGATGAAGTCACCTCTGTTACGGGCGTTAGTTTTGAGATGGGCTTTGTTTTTTAAATTATTACTTAAGAATTAGTACGTTTTAAAATTTAACTCCGTAGATAGGATTACATCATGCGCCTTGCAATCATAACCTTGGCATTCATAAGCCAAATAAGCTTCGCCCAAACACTACAGGATGTAATCTATAAAAAAGACGGCTCTGTATTACGCGGCAACCTTATAGAACAAGACTTTACCAATGGCACCTATAAAATTCAGTTAATGGGCGGTAGCGTCTTTAGCATTACCAAAGAAGAAATAGATAAAATCACCAAAGAAAAACCGTTTAATAATACCGTTCAAACTGGCTCAGGAATTAATATTAATGTTGAAAACAACCCAAGTATTAATCAAGCTCCTGTGGTAACCCAGGAACCTGTTATTAAGCAAACAAGTTTTTCCAACACCTATATCGAACCACCCAAAAAAGAGAGCCGCCACTCCATCAGGATAGGTAGCATGAGCAAAGATATAACCGACAGCGACGATAATGGCATCGGCTTTACCGGCATCAATATAGCCTACCAGTATAATTTTGATGAGCACTTTTCGATTTATACTGAATACAATAATGCTGATCTAAACAGTGAGATCATCGATGGCGATAACTATTACATTAGTAGCTACCAAAAAGATAATTACAGTTTTTATGGTAGTGAAGTAAGTGCAATGCTCTCCACCAATAATTTTCAGGGATGGCAATTTTATGCAGGCTTAGGAGCATTTAGTGAAAAGTTCACACGCTTTGGTGAATCAGAAACCATATCTGGTGCGGTAGTTACCCTGGGAATGGGTTATAGCTGGCAGACCCTACAGCTAAATTTGAGGGTATCTGGACATGGAAGTGATGATTATAAGAGTACTGCGTACAACTATGGCGATGACGACGTATCGGCCACCAACATAGCCTTTCAATTGGGCTTCAATTTTTAATACCCCTCCTTGCCTGCCAGTTGGAGATACCGCCCCAATTGGCAGTCTGAAGCGTTACTATTCCGCTTTTACCCACAGCCAAGTTTTCAGGTACAATAGCCCTTTGAAGCCAAGCAATACCAGACTTTTGCGAGATACCATTAAGAGTTATTCAGGTCCTCTCTCGTATTTGCATTGCCCACTATATATCTTGGTAAATATAAAGAATGAATAAACCTTCTAAACAAGACGACACACTTCTGGTCACCAACCCCGGCCCTTTCATACGACTAGCCGCCTTCATTTATGACGGTTTATTGGTCCTAGGCATATGGTTTGTACTGGGGATTATATTTGTGGCCGCCAATGGCGGCGAGCATGTGGCTCAGCACAATCCATTTTTACCCAGCGCCATGTTCATTATCTTGTTTTGGTTTAACACTCACTTTTGGCGCCGAGGCGGTCAAACCCTTGGCATGCGAGCTTGGCGTTTACGTTTAGTGAATGACAATAAAGGCCCTTTATCTTTAATGCAGTGTCTGGTTAGATTTCTAGTGGCCATTGGCTCAACCCTGACATTGTTCATGGGCTATTTTTGGATATGGTTTGATAAAAAAGGTTTAAGCTGGCACGACCGCTATAGCAATACCCACATTATTCGCGAGCCTAAGAAAAAGTAAAATATTACGCTGCGCTAGCGCTTATTCCCTGTAGCGCTGGAGTAGTTCATCACTGAACCTATCCTTTCGCCTGTTCCCTACAACTCTAGGATACAGTCCATCCTTGGACCTACCCTTTCGCCTG
>JBALXQ010000021.1:83123-90254 GCA_036960565.1 Bermanella sp.
CTACCCTTTCGCCTGTTCCCTACAACTCTAGGATACAGTCCATCCTTGGACCTACCCTTTCGCCTGTTCCCTACAACTCTAGGATACAGTCCATCCTTGGACCTACCCTTTCGCCTGTTCCCTACAACTCTAGGATACAGTCCATCCTTGGACCTACCCTTTCGCCTGTTCCCTACAACTCTAGGATACAGTCCATCCTTGGACCTACTATTTATCTAGTACTGGTTGTTTTGAATCGCAGCCAGCAAACGTTGAATTTCTTTTTTGCCTTCACCATCACTCGGCATAACCGCCAATGCACGTCTTGCCATTTGCTCTGCTTGTGGTGGCTTTCCTTGCACCCAAAATAAATAACTCAATCGCACATACACACTGGAATCTCGACTGGCTATTCGCTGGGCACGCTCTAAGAATATTTGGCACTTTTGTAATTCCAATTGGGTAAAGGCTAAATCGGCGTCTTGCAATAAATGCACAAGCGCACCGCTGCCAGAATACTGGTTAGCGCCCATCAATTGAAAACCCACATTTTGATGGTACCAACTCGGTATAATGGCCAAAGACGAATCCGTTGTAATGCTGTTATCTTTTACAAATTGCTCAGCACAACCGGCCAAGGCAAACATTAAAAACAGTACTACTAAAATTTTACACTCAACAAAATACTTCATTATTCAAATACTCTATTCCACCAACTCTTTAATTCATTTTTCTGAGCACAACTGCTAGTTTGTGTAGGCATATGCCCCTTAATAAACGGCAGCTTTTCTACACCATCACAATGTTTATCGCTTAATGCATTGTGCTGAACATTTACCCAATGCTCTTCAATATTTTCAGTTACTAATGGGTACAAGGGCTTTAAAGGTAAATCTTTAAAAGTTTGCGCCCACACTCGTAAGGCGCCACTAGAACCTGTAATAGGCATAGATTTATTATTGTCTTGTCCCACCCATACTACCGCCAATTTATCACCACTGAACCCTGCAAACCAAGAGTCTCTCTGGCTATCACTGGTACCGGTTTTACCGGCCAAATTTAATGATGGTTCAAACTGGCTATTTAAATATCTTGCGGTACCTATTTTCACTACTTTTTGCATAATTTTTTGCAACAAGTAAACGGGCTCTGTTTTCACCGCTTGTTTTACTTCATAACCATAACGACTCAGTAACTCACCCTTAGCAGTGGTCACGGCCCTAATAGATTTGAGAGGAGTTTGAAAACCAGATGCGGCAATAGTTTGATACATCTGCGCCACATCAAAAGGATTCATTTCAAACGCCCCTAGCACAATAGAAGGATAGGCCGGCAAGTTACGTTCAACCCCCAAGTCTTTAAAGGTTTGTACCACATTGGCCAACCCCACATTTAAACCCAAGCGAGCCGTCGCCTGATTTAATGAGCGGGCCATAGCTTGATACAAGGGCAATACGCCATGACTTTTTTTATCATAATTTTTCGGCTCCCACACTTGTCCGCCTGCACCCGCTACTTTAATCGGACCATCATCCAACGGACTTACCAAATGATAACGGTCACCTCGCAATGCCGTTAAATAAACGGCAGGCTTGGCCAACGAACCAATGGAGCGATTGGCATCCAGAGCTCGGTTAAAACCAAAGTATCTAGGGTTTCTATCCCCCACCACAGCTTCCACTTCACCACTTTGTGTAGACACCACCACCACTGCTCCCTGTAGTTGTTTTTTTGCCATTTTGTAACCACTTTCTAACTGGCTTAAACGCTTTGAAAGCGCTTGCTCGGCGCTGCGCTGGATAATAGGGTCTAGGCTTGTATAAATTCTTAGGCCTTCGCTGGTTAAGTCGGTTTCATTGTAGTCAGTGCGCAGCTGGCGACGCACTAGATCTAAGTAGGCAGGGTACTCAATGCGTTGGTACTGACTGTATTGCACCACTCCCAAACCGCGTTTCTTCCAAACTTTATTTTGATAGTCGGTCACTAAACCTTGTTCCAACATCACATCCAATACCACGTTACGGCGCGCCAATGCATTTTTAGGCTTTCGTTTTGGATTGTAAACACTGGGGCCTTTTACCATGCCTACCAAGGTAGCCATTTCAGGTGCGTTCAATTGACTAATGTGCTTTCCAAAATAAAACTGCGCTCCCAAGCCAAAACCATGAATGGCACGGCGGCCACTTTGTCCGAGGTACACTTCATTTAAATAGGTTTCTATTATTTCTTCTTTTGAATAATGAAGTTCTACCAGTAAAGACATGAGCGCCTCGGTAACTTTGCGCTTTAACGAGCGTTCACGAGTTAAGTAAAAGTTTTTCACCAATTGCTGAGTAAGAGTAGACCCCCCTTGTACTAGCCCACCCTTTTGCATGTTCACCATCATGGCCCGGGCAATACCTTTAATACTGATACCAAAATGCTGGTAAAAATCTCGATCCTCCACCGCAACCAAGGTATTCACCAAAAGCTCGGGCACTTCATTGAGTTGAATTAATTGCCGATCCTCATTGTGTTTTGGGTAAATCCCACCAATAAGCAAAGGCTCTAAACGGGCAATGTCCACCGGTTTACCGTCGAGCCATAATCCAGATACTTCATCATCATTAAAACGTATATGAATGCGGGCAGCTTCTTCGTCGCTGTCATATAAAGAAAAATAGCGACGATAAATATCCATCTCGTTACCATCCACCATGTACTGCCCAGGCGTCAGAATATTTGGCACACGTTGATAGCCAATTTGCTCAAGCTCTTGTTTTAAATACTTGGGTTTTAACGACAAGCCAGGGTACATTTCAAGCGGACGCGCATACACTTTAGCTGGCAGCGCCCAGCGCTTACCTTCAAATTTATCTCTTACTTTGGCATCGAGGTAAGCCATAACTACCGCCAACACCACCACCCCTACTATAGAGAGCTTAATGAGCCAACTGATGGCAATACGGAATTTAGAACGCTTTGCTTTTTTCATGGGCTCAGTATACCCAACCTGCTGCAGGAACTCATGAACTAGTCTTTACCTGCGTTCAAAGTAATAAGATTAGCGATCACACCCTGAAAAATTCCTGCTAAACTGCGCAGCACTAAGCATTTAACATGCAAATACAATAGACAAATACAATAGAGGGCATCATGGCTAAATATCAGATTTACGGCATTGGTAACGCACTGGTTGATAAAGAATTTGAAGTAAACGATGAATTCTTTGCTAAAAACGGCATTGAAAAAGGCATGATGACCCTGATTGAAGAAGATCAGCAGCAACAACTTCTTAAAGTTTTAAAAAAGCAGTTTGGCCTAAAAAAACGCGCCGGTGGCGGTTCAGCCGCCAATACCATTTTTGCCGCTCAATACCTAGGCGCTAAAACTTTTTATAGCTGTAATGTGGCCAATGATGAAACCGGTGATTTTTACGTACAAGATTTAACCCGCGCAGGCATTGATACTAACCTGGGCCCAAACCGCGAAGCCGGTGTGACCGGTAAATGCATGGTTATGGTGACACCAGACGCCGAACGCACCATGAATACTTTTCTTGGTATTACCGCCAACCTAGGCCAAGAACAAATAAATGTAGATGCGCTTAAAGACAGTGAGTACGCCTATATTGAAGGCTATCTCGTCAGCAGTGACAGCGCCCGCTCTGCTGCTATCCAGTGTAAAAAACTGGCTGAGATGCACAGTGTTAAAACCGCCATAACCTTCTCTGACCCTGCCATGGTTCAGTTTTTCAAAGATGGCCTAATAGAAATGCTAGGCAATGGCGTAGATTTATTATTCTGTAACGAAGAGGAAGCCCTAGGTTTTGCCGGTACAGATGATTTTGAACAAGCCAAAGCGCATTTAAAAACCGTCGCTAAATCTTTTGCCATTACCTTAGGTGCCAAAGGCGCTGTTTTATTTGATGGCGAAAAAGAGATTTCTATTGAGCCTTATTCAGTTAAAGCGGTGGACAGTAACGGTGCTGGGGATAACTTTGCAGGTGCCTTCATGTATGCCATCACCGCTGGTCATGATTGGAAAACAGCCGGTCAACTGGCCAGTAAAATTAGTTCTGAAGTGGTCTCTAAGTTTGGCCCACGCCTTGAAGCACAAGATTATTTAGAGGTTAAGAACGCTATATTGTAAGAGAGTATGGCGGGCATCCCTAAGATATTGCTCCTGCAATTTTAGGATACAGGCCATCCTTGGCCATAGCTGGTAAGTTCCCGACACAAGCTAAGTACCTACATCCTGTAGGCACAGCTTGTAAGTTCCCGACACAAGCTAAGTACCTACATCCTGTAGGCATGCCTTTATTTTTGCTCCATGCAAAATAAAGATACCGCCCATCCCTGGGCATAAAAAAGGCGAGTTCCATCAATTAATGGGCTCGCCTTTTTAATTATTGCTGATGTCAGCCGTTACGCTTTTTTAGCGTTGTGCTCATCTATCTTGTCCGCAATATGCGTTAACTCAGGGCGGTGTTGGCGAATTTCATCGGTACTAATGCCATCCACTTCGTGAGGGAAAACCAACCAATCACTGCTTTCATGCACGTAGTAATCAGGCACACGGTCAGTTTGATTATTTTTTGGTTTGTAAAAAGGCGTAGCAATACGAATCTCTGGTGTGTTCTTTTTACAGGCACGTTTAATGTCCATAATGGTTTGATTGATACTTAGACCACTATCGTGAACATCATCCACAATTAATAAGCTATCTTCACTTTCAAGACGTTTAATCAAATACGTTAAACCGTGTACCTTTACCTTTTTGTCACGCTCACCAATAGCATTGTAAGAAGAAGTTCGAATGGCAATGTGATCCGACTCAATACCAAATACGTGCAACAATTCCTGCACGGCAATCCCTACAGGGGCACCGCCGCGCCATACACCTACTATATAGTTAGGACGAAAACCGCTTTCGTAAACCTTTACGGCCAACTCAAAAGAGTCTTCCAACAGTTCTTGCGCACTAATATAAACCTTGTCCATTTTACTGCCTTTGTAAAAAATTAATGATAGCCACAGACCGAATCCCTTTTAGCCTAGGTTTAAAACTTTGATTATCTCTTTAACTGGAGCCTAACCCGCCCGCCTTAACATGATAGTGCCCCAGCCCAAACAAAAGACCCTGAGGGCAATGCTAGGTTAACAATAAACCCTAACCCGTCCGCCTTAACATGATGGTGCCCCAGCCCAAAAAAAAGACCTTAGGTGTAATGCCAGACTAATAATAAAACCCTATCCCGCCCGTCTTAGCATGATAGTGCCCCAACCCAAACAAAAGACTATTGGGATAAGGTTAGCCAGTAATGGTCCAATTCCCACCAATAATCCCATTGGGCCAATTAAATCCACCACTATTTTATAAGCCAGCCCCACCAATATTCCGCTAAATAGCCTCTGCCCCATGGTCACCGATCGAAGTGGGCCAAAGATAAAAGATATCCCCAGCAACACCAAAGCCATGGTACTCAAGGGCTGTAAAATCTTTTTCCAAAAGGCCAGCTTAAACTCTCCGCCCCCTAGGCCCTGTTCATCTAGGTACACGCCATATTTATACAAGGTAGAAATAGCCATGTCGGCCGGTTCCTGAGCCACAAATTTAAGGCGTTCGGGTGTTAGCTGGCTATTAAAAATGCCGGTAGGTTTAAATTCAGAGCTGGTTTCAAACTCACCAATTCGGGTTACTTTCACCTTTTCCATTGTCCATTGCTCGCGCTGATACAAAGCACGCTTGGCATAGGTCATGGATTGCAGTTCTTTATTATCATTAAATTCATACACGGTTAAACCGTGTAATACACCATTGGGCTCAATGGCGCTAAAGCGCATATAGTTATTTCCTTCGCGGTGCCAGTGGCCCTTACCATCATTACTGGATGCCACTTCTCGGCCAAGGGCAATGGTTCTAAAGCTGGTGGTCATGCGCTCTAAATCGGGGACTAAGTATTCCCCCATCCCTAAGCCTAATATCATCATTAATGAAGCCGCTTTTAGGGTACTAAAGGTAATGCGATGAGTAGAAACACCGGCCGCACGAATCGCGGTCAGCTCACTGTTGGTAGCCAAACCCCCTAAGCCAGCCAAGCACCCTATCAGGGTGATCATAGGAATCATTTCGTACATACGCGCTGGGCTAGAAAGCGCCACGTAATATAAGGCATCCCAAAAAGTAAAAGACGCTCTTAGATTATCCAGTTGATTTAACAGCGCAATCACCATGTCTAGCATGGTCAATACCAGCATCACACCCAAGATGGCATTCAGTACTGAGCTGCGAATATGAGCATCTATCTTACGCATGCTCAACCTCCTGATCCTTTGCAGCTTTTAGCAGCGCGGCTTTTTTACGACGGCGGCTTTGTATTTTGCTTTCAAACATGGGGATATACATCAGCAATACACCCAAACTCAAGAAAATACCGTGCAACCACCACAAGCCCATCCATTCAGGAGTGTTACCTTGTTCCATCCATTTTCGCGCGGTTATCAAGGTGGTGTAATACACCATGTAAACAATGATGGCCGGCAACATTTTGCGGTAACGCCCTTGGCGGGGTTTCACATGGCTTAAGGGGAAAGCCAAAATCACAATAATGGGCACCAATAAAAACAGGCCAAGGCGGTAATGTAGTCGGGCCTTATGGGAAATATGCTTGCTCTTAATTAACGCTGCAGTGCTAATGGATTCCTGACGGGCTTTCTTAGCCACCTTGCTCTCTTCGGCAATTTTTACCGAGTAGGAATCAAATTCCATGGTTTGCAATTCTTTTTGTCCAGCACTGCCAGTGAAACGTCGGCCATTGGTGAGCTCTAAAAAGCGACTACCGGTCTCAGGGTTTACATACTGACGCCCCGACTCAGCCAATAACAAGGTATCACCATCGGCAATGAACACTTGCTGCATTTCTTTGCGGTCAGTGGATAGAGATTCGGCATAAGATACCTTCCCGCCCTTTTTGCCGATGGCGTTAAAGCGCCCAGGCGTGATAAACGAGAACTCACTTTCTTGTTGCTGTAACTGGTAATAGGTATCGAGCTTGTCAGCCGCGGTGGGCGCCAGCCATAAACTTAAAAAACCAATTAAGATCATCATCACCGCAACTGGTGCCATGGTAATGCGGAATATTTGTTTGGGGCCAAAGCCGGTGGCATGTAA
>JBALXQ010000082.1:0-11883 GCA_036960565.1 Bermanella sp.
TCTAATGTATTGTTTTATAAGGGAAAAATGGTCGGAGCGGCAGGATTTGAACCTGCGACCCCTTGCCCCCCAGGCAAGTGCGCTACCAGACTGCGCTACGCCCCGACTGTGCTCTTTGAGCAGCCGGAACTATATACTAAGCTTTTGATTTTGTGAAGGTTTTAGATTATTCAGGCATAAAAAAAGAGCATTCTCTGCTCTTTTTATGAGTTCGCTAAAAATAACTACTCATTAAATGCCTCAACCTGCACCTTAAGCTTCTGACCCGGTCGAAATGTCACCACACAACGAGCTGAGATAGGAATTTCCTCCCCCGTTTTAGGGTTTCGACCCGGACGCTGGCTTTTTTCGCGCAAATCAAAATTACCAAAGCCTGATAGCTTCACTTGCTCTTTCTCTGTTAAGCAGTCACGAATTTCTTCAAAGAAAATATCGACCATTTCTTTGGCTTCGCGCTTGTTAATGCCTAGCTCGTCGAACAGCTTTTCTGCCATATCCGCTTTGGTAATCGCGGTCATATTAACCTCATATCCGATATGCCTGCCATATAACGGCTTCACCACGAATCGAGAATATCCATTTCAATGGATATAGTATTAACCTCGAAGCTGCGCAGCCAGTCCTTCTGTCAGAGAGGTCACTACATCATTGACCCAACTGGTTATTTCTTCATCATTAAGAGTGCGTGATGGATCTTGCCACGTCAAGCCCAATGCCAGACTTTTTCTACCAGTTTCAATACCTTGGCCGCGATATACGTCAAAAAGTGTGACCGAATTCAGCTTATCACCAGCTTTTGATCTTATGATCTCTTCCACCTGAGTCCACTGCACAGACTCATCAACAATGAAGGCCAAATCGCGGCTAACTTCTGGAAACTTGGAAACAGCTTTATATTCAGGCAACACACCTTCAATTACATCCCCTAGCAATAACTCATAAACATAAAGCTGAGCCTTAATGCCTAGCTGCTTTTGCAAAACAGGATGCAATGCCCCCATCAAACCTATTTTTTTATCACCTTTATAGATAGCAGCGCACTGACCTGGATGAAGGGCAGGATGAGATCCCACCTCGAAGCGATAAGCCGATTGCCCACCCAAGGCCAACATCTCTTCTACATCACCCTTTAGGTCATAAAAGTCGACTTTTTCTGAAGCATTGCCCCAACCTTTAGACAAGCGAGAACCACAAATTAAACCCGAAATAACCTGATGCTGATCCAGCTCCCCTTCAGCAGGAATAAAACGAAGACCCGTTTCAAACAAGCGCACGGTATCTTGTTGACGATTCAAATTATGTTCTGCAGCCTTAATCAACCCCACCCAAAGGTTGGTACGCATCACCCCCATGTCTGCCGAGATTGGGTTAGCCAAAGCCAAGCCATCTATCTCAGGATCAACCAGCTTTTGAGTTTTAGGATCAACAAAGCTATAAGTGATTGCCTCCTGGTAGCCACGATCTACCCAGAACTGTTTAATTGTCTGAATCGGTGTATTCACCTCCTCTACAACTTCTAGCTCCAAAGCACCTACAGGTGTATTGACTGGCAGATTGTTATAGCCATAAATACGAGCAATTTCTTCAATTAAATCTGCTTCAATACTGATATCAAAGCGATAACTTGGCACATTAACAGTCCAGCCCGACTCCGTTTCCGTTACCTGCATACCTAGGCGAGTCAACATATCCGAAATATCAGCTTTGGCTAATTCCAACGCCAACACCTGCTTAACACGCTCACTTCGCAAGGTAACGGTCACTTCTGAAGGCATAGTCGATTCTTCAATCGTTTCAACAACCGGCCCGGCTTCGCCACCACAAATATCCAGAATTAACTGAGTCGCACGCTCCATGGCAGCAGCTTGCAAACGATAGTCCACGCCTCGCTCAAAACGATGACTAGAATCAGTATGCAAACCGTAGTTTCGTGCCTTACCAGCGATGGACACGGGGTTAAAATAGGCTACTTCAAGAAAGATGTTCTGAGTGTCTACCGTTACTCCCGAAAACTCCCCACCCATAATACCTGCAATGGCCAATACTTTAGATTGATCACTAATCACTAAAGTATCATCTTTTAAATTAACTTCTTGACCGCCAAGCAAGGTCAAAGCCTCACCTGCTTTAGCCATTCGCACATCAATACCACCATCTAGCTTTGCCAAATCAAAAGCATGCATAGGCTGACCTTGTTCCAACAGAACAAAGTTAGTGACATCCACAATGGGATCTATAGAGCGGACGCCACTACGGCGTAATTTCTCTACCATCCATAATGGAGTTTGCGCTTTTAAGTTCACACCTTTTACAATTCGACCCACGTATTTAGGGCAGCCATCAATTGCTTCGAGGTTTACAGTCAATTTTTCATCTATTGAGGGGGCTACAGGATTAATAGCCACCTCAGTAACATCTTCTTTATTAAGTGTCCCTACCTCACGAGCCAAACCTTTAATACTTAAACAGTCGGCGCGATTTGGGGTCAAGTCCACTTCAATTATTGAATCATCAAGCTTCAAGTAATCTCGAATGTCCGCTCCTACAGGTGCATTTTCAGCCAGCTCCATTAGCCCATCAGAGCTATCGCTCATACCCATTTCTGACTCAGCACACAACATCCCGAAACTTTCTACGCCGCGCAGCTTGGCTTTCTTAATTTTAAAATTGCCAGGCAGCACAGCGCCAATTTTGGCAAAAGGAATTTTTAAGCCCTCGCGCACATTGGAGGCACCGCACACCACCTGAAATGTTTCACTGCCATCACTTACCTGACACAAACTTAACTTATCAGCATCTGGATGCTGCTCTTTCGATACAACCTGACCCACAACAATACCGCTAAATTCACCAGCAACAGCATCAACACCGTCCACTTCCAAGCCTGCCATGGTAACCTGAACTTCTAATTCTTCGGTGGTAAGGCTTGGGTTTACCCATTCTCTCAACCAACTCTCACTGAATTTCATTTTTCTATTCCTGTTGTCCTTCATTTTTCAATAAAGGTAGTAATCTTTAATTGCGACGATTTATATTATTCAATTACACATCAATTGAATTGCTGAAGAAATTTCAAATCGTTTTCAAAGAACATACGTAAATCACTTACGCCATAACGCAACATAGCTAAACGCTCTACACCTAAGCCAAAAGCAAATCCCATGTACTGCTCTGGATCCACACCGCTAGATTTCAATACATTGGGGTGCACCATCCCGCAACCACCCACTTCTAACCAACCTGTTTTACTGGCAGCCCATTTAATATCAAACTCTGCCGATGGCTCTGTAAACGGGAAGTAAGAAGGGCGAAAACGCACATCTAGGTTTTCATCTTCAAAGAAGACGCGTAAGAATTGCTCAACGGTGCCTTTAAGGTCAGCAAAACTTACCTGCTTATCTACCAGTAAACCTTCAATCTGATGAAACATTGGGGTATGAGTTACATCACTGTCGCAACGATAAACACGACCTGGGCAAATAATTCTAATCGGTGGCTTCTGAGTTTCCATGGTGCGAATCTGCACAGGGGAAGTATGAGTACGCAATAAGGTTTGAGCATCAAAATAGAAGGTATCATGCATGGCTCTAGCGGGGTGATGCGCTGGGATATTCAAGGCATCAAAGTTGTGAAAGTTATCTTCCACTTCCGGCCCAACCTCAACAGAGTAACCCGCATTTGAAAAAAAGCTTTCAATACGCTGTAAAGTACGAGTTACAGGGTGTAGGCCACCGGCTTTTTGCCCACGCCCTGGCAAGGTGACATCAATACCCTCAGATTTAAGCTGCTCAGCTAGAGCAGCGCCCTCTAAGGCGGCTTTTTTCTCACGAATAGCCACTTCAACTTGCTGCTTGGCTTCGTTTATTTTTGCCCCGGCTTTAGGTCGCTCTTCATTACTGAGCTTACCCAATGTTTTAAGCAGCGCTGTAATTTGACCCTTCTTTCCCAGGTAATCTACACGCACCTGATCCAGCATCTGCACATCTTGTGCTTCTTTAACATTGGCCAGCGCTGCTGATACCAAATTTTGTAGGTTTTCCAATATTCCGGCTCCAAAAGAGATTTCTACGAATTTTTCAATACTTTTAGATGGCACGATTAGCCATCCATATCTCGCTGATTTTTAAAGGGTTGATTGGCATATTCTCGGGTTTAGGGTGCCGCGCGATACACATAAAATATGACAATCAATCCTCAAGGGTAATACTAAAGCTGTACCAGCCATCAAAACACCGCTCTTCGCCCTCCATGGCACCGCGGTGTACCGTACATCCTGTACATAAAAATAGGGGAAGCGCTTCACAGCCCTTCCCCTATTCGATACAAGACAATTTTAACAAGTTAAAATTTCTTGTGAACTGCTTTAAGTTCAAGTGGCAAATTGCCGACTTAGACCTATAGAGAGGCTTTAGCTTTTTCAACTAATGCTACAAAAGCGCCTTTCTCGTTAACAGCCAGGTCGGCCAATACTTTACGATCGATCTCGATAGAAGCATTTTTCAAACCGTTGATGAAACGGCTGTAAGACAGACCGCTCAAACGCGCACCAGCGTTAATACGTGCAATCCACAAAGCGCGGAACTGACGTTTTCTCTGGCGACGGTCACGGTAAGCATATTGACCTGCTTTGATAACCGCTTGCTTAGCTACGCGGAATACACGTGAACGTGCACCGTAATAACCTTTAGCTTGCTTTAATACTTTTTTATGACGACGACGGGCTACAACACCACGTTTTACACGAGCCATTTTAAACTCCTCTTAAACCAAATTAAAAATTAAACGCCTGGAAGCATACGCTTGATCGCCGGAACATCAGATGCGTGAACCTGCAACTGAGAACGTAGATGACGCTTACGCTTGGTGCTTTTTTTGGTCAAGATGTGAGCACGGTGTGCTTGACGGTGCTTAAAACCGTTACCAGTCTTTTTGAAGCGCTTTGCAGCACCACTATGACTTTTAATTTTGTTAGACATGCTAATAAAATCTCATACGCATTGTTAATATAACAGTAGAAGGTGGCTATTTATTAGCCTGAATTTTCATCCAGGCATTTAATAACGCTTAATACAGACCTAACTACCTACTTTTTCTTGATGGGTGCTAACACCATAGTTAGCTGACGGCCTTCCATCTTTGGACGTAATTCTACATTAGCGATTTCAGAAAGATCATTCTCAACTCGCTTTAGTAGCTTCATGCCCAATTCTTGGTGAGCCATCTCACGACCGCGAAAACGTAACGTAATCTTAGTCTTATCCCCATGCTCCAGAAACTTAACCAGGTTGCGTAATTTCACCTGATAGTCTCCATCTTCAGTACCAGGACGGAATTTAATTTCCTTAACCTGGGTTTGAATCTGCTTCTTCTTGGCGGCGGCCTTTTGCTTCTTCTCATTGTAGAGTTTTTGGCCGTAATCCATGATCTTACATACGATCGGATCACCATCTGAAATTTGTACTAAATCTAGACTGGCTTCTTGAGCTAACTCTAGAGCGCTAGGCATAGAAACAACGCCAAGTTGCTCCCCGTCTGCACTAATCAGTCGGCATTCCCGAGCTTTAATATTTTCGTTAATGGCAACCTTTTCAGGGCGAGCTCGGTTGTTTCTATTATCGCGTCTAATTGTTATATCTCCGTCAAACTAAAAATTACTGGCCGCGCTTGGCTACATCGTCTTTTAATAACTGAGCAAAGTCTTCTGGGCTCATTGAGCCTAGGTCTTCACCAGAACGTGTGCGAACGGCAACAGCGTTAGAAGCCACTTCTTTGTCCCCAGCTACAAGCAAGTAGGGAACCTTCTGTAAAGTGTGCTCGCGGATTTTAAAGCCGATCTTCTCGTTTCTCAAGTCCGATTGCACTCTAATACCGCTTTTTGCCAATATTTTTGTTACTTTTTGGATATATTCGGCCTGATTGTCTGTAATGTTCAAAACAACAGCCTGAATAGGGGCCAACCAAGCCGGTAAATTACCCGCATAATGTTCAATCAATATGCCAATAAAGCGCTCAAGTGAGCCCAAAATTGCACGGTGAATCATTACAGGCACCTGGCGATCGCCATTTTCATCTACATATTGAGCACCTAAACGGCCCGGCATAGAGAAATCTAGCTGAATAGTACCACACTGCCAGGCACGACCTAGGCAATCAAATAAGGTGAACTCAATTTTAGGACCATAAAAAGCCCCCTCTCCTTCTTGAATTTCGTATTCTAAATCATTTGCTTTAAGGGCATCGGCCAAGGCCGCTTCAGACTTATCCCAAACTTCATCCGAGCCAATACGCTGCTCAGGGCGAGTAGATAACTTAACTTCTAAACTATCAGCAAAACCAAAGTCTTTATAAACATCAAATACCATTTGAATACAGCTAGACACCTCTTCTAATACCTGACTTTCAGTACAGAAAACATGAGCATCATCTTGAGTGAATGCACGAACACGCATTAGGCCGTGCAAAGAACCTGAAGGCTCATTACGATGCACAATGCCAAATTCAGCCATACGGTATGGCAAGTCACGATAGCTTTTCAAACCTTGATTAAAGATTTGCAGGTGACCGGGACAGTTCATTGGTTTAACGGCGTAGGTACGCTTTTCAGATTCAGTGGCAAAAATATTGTCTTGGTACTTATCCCAGTGACCAGATTTTTCCCACATGGAGACATCCATCACCATAGGTGCACGTACTTCTTCGTACTGATATTCAACCAATTTTTGACGCATGTAGTTTTCAAGCTGGGTATAAATACTCCAACCCTTAGCGTGCCAAAACACCATGCCAGGTGCTTCTTCTTGCCAATGAAACAAATCAAGAGTCTTACCCAGTTTACGGTGATCTCGCTTTTCAGCTTCCTCTAGGCGGGTTAGGTAAGCCTTTAATAGCTTTTTGTCAGACCATGCCGTGCCATAAACACGCTGCAGCATTTTATTATCTGAATTACCGCGCCAGTAAGCACCTGCCACTTTCATTAACTTAAAGTTTTGGCAGAATTTCATGTTAGGCACGTGAGGGCCACGGCACATATCGATGTATTCTTCGTGATGGTACAACGCAGGTGTAGAGTCTTTAGGGATATTCTCATCCAGAATCTGAATTTTATAATCTTCGCCGCGAGCCTCAAACACATCGCGAGCTTCTTGCCATGTGCCAATCTTCTTAACGACCTTGTAATTCGTTTTTACTAAGTGCGCCATACGCTTTTCAAGCTCTTTTAGCTCGGCTTCATTGATAGGAAAATCAACATCTACATCGTAGTAAAAGCCATTATCAATGGTTGGGCCAATGGCCATTTTTGCATCTGGCCACAATTGCTTCATGGCATGACCTAACAGGTGCGCACAAGAATGACGTAAGATTTCTAAACCTTCATCATCTTTGGCTGTAATAATTTTCAATTTAGCATCTTGTTCGATTAGCTCACAAGCATCCACAAGCTGACCGTCAATTTCGCCAGCAATGGTCGCTTTAGCCAAACCAGGACTGATATCACCAGCAACATCTAAAACTGAAATAGCAGATTCAAACTCACGTTGCGAGCCGTCCGGAAGAGTAATAACAGGCATGGTGTTTCCTTTTAATCAGTGGTGACCCCTACTAAGGACCACATGAGAGCTCTTAAATGCTAACCTTATTTGCTTATGCAAACGCAATTGTACTTACCAAGTACAGCCACCTGCATCGCCCAACAAGAACACCCGAGCACGATAATTGTGTATTCACACAACTTAAGTTTACATTCGCTCTGAATGCAAAAAAGGCACTGAACATGAAATCATGCGCAGTGCCTGTAATGTATTGCTTAACTACAAATAGATAAACAACCGAATTTTGGTAGTCACGACCAGATTCGAACTGGTGACCTCTACCATGTCAAGGTAGCGCTCTAACCAACTGAGCTACGCGACTAAAGAGTCGAAGAATTTTACTCATTTTTTATGGCTTTGCAAGCTAAGCCATTCTTTTACTTATGATTTTCAGTATGAATGCACATATAAAAACCTTAAATTAAAGAAAACCGTCGCTAACTGTTCTTTATTAACTGCTCTTTTAATCGCTGTAATTCATCCCTTAGTCTTGCAGCTTCTTCAAACTGCAACTCTTTCGCTGCCGTAAACATATTATCCTCCACCACTTTTATACGCTTACCCAACTCTGACACCGAATAATGACTCATATCCTGAGAATCAACCACCTCGCCTTTACGACCCTTTTTACCGCCAATTTTCTTACCGGGCGTCACCGCACCCTCCAGAATATCCTCAACGCTTTTAAGCACGGTCTTAGGTGTAATGCCATTAGCAAGGTTGTGAGCCACTTGCATTTCCCGACGCCGGTCAGTTTCATCTATAGCGCGACGCATGGAGTCGGTAATACGCTCAGCGTAAAGGATAGCCTTACCTTTAGCATTACGAGCGGCACGCCCCATGGTTTGAATAAGCGAACGATCTGAACGCAAAAACCCCTCTTTATCGGCATCAAAAATTGCCACCAAACTCACCTCAGGAATATCTAAACCCTCCCGCAGTAAGTTAATACCCACTAGCACATCAAACTCACCTAGACGTAAATCACGAATAATCTCGATACGCTCTACTGTATCGATATCACTATGGAGGTAGCGAACCCGTATATCATGCTCAGCCAAAAAGTCTGTTAGATCCTCTGCCATGCGCTTTGTCATAACCGTGATAAGAATTCGCTCACCCTTTGCAGCGCGTAAATGTATCTCTTTCATCACATCATCTACCTGAGTAGTGGCAGGCCGAATCTCTATTTCAGGATCTATCAACCCAGTCGGCCTAACCAACTGCTCAATTACAGCCTCTTGATGAGCCGCCTCATACTTACCCGGAGTAGCAGATACCATAATAGATTGTGGAGATATAGCTTCCCACTCCTCAAACTTCATAGGTCGATTATCAAGCGCCGATGGCAACCGAAAACCAAACTCCACCAAAGTTTCTTTACGGGATCGATCTCCCTTATACATGGCGCCAAACTGAGGAATCGTCACATGACTTTCATCAATAAACATCAAGGCATTGTCTGGAAGGTAGTCAAATAAAGTAGGCGGTGGCGCACCGATTTCGCGGCCAGATAAATAACGACTGTAATTTTCAATCCCATTGCAATAACCCAGCTGTTGAATCATTTCCATATCATACACAACACGCTGTTCAAGGCGCTGAGCCTCGACTAGCTTGTCATTTCCCCTAAGCTGCTCAAGCCTAGGCTTTAGCTCCGCTTTCACCTTATCAATCATCCCCTCAAGGGTTTCCTTAGGGGTTACATAATGACTCTTAGGGAAAATAGTCACCCTGGGGACTTTTCGCAACACCTCACCTGTAAGAGGGTCAAATATACTAAGCTGCTCAACCTCCTCATCAAACAACTCTATTCGCACCGCCTCTGACTCTGACTCTGCCGGAAAAATATCAATGACATCTCCTCGAACCCTATAAGTAGCACGATGAAAATCCACATCATTTCTTTTGTATTGCAATTCAGCCAGTCGCCGTAAAACGCCGCGCTGATCAATTACATCACCCTTATCTAGATGCAGCACCATTTTCAAATAAGATTTAGGATCACCAAGCCCATAGATGGAAGACACAGTCGCCACCACAATACAATCGTCGCGCTGCAACAATGCTTTAGTGGCGGACAAACGCATTTGCTCTATATATTCATTTACCGAGGCATCTTTTTCTATAAATGTATCACTTGAGGGCACGTAGGCTTCTGGCTGATAATAGTCGTAATAAGAGACAAAGTACTCTACCGAGTTATTAGGAAAAAACGATTTGAACTCACCATACAACTGGGCCGCCAAGGTTTTATTGTGAACCAAAACAATGGCAGGGCGCTGAGTCCTCTCTATAACATTAGCCATAGTAAAAGTCTTACCTGAGCCCGTAACCCCTAAAAGCGTCTGCTTTGCCAAGCCATCACTTAACCCTTCTATTAGCTTTTCAATGGCGACCGGCTGATCACCTGCTGGAGTGTATTTACTTGAAATCTCAAAGGCTTTGAGCGACATGACATCCAATCTTTTTATAAGGTTATGCAATTATAACCGATTACCCCTCATGCCTCACAGCAATTAAAGCCCAGCAACTCCGAGCAGACAGCCACAGCAGAATCGAACATCTTAGTGCAATAGGGGGGTTCTTCATGTAACATTACGCGCGCTTTCCTACGGGATATGCAATATAAACAACCACTTACTATATATTTTTTAGAGGATCTCGCCTTGAACCTGCAACTTTCCAAACGTGTTCAAAGCATTAAACCCTCACCTACCCTTGCCGTTACCAACCGGGCTGCCGAACTACGCGCTGCCGGTCAAGACATCATTGGCTTAGGGGCTGGGGAGCCGGATTTCGACACACCACAACACATTAAAGATGCCGCTACTGACGCCATCAAGAATGGCTTCACCAAGTACACAGCGGTTGACGGCACCCCCGCACTTAAAAATGCAATCATTAACAAATTCAAAAATGACAACAATCTAGATTACCAAACCAATCAAATACTGGTTAGCTGTGGCGGCAAGCAAAGCTTCTTTAACCTAAGCCTTGCGCTACTTAACCCAGGCGATGAAGTGGTAATACCCGCACCTTACTGGGTAAGCTACCCAGACATGGTGAAAATGGCCGAAGGCGTACCCGTGGTAATTGAAACCAACGCAGCCGCGCGCTTTAAAATTACCGCAGCGCAGCTAGATGCCACCATTACCAACAAAACCAAATTAGTGGTATTAAACAGCCCCAGTAACCCATCAGGCATGGCCTACAGCAAAGCCGAACTGTCTGAGTTAGGTGCAGTACTACGCAAATACCCAGATGTATCAGTAGCCACAGACGATATGTACGAACACATTCTTTGGACAGAAGAAGAATTCAACAACATATTAACCGTAAATCCTGATTTATATGAGCGCACCACAGTGTTAAACGGTGTGAGCAAAGCCTACAGCATGACGGGCTGGCGCATAGGTTATGCGGCAGGGCCGCAGCCATTAATTGCTGCCATGAAAAAGATTCAAAGCCAAAGCACATCCAACCCTACATCTATTTCACAAGTGGCAGCCCAAGCTGCATTAGAAGGCGACCAGCAGTGTGTAAAAGACATGGTAAGTGCATTTAAAGAACGCCACGATTTCATGGTAAAGGCATTAAATGCCATTGATGGCATTGAGTGCCTGGCAGGAGACGGAACGTTCTACCTTTTTCCAGACTTCGCTAAAGCTCAAGTCAAGCTAAACTGCAAAACCGATACCGACCTAGCTGAAAAACTATTGGAAGCAGGCGTAGCCCTAGTACCGGGTAGCGCCTTTGGCACTCCAGGCCACATGCGCATATCATTCGCCACCAGCGATGAAAACCTGCAAAAGGCGATAGAGCGCCTAACCATTGCCCTAGCCTAGCAGCCTCCAACTGAAATTACTCGCAAGTAGGAGGGCGCATCTGCACCCTCTTTCAGCAGTATTTCTAACCACCTCTCGAATTATACTTGATTGAATCACTTCAACTACACCCTATCTATCGTAAGGGATCAACTCAATATTTAATTAACCCCTAAAATGACACTACGGAGCATTAACTTGAAAGGATTATTTACCCCCACCGGCATATTACTATCAGCACTAGCTTTATCCGGCTGTGAACTCACAGATGAGGATAAAGAAAAGCTAGATAGCGCAGCTGCAGACCTGCGACAGATAGCTGACCAAATTAGAGTTACTTACCCTGCCAATGAAGCCACAATTTCAGACTCAAACATTATCGTACGTGCCTATATCCCCTCAGATGCTGAAGTAGATGAAGATGGTTTAGACATCGCATTAACTGGGGCTATGTATGGCATCTTTAT
>JBALXQ010000083.1:0-10957 GCA_036960565.1 Bermanella sp.
TACTTGCTTATCTCTATTTATTTGAGAGATAAAGTCAAACAGCTTTTCCTCTGGTATATAAATTTCATAATTTGCTTTTATATCCCTTATGTCTAAATTCCCAGTTTCTTCGCACCCAGCGAGTATGAATAATAGTGCAGAGATTGTTATCAATTTTAAAAATGTACTCATGTTAATTTCCCTTGTAACAATAAGGCCAAACTCAATAGGAAAATTATAACCTATTATCTATGATTCTAATCAATCCAACATTTCTCTTGGCAAGAATACAGTGAGATTACTAGGGCGCATTTCTTTGTGAAGGGTCGCGTTTAAACGCCTTAACCAAATCATGAGGGTCAACTCGCCCGCTTTGCTCTTTTGCTGCCTGCGCCCACCACAGCATTTGATCAAGTGCCCTCGCAAAATATTCATGCCATTTATTTTCATCCACGCCGCTAAGCATTAAGCCCTTTTCATCAAATACTTGTTGAGCATGGGGAATATGAATCATAGCGGAAACCGGCAGGCAGCCCAGTTCTGATAAAAATGAGCGCATGCCCACAGCTGCTCGGCTGCCACCCCACTGGCCGGCCGAGTAGGTCAATATAGTGCTGGGTTTATAAGAGAATAAAGAGCTGCCAAAGTGATTTAGCAAATTGGCCAGTGCTGGGCTCATGGAGTGATTGTATTCCGGGCTCACCATCACATAACCATCGGCCTCTTGAATTTTCTGGGCAAGACTCTCTAAATCCTGTGGTAGCCGGCTTGGCGCATACGAAAAATGTGGTTTAAAGACAGGACCTAGCTCAAAATCTAAAGGGTCGATGATTTCTATTGAATGCTCAGTGAAGGCTTGTTCAAAGAAAGTGGATATTGCGCGGCTTACGCGTAAACCCAAACGGGCCGGTCTTGGCGGCGTGCTCTCTCGTACCGAACCTAGAAAAATTAAGAATTTCATCGTGTGCCGTGCCCCTATTTAAAGAGCCTATTGAAGCGCCTTAGAGGTGCGCCTGTTAATTAGCTTTTATTTAAAAGCATTATAGCCATTTGCAACTATGATGACAGGTTGTGAATTAACGCACACAAGCCCTAACAAAGTTGTGAATAACCGCACTGAATAGTACTGGTAACCCTCTATGATTCGCCTATTGGAATTAGTCATTAGCAAGTTTGCCCCGGGGTTATTTATGAGCAATATCGTTCCACTACTGAGCATTGTGCATTCACAAACCATGGAGCCTCAGCCGCAAGATAAGGTCTATTGCGATCAAGATATGCTTTCCCCAAAAACTTTGGCGCTAGAAAATCAACAGCTGCATACAGACCTAGCCAGCCTAAGCCAACGTTTTGAATATCAGGCCAATGTAAACTTTGAGCTTGAGTCACAAGTAAAGGGCATGCAGGCCGAAAATGAAATTTTACTAAGCGCACTGGAAGAGGATCATGAATCGCTGCCCTTGCTCACCACCCCCACTGAACCTGGCAGCATGAATGGTTATTGGGAACAGGAATACAGACTATTGAGAGAGCGAATTCGCCACATTGAGCAATCAATAATAGATAAAGATGAGCAGTTAAAAACTGAAAAACATCAAAACGAATTATTATTAAATGAGTTACTCGCCAAGGGCTAGGCGTGGCCTAACCCTATTCGTATTGAAATATTATTCTTTAGCTAATTAAAGTTGCCACCACTAACGCCTATCTAGGTCGGTATTAAAAAAACGATAAACCGGACTAAACTCTTCTTTTTCAGATTGACGCCAGCCATAGATTTTAGGCCGCTGTTTTTCAATGGCCAATGTATCCCATAATAACCAATCATATATAGACAACACATTACACATGTTGCGTGCCGAATTAGCACTGCGACTATGATGTTGATGATGCATATTGGGAAACACCAATACATGACTCAAGCCGTACATGACTTTAGAGATAATAGGATTTTTATGGTTGAGTAAAACCAGGTCGTAACTATTACCCCAATTGGTATGAACATGCATGCCCCACAGCGCTTTTATTAAGGTCCCCCAAAAAAAGAATTCGTAAAACCCCAGGTACAAACAAATTAAACCAAACCAATAGTTGGGAAGAATTAACCACCAGCCCCAGTGCTCCACATAGGTATGGGTAGCACTCAGCTCCCCCTTGCCATCGTTACCGCCAATTTGATGATGCGGACGGTGGGCAATTTTATAAAACGCCTGAATGCGCTCTAATATTTTATTTTTAGGTTTGCGGCCATGGCAAAATAAATGAGCACGGCCATGCAGGTATTCATCTATTAATATATAAACCACTAGGCCCGATAAAAAATATTCCTGCTCTATCCAGTGAAAGTCACCGCTGTATAAAGGGAACAACAGGGTCATCATAAAAAATATAAAGTAGGTTAACAGCGGTCGTTGCACCGTCGCTAAAAATCCCAGAGCCAAACCTGCCATGGCCCAGTCTTCTTTGGTTTTTTTGCCATCTTTATAACGCCCCGCCAACCACTCATACACCAGCAGCATAGCCAGTGCCGCGAAGGCAATCAGTGACATACTAAGGGATGTATTGTGAGCCTGGTCACTCACCAGTGTCTGAATATCCATGAACCACCTCTTGTTATTATTAGGATTGAAGCCAGCTTAAGAGGTTTAACAACATAAGAAAAATATATAATATACATACCATACATTCACCAAACTAAACTCTGGATATCACAGTGATGCCATATGGCCATTAATTTACGCAGTGTGGATTTAAACCTGCTCACCGTATTTGCTGCCGTGATGGAGCATGGCAAGCTCTCAGGGGCCGCCGAACACCTGGGCATGTCGCAACCTGCGGTGAGCAATGCCGTGGCCCGGCTTAGGCTTACCTTTCACGATGAGCTGTTTATACGCTCCCGTCATGGCATGCTCCCCACACAAAGAGCCAGGGAGCTCATAGCGCCGGTATGCCAGGCGCTGGAGATCGTGCAAAACGCCTTAAACCCTGAAAATAGCTTCGACCCTAATCAGTCAAATCGCATCTTTAAACTGGCAATAGGGGATTATGGCGAGCTCATTTTGTTACCCGCCCTGTTATCCATATTCAGCCAATTCAAGGGCGACTTACAGATTCAAACCTATCCGGAGGTAAACAATGAAAGCTTTGATTTGGTGAAACAAGGGCAAATTGATTTTTACTTTGACTACAAGCCGCCGGTGGAAGAACAACTGGACTATTGTCAAATAGGTGAAGAGGAAGTGGTGGTGATTGCTCGCAAAAATCACCCCATCTTTAAAACCCAACTAAGCCATGATGATTACCTAAATGCCAAACATATTATTTTGAAATTTCATCATTCCAGCCTGACCATGCTCGAAGACTTTTTACGCATTAATAAACGTATCCCCAGAAAAGTCATGGCAGAAGTACGCCAGTATGTTGCCATTCCCGGCTTGATTACCCAAACCGATTGCATTGCCACCGTACCGAGAAAAATGGCTGAATATTATGCCCAGCGCGAGGCCATTAAAATTTTTCCATTTCCGTTTGAAATTGAAAAAACCAAAACCTTTATGATTTGGCACAAGGCTATGAATCAAGACCAGGGCCATTTATGGCTAAAACATAAAATACTGGAATTAATTAAATTGGCTAACTTAAGTAAAACCTAAACCCGTATTCAGCTTCACATTGTGAAAAAACAAGCCACGCTGAAAGTATTAATTTACAGTAAAATAATTAACTACAAGATAAAACAGGATCGATAACATGGAACAAGATAACCCCCTGGAACCTGTGACCCTGGTTATTTCCAAGATAGTAAAGCCCAATAAAAACGATGCCTATGAAGCCTGGGCCCAGGGCATTAATAAAGTGATTAAACGTTTCGATGGGTTTATTGGTGTGGATGTGATTCGCCCAAGAGACAACAGTCACAATGAATATGTGGTGATTATTCGCTTTGATAATATTGACGCCTTAACTAAATGGCAGACCTCCCCCATTTGTCGCAGCTGGTTATCAAACGCTCAGGATTTAATTGAAACTCAATCCAAGTATCAAAAGTCCGACGATTTAGAACTCTGGTTTACCCTGCCCGGACAGGATTTGGATTTAGCGGCACCGTCGAACCCTCCTTATTATAAAAAGGTTGTGGTGGGCATATTGTCGGTATATCCCTTGATCATGTTATCAAATATATTTATTGCGCCTTATACCAGTGAGTTACCGTATTTATTAAGAGTACTGCTGTCTGTGGTGGTGATCTCATCACTGATGAGTTATCCCATGATTCCGTGGATTTCCAAGTTGCTGGGGTTTTGGCTCTATCCTAAAAAGAAAGTCTAAAAAAAGGCCAAAAATAAAGCCGAATAAGATAACAAAAACTAAAAAAAAGGCCGTCCAATTAATTGGGCGGCCTTTTTATTTTATAAAGCATGACTAACCAGCTTTACTCGGCAAATAATACCGAAGTATCCAGCGCTTCACGCTCGGACCACTATGACTGGCGTAATGGCCCAATGCCATTATTCAACAAATAAAACCGAAGTATCTAAAGCCTCACGCTCGGTACGAGTAGCATTGGCTGGCGCTTCTTCGTCGGCATAACCAAATGACATGCCAAACAAGATGCCACGCTCTTCTGGAAGGTCAAACATGGCTTTCACTGGATCAGGGAACTGACCTAATGCCCCTTGCATGCAGCTGGAGATACCTTGCTCTTGCAATAACAAAGTCAGGGTTTGCGCATAAATACCCATGTCTACTGCGCCCATGATGTCTAGGTACTTATCCATGGTAAAAAAGGCCACATGAGGAGCATCAAAGAAGGCCCAGTTTTTAATCATGGCCATTTGGCGCTTGCTTTTGTCTTCGCGTTTAATGCCCATAGCAGTGTACAAGGCATTGGCAGAGCCGAATTGGCGATCTCGGTGTGCACCTTCATAGCCTACCTTCCAGTTAAAGTCTGGGTTAGGCTTGCCCTGAGTCATGACGTTCTGCATCAGCTGGTTTTTCAGCTCATCTTTTTTCTTGCCCGACACCACAATCACCTGCCAAGGCTGCACGTTGCAGTTAGAGGCAGATTTCTGAGCGGAAGCGAAGATATCGCGCAACAGGCTTGGGTCCACTGCGTCCGACTTAAACCCTCTGCAACTCACTCGGGATTGAACTACGTCATTTACACTCATCATCACACCCTCTGTATTAGGTTTTTCTATTTTTGTAATAGGACCATTTTAGTCACTTAATACTATAAACATAGTGAATATTATTTATAACCAACAATTAGTAGGGCTAATACCTGGTTTAGCTGGGTCTTGAGTGATAAAGGGCAGATCTAAGCATTTCCTTAGCTCTCAGAAAATGGTCAACAAAGTCGTTATTTTTCCCCTATTAACCTCACGACACTTGTTTCACTCTCAATTATCTTGTTTTTGATATCCCAGTTTGACTTAACACTATATTTAACCAGTAAACGAGCTAAGTTAATCAACCTGAAGTAGTAAATAGAGGCTGTGCTTTTTGCACCATATCGAGATGAAATACTTTCCCTTGAAAAGCTGCCTATTGTTACCTTCTTATAAAAATCAAATGCAAATCTTTTGGCACTGGATTCTTGAGACATATTATTTAATACAGTGGATAAGTATTCTTCATTTCTTTGCATGTATAGAGTGAAATCCTGTTTGTTTTGTACTTTAAAGAAGTGGTTCAATACAAATAAGTAGGATGACAATATGCTTTTAAAGCCATATAAATTAAGAGCTGATTCAACACTGTAAAAATCAATTTGTTTATAATGAGCTAGGATTATTGCCACATCCATAGCGTGCCTTAAAAAGAATACCCCTTTACCTCTATTACCGTGAGATATCTCGGTATGTAAAATTGCAATCATTAAGCAGTGGGCGGGGGATGGGATGTAACAGTTTCCTATATCCAATCTGGTAACTTGGCATTTATGCTTGAATACCTCTTTGGAAGTCAAAACCCCTTTTGTTTTTATCGATAGAGGCTTGCTGTGCACTTCAATCACCAAAGCTGAATCAGGCTTCTGTAATGCTGGACAGTGATGATGAAAATCATGATCATGTCCGTCTTCCTCATGCACCTCTTGATACCCCATGTCTTTAAGTATTTTATAGGCTATATCTACCTGGTGTTCTGGCACCAGGAAATCAATGTCACGCATAAAGCGCGCACCCATGCCTGCGTACCAGTTATCCACAAGTGCCACTGCACCTTTTAAAAGAACTGGTTCAATATCATATTTATTTAATTCAAGGATAATGCCCCTTAATTCAGATAAAAAACCAGTATTCCTTTGTTCATTGAGCTCATAAAATTCTTTTAAGTACTCAGTTTGCTCGGCAGTGAAGTAACTTAACAGATCGTTTTTAACTAACCCCTGGTACAGGGCGAAATTCATATAGTTTTTATTGGCCACTTCAATCAGTTTAAACTTGTCACATTGCTTTAAATTATTATGGGAAAATTCCTGCGTAATGGGCAATACAATTTCAGCCAGTAGCTTAGTGAGATTCACCTTTGAATTAACATCTAAGTTATTTTTCATAATACCTCCAGAGACTCAATCGCTTCGTCTAATTGGCTAAATACAAATTTATAAGTAGGCACCGATTCAAGCCAGTTTAATAATTCGATTACCTGTTTTCTTGAGAAGTCACATTTCATGGTAAAACCGGCTTCAAAAAGCTGACATATAGCCTGAGGTGTGGATATGGCTAATAACTTAGCCGCGCTCCCCTGGGTATAGGTTGGAAAAACCAAGTGAGATACTTTTTTTCTAGCAGTACCATGGCGAATTGACGTGCTTACCGGCACATATTTAAGGGGCACACCATCCCAGCGCTCTTGCTCTTTTAAAGTTTTAAGCTGTGGTAAATACGAATTTAAAGCCTTCCAACTGCCTTGTTTTATGCCGATTCCTAAAGGTACTGGACGTGCTTGATACTCTTTATCCAATACTGCCATTTCGTCAGAAAAATACTGATAATCCGCAGACAGTAAAGCGGCACTTAATGTAGACTTGCCAGAATAAGAGACCGCTGGCATCATTAAGCACTTATCGCCTTTAGATAACACGGCCGCATGAGAGGCCATAAAATAGTCACTAGTTGTGAAAACCATTTTACGTATTCGATCATTAAAAAATGCGGCTAACCTTTGCTGGGGTATTTTCCAAGAGAAGTCAAAACCATTAATACAAATCAGGTATTCTTCTCCAGCCTTCTTTATTTCGATCATGTAATCACAAAAAACCTGGCCAGATCGAATAAAAACATTCAATAGAGGCTCTATTGTTTTCTTTGAAAACAGGTCGCAATAAGTCACAACAATTTTTGAGTCGAGTATTTTGTAGTAAAAACCTTGAGTTTTAGAATTATTAGCACCAGGTATTTTTTCAAGCCAAAGCTCTTGCTCATCATGAGATTCTGCGGGTAAGCATGCATGAACAAATAAAGTATTAAGCTCTTCCACTAATTCATCTAGCTCACCTGACTGATCTATTGAGTTATCAATACAGGTACTCAATACTTCGCGTTTGCTCAATCCTTCCTCAAATAACAGCCAAACATACATTCCCAGGCTATTTAAGAAATGTAATTTCTTATCTATTACAGAGTAAACCAGTCCTTCTTCATCAAATAAAAAAAGCGTTAAATTCTCATTAACGCTTTCCAGTGTTTCAAATGAAGCCGAAATATTTTTTAATTCAACTGCCATTAAGGAGCGCACTCAGTGCAGGAGTAAGCCAGAGCTTTTTTACTATGCATGGTCATGGACATAGCGACAGGTGTGATAGCCGCCAGAGCACCGTATTTCTTGATGAAATTCCTGCGAGTATTGGCCTGATGTTGCTCTTCATTAACCGTTTTAATATCTTGTTGTGCTTCTTCTGCCTGGTTCTGATCTTGAATTTTATTCATGGTTTTTCCTAGCGTAAGCTCTGCTCAGTTCCGATTTTTTATGATTTTTTAAGAATAAGAGGGAATTAATTAAAGTGTGAAGGTCAATATGGCATTGATTTTGTGAACTTAAAATCACCTCAAAGTGACTTATTCTTGGGCGTATAATTTCATTTTTACAAGTCTGAAAGAATAAGGGATTTACCGTATTCTTAGCCATCGGTGAGGTATTAGCTAAATTTAATGCTTCGCTTTAGAGGTGTACTCAAGCCACTCAAGTATAGATGCGAGTGGCTACAGTAATATTGAATTGATAATATTAGAGCCTGGATTGGTTATGGAGAACATTCATTGCAAACAACTAAGATTGCCTTATCTTTTGCCACGACTGACAACACTTCACTATTATTCGACTCGCCTTCATTTTCCGAGATAGCAGTCACCCAAATCTGATAGGTTTCCACAGTGTTAGTGGAGAAAGAATATTGAGTATTAGTGGTGGTATGTTCGCTATATAGCCCCATCTCTTCACTACTAATATAAACCTTATAGCTCGTTGCTGATTCAACAGAATTCCAATTAATCGTTATCAGCTTGGTTGTGATTGAAACAGCCATGCCGATGGGGGCAGAAATCTTTGGTACAATTTCATGCTTCTCGGCTGTCACTTCGGTTGTTTCAATTTCATCAACATCATCTAGCGAGTCGACACAGCCTATTAAAAAAAGTGAGCTCAGGAACACAATAATGGGGGCGAGTAAGAATTTCATGTTATTTCCAATTAGTTTCCTGAATGAATCGTTTTTGAAATTCGTCGGCCTTCAGAATCATAATAACTAGCCGTTAATCCGCCAGGAACAAGCAACGACAAACTTGACTCATTTGCATTGCGATCCATGGTGCTTTTTTGATAAAAGCGCACGACGATAGGTGTGTCGCCTTCAGGGAAGGCCTTTTTTTCATTGGGCGTCAGCGTGTAAGAATAATGCATTTCTTTTGCAGGTTGACCGTTAAATACCCAAGCATCTTGTTCTTCGGTACTCTCTGGTGACAGGTTACTTGCATAGGCAAAGTTATCTCCCCAACTCTCACCACAACTGCCTTCCTCTTTATCACTGCAATCAAATAAGGCAATTGTTGAAAAGTAAGTTTCGTGGTAGCCCAACAATGACCATTGCAATGTGTACGGCGTATCGGCTTGTAATATTTCAGGAATATCCAAACTGTAAATAATCGGCGGCAAGCGCCTTTCTACTTGATGCCGACTGTCTTCATCGTTGGAGAAAAAGGCATTGATGAACGGCGTTAGATTACTGTCTGTAGGCAATTGCAGCATCAATGTTTTGCTGCCGAAGGTGGTGGGACTAAAACTCACCTCCATGGTGCAGCTTGTATTGGCAGATAATGCGTCGCCTGAACAATTGTCATCCACCAGTGTAAATTGATCGCTGTCGTTCCCTGAAAATTGCACGGTCCCTAACGTTAGGGTGTCATATTCTTCTTCATTGGTAATGGTGACGGTAGCAGCTTCACTACTGGCACCAAGATGCACTTGTGGAAAGTAGGTTTGTACCGGATAAATACTTATATTCTCATCTTGCTGGGCATGTGCCGACATAGTTAAAGAAAGTGCCAATGCTAAACAGTAAAAAGATTTTAGGTTCATGTTATTTCTCATTTTCATTTCACCTATTGGTCTATGAGCTGCAAGCTCAAGCGTCTGCCAGAATTATCGTAATAGTTAGCATCAATATTCCCTGGTAGTAACAAGGATAAGCTGCCATTGCCTGCTGCCTTATCGATATCACTTTTACGATAAAAACGAATCACCATTTCAGTATCCTGGCTAATTTCAGGCACCGTAAACTGATACGAGTAACTATAAGTGCTAACTGAAATGCCATTGTAATTCCAGCTGCCAGAGCCAATCACCGGATTGCTTTGCGAGGTATACTCAAAGTTAGAGCCGAAACTGGATCCACATTCACCATCTGCCGGAGCCGGCGATGCTGTGCAGTCAAAAAATACCAACAAAGATTGATAGTTACTGTGATAGCCCTGCAGGGTCCAGGCAAAGGTATAAGACTGCCCTTCAATTAAATTGCCATCTTCAACAATGCTGTCGTCACCATCTGTAATGGTCAAAGCAGACAAGACTGGTGGCAATCGTCTTTGGGCTTCACTACGGCCACTCTCATAATTAAACATCACCGATTGTAAATTAGGCGTTTGTGAATCATCGTTCGCTATATTCACTAGTGCCGACTTATTACCATCCGAGTTGGGGCAAAATACAACGGAGAAATTACAACTTTCATCGGCTGCCAAAACACGATTACTGCAGTTGTCCTGGTCACTAACAAGAATAAATTCATTGGCGTTATTTCCAGTAAAACTGATATCGCCCAAGGTGCGAGATTCAGTCTCACTATTTTGAATCGTGTAAGCCACAGACTGACTATTGCTCTCACAGTCTGCATCATTTAGCGCCTCCACACCAAAACGATAACCCAATGGTGACAACAGTAAATCAGTTTCCTCGCTGGAATATTCAACCGCATCAGGCTGACTGCCGTTATTGTATTCAAAAAAGTTCGATAAGTTATCACCATCCAAATCGCCATCGGAGTCATTAATTAAACCGTTAAGTCCATAAGATGTTTCATAGTCATCTGGCATGCCATCGCCATCATCGTCTGTATCGGCATTGTCGCCTGTACCGTCACTGTCGGTATCAAGTGACTCAGTATTATCCAACGGAAATGCATCATTAATATCTAACGTGCCGTCGCCATCGTCATCCGTATCGATAAAATCTTCGGTGCTGTCATTGTCACTGTCTAGCTGCACTTCTATCGCGCCAATATCGCAAGCATTGTTATAAGGACGCACTTGGTCGCGCTGATCAATACTTAGCGTGCAATTCGCTAAAGAAATCACATCAATAAGTGAACTACCATTAACCGGCATTAAACTGCGCGCCCATCCATTGTTGCTCCCAAGAGTCTCACTAATAATTTCATTGATTGCTTGCGTGGCAATAAATGAACTGCCTGAAGTGAAAT
>JBALXQ010000084.1:0-10792 GCA_036960565.1 Bermanella sp.
GGATCGAACCGCTGACCTCAACACTGCCAGTGTTGCGCTCTCCCAGCTGAGCTAAGGCCCCACAAACATCTTAAGTTAAGTTGTTTGAACAACTTATCCGTAACAAGCTTTGCTTGTCTCGAGATGTGGGGCGCATTATATAGATGAATTTGGCTTTGTCACCCCCTATTTATAAGTTTTTGCGAATTAAAACAAAGTGTTAGGCAACAGCACATTTTTTAAACACATCCTGTGGGGATAGCTTGGCATTTATACAGCAGAAGCAAAATGTTTGGCCTGTAAGCACACCATTTTCAAATATCTGCATCAGGTATAAACACATAAGCCTGCAACGTTAGGCAGGCTTATGTGTTTAGCGTCTTTGTAATTAAGCATCTTTTAAAGCTATTAAAGTATTAATCTAACAAAACTTGGTTTATCAGTAAGCAGCGATGCGGCCTATCTGATATTACTACCGTATTGCGCGCTTATTGAGCCAGTGAACGTACTGTGGGCCCTCTTTCCAAGTCTTCGCCCTGGATCTTATCAATCTGCAAATTTGCCAATGCATTTTGCATGCTTAAACGCCAAGGGCTATCGGCTTCTTCATGAGCGGCTATCCTGTCCTGGCTGTTATCCATAATCACCGGTAAATCCAACGCCAACCAAGTAAAATAACCGTCTTTAAAGTAATGCACGTTTTCATAACCCCAGGCTACCGCTAAGAAAGTGGCCACGGCACTGCGATAACAATGAGCACTGTTGCAGTAGATAACGATGGGAATATTTCTATCTAGGGTTTCAATGAGATACAGGTCATTAAAATCCCGCTTTAAATCCAGATGCACTGCACTGCGTATATGGCCCAACTGATACTCCGCCACGTCGCGCACATCTATAAAGGTGGCGCCGTGCTCAAATAGCTGCAGGGCTTCAAAGGCGTCTATGGTTTGCGCACCTTTAATGGATTCAATTTGCTCGGCATGGCTAAAAGCCATTATGCCAAACACCAAAGACAGTGAGATAAAAACCTTGCGTAACACAGGCTTACTCCTATTAACAAACCGATACCTTGAGTATAGGCAGTGAATTCGGCTGCCCTTGTAACTTATGGCTGTAAAGCTAGGAGCGTTATATAGCAAAAAATCGCAAGAACGTATTTGACAATAAGCTGGGAGGGATACTTACAAGGAATACAATTTTTACGGCGATTACAGACTAGACCAGTGGAATAAATTGAGCAGCTTTGAAAATAAATTGCTTATAAAATTTGCAGCGACCAAGGATTTGGCCACTACAAAGTTAGCCATTAATGAACGTGGCTAGCAGCAGGTTGTGATTGACGCTTAAGAGAAAGCAATAATTCAGCTTCGCCATGACTAAACCCACAGGTGTTTACTAGGTCTTTTTCGGTGGCGCCCATGGCAATTAAATGACTGGCCTGATCATAAGAGGGATGTTCTGGCTGGCTATTTAAAATAGAAAATTGCTTTTTTAACACATCGTTTAATCTGCGTTCGCTTTCCATTATTTTCTGGCCCATGCCAATGGCACTTTTAGACAATGCCCGCATGTCTTCTTGCAAACGTTTATGTCTTACTTGTTGCCCTCGTCTTTGCTTTTTTAACGCTCTAATATTCATATAAGCCATGGAAATGGCTACTGAAGAAAGAGCTACTGTAATTAAAAGCGCAACGCCGCTGGATTGCAGCAGCAGAATAGATTCCAACATAATAAAAACTCGCGGTTAAGCTGACAGGCTACATCAGGTAATTTAGTTATTTTATTTATCGCTGTTTATTTGTTCTTCAATTCTTATTTTAATTAGGCACAGGTTTTGGCCTGTACCTAATTATGCTTTTTTGTTATCTGAAAATGTCGGGCACTATTTGCGCGAGGTGGAGACATTAAAAATCGTTTATGTCGGCCCACTCTTCATCTGACATCATTTTTTCAAGATCAACCAAAATAAGCAGTTCTTCATTTTTATGACAAACCCCTTGTATAAATTTCGCTGTTTCTTCATTCCCCACGTTAGGTGTTGTTTCAATTTCAGATTGACGTAAATAAACCACTTCAGCGACAGCATCTACCATGATGCCCACCACTTGATTACCGGTTTCAATAATCACTATGCGGGTTTGGTCGGAGGTTTCTGTTTGCGCCAATCCAAAACGCAAGCGTGTATCAATTACGGTAACTACATTACCGCGTAAGTTTATGATGCCTAAAACATAAGGCGGCGCTCCAGGCACTGGCGCAATCTCACTGTAACGCAGCACTTCCTGCACCTGCATTACGTTAATGCCATAGGTTTCGTTATCTAGACGAAAGGTAACCCATTGCAACACAGGATCATCGACCACCCCTTTTGCTTCATAGGTACTCATTAAAACTCTCCTTTCTACAGTAGGCCAATGGTTACTTGGCCAGACTCTTTGACCTGAACACTTTAAGTTTAGGACAAGTCGTCAAATTCATAACAGTCCTTGTTACTAGTCTAGACTAGAGCAGGTTGTGTGCCAGTCAGCTGTTAGATTCCCTAAAGAAATAGCTCAACTCAGGCGTGATGAAAAATAGGCTCTTGTCTTTATGCACATTTTTTAGAGCTAAATTAAGAAATATAAATAGGAGAAGAATATAAACCGGGAACAACATAAGCGGGCAGGATATAAACGGGGGTTAACTGGCCTGCTCTTTAAGCAGTTCTATTAAGGTGTCCACATGCACCAGCGCGCACATGTGTTCAATAACGGTACCGGCAAGCCACTGACGCTTACCCTTTTGCGAGCGCCACTTTACCTGCTCGGGTGAGATACGAACGGTTTTATACACTTCCTTACAGGCCAGGGTCCAGTCACTGCGCTGAAGTTGAATTAAGTAACCAAAACCATCCCTTGCTAAATCAAAGCCCTTCTCGGGCATGATAAATTTGGCAGTATCCACCACATATAAGTGCTGATCACTTTCATGATAAGCGCCAATAAACCAAGGAGGTTTACCAATAATTTGGCTGGTGTCGTGTTCAACTTTAATAATGCGCCCTAGTGTCTCCATACTCACCGCTAACTTTAAGCCACAAACATCAAACAACAGAATATCAAAACTGGTTTGAGCCCAGGGCGGAGCATCCGGATAGGCAAGTTCTACTTCTGGTTCTTGATTTATCTCAAAGGCCGATTGAATATTGGTGTCTACGTTTGAATCGGCTGAGGGGTCGTCTTGCAAAACCGGAATAGCAACAGGCTCGACTTTTACTTCCTCCTCCATGGTGGAGGAGTCTGTTGCTTCCGTTTTAGGTTCGTTCTTTACAATATCAACAGGTGTTTGAATTAAGTCCTTCACCTGGCTACTGGCGCTCTGAATTTCTTCAAGCGCAGCTTTGGGTTTTACTTTTGGGGTGGTTAATTCAGGCTTTTCCAACGCCACTGGTTCAGGGACGATACCTTCTTGTATATAGGCCTCTAGCTCCTCCGCTATATCCTCTTCTATATCTCCTTCTATATCGGGGAATATATCGGCCAACAGTGTATCCAAATACTCCTTCACCACCGTTTTAACTTTTACGGTGCCCGTTCCAGGCTGAGAAGAATCTGAGCGGCTCATGACCTAGTGGCCCTTGGGTTTCATTTGGCTCAGTAAAACTTGGCACTGCTGCAAGCAATACTGCTTCACCCGCCCATGAGGGAGTGAGCAACAGGTTTTAAGGATGGCTAAAAAAACCAGATACAATTGGCCCTGACTAAAGGAAGACTCAATTGACATAAATTGAAATGGATCGAAGCAAGGCAGCATTCGCTGATCCAAATTTATACTGTCACATGGCTGAATTTTATCATTTGCAAAAGTCTCCACACAGGACTCTTGCACGGTTAAATCCATGAGCAAATTATTCAGGTAGTCACTCACCACTGTTTGCGTTGTGTTACTCATATATCAAGACCCATATATCAAGCCGCTCTGGTGGTTTTTAGCAGGTGTGTTAGCAGGTGCTTATAAATTCGCACCCCGCGCCCATCAGGATCCATATCTGAAGGCATGGCAGAAGCCGCGCTGGCATCTCGAAATTTGGTATCCACAGGAATGGCTTCAGAAAAAACCTGATCATCATACAGTTCACGAATTTGTTTCAATGCGTTAATGGATGCGTGAGTTCGACGGTCATACATAGTGGGAATAATGGTAAAGGGTAATTGCTTCTTGGTTGATTGCATCACCATCTTTAAGGTATGAGTCATGCGCTCTAGGCCTTTCACCGCCAAAAATTCTGTTTGTACCGGTATTAATAATCGTTGTGCTGCCGCCAGAGCGTTAATCATTAATACACCCAAAACAGGCGGAGTATCAATAATCACATACTGATATTCTCCCCACAGGCTTGCCAAAGCTTTGGAAATGACCAAACCCATGCCTCCTTGGCTGGCCACATTACGCTCCAGTGTTGCAAGGGCCGTGCTGGCAGGAAATAAATCTACCCCTTCCTTACTAGTATGCAATATTATCTTTTTTGCTAAATCCGCAGGAACCTTGCCCTGATGCATAAATAAATCGTAAACACTGGTTTCAATATTATCGGGGTCATATCTAAAGTAACTGGTGAGTGAACCATGCGGATCCAAATCTACCATTAATACCTTGTGCCCTTGCTCGCGTAATAACCCCGCAAGGCATACCGTAGATGTGGTTTTTGCCACGCCCCCCTTCTGATTTGCTACGGCCCATACATGCACAATAACCTCCTTGGCTTTGTACTTATTCAATTCCGTTGTTTTTATGTCACGGCCTACTGCATGCCATGAAGTGCACTAATTAATACGCAAAAACCATGCTCATATAGATAAAGCTTTAATGAATAAATAATCTAATACTATTAAGATTTAGCAGACAAATGCCGTTTCGTCACAGTTTTAATGCGCTCTCGCTTTAATACCCGACGATCTATTAAAAATAACACTCGCCTGTTGAGTGATCGGCCATCTTCATCATCATTAGTCGATATGGGCTGAAAAGGGCCATAAGCCACCACCGCCAGCCGCGGCATTTTAATGTCTTCCAATGCTAAGAACTGCACAATGGCCGCGCCTTGTGTTGCCGACAACAGCCAGGGGCTTTCACTGCTATTTGCCTGGCCATCGCTGAACACTTCAATATTAATGGGGTTTTCAAAGCCTCTAAAAGAAGCGGCTATCTTGGAAAGCAATTTAGAGCCCTTAAAACTTAGCTCATTTTTCTGGCTTGAAAAAAGTGCATCTAACGGCACCTCCAGTTGCAACCAGTTTTCTTCCATTTGTAAATTAAAGCGCTCTTCTTTTAACAATGGATTCAGTGACGATTGTAATAATTCAATTAAATCCCCCACTGGCTCTGGGCGATCAGCATCTTTTCTGGCCACCATCGACACATCTGAGGCCGGTGCTAGCGTTGGAAAAATGGCATCGATTTGAAATGGTAATAAGGATTTATTGCTGCTTTCAAACACCCCCACCAGTGAATGGCTAATGGATTCAAATTTTTCATTGTTCACCGATGAAATGGCATACATCACCACAAAGAAGGCAAATAACAGGGTCATAAAGTCGGCATAAGAAACCATCCAGCGATAAGGGTGAACCGATTCGGGTCTATGGTGGCGTCTTGGCATGGCTCCCCCCAGCTATTAAAATAATGTTAGGTATGTTTTAAGATTTCATAACGATATCGAATGGAGTTAGGGTGCTCTCCTTCCGCAATGGCCACTAGGCCTTCAATGGTTAATTCGTTATACAAGTATTCACTTCTCACCAAATGCTTTAGCTTTTGCGCCAATGGTAAAAAAATTAAATTGGCGCTGCCCACCCCATAAATAGTGGCTACAAACGCGGTGGCAATTCCAGGCCCTATTTCAGTAGGATCATCTAGTGTGCCCAGCACCTGCATTAATCCCAGCACCGCCCCCAGAATACCGATGGTGGGCGCATACCCTCCTAGGCTGTCATACACATGGGCCGATTGCATGCCCAAGTCTTCCTGCTTGTATAAGTCCAGTTCTAGACTATTGCGAATGGCCGCCGGTGGCTGACCGTCGGCCAATAAATTTAAACCTTTTTTGGCCAGTAGAGAATGTTCTACCTGAGCTATGTTTTCCAAGCCTATTAGACCTTCTCGGCGAGCGGCATAACCCCACTGGCAAAGTGTCTCTAGTAAATCCTCTAAATGAAATCTTGGCGGAATAAAAAGCCAGACGGTTCGGCTAACCGAGTGTTTAATCACAGGCCAGGGAGACTGCACCATAACTGCTGCCATGCTGCCACCAAAGACAATAACCGCTGCGGGAAAATTAATCAGCGCCGAGGTTAATCCTCCTTCGGCTAAATTTCCGATTACAATCGCAGCAATGCCAAGGACTAACCCAGCAACGCTTAACCAATCCATTAGTTCATCCTATTTACCTTTTTATTCACCCAATACTCGGTTAATAAAAAGCTCACAAAGTTCTTTTGTTAAAATTTTCTCAAGCTGCTAGCGAACTTCTTTCGCCAATAGAGGGCCTATCTCATTTAAAGGTAGCACCGCATTCGCAAGATTCGCTTTGGCGATAGCCATGGGCATGCCATAAATGACACTTGAGTGTTCATCTTGCGCCCAAATACTTGCACCCGTTGCCTTCATTAATTTAGCACCATCACGGCCATCACTGCCCATTCCGGTGAGTACAATCCCTAATGACTTTGCCGCAAAATGTTTGGCGGCAGATGCGAAGGTGATATCCACACAGGGGCGATAGTTCACTCGATCATCACCATCTATAATGCGCACCTTAGTACGCTCCAGCATCATTTGCTTACCACCAGGAGCCAGTAAAGCCACACCTGCTTTAATTTGGTCGCCATCCTCTGCCAGCTTTACTTTAATTTTACATAATTTATCTAAGCGCTCGGCAAAGGCGCCGGTAAAAGAAGCAGGCATGTGTTGAATTAATAATATGGGTTTAGGAAAATTGGCCGGTAAACTGGTTAATACTTTTTGCAAAGCAACCGGACCTCCTGTGCTAGTGCCAATAAGCACGATGTCTATTTTACCTAGGCGAGTATTATTAGACTGAGCAGATTTTACAGGCCTTTTAACGGTCTGGGCTGGCGCAGCTTGTGGTGCCTGCTGTGGCTTGGTTATGCCAACGTTTTTTTTCAAAGGCGCGACGGCTATTCTTTCTTTTGGTTTGCCTAGACCCGCTTGAGGTTTAACAATGGGGATCTCTTTAGGCGGTGCCTTAACTTGGGGTTTGGGTGTATTAACTCGATATGCTTCTGGGCTAGCGCTACGATTATAAAACTTAGCTACGTTTTTTATTTTTTCGGTTAAAATATTGCGTATTTTTGACCCACCCTTTTGCAGATCTTCAAAATTTTTGGGTAGAAAGTCTACAGCCCCAGCATCCAAAGCATCCAATGTTACCCTTGCACCATCATAGGTAAGAGACGAAAACATGAGTACTGGGGTGGGTTTTAAATTCATGATATTACGCAACGCCGTTAAACCATCCATAACCGGCATTTCATAATCCATGGTAATCACATCAGGGTTAAGGCTCTGATTTTTTTCTATGGCTTCACGGCCATTGCTAGCAAAACCGATAATTTCGACATTGGGCTCAGGCTTTAGGATTTCTGCAATGCGCTTTTGGAAAAAAGAAGAGTCATCTACAACGAGTACTTTAATCGCCATTTTAAATCCCTATGGCCACACGCTTCACTTTCGATTAAGAATTAGAATTCCGCACGAAATATTAAGCGGCAGCTAAATTCATTTTAGTGGCGTAATGGTGAAGCATACTGGGCACATCTAATATCAAGGCGATACGACCATCACCTGTAATCGTTGCCCCTGCCATACCAGGTGTCCCCTGTAGCATTTTACCTAGAGGTTTTATCACCACCTCTTCTTGTCCCACCAGTTGATCCACCACAAAGCCAACTCGTTGCGTGCCCACTGAAACTACCAATACATGCCCTTCTACCGCTTCACTCTCTTTTGGTTTTTGAGAAAACTGATTTTCAATCACTAACCAACGTTTTAAATGAAAAAGAGGAATAGGCTTTTCACGCACAACCACCACTTCCTGACCGTCAACCACGTTAGTTTTGGTTAAATCTAAATGAAAGATTTCATTAACACTGACTAAGGGAAAGGCAAATGCCTGATCTGCCAGCATCACCATTAAAGTTGGCATAATCGCTAATGTTAACGGCACCTTTATTTGAATGAGGGTGCCTCGACCGATTTCTGAGTCGATATGAATTGAGCCATTAAGCTGGTTAATTTTAGTTTTTACTACATCCATGCCCACTCCACGGCCAGAGATGTCACTGATTTCAGATTTAGTCGAAAAGCCAGGAGCAAAAATCAAGTTAAACGACTCAGTGTCGCTTAAACGTTCGGCGGCATCCTGGTCCATAACCCCTTTTTCTACTGCAATTTGCTGCAACTTCTTGGGATCCATGCCTTTGCCATCGTCTTTAATAGACAACAGGATATGATCCCCTTCTTGTTCGGCACTCAAGGTCACGGTTCCATTTTTTGGTTTACCCGAAGCTGTACGCTCTTCTGGCTGTTCAATGCCGTGATCCACTGAATTTCGCACTAAGTGAACCAGCGGATCGGCCAAAGCTTCCACTAGGTTTTTATCAAGGTCCGTGTCTTCCCCTCTAAGCTCTAGAGTAACTTCCTTTTTTAAATTTCTAGCCAAATCTCGAACCACTCGAGGGAACCGCCCAAACACTTTTTTAATGGGCTGCATACGCGTCTTCATTACAGAGGTTTGCAAATCTCCAGTGACCACATCTAAATTCGCTACCGCCTTAGCCATGGATTCATCAGTACTTTTTAAGCCCAAACGCACCAGTCTATTGCGCACTAACACCAATTCACCCACCATATTCATGATGTCATCCAAACGTTTGGTATCTACCCTAACGGTGGCTTCTGTAGGCGCGGCGGGCGCATCTGATTTCTTAGCCGAAGCTTTTGGTGCGGGGGCTGGTGCTGCTGCTTTAGGCGCGGCACTTGGTTTTGGTGGTGGAGCTGCTGCAACCGGTTCTTTTACAACTTCTGGTTCCGCAGGAGCCGCAGGCGTTTGTGCCTCAGCATTTACATCTATTTGGTCTGTAGGACCCTTACCTTTACCATGAAGCTTATCTAGTAAGTCTTCAAATTCCGATTCACTTATACTGGCATTCACGTCATCGCTGCTTACTTCTTCAACAGCCTTACTTTCCTGTACTACTGCCTCTACAACAGGTTCTGGTTCAGTCACCGTTTCGCTGCTATCTGCACCTTCAGTACTGACCGCTGCTGGCCCTTTTCCCTTGCCATGAAGTTGATCTAGCAAGGCTTCAAATTCGTCTTCACTAATTTCATCACTGCTGGCGTCATCGTCACCAAAACCCATTAAATCATCCGAGTCATCTTCTTGGGTCACGGTTGCCTCTGGGGCAGATGGCGCTGAAGCATCGCTATCGGGATCTTCTAATGCATCCAACAGGCCTTCGAATTCATCGTCGGTAATATCGCCATCACCTGATTTATCAGCGGGCGCCACTTCTGGTGCAGCACTTCCAGCTGTCGGCGCTTCAACGGGAACAGACGCTTCACTGGCACTTTCTGGCTTTGAAAAACGGGTTAAATCGGCAATTAAGGAATCGCTGGCCGGTTCGGGGAGTTGCCCTGCACGCACACTGTCGAACATTTCGTTTACGGTGTCTAACGAACGCAATACCACATCCATTAATTCGGGAGTAACGCTGCGTTGTCCATTCCTTAAAATATCAAATACATTTTCAGCTACATGACAGCAGCTTACTAGGGCATCAAGCTGTAAAAATCCAGCTCCGCCTTTTACGGTGTGAAAACCACGGAAAATAGTATTCAGAAGATCTTTATCATCAGGACTGTTTTCCAACTCTACCAACTGCTCAGAAAGTGCTTCCAAGATCTCACCGGCTTCAACTAAGAAGTCCTGGAGGATTTCGTCATCAGCATCCAAACTCATTCCATTACTCCTTTGAAAGCGGCAGACTTACAATTAATTAAATTTGGAATTAATTTAAAATATTTTGCCGGTTTCATACTTGTACCTTTAAAAGCCAGCTTATTAAAAGCCAAGGCTCGATAGTAAGTCGTCTACATCATCCTGGCCTGCAGCCACATCTTCTTGCTCTTCCGCATTTATTTGCGGCCCTACACCTTGCTGTAAATCTTCTTCTTCATGTTCAACTTCAATATTTCCATGATTAATTCCGGTTAGCTGGTCAACGTGCCCGGCCATGGCCACCAAATTCACCAGTCGCGACTCTACATCGGTCACCATAGCGGTGATTTTTTGAATTACCTGCCCGGTTAAATCTTGAAAATCTTGTGCCAGTAAAATATCACTTAGGTTTCTATTTATCTTTTTGGTGCTGGCATCGGTGCTATCTAAAAAAGTTGTAATGCGTTTGCACAGATCTCGAAATTCAGCTGGGCCTAACTCCTTTTTCAAGAAGCGTTTCCATTCCTGATTAATTTCTGAAGATGCACTGGCAATACCCTCAGATAGAGGCATGCTTTCCTCCACCTTATCCATAGTGGTATTGGCCGCTTTAGCGGTCATATTCACTACATAAGCAAGCCCTTCGTTGGCCTCATCTATATCTGAACCGGCACCCTGTACACTACTATCCAGTTTAAATTTCTTAATGGATTCATGAAGTGCTCGAGTTAACAGACCAATTTCCTGATAAAGATTTTCATCTCGAACTTTTTGTAAGTCCTGAATTAATCCCACAGCACCGGTTAAATC
>JBALXQ010000022.1:0-86093 GCA_036960565.1 Bermanella sp.
GGCTCTTTTTTACTCGTTCAAGTCTAATCGGTTAAAAATGGTTTTCTTTTTAATATTAAAAAAGAATAACAAACCTATAAAAACAAAAATTCAATATTTAACGTTTAATTTTAAATAATATCAGCCCTTGCCATTGAAAAATATTCTACCAATCCTATTAAGGGGGTAGGCCAGTAAGACATGTCGAACTAAAAAAGCTTTAACCTATTTAAATTAAGTGTGGCAAAAGCCAACTTTAGGAGACAAGAATTATGCTTATGCATACATTAAACCCTGCAGCAGAATTAGATGCTTTATTTAATCCAACTGCCTTTTTAAATCGACAAGTAAAACATTCTAAAAAAGAAGGTGCTGAAGCTATTCGTCCTGCGGTGGATATAAGTGAAGATAAAAAAACGTTCTTTATTTATGCTGATTTACCAGGTGTTAAGTCCGATAATGTTAAAATTAACGTAGAAGAGAATGTTCTTACCGTTAGCGGTAAAAAGTTGGCGATCAATAGAGGTATAGATGAAAATGACGAAGGCCAACAAAAATTAGAATATAAATCCCATCGGGTAGAGCGTCGCTTTGGTGAATTTAGTCGTAGTTTTCAGTTGCCGAAATCGGCTAACTTAAAACAAATATCCGCAAGTTTCAGTGAGGGAGTATTGACGCTTGAAATCCCAAAAAAAGAAGAAGATATATATCAGAGCTTCGAAGTGAAAATATCATCTTAGTAATCGTTTAAATGTGATGTCGTGGTTCTTGTGTTACAAGGACCTTGGCTATCACCGTATTTTAAAGTTTTATATCTACTTCATTCCTATCTTGATTATTGTTTTTTACTTCTTGTTTAAGAAAATATAAAATATTCTTATTTTTCATTTAAAATTTTAACTAAGTTTACAGTGGCATAAATGGGTTTAGTCATGTGTGCAAATGGGCTTTTACCTAGATTAAAGGTAGACTGTGCTCAAATTTTACATGGTGATGTGCATAACACACTCTATGTTTAGCTTTAATCATGGATGAAACGACTCAATTATGTCTCTTAAAAATAATTTTTTAGTAAGTCTTGGCTTGGTGGTCTCGCTAAGTGGTTGCAGTATTATTCAGGAAGTTTACGACGACGCCAGTATTCGCCCACAAGTTGATCAATATTTAGGACCTGTTGCACGCAGCACCGAAAAATTTTATAAATTACAGCTAAATCAGAGTATTACTCTGGATGCCTCGCCCAGCTATCACACTGAAAATAACGCGATTCAATACCAATGGAAATTAATTTCAGCACCACAGGGTTACCTTGATAGTCATCCTGCTTGGAGCCGTCATGCACAAAAAACTTCTTTTACGCCGACGCTAGCCGGTAATTATACTTTTCAAATAATTGTTAGCGACGATGCCGGGCACAGTGCGCAGAACTTGGCTTATATAAAAGCTGAAGAAGCTATGCCGGTTATTCAGTTTCTTGCCATAGGCGACATGGGCACAGGAGAGCAGGGTCAGGTTTTAGTCGCCAATGCCATGAAGCAGGTATGTGATGATTTGAAGTGTGATTTTGTAATGGGGCTTGGCGATAATATTTATGATGCGGGCGTTAAGAGCGTAAATGACGAGCAATTTAATACTAAGTTCGAGCTGCCTTACAAAGATGTGAATTTACCTTTTTATATGGCGCTAGGTAACCATGATAACTCTGGATTATCGGCAGGCGATGGATCTTTTAATTATAGGGGTGACCTTCAGGTTCTATATGCCCGTGATGAGAACCGTCCCAGTAAAAAATGGAAGATGCCTGCTCGCTATTATCATGTTCCTATGGCTATGGAAAATGATACAGCCAGCCAAGCGAGTGAGACTTTATTAGACTTGGTGGCACTGGACTCCACAACGTTAACCAGTTTGCATGATCCTTCTCCCGAGTATGCTTTAGACAAGGTGACTCGTCAGCAAAGTGATTGGATTAATACCACCTTACATACAAGCCAAGGTCATTGGCGCATTGCCTTTGCACACCATCCTTATTTATCTAACGGCAAACACGGTAACGCTGGCGTATATGATAAATATAACGAGCTAAAATACGTGGGGGATAAATATATATTTCAACGAGCAGCTGGTGTTTATTACGAAGACTTTTTGGAAAAAGTCGTGTGCGACAAGGTAGATCTCTATATATCTGGGCATGATCATAGCTTGCAGGATTTAAATGCTGTAGATGAATGTGGTAAAACCCAGTTTATCGTGTCAGGTGCCGCAGCGAAAACCACAAAACTTAAAGGAAAAAATAAAAACTATTGGGAGAGTGCCCAGCTGGGTTTTTTCCATTTACGAGTAGAAAATAATACCATTACCATTAAAGCCTACACCGTAACTGAAGGTGGCAAGACTACTCTTACCCATGAGCGCGTACTAAATAAATCCTAATATCATTGTCAATCGCTAGAGTTAACTTGCTAGGGAGGGGAATCAGGGAAACCGGATTAAAATTTAATCCGGTTTTAACTCATGTGTTTTAAGGCTGTTTAAAAAGAATAGTTTGGTTGCGGCCATTATTTTTGGCCTGATACAAGGCTGAGTCGGCTTGCTCCAGTAACACCTCATGGCTGCTCTTTTTATCCCAATTAGAACACGCCACGCCAATACTGACGGTCACGTAGTCAAAATCACTTCTTTCGTGAGATATTTTCAAATCCTTCATGTATTCAATTAGATTTCTAGCCGATATCAACGCCTGATTTTCATTTAATCCAACCGAATAAATAACAAACTCTTCTCCGCCAAAGCGTGCGACAAAATCTGAGGTGCGTTTAAATACTATTTTCAAGGCGCTGGCAATTTCCTTAAGACAGTAGTCTCCAGCTAAATGTCCGTAGTGATCGTTGTATTGTTTAAACTGATCGACATCGATCATGAAAACACTTAACCGATCATCATTTCGTTTAGCAATATTGTATTGAGTGGGGTATTGCAGGCTAAAGTAGCGTTTGTTAAATAGGTCGGTAAGGGCGTCGGTTTGAGTAAGGCTTTCTAAGCGTTCCTTGGCGGACTCCAATGCCTTTATTTGATCGGTAATGGTTTTTTGTAAATCAATCTCGTCAGAGATGTCTTTTTGAATACTCACGAAATAAAGGGTGTTGTTATCTCGATCTTTAATGGCAGACAGAGTGGTTTCATTCCAGAACAACTCTCCATTACGACGTTTATTCCTTAATACTACGTGGCAGTTATCCCCATTTAATAAGGCCAAATGCATTACTTCTAATTCTGATGCCTTGCTTTCGCTGTGGTTTAAAAACAAGTAGCGTTTACCCAGTACCTCTTCCTGACAATAGCCGCTCATGCTTTCATATGCCGGGTTTGCATAAATAATAGGGTGATTAGGTTCTTGGGCGCTAATTATGCATACCCCATCACTTAGCGAAGACAGCATTTTATCAATAAAGCCATCGGTAATTTCAATGTCATGAAATAGCATGCGCGTAAACCTTTGCCCTTGTTTGGCAGGTAGCTTAAAGACGGTTTCTTTAGATTATGCGCAATAGCAGCTTGTTTCTAGCAGGAATTTTTTGTGTTTAGATTATTTTGAAATTATAAGGATGGGGTTTTAACTCTAGATATTTTGTTTTTCTAAGTTAGCTTTACTGAAATTTAAATCACTATTTTTATGGTTTTAATTATTGGTTGAATACTAACAAAAGAGAGGTCTTTATCTTCTCTTTTGTTAGTGCAGCAGCTTATTAGGTAGCGACTATTTATTCCAAACCGTCAGGCCATTTAAATCATTTTTATTTTTAAAAGCAAATCTTGCCACGAAGTAGGTAATCACAAACATGATTACATTGCCCACGAAGCCCGTGTAATACAGATCAAATGGCACACTTATACTGTCAGGTAATAAGCCTTTATTACTCAATATGGTCCATGAAGTGAAGACCATAGTGCTGATCAAGCCTGCCCAAGCTGCGCGCGCATCGCCGTGTTGAGTGAAGAAGCCAATTAGATATAAACCCAGTAATCCGCCGCCTAAAACAGAGGTTAATACGGTGGCTGTGTCTTGTAATGTTTTGGTTTCGGCGTTGGCTAGATAAATAGCTCCACCAATCATGAGCAAGGCACTAAAAGCAGCAATGGCCCAAGCGGCTTTCAGATAATGCCTATCGTCTTGATCAGGTTTAATGTGACGACGATATATGTCGACAACGGAGACCGTTGAGATTGCGTTGATGCTGCTGTCCAACGATGACATGGCGGCCGCCAAGGCTGATGCGATAACCAAGCCAGCGACGCCGGCTGGTAGGTGGTTATTTATGAAGTAGGGCAGGATTTGCTCAGCAGCTCGGGTGCCATCCAGCATTTCTTGTGGCGCATTGGCGGGAAACTGTTGAAAGAAAACAAAAAGGGCTGTGCCTAAAAACATGTAAAAAGCCCAAATAGGTAATGAGCTTATCACGGCAATAAACATAGCTTTACGTGCTTCAGATGTTGATTTAGAGGCACAGTAACGTTGAATTGTATTTTGATTAGAGCTGTATTCGGTGAGCCAGGCAATTAAACCAATGAAGAGCATCATGCTAATGGTTTTTTCATCGAAGCGAATCTCCCAGCCCACGGCATTTAAATTACCGTTTTCCAATACTGAAAAGCTGAGTTTGTTGAACTCATTGGCCACATCAAATATTTGTCCAAGACCACCAGGTAAGGCATCTATAATCACCCATAAACACAGCGCGCCCCCTAGAACTAATACAATGGTCTGCATCACATCGGTCCATATTACGGCATCTATGCCGCCTATTATGGTGTAAACCGCTACGACAATGCCGCCAATTAAAATGCAGGTGGTGGCGCTCAGCCCGGTTAGCTCTTGAATAACCAAAGACAGTAAAAACAAAATCATGCTCACGCGCACAATTTGCGCAATGATGAAGGCTACTGCACCGTACACACGAATAGACGGGCCAAAGCGGTCTTCTAAATATTCATAAGCTGAAGTGATTTTACCGCGGCGGAAAAAAGGTAGGAAAAAATAGGCCGCAAATAAAATGGCGATAGGCATCATCAGGTTGGGGACAAACCGAATCCATGATGTTTTAAAGGCGTCACCTGGGTAGGCCAGAAAGGTGATAGAGCTAATAGATGTACCCACTAGACTTAAGCCAATTACCCAGCCAGAGAATGAGCGACCCCCTACAAAATATTCCTCGGTATTGGTGTTCTTGCGTGAAAAATAAAAGCCAATGCCGGTAATCAGCAGTAAATAAGCCGCCAGGGCTGCAATATCCAATGGGTGTAAAGACACTATGCTTACCTTTAGTCATTATTATGGGTAAATGTTGGGCGGGATGTTATCAGATTTAGCTAAATTTGGCAGGCGACGGTGAATGGTGGTGTGGGGCAGGGGGGCAGGGGGGCATGTGTAAATGAATGATGCGAGGAGTAGGCTCCTCGCAGTTTGCTACGAATATATTACACGGTATGTGTAGAAAAATTCTGCTGGTTTTATTTTATGGCAACGCCCACGTCGAGTTCCTCAAACCAGTTTAAAAACCGCTCTACATCCTTACCCTTAAAGAGGCGGCCATGCTGAGGTGCCATGACTTCTATATCCAATTTACGCACTCGTTTCAGCCAATGATGTTTGGCTTCATTACTGGGCATCCAGCGTTCGTGGAAATAACGCATTTTTTCTACATGCTTATCAAAATCTTCAACAAACATAGGGCTACCTGGTGGCTCAAGTGCGGCACCTATGTCTCCGCTGAAAAGAATTTTAGACTTGGGGTCGTAAACATGAAAGTTACCCGAACTATGTAAATAATGGGCAGGAATGAATTCCAGGTCGATTGTCTCAAGAGTGATACGACCACCACTGTCGCTGATAGGCTGATAACCAATGTTATCCATGCCAAAGTGGCGAATGAAACCCTCCCATAACCAGGAACAATGCAGGTTGGCTTTTGGTAATACCTGATCCCACATACCCAGTGAGGAGATGATGTCGGGGTCTTGATGGCTGGCAAACAAGTCGGTGAGGTTTTCAATATCAACATATTTAAGAGCTGAGGCCAGCATAGTGGAGAAAACCTCTATACCGCCTGGGTCCAACAATATGCTGCGCTTACCATCGACAATCATGAATTGGTTGGTGTCGATTATTTTTTCAGGCTTTTCCGGGTCCCGGCCAAATACGTACCACTGATGACCATTGTCATATATTTTGAGCGCATCCATGCCGGTATCCTGTTTTGTTAAATTTTATTTTTAAATGCTTTTATTCGGTCGCAGGCTTAGTGCAAACAATTTTCATTATTCACACATGAAACTGTGACAACTGTTTCTGGCTGTTGGTTATGTGATATTTAATGTCATTACTGTGGCCATTTATGGTTTTGGCCATATCTTCCAATAACGGCTGAAACTCGCCCGTTTGTGTGGCCTCCAGCTTAAAGGTGACGGCTACTACGCTGCTTGACTGCATGTACTGGTTAATATCTGCCAGTTGTTCTTGCAGGCTTTTCAGTTCTGTTTGCAAGGTTCCGATGAGCGATGACAGGTAATGTTGGCGTTCATTTATTGATGGGGCGAGCTGGCTAGCCTTGCTGCCCTCTAAACGGGACTGGCTTTTATCCATGCGGTCTAGAAAAGTTTGGGTGCGCCACTGGCGTACTGATGTGCGAGAAATGGATATTGCGCGTTTGTTAATACTGGTAGAAAGATTGATGGTTTTACCGGCAAGATCATCAAAATAGTCGCTGATGACCTTTAAGCCTACCGCTTTTTCTCCAGCCCTTAATACCATTGCCCGCGAATTCTTAGCGGCCAGAGCCAGATGCTTGGCAATAAGGCTTGCGCGAAACAAGTGACCTGAAATGGTGGCTGCAGCTGCGGTTTGTATGGCTATGTCCGATGACGCCTTGCGCATTGCAGCCTACCCATAAAATAATTTCAGATTACTTTACTATAGCGTACGTTATGTTTTGGGGTATTCAAATACTCATCAAATAACATGCAAATATTACGAATAAGTAACTCTCCTTTATTAGTGACTAGAATACCTTCATCACGAAGCTCTACTAAGCCGTCATTGACATAAGGTGTGAGCTTTTCCAGAACTGAGGCAAAGTGACTTGGCGCATCCACTTCAAACTTGTCCATGACCCATTGGTAATCTAGGGTGAAATGGCAGATAAGCTGCTTAATAACCGCTCTTCGCAATATGTCTTCTTGGCTTAAAATCAAGCCTTTCTTTATGGGTAGTCCCCCTGCATCAATGCTGCTTTGGTATTCTTCAATATCGCTGCTATTTTGAAAATAACTGGGTCCAACTTGGCTAATAGAAGACACACCAAGCGCCACTAGGTCGCAATCTTCATGGGTGGTGTAACCCTGGAAGTTACGGTGTAACTTGCCCTGTGTTTGAGCGATAGCCAGAGTGTCTTTAGGTTTAGCAAAATGATCCATGCCCACATAGTGGTAGCCGGCATTGGTTAATAGGCGAATGCTGTCTTCAAGCATGCCCAACTTTTCTTCAGGTTCTGGTAAGTCTTCGCTTTTTATTCGACGCTGCGGCATGAAACGTTCAGGTAAGTGGGCATAGTTAAACACCGATAGACGATCTGGGCCGAGTTCCAATACGGTTTTTAATGTGTCTTGGAAAGTTTCTCTGGTTTGAAAGGGCAGGCCATATATTAGATCGATATTGATAGACCGAAAGCCAAGACGCTGAGCTTCTTCTAAGGTGTCTCTAGTGAGTGATAACGGTTGCACACGATTCACCGCTTTTTGTACTTTTTCATTAAAGTCTTGTACTCCAAGGCTTACGCGATTAAAACCGATATTTTTTAAATGGGCCAAGGTGCCTGGCTGCAGTTCTCTTGGGTCAATTTCAATTGAAAAGTCACGATCGGGTGCATCGCTTAAATTAAAATTCTCCCTCAGTTTATTCATGAGTTCAGACATTTGTTCGTGGCTAATAAAGGTCGGAGTACCACCGCCCCAGTGCAGTTGTTCAACCTGTCTATCTTTTGGATAGCCCGATGCGCGCATGCTCATTTCTTGATACAAACAATCCAAATAAGGCTGGGCTTTTTCACGACGCTTGGTTATGACCTTGTTACAAGCGCAGTAATAACAAACATGAGCGCAAAATGGGATATGCACGTAAAGTGATATGGGTTGCGCCCCTAGATTGCTATCGGCACGACATTGATCGTAATGGCTTTCATCAAAGCCCTCATGAAACTGTACCGCGGTTGGATAGGATGTATATCTAGGGCCGGATTTGTCATAGCGTTTAATTAATTCAATATCCCATTGAATATTTTGTTTGGCGCTATTGCTTATGGGCTGGCTCATTGTAGGTACCTATTTATGATTGCCCTCATTTTACCCGTGTCATCACAATTGAAATTGTTCTGGGTCAACAAGCTAATGAGTTTGAATGATAAATCGGAGGGTTAGTTTAGAGGTATTTAAAAGCGCTTAGTTGACGAAATTGGGTAGCAAATATTATGCTGCATATCTTAGAGGAGGGGGTAAGGAGGGAATCATGGGGATAGGTACTAGAGTGCCGCAAAAGGCACTGCAAATATGGGTCTCAGGCAAGGTGCAGGGCGTGTATTTTCGGGGCTCTACCGCTAAGCAGGCGCGTAAGCTAAATTTAACCGGTTGGGTAAAGAATTTAGCGGATACTAGGGTAGAAATTTTTGCGCAAGGAGATGATGAATCTTTGGATGAATTGCTTGCCTGGTGCAAAAAAGGGCCTGTTTTGGCCAAAGTTGACGAGGTAACACAGAAACTGGCTGAAATTGACTACGAAATAGGCGAGTTTGAGGTATTGAGATGACTATTCAGATTACGACATCACTGCTAACCTTATAGGCCTAATCTCGCTAATAAAAAAATAATAATGAAAAACCCTACAATAGTCTCAAAACTCCTTCGATATTTAACCTTTATTTGTCCTGTATTGCTGGTGACAGCATGTAGTTCCGTTCCAGGTACGTTGTCGGGAAATGATCTAAGCCATTTAAGCTTACGCGATAAACGCATGTCCGATAAAACCGTCGATGTGCTTGTCCATACCCCTAAAGATGTCAGTGTTCTCGGACAGGTGATGAGCGAACGTTGCCAAGATAGCCTGTTTAGTGAAGCGCCATTAGAGAAAACATTAATGGTAGATATGAAAGCTGAAGCGTATCGCTTGGGTGCCAATGCGATCAGCGATGTGAAAATTGAGCACAAGGGTGCGATGGGTGAGGGTTGTTGGAATATGTATACCGCCACTGCCAATATGCTAGTAGTCGAATAACCTCTCTCTATAATAATGACTGTGCCCCTTATTGCGGGCATGGAATATGTAAACCTCTAACTCTCCCTTTTCTTTTCTTATAGCGGCTTCAGTTTAAAATTCTTCAAATCTCCACTTATTCAAAAGGTTGGTAGTTGGCCGGTGCTTTACCCTGAATAAAAAACGCAAAAGCCAGAATTTCAGCAATAAGTTGGTACAGCTCAGGAGGGACTTGTTGGCCCATTTGCAATTCACTTAATTGCTCAAGCAATTGCGGATTTTCGTAAATAGGAATACCCAATTCAAGCGCTTGCTCAATAAGCTTTTGCGCTGCCTCGCCACTACGTTGATCACTAATAACCGGCGCCTGACCGCCGTCGTAAAATAATGCCAGGGCCTGGTCTTTATCTGAAAAATCATCCAATTTTATTCACCTTTTAAATTTATATGTGTAGCTTTCATTATTAAGTGTGCACATCAATCATGGACTGATGAACTTGTTGCTGATTCTTACTAGGAAGTCCCTGTTTACTTTGAATACTCTCTACTTTAAAACCTGCCTGAGTGAGCTTTTCTCTTAACAAACTGGCGTGTTTGTGAAGCTTAGCCAAGGGCGCTTGGTGCTGCGCCCACAGAGTTAATTGCAATTGATCACTGTTAAGGTAGCTCTCAATGGCAAAGCTATCTGGGCTATCTTGGGCAAAACGCAATACTAGGTGCCAACCCAGAGATTGTTTTTTTTGTGAGTCACTGGCAGCTTGCTGGGAAAGTTCCAGGTCACACCAGTGCATGTTTTGCTGGTGCATATAGGGCACAGAAAAATTTAAATTAAGGTTGTCGGGTTGCTGCTGCATGTTTAATCGATTATTGACCTGCTCGTGCTGAATTCGAGTCAGGCTTTGGCTCACTTGCAATAATTGACGCAGGATTTTTTCGGGTCCTTCGCTCTCGGTATCGCCTCCCTCTTGAACTTGCAGCATTATATTTTGCAGCAACTTATGAACTTGCACTTGTGCACTTAGATTGCTGGGCCAAACCGGCAGAGCCTTTTCGCTAGGGGCCGCCTTAGGTGCCAGTAGCCACTCAAGCAGGTTGTTTGTTTTTTCGTTGTTCAGTGAATCTGTAGAGCTTGATTGTTGTGACATACCCTCAAACCAGTTTATTAATGGCTTGGCCAACGACTGTGATTGGGAAGGTGTTTTGGGGATGTTTAAATTTGTGTTTTGATACAGGCCATTTTTAAGATTGCTGTAACTGCCCATGTCTTGGCTGCTTGAAAATTGGTTTTTGGCTTGGGTTTGCGAGCCCTTGGGAGTGGCCTGCCATTCTTTAAATAACTGCATCTGCAGTTTAATGAGCCAAGCCTTATTGTCATTACTACTGTTTTTTTGTGTGTTACTGGCTTGCGTTTCCTCGGCGCTAACGCTCTTGTTGATTTGTGGGTTTAATTTAAGAGCGCCCTCTTGGTTTTCGGAGACTTTAATGGCCGTAATACTCGAGTCACCTGGCGCTTGGTTTGGACTTTTAGCGTTTAGCTTTATGGGGAGCGCATTTATCCATTTTTGAATTTGTGACTCTACCTTCTGTAGGCGTTGATTAAGGTCAATGGATGTAGCGGGTTTAGTCTGTGGTAATTCAGCGCTCGCTGATTTCAATAATTTTTGTTCAAAAAATTGCCCGCTTTGTTCGATGGCCTGCTTGATTAATTTAACATCCAAACTCTGTGTGGCATCCAATAGCGATTTTGGCGGCTCCATGGGGAGGCTGGCTTTACTGCTCTGCGATTGAACGCTTGCCTGTGGGTCATTGAATTTTAAAGAAGCCGTGCCAACGCTGAGTTCATTGTATTGATGGGCAATGGCCGTTAAGGACATAAGTCTAGCGGGTGTTTGAAATTGCCATTGGCCCTGAGCATTTTGTTGAATGAGTAACTGGCTGCCTTTGTCGTGAAGGCGTGTGCTTAAAATGGTAATGAGGCCCTGCTGGGTGTTCAGGGTGATCAGCGCCAGTTGTTTATCTGGGGGCAATGTTTGGGCTGGTGAAGGGGTAGCTTGAGTCGCTAGTTTATTGCTGGGAACTTTTATAGGTACTTGGCTGTCCACTACCTCGCCAGTGATTACGGCTGACGATTGCCCCTGAGGTGAAACGACCACCGGTTTATTCGCTTGTGGTTGCCCCTGGGCAGGCGTTTGTGTCTGTCCAGATACTGTCACTTTACCAGGCATGTTTTCTAAAGCTTGGCGGCTTTGGTCACTGTTTAGCCATTGGCTAGATTCAACCTTGGCCCAGGTGTTGACGAGTTTTTGCAATTGCGCCAAACGAGCCGCTTCTGGAGAGGCGGCTTGAGGCTTGTCAACTTGGCTTGGGGCCGGGCTTTCTCCTGAGTTCACGACGGGAGGCGGCTGGCCTGGCTGCAATTTCATAGGATATTCAATATTCAATCAGCAATATTTTATAATCTGGCTTAAAGTGGCGACAATTTGTATATAATGCGCCTGTTTTGCCACCCTGATATAAGTTATCGGCCAAATCACACAATATTCAAGTATGTCTCGCAAAATTATCAGCGAGGTTTACAGCTAAATCAATTAAGGAGTAGGGGAGTTGACCCTGGAGTATTTGCCCAACACAGATTTATCCAGTAAACCCCTATTATGCGGCCGTGGATTATTCTGCGAACGAGATGAGCGCGTGTTGTTTTCTAACCTCAATTTTGATTTTTGCTCTGGGGATATAGTTCGCTTGGCTGGTCCAAATGGTGCCGGTAAAAGCAGCTTAATGCGCATCTTATTAGGGCTGTCAGCGAGTTATGAAGGCAGCTTGTATTGGCATGAGTTGCCTATGTCCCAACAACTGTACGAATTTCGCAGCCAGCTTTTGTATATAGGTCACGATGTGGGGGTGAAGGGGAACTTAACGCCCGAGGAAAACCTGGCTTGGTCCTGCCCAAGAGTTTCCAAAAAAGATATCTATCAGGCGCTTAAACGAGTGGGGCTAAGAGGTTATGAGGATCTATTAACTCAAGGGTTATCGGCCGGACAGCAGCGCCGAGTGGCTCTAGCAAGATTATTTTTATCATCCAAAGGACAAGAAAATAAATCTGTATGGATATTGGATGAGCCTTTCACCGCCATAGACAAACATGGCGTTGAAGACCTTGAACAAGTGATTGTTGATCATGCGCAACAAGGGGGGATGGTTATCTTAACCACCCACCATGACTTAAGTGTGCCTGTAAAAACCATTATGCTGGGTCAATCGGATAAGGAAACGTTATGAACGGATTTCTTATTGCCCTTTTTAAACGCGACATGCTACTGGCATTTTGCAGCCGTGGTGATTTGCTAAACCCTTTGATGTTTTTTTGCACGGCTGGCCAGTTTCAGGAAAGATTATGAACAGCTTCCTTATCGCTCTTTTTAAACGTGATATGTTGCTGGCATTTCGCAGTCGTGGTGATTTGCTAAACCCATTAATGTTTTTCTTAATGGTGGCCAGTTTATTTCCATTGGCGGTGAGCCCTGACCCGAAATTTTTAGGGCAAATCGCTCCAGGTGTTATCTGGGTAGGCGCGTTGTTGGCTACCTTGTTATCGCTAGATTTAATGTTTAAAAGTGATTTTGAAGACGGCTCTTTGGAACAAATGCTGCTGCTGCCTCAGCCCACACTACTATTTGTTCTGATGAAGGTACTAGTGCACTGGTTAGTGGCGGGCCTGCCGCTGACATTAATTGCTCCCTTACTCGGTTTAATGCTGGGACTGCCAAGTGGTGGTTTTTTACCGTTAGTACTTACTCTATTACTGGCCACGCCCATTTTAAGTCTGTTAGGGGCCATAGGCGCAGGTTTGACAGTGGGATTGCGTAAAGGTGGAATGTTAATGCCTTTATTAATTTTGCCCCTGTATATTCCAATATTAATTTTTGCATCCAGTGCCGTTCAGGCTGGCGTGTTGGGCAATAGTTATATAGGGCATATGGCGTTTTTGGGTGCCTACCTAGCATTAACCCTAGTCATTGCACCAGTGGCCAGCGCAGCGGCCTTACGAATTTCATTGGCACGCTAATGTGTTTGCCGGTAAGAATTTAAAGAAAACGTTTAGAATTATAAATGAGCACTTTTGGGCTATTTAACACTGAGCCAGATCGCGTAAGTTAGCTCGAAAAAAGAATGAAAAAATTAAGGAATGAATACTATGTGGTCTTCATTAAAGCGCCTTTATCACAAATTGGGCTCACCCAAGTGGTTTTATGAAATCAGCACTCGCTGGTCACCCTGGTTTTTGTGGCTGGGCAGTGCCCTCATGCTCACGGGTGTGGTGTGGGGGCTAGCGTTTGCTCCAGCCGATTACATGCAGGGCAATAGCTTTCGTATTATATACATTCATGTGCCGGCATCATTATTGAGCCAGAGCGCTTATATCATGATGGCGGTGGCGGGGCTTGTGGGCCTAGTGTGGAAGATGAAAATGTCATTTGTGGTGGCCAAGGTCATCGCGCCGATTGGTGCAAGCCTAGCAATCATGTCACTGCTAACTGGGGCAATTTGGGGTAAACCTACTTGGGGTACCTGGTGGGTATGGGATGCGCGCCTAACCTCCATGCTTATTTTGTTGTTTTTGTATTTTGGTGTAATTGCAATTTATAACGCTATTGAGAATGAAGAGATGGCCAATAAAGCAGCCGCCATTCTTGCCATTGTGGGCACCATTAATATTCCTATCATTAAATACAGCGTGGAGTGGTGGAATACCCTGCATCAACCAGCCACCATAACCATGACCAAAAAACCTACCATGGCGCCAGAAATGTTTATCCCGCTGGTTTTAACCATAATTGGTTTTTATTGCTGGTTTGCGGTGTGGGTGTTTGCCCGTACTCGTAACGAATTATTATGGCGTGAGCGCCGTACGAAGTGGGTTAAAAATCTGCTGTTTATTGAAACCAAAGACAAAGGAGCGGTTTAATTATGTTTTTCGATAGTTTTTCTAGTTTCCTAGAAATGGGCAAGCACGGCTTATATGTGTGGAGCTGTTATGGTTTGGCTGCCGTGATTGTGGCGATTAATTTTATCTCTCCCATATTAACCCGCAAAAAAGTCATTAAAGACATTCAACGTCAAAATCGCAGGGAGCAGAATTAATGCATCCACAACGTAAACAAAAATTACTCATTATTTTATTCATGTTGTCCGGTATCGCACTGGCCGTGGCTCTAATGCTGGTGGCGTTAAAAGAAAACATTAATTTGTTTTATACGCCCAGCCAATTAGCTGCAGGTGAAGCACCCAAAAATCATACCATTCGTGCGGGCGGCATGGTGGTTGAAGGCAGCGTAAAGCGCGTTCGAGATGGGTTAACGGTAGTGTTTGGGGTGACTGATGGAGCCAGTGAAGTTAGCATTAGTTATACCGGCATCCTGCCTGACTTGTTCAGTGAAGGGCAGGGCATCGTGGCGCTGGGCAGCATCAATGACGATGGCCAATTTATCGCCAGTGAAGTGTTGGCCAAGCATGATGAAAACTATATGCCGCCGGAAGTAGCCGATGCTATGGAGAAAGCTAAATACAATTCTCAGTACGGTAGCAAAGAACAGATCGAGCCTAACAATAATCCTGCTCAGGAGGGTTATTAATGTTACCCGAGCTTGGCCATTTCGCTTTAATTCTCGCTTTATTATTTGCTGCCATGCAGGCAGTAGTGCCCTTGTTAGGGGCCGCTAGTGGACGCGTGCAATGGATGCACATGAGTCGCCCTCTTAGTTGGGGGCAGTTTACGTTTTTGCTTATTTCCTTTGTGATGCTGGCCATCAGTTTTGTACAGGATGATTTTTCTGTGGCTTACATTGCACAGAACTCCAACAGCCTATTACCTGTGCAATATAAAATCAGCGCGGTATGGGGCGCTCACGAAGGCTCTTTGTTGCTTTGGGTATTATTACTGAGTGTGTGGACTGTAGCGGTAAGTATATTCAGCCGCAGTATCCCCATAGAAGTGTTGGCTCGTGCTATAGGTGTCATGGGCATCATCAGCGTGGGTTTCACTGCTTTTTTATTATTAACCTCTAATCCGTTTGAACGTTTGCTGCCTAATTTTCCCAGCGATGGTCGTGACTTAAATCCGTTGTTGCAAGATTTTGGTTTGATCGTTCATCCACCAATGTTGTACATGGGGTATGTGGGTTTTTCGGTAGCATTTTCTTTTGCCATTGCAGCCCTGTTAAGCGGTCGATTGGATGCTTCTTGGGCACGTTGGTCACGTCCCTGGACCACAGTGGCTTGGGCATTTTTAACCGTGGGCATTGCGCTGGGCAGTTGGTGGGCGTATTACGAGCTTGGCTGGGGCGGCTGGTGGTTTTGGGATCCTGTTGAAAACGCATCCTTCATGCCTTGGTTAGTGGGAACTGCATTAATTCACTCTTTGGCGGTGACTGAAAAACGCGGTGCGTTTAAAAGCTGGACGGTTTTATTGGCAATCTTTGCGTTTAGTTTAAGTTTATTAGGAACCTTTCTAGTGCGTTCCGGTGTGTTAAACAGCGTGCATTCATTTGCCAGTGACCCAAGCCGCGGATTGTTTATTTTAATTCTGCTTATTTTATGCATTGGCGGCTCGCTATTATTGTATGCAGTAAAAGCACCTACGGTGGTGACCCGAGTTCGATTCAATTGGGTTTCAAAAGAAAGCTTTTTGTTATTGAATAATATTTTGTTAATAGTGACGGCGTCGACGGTTTTATTGGGCACTCTTTATCCCATGATTGCTGATTACTTTTTCTCGCAAAAAATCAGTGTGGGTGCGCCATTCTTTAACCTGTTTTTTGTACCGCTCATGTCTACGTTATTACTTTTCATTGCCTTGGGTTCCATCAGTCGCTGGAAGCAAACTCAGCCTAAATGGTTGGCTCAGCAGCTGTGGCCAGCGGCATTATTTAGTTCTGTCTTGTCATTTGTATTTCCATTGATATACGGCGTGGAATTCACTTGGCAAATTGTAGTGGGCGTGGCGATAAGCTCTTGGGTTATAAGCTCTACCTGGTTGGACGTTTATCGCAAGGCTCGAGGTAAAAGGGGCTTGTTGGTGGGGCTTAGGAAATTAAGTTTAAGTTACTACGGCATGGTATTAGCTCACACCGGTATTGCGATTACCGCCATGGGAATTTGCATTGTTTCTAACTATACCCAAGAACACGATGTGCGCCTGACCAAGGGCGATACGGTAGATGCCTCGGGCTATCACTTCGTCTTTGATGGCGTGAAAAAAGTGAAAGGCTCAAACTTTTTAGCTGATGAAGGCCAAATTCGAGTTTTTTATGACGATGAATATTACACCACCATGAGACCGCAAAAGCGTCACTATAAAGTTCAGCGTAATATGATGACTGAAGCAGATATTGATGCAGGTTTGTTCCGCGACTTGTATGTGGCTTTGGGTGAATCCTTAGATGACGACGCTTGGGCGGTACGTATTCACTATAAACCCTATGTGCGTTGGTTGTGGTTAGGGGCAATATTTATGGCCTTTGGTGGTGTGCTGGCAGTTTGTGATAAGCGCTATCGTTTGGCGGTGAAAACCGCTTAGTTAACACTGAACCTGTTAGGTTAGCGAAAGTTTATCTTTCGCTGGCGAGCCAAGAAATTAAGTTAAAAATTTAAGGGATGTTATGAAACGTTGGGCACTTTTTCTTCCATTTGCAATTTTCGTGTTACTGGGTTTTTTATTGTGGCGCGCTTTATATTTGGATCCAAAGGATGTGCCTTCAGCCTTGGTGGATAAAGCATTTCCTGAATTTAATTTACCAACGCTGGTTGATAAAAAGCCGCGCAATGTCTCTGACATTAAAGGCCAGGTACACCTAGTGAATGTCTGGGGCACCTGGTGCATTAGTTGTCGGGTGGAGCATCCATTTTTAGTTAAGCTTGCACAGAACGGTGTACGCATAGTCGGTGTGAATTACAAAGATGATAACGATGCAGCGCTTAAATGGTTAGATGACCTAGGTAACCCATATGTGTTTTCGGTGGACGATGAAGACGGTATTTTATCCATGGATTTAGGGGTAACTGGGGCACCAGAAACTTTTATCGTTGATGCCAAAGGCATAATTAGGCACAAGCATCAGGGGCCTATCACCGCAGGCAACTGGGAACCTCTGGAAAAAATTTGGCTTAAGCTGAATGCACAAGCTGGCACGTTAGATAAAACAGGAGAGTAATTAGTATGCTGCGACCTTTGTTATTTGCGATTTCAATATTTCTGACTTTTCAGGTTCAAGCCATTGTAAACGGTCATGAATACCCATTTAACGATGGTACAGATGCTGAAAACTATACGCGCGCTCAGTTGTTTCGAGAACTGGCCGAAGAACTACGTTGTCCCAAATGCCAAAATCAAAATCTATCTGACTCCAATGCAATGATAGCATCGGACTTGCGACGTGAATTATATAAGCAAGTAAAGGCTGGAAAAGAAGGCCAGGACATTATTGATTTTATGGTGAATCGATATGGCGAGTTTGTATTATATAACCCTAAAATTAAGGGTATTACGCTGGTGCTTTGGTTTGGTCCTGTGGCCTTGTTTTTATTGGCCTTGTTAGTGTTTGTCTTTGTGGTGCGCAGTCGTCGTAAGCAAAGCAAACAAAATATAAAAAATGATGAATTAGACGAGCAAGAATTGCAGCGCGTGCAGCAATTGCTTCATAAAACGGAGCAAGAGGGGAAATGATGATGTTCTGGTTATGGGTAGCCGCCTTAATGGTCTTGGCGATGGCCTTTATTTTTATTCCTTTGTTTGTGAAATTTAATAGTAAAAGTATTAATCGCGAAGAAAACAACGTTAGCATTTATAAAAATCAATTGGCTGAATTGGAACTAGATAAAGTTTCAAATCGAATTACTGAAGAGGATTACGCATCTCAGTCGGTTGAGATTCAGCGGAATTTATTGAATGACACTCAGCAGGAAAACAGCATAACGCAGAGCAAGCTAAATGGACGTTGGATGATGCCAATACTCGCGCTGGTAACGATACTGGGCAGTTTGTGGCTATACCAAGAGATTGGTGCTGAAAATGAAGTGGCCATCAGCAATTTATTAAAGCGCAGCTATCAAGGGGATTTTAATAAAGAGGATGGTGAAAATTTATTATCCCGCTTGCAAATACAATCTCAAAAGACCCCCAAAGACGTGGAAAATTGGTATTTACTGGGGCGTTTAAATTTTGATATGGGTAATTATGATCAAGCCGTATTGGGGTTTAGCGGTGTACTAAGCAACTTGCCGCAAGACGCTGAACAGGATCAGGCTGTGGCCATGGCGCAAATGGCGCAAGCTCAGTTTTTTGCCAATGATCGTAATTTGGATAAAGCGACTCAATCCATGTTGCACCAAGTGCTTGAAATCAATCCTCAAGAAACCACATCTCTTGGGTTATTAGGCGTAGCCGCGTTTGATAGCAAGGATTTTGTAAATGCCATTCGTTACTGGCAGCGCTTGCAGGCATTGATGCCGGCTAATAACCCTAATTCTGTGGCTATTCAAGGGGGAATCGATAAGGCTCGTTCCCAATTAAGTGTCAGTGATGCACAAATACTAAGTGACGAAGCATCACTGCAATCGCTAGTGGCAACCAGTATTGTGGTCACAGTGGACTTGGATGAAAGCATTCGATCTAAAGTCCCTAAGGATGCTGACTTATTTGTATTAGCTAAGGCCAAATCCGGCCCACCTATGCCTTTGGCGGTTAAGCGTTTGAACGTGAAAAAATGGCCAATCCGCGTAACCTTAGATGATTCTATGGCCATGATGGAGTCTTTAAAGCTAAGCAACTTTAAAGATGTGATCATAACTGCGCGCATTAGCAATAGTGGTGTGGGCAACGCAAAATCAGGTGATATTGAAGGGGACAGTGGCGTGCTGGCTATTTCGCCTGAAAAATCCCCTTTAAAAGTGAATATCAATATATCTCGTATATTGCCCTAGTGATCAAATTGAGCGCTAACTCAGCTTAGCGCTCTCATATCTGCATTTTGTAATTCCTGACGTATTGTCCTTTCCTGTCTATAGTTTATCAGTGGCCTCATATTAATTGCTGCTGGGACAAAATCATGCATTCTGAAACGGGTATTCTAGTACTGGTATTTGTGGTGTTGTCACTGGTCATTGGCGCTCTCACGCGGGATGCACTGAAAAACACGCCGATACCTTATTCAGTGGCCCTGCTGGTGATTGGGCTGGGTTTTGGCTTGCTTCAACGCAGTGGATTTTTAACCGAACATATTCCGCTATTGGATCACACTGTGTTGATGGTGGCGGATATTAATCCTCACCTTATTTTGTTTTTGTTTTTACCCATTCTTATTTTTGAAAGCGCCTTTGCTCTTGAGGTGCACCTGTTTCGTCGTATCTTCTCTCAAATAGCCATACTGGCGGTACCGGGTTTGATGGTGTGCACCGCCATTACTGCAGTACTGGTGAAGTATGCCTTTCCCTGGGATTGGAGTTGGCCTTTGTGTTTTATGTTTGGTGCGCTGATCAGCGCTACAGACCCAGTGGCAGTGGTAGCGCTTTTAAAAGAATTAAGCTCACGTAAACGCCTGGAAACGCTTATTGAGGGAGAGTCCTTATTTAATGATGGCACCGCCATAGTTTTCTTTATGTTGTTTTTTGGCATGGTGGTGTCACCAGGAGAAGCCAGCTTAAATCCCTTAGTGGTCAGCCTGGATTTCTTACGTGTGGTGTTGCTGGGAACATTCATTGGGGTGGTATTTGGTGTCGTGGCTATCACCTGGATTGGCCGGGTGTTTAACGACCCTATGATTGAAATAACGCTCACCATTGCCGGCTCCTTCTTAGCCTTCATGGTGGCTGAATCGGTTCATGCTTCAGGCGTTGTGGCGGTGGTGGTGATCGCGTTGTTGTTTGCCAGTATTGGTCGCACTAAGGTTTCACCGGAGGTTGCGGGATTTCTGCATCACTTTTGGGAAATGATGGCCCACATCGCTAACACCATCATTTTCCTCTTGGTAGGGACGCTCATAGCGGGAAGAGTGCAATTAGATAATATGGAAATGTGGGTGGCTCTGGGGATCTTGTATGTGAGCCTTCAACTTATTCGTGCATTTTCTGTGGTGCTATTTATGCCATTACTTAAACGCATAGGCATAGGTATTAATCGTCAGAAAGCAACGGTGTTGGTGTGGGGTGGACTACGTGGTGCCGTGTCTTTAGCGTTGGCGCTAACCGTTGCGCAAAACGATTTAATCCCCAAAGAAATTGGCGATCAGATTCTGTTTTTATGCGCCGGTGTGGTGGTACTAACGATGCTACTTAATGGTGGCAGCATGGGTTGGGTATTGAAGAAATTAGGACTCGATCACTTACCCGATGCCAAGCAAGCCACGGTAGACAAAGCAGGTGGCGAGGTGAGTAAGACCTTATCAGGTATTTTGCCGGGTATGATGGAGGATGATTTCTTAAAAGGAGCTGACTGGGAGCTTGTTAAGCAGGTTTCTGGCATTAAGGCGGTGAGTGAGCTGGCCGAACCTGAACAGATTGGTGAGGACGATCTGGCGGTGGCGTACAGACGGCGTTTACTGGAAACCGAGCGCAAACATTATTGGATTCAATTTGAACAAGGCACCATAGGTGAAGGGGCGACCAAAAAGCTAGTGGACTCGGTAGAGCATGCATTGGATGGCACGCCTACCATAGCGCCAAGGATGGACTTGGCAAACTTGTGGGATACACCGCCCTTGTTAAATGCCTTAAAGAATATAAAGGGCATGAAAAAGCTAGCATTAAAGATGAGCTTTAATCGATTGTCGTTAAGTTATGATGTGGCGAGGGGATTTATTCAGGCGCAGGATGAGCTGGAGTCTCACGTGGATGACCTAGCCCCCAGTACCCGTGAAGCCAAAGAAGTGCATGCGTTAGTGAAACAAAATAAAGATGCCACGCTAAAATTCATTGAAAACCTGCGTGAGGCATTTCCAGAAATTATTCGCGGTTTGGAAACTTACTCCGCTACGCGGCTGTTGCTATATCGTGAGCGAGCGGTGATAGGTCAGCAATTGAAACAAGCGGTGCTGGATAAACCGGAAGCTGAACGCATGATTATAGATGTTGAACAGCGTATGGAAGCGCTAAATAAGATACCGAGTCTAGAAGGCTCAGTATCGGGTGATCAACTGGTAAAACAGTTGGCATGGATGCAAGAGCTACCCGAGACCGTTCAAGAAAAGCTTAATAATATTATGCAGCACTCTATTTATCATGCCGATGAAGACATTGCTAAGTCAGGTAAAGCTATGTGTGCATTGGGTATTATCACAAGGGGCACTGTAGAACAGGTGCGTGAGCAAGACGGCAAGTTAATTACAAGTATATTGGGGGCTGGTGAAACCTTGGGGGCAATTTCCCTTTTGTCTGGCTTTTCAGCAGATAATATAAAGGCTATATCTCTTGTGGATATTCTTTGGTTGCCGGGTGAAAAAATGAAACCTATATTAGCCAGTGAGCCGGAACTATCTCAGGCCATCGGTAAAATGATGTTATAGCCGAATTTTTAACTAGATAAAAAAAGCCCATAAAACCAGCGTTTTATGGGCTTTTTTGTGAACCGTAATTATCTAATAATATGGGCTACTGGTTCTCAAGGGTCATGTATACCAGCGTTTGGTTTACAAGTTGATAGGCCACTTCGCCAAATACAATCGGTCCGGTTAGACTTCCGGTTTTCTTGCCTTCAAGTTCAGAGTACAAAAAGTTCAAGATGCAGTTACAACTAAAGGCAGAATTGCCCGACTTTTCCGAGTTAATAGCTTTATCAAATTCAGCTACGTAATCGCCAACGGGTGCTGCAAATTGGTATGACATGTTTTCAAAAACGGGAGCGTAAAAGCTAACATCTTCACTGGCAACATTTAAGATACTGACATTTACATTGATGCCGTTGTAGTCGGCGACTAATGGCAAGCGAACGTCGATGTTGTTGCTAGTAACGAACTCTGAAAAATTAGTTTCAACGCCATCTACTAGACAAGTATCAACTTCAAAACCGGTTTTAGGGAAGGTGATTTTAGGACCAGCGCCTTGTTCAAATAAATTTACAATATGAATGTCTGCAAATTGACTATCTGGCAATGCAATGTGCATAGCAACCGCCTTATCTTCCATAAGCATTTTACCTGGCCCAAACACGGTTTTAGCTTTATGCGTATCTATGTCGTCTAAATGAAAGCCTGCAATCCAGCCAATGATTGGCGAGAAGAACATATTGGGGAAGCTTGGAGCATTTTGCGAATACTCACTATGAACATCAGAACCGTATGGCAAAATAGTAATGGTAAAACCATTGTCGGGTGCGTCTTGAGCAATTCGAGAAATTGAATTTTGATCGTATGGTGTAATACGAGGTTGAGCACAGCCTACTATGGAGTGAACAAAAATTTTATCACGACTGACAGTGCCACCTTCTTCGGTCATGGAATAGGGTGTGGTTCCACCGATCCAATTGCCCGATGGCAATTGGCTTAAAACACTTTCGTCTGCGGCAATAATTAAAAACTCACCAGCTTCAATTTTATCGACAACAGTGTCAAAGTCGATCGTTTCATTTTGTATGCTAACTTTGTTGGACATGTTATTACTACTCTTAACTGGCAATGGCAATTTGTTGTTTAATTTGGCTTAACTCGTTGTCCAACATGCGGATGTTACGAGTGAAATATTGTCTAATTAATTCAGCGGCGACCTGAGGGTCTTCGTTGGATTTAGCTTTAACCAGTAATAATTTATAAGCCATTTGCTTAGAATTTATAATGACATCTCCGCTTACCAAATTTCTCCAAATAGGATGATTTTCAGTAGGCATTGTTTCTTCGGCATTGGTTGATCCCATTTGCGCGACGATACGAGAAATGGACACTAGCTCGGGTTTAAGCTTGGCAATGTTCTTCTTCATATAGAACAGCAATTCTTTGGCAATTTTTATCTTGTCTTCAGTGCTGTTGCCATCTTTACGGTACAAGCTTTTTAGCTGCATTATGTACAGGTTCAAAGCGGTACTTTTACTTAATAAATCAATATCACCACTTAAAATACTATCCCAAACTGGGTGTTCCGCAGTTAAGCTGACGCGTTTTTTAGCCTGAGGAGCTTGTGCCTTTTTGGGCTCACTTTCCACATTAACGCCAATCTGTGCGTATTCACTTTTTAAGTGAGCTTTATTCTTAATAAAAAACTGACGCAGTGTGGCCACGGAATCCTGAATGACCCCTGGCTCGTCCTTTTTATTAACACAGGCAAATTCTAATCTTGATATCAAAAATTTCAATGCTGAGAAGTTAGTCTTGAAACTAATTTCATGAGTCAGGATCGCTCGCCAAATAGGATCACTTTCCATTGGTAACAAATTTTGAATTTGTTGGTTTTCTTGTTGGACATTTGATTCGGCAATGATCTGGTTGACTAATGGTCGGTCAATGCCAAGCAGGGTGCTAATGCTTTCAGAATCAAGTTTTTTTGACGAGGCCTGCAACACAGTTTGTTGTAGATGATAGGTGTAGCCTCCGTCTTTTGAACCGAGAAAGGCTGGTGGGTTTAGTAGGCGGTTTTTTGAAAACGTATTTACCGAGGGTTCAATTTCAATAATGGTGCTGAATCGACCAGTCTTAGTGTGTTGCCAAGAGACCACCTCTCCAGTGGTTTTTTTATTGATGCTTCGAAATGGTGAACGATATTTCAAATTACGTTCTTCAATTTGAACGGTTAAAACTTCTTTTTCATTATCAAGCGAAACGTCTTTCACTTTGAAGGGGGCGTAAATCCCTAATATTTGTTCTATTTCTCGTCTATTTAACCTATCCATGGGAGGCCTTAACTGTATTTTTAATGAGATTTATTCTCATTCATTATAACTTGTAGAGGAAGTTTTGTTAAATGGTTATATCAAAGCAGAAGGATTTACCTATAGCCTTATAGCTGAAAGTTATAAGAATGGTTGGTTTTATAACTAAATGTATTAGATAGTGCGCGCCATATGATCAAGTGAATTCCGCTCTCCACCGGTATTTATTTGGCTGTATGTCCTATTAACGATTTAAAATATGGAGTTGCTATGAGTAACGCGACAATATCTACATTGAACCTTTCGGCTTTAACACACTACCTCGAAGAAAAAAAATATCAGGCAGGGCAAATTTTGTTCTCTCAATCGGATGCTATTGACGGATGCTACATTATTGTCAAAGGCAGTGTTCATGGGCTGGTAAGGGATGATGAACTTGGCCGTCAGGCTAAACTGGACCTTCAGTTTAGTGAAGGAGATGTGTTAGGAATCAATGACTTAGTTGAAAATTCCAGTACTTCGCAGCGTAGAATTTTTAGCGCAGTGGCGTCTTGTGAAGTGAACAGCTTTTTCCTATCAACGCAAGCTTTTGAAAAGTTACAGGATGACACAGAGGCATCGGCTTTTTTTTTCAAATTGGCAATGAAGGCCGCCAGTAAGGGGAGTTTTCAGTCAGCTAAAAGTATGGCAACGGATGCAATTATGAGCAGCCCTATTCCAGAGGTGGACTTTATGGTGGCCAATGCCGTTTTGGCTCAACAAAAAATCTTATCGTTTTCTGAAACGAATCTTGACCAATTAATAAACCATGTGGCAGTAGAGATTAATGAGCATGCTCATGAGTTAGCCGAGCAAACCGTGTTGGAATCGAACATGGGCGTTAAAGAACATAAGGTCGCTAAGATAGGCCTAGGTTCTATTGAAGTTGCAAAAACTTTGGTGGGGAAAACGGGGATTGGTTCGGTATCAGACGTGAAAGATGGCGTCTCTATCATTAACACGCCCATGGGAGTCGTGTTCGGTATGATTCCCATTACTAACCCAGTGGAAACTATTCTGTTTAAATTTTTAAGCGCTTTGAAATCGCGTAACGCGATTATTGTTAGTAGCCACCGAAAAGGCCGAGATGTTGGACTTAAGGTAGTGAAGATTATTCAAGCTGTTTTAAAAAAATATGGGGCACCTGTGAATCTGATTCAGGCGCCGCAGCTACCAGCAAACCGAGCGGTTACCAATGCCTTTATGAGTCACATAGATGTGAACTTTATTTTGGCTACAGGAGGTCCCTCTATGGTGAAATCTGCTTACCAGTCGGGCACCCCAGCCATTGGTGTCGGCAAGGGTAATGCTCCTGTTTGGATTTGCCAAGACAGTAATGTTGAACAGGCTGCACAAGATGTGGTGAGTAGTAAATCATTTGATAATGGCATTGTTTGTGGTTCTGAAAATAATTTGATCATTGATCAAGCCGTGGCAGAGGAGTTCATTCACCATGCGCAAACCTTTGGCGCCGTATTTTTAACCGAAAGTGAATTAAAAACTCTTCACGATCAAATTTTTTCTGGTGGTCGATTGGATGGAAAATGGGTTGGCCGCTCTGCTGCGGATATTTGTGAATATTTAAATATTCAAAGGGGCTACGATATTAAATTGATACTTGCCTCTGTTGGAATTGACGATGTTGATTCGGCCTTTTTAAAGGAGAAGCTGGCGCCGGTTTTATCTGTCTCTATTGTGAATAATGATCAGCAGGCACTGAATCTTGCTAAGCAAATTTTGCAATCAGAGGGTTCAGGTCATACAGCAATTATTCATTGTAATAACACTCAGTTAATTCAACAGTTTGGTCGTGCAGTAGATGTTAGCCGTATTCTGGTGAATACACCGGGAACGCAGGGGTGTATAGGTGCAGCCAATGGTCTTGAATTATCTTGGACTTTGGGTTGTGGCACACAGGGGGGCGGGTCTACCTCGGACAATGTGACTTATAAACATCTAATGAATACCAAGCGTATTGCTTACGCACAATAATTCATCAAGTTAGAATAATTCACCACATCGAGTGAAATTCTAGGCCACTTTTAAAATAAAGGATTTATTTTGAAGGTGGCATTTCTGTCTCAATATGCTCGGTATTTTCCAATAACAGTAAATGGACTAAAATTAGAGAGGGGTTATTCTTTGAAGTTTGTAATTGCCTAGTAGGTTTTCAAATAGCAGGTGCTAAATGAAAGATACCAACGTTAGAGTATGTGTTTATTTTGATGGTGCTTGCCCCAAATGTGTAAGAGATAGAGACACGTATGTGAAGTTGGCTGGTAGTGATAGTAAAAACGTAAAGTGGGTTGATATTACTCATAAAGAGGCTGAACTAAAGGCCTTGGGTATTAACCCTGAATTGGCATTACAGCTGCTACATATCAAAGTTGAATCGAATACTTTAGCGCCCGTTATATTAAGAGAGCTAGATGCTTATATTTTGTTAATGGAAAAAACAAAGTGGTTAAAGCCAGTGGCTTGGTTTATTTCATTTCCTCTCATTCGACCTCTGCTAAGTAAGGCCTACAAGTATATGGTGGCAAGGCGTCTAAAGGCCTCGGGCCGATTGTAATAACTTTGTTTTCCGCCGAGTAATTCCCCTGTTTATTATTGCTAATTGTTCCTTTCAGCTAGTTTTTAAGACTATTAAAGCTGTCATTAACTCTTTAAATTGGCAATAAATCCGCTCATCACCTATCTTGCAATAAGGGTAACTCTAATAAAGCTGGCGCAATATTGGGGGTGATATGGTTAATCTAGATGAATTTTTTCTACGTCTTTGGCAGCAATATGTTGCTATTACACCTCAGGCTTTGGCGATACAACAATTACTAGAAGCCCAAGGCGAAACTCTAATAAATGATCATGTGGCATTTCGTACTCTTGCTCACTCACATTTCTCAATTTCGAATTTAGAGCCGCAGATATTCAGTTTGGGTTATGAAATACTTTCAGACTATCATTTTGAAGAAAAGAAATTATTGGCTCGTTGTTACATTCACAAAAACAGTCCTACAAAAATATTTTTAAGTGAGCTTTTATGGAAAGAATTATCACTTCCTTCACAGCTAATTATTCAAGCAATTATTGATGATTCACAATGTGAAAGTCAGCCGTCTATTTACAGGGGCCGGTTTTGGTCGTTACCCAGTTATGAAGATTATCAAACACTTTTACAAGATTCCGAATACGCAGCCTGGTTTTCTATCTGGGGTCTAAGAGCCAATCACTTTACCATTTATGTTAACCACCTTAAAAAATATGCTTCATTAGAAAAAGTGGTTGAGCTTTTAAATAATAATGGCTACGCACTTAATCATAGTGGAGGGGTAATTAAAGGGACCCCTCAAGATTTTCTTATTCAGGCAGCCACGATGGCCGACAAACAAGGTGTCATATTTGAGGATGCGGGAAAACAAGTGATTAGTACTTGTTATTATGAATTTGCTCAGCGGTTTAAAACGTCTGATGGGAAATTGTATCAGGGCTTTGTACCTAAGAGCGCCGACAAAATTTTTGAGTCAACCAATAATAATCTCTAACTCGTTTTTTGTGGGGGAATAGCATGACGAAACGCATTGCAGTGTTGGGACTGGGACGCATTGGTGGCGCCATAGCGCAATTGCTTAATGACCATAGTGGTTATGAGGTAATGGGGGCCGACATTAATCCGCAAGCATTAGCCGCTTATAGTGGTCAATTTAAAACTCAGCTTATAAAAGACAATGATTTTGGTGTCTTGCTAAAAGATCAAGATGCCGTGGTCTCGGCACTGACATTTAATGAAAACCCCATAGTGGCGCAAGCGGCATTAGAGGCCGGCTGCAGTTATTTTGATTTAACCGAAGATGTTAAGTGTACCCAGGCAATAAAAGATATTGCTAAAAATGCGGGTGAAAATCAGGTGTTTATGCCTCAGTGTGGTCTGGCTCCTGGTTTTATAGGCATTCTGGCCTACAGTTTTCGTCGCTACTTTGACGAGCTGGATTCTTTGAAATTAAGGGTGGGCGCATTGCCTGAATACCCCGCGAACCAAATGATGTACAACCTCACTTGGAGTACAGAAGGGTTGGTGAATGAATATGCTAATCCCTGCGAAGCCATTAAAAACCATCAAGCTTGTCAAATAGAGCCACTTGAGGGGCGAGAGGTGTTTTCAGTTTCAGGCGTGGAATATGAAGCCTTTAACACGTCAGGAGGCGTAGCCAATTTATGTGAAGCACTTAAGGGCCAAGTGAGAGATTTAACCTATAAAACCATTCGATATCCCGGTCATTGTGAGTTAATGCGCTTTTTATTTCGAGATTTAAGGCTAGGAGAAGTGGGCAAACGCAGAGAAATGTTAATGGAGATACTGGACAGTGCTGTGGCCATTACCATGCAGGATCAGGTGCTTATTTCTGTAGTCGCCACTGGCTGGCTTAAAGGGCAGTTGCAACAACGCAGTCGAACTTTTTTGCTGCGTCACAATAAACTGCAAAGCGCTATTCAAGTGTCAACGTCTTGTGCGGTGGCAGCGTCTCTTGATCTGATTTTACACGACTCCAAAAAACGACAGGGCTTTGTCGAGCAAGAAGTGTTGGGTATTGATGACTTCCTGAATAATGAATTTGCTATGCCATATAAAATTGCTGAACTCAGTATTTAAATGACAGAATTTAAAAATAATTCTGGGGGTGAATATGAACTATTCAGAAGTAAAAGAAAACGCGATTAGAAAGACACTGGATAATTTTTATAAGCAGGACGCTTCGTATGGCAGTGCTTATTTGGGCGGAAAAGAATTTAGATCACACGACTCTCAAGCAGTCATTAGCCCCATAGATGGCAAGGAGGTGGCTCGCATTGGTTTTGCTAACGATTTACAAATGGATGAGTTGGTCGCAACTGCAGTGACAGCACATGTTAAATGGCGCGAAGTTCCAGCCCCTAGAAGAGGCGAATTAGTGCGTTTGTATTCGTTGAAATTACGCCAGTACAAGGAAGAGTTGGCGGGCATTATTAGCTTGGAATGTGGTAAGCCTTGGCAAGAAAGCTTGGGTGAGGTGCAGGAATTAATTGATGTTTGTGAATTTGCTGTAGGGCTTTCTCGCCAGTTATATGGATTAACCATTAGTACCGAGCGTAAAGACCATAGAATGATGGAACAATGGCATCCACTTGGCCCCGTTTTTATTATTAGCGCTTTTAATTTTCCCATGGCTGTATGGGGTTGGAACGCAGCGCTGGCCTTGGTCTGTGGTGATAGCCTTATTTGGAAACCTTCCAGTCAATGCCCGTTAAGTGCGCTGGCTTGCCATTCTCTTCTTGTTAATACTATTAAGGAGTTTGGCGGTGATCAAAATCTTGTGAGTGTTATGTTTGGTGAAAAAGAGCAAGTGAAAAACATGTGCGCACGCCGGGAAATTAAACTGGTGTCGGCCACTGGTTCTTGTGAAATGGGACGGGCAGTTGGAGCTCTGGTGGCGGCCAGAATGGGACGTTCATTGCTGGAATTAGGAGGAAATAATGCGCTTATTGTTTGTCCCAGTTGTAATCTTGAACTGGCTATTCGTGCGGTGACTTTTTCAGCGTTAGGTACCAGCGGGCAAAGGTGTACCACTTTAAGACGCTTAATAGTTCATGAGAGTTTAATGGAGGAGACTCTGACACGTTTAAAAAATATTTATAAATCCATTAACATTGGAGATCCATTTGATGAAGCTAATCTAATGGGGCCGGTGATTAATAAACATGCCATGGATAAAATGCAGACCGTCATTAACGAGGCTCAATCGCAGGGAGGGCAATTGATTTTGGGTGGTGAAGTACTTAAGTCAGGTGTGCCTGAAAACGGTTTTTATATTTCACCAGCTATTATAAAAATAGAGGCAAGTGCCAATATTGTTCAGCAGGAAACTTTTGCGCCACTATTATATATTCACAGTTATTCACAGTTTGAAGAAGCCATTGAAATTCAAAATAGTGTTGGGCAGGGCTTGTCCTCCGCTATATTTACTCAGGACATTTCAGAAGCTGAAAAGTTTATGAGTGAATCGGGTTCTGATTGCGGTATTTGCAATGTAAATATTGGAACTTCTGGGGCTGAAATTGGCGGTGCATTTGGCGGTGAAAAGGATACAGGAGGAGGGCGTGAAAGTGGATCTGACGCTTGGAAAAATTATATGAGGCGTGCCACAAATACCATTAACTATTCAAAAGAATTACCTCTGGCTCAGGGTATTAGTTTTGATATTCCCGAATAATAATTAATTTTTAACGGGCTCACTGGCCAAGCGAAAAATATTGAGAATTTGATCAGTGGTTTCTCGAATTAATTCCGGCTGTATATTAGCGTTTATGCCACTCATGCTGGTAATAATTATCTTGGCAAATTGCAGTTCGTTAAGTTTCATCCTAGAAAGGCTTATCTCGCCTTTTTTTATGCCCGCTTTAATAAGCTGGCACAGTATTGATTCCAACTTTAAGTGAGCATCTAAAAATACATCCGCTGCCACCTGTTGGGCATAGTAATGCAGATCCTTGTATACCAAGCGGTCATTTACTTCTTCAAAGATAGATTTTGACCAAACGCCCATGGACAAGGCAATGGCCTCCCAACAATTAAGGTTTGCATTTACGATGGGGAAACAGGACTGGTGACATTGTTCCTGATACTCATTACATACTGCGCGAAATACCAAATCTTTATTTTTAAAATGCTTATGCAGCGTCACTCGGCTAAAACCTGCGTACTGGCTAATTAAGGACATGTTACTGGCCTTGTAGCCATGCTGAAAGAAGCACTTGCGGGCGCCATCGAGTATTTGTTGCTGAGTGCTATTGCTCATGGGCTAATCATTCGAAATCTTTTTGTCATTTAAAATGTGCATTTTAGTCATTGTGAAAGCGATTTAGTCAATGATGAAAGCAAGTTTACATATTATCACTATGTGTAAGCCTGTCAATGTGGTAAAAATGGAACCTGAATTAGAATCATATTTAAGATGGTCGTCATTTCTGTGGCTATCGTTAACTAATGACAGGTAGGAGAGCATATATGCGCGTTTGGATTTTGTTTTTAGCTGCTATGGCTGCGGCCAGCTTGCAGGGGTGTGGCGATGCTGACGAGGTGGCTGCCACGCCTAAAGCCACTGTGGTTCAATTAGCAGAGGTTAAGACAAAATCAGGTGAATCATTCTTCACCTTTCCCGCCAAAGTGGTGCCTAAGAGTACTGTGAACTTAGCGTTTCGCGTGGGCGGTCGTCTGCAAACGGTTAATCTGCCAGAGGGGCGCTACGTTAAAAAGGGCGCATTATTAGCAATGCTCGATCAAAAACCCTTTAACCGTGCGGTATCCATGGCTGAGGTCCGTTTAAAGCAGTCTAAGTTGGAACTTAAGCGTGTAAAGGTCATTGCTACTAAGGGCATAGGTTCAGAGAAGTCGGTTGATAATGCTCAGGTTGCCTTTGAATTGGCTGAGTTAGATCTTGAAAATGCCAAATCAAATTTAGAATACAGCCAGCTAAGAGCGCCGTTTAATGCGTTGGTGGCCAAACGAATTATTGAAAATGAAGGCTTCCTTAAAGCCGGTGCGGTAGTGGCACGTCTGCAAGATTTTTCACGTATCCATTTTGAGTTTGATGTCCCTGAACGCTTGGTTAGCGCCTACCGACTTAAGCAAATCAGTGCCGCCAGTGCTTATCTGGGCGGTGCTTTAAAACAAAATTACGATATCGAATACGTAGAGCACAGCACCGAGCCTGACCCTGTGACGCAAACTTATCAAATTGTATACGCCATGGATTATAAAAAAGGCATGGATATTACCCCTGGCATTCGTGCCACAGTTTCCATTACTGGCGTGACTCAAAGCTCACTAGCGGTAGTAGGTGTTCCTGTTAATGCGGTAGTGACCGGCAGTGATGATAGCCTTTATGTCTGGGTTTATGATGAAGCCACCCAAACAGTTAAGAAACAGGCGGTGACAGTAGGACCCATGAAGCAAGGTTGGATTGCTGTTTTGTCGGGTTTGCATAGCGATCAAAAAGTGGTGGCCGCCGGTGCCTCTCAGATGCAAGAAGGGATGTTAGTTCGCCCTTATGTAATGCAGTAAGAGGGTCTGACTATGGATATCGCAAAAGCTTCGATAAAAACGCCAGTTAATACTTGGCTGCTGATCATTATTTGCTTCATTGGTGGATTGATTGCTCTGAACGACATTGGTCGTTTGGAAGATCCAGCCTTCACCATTAAACAAGCTCAAGTAGTTACCGCTTTTCCTGGTGCCAGTGCCGAACAAGTGGAGCGGGAAGTCACCGAGCCTATAGAAACTGCCATGCAGCAAATGCCGCAGGTATTAAGGGTTACGTCTAAATCCAAGCCTGGTGTTTCTGAAATTTCAGTAGAGATGAAGTCGAAATACGATGGCACCGAATTGCCACAAATTTGGGATGAACTGCGCAAGCGCATGAGTGATACGCAAAACAGCTTACCCACCGGAGTTAGACCCATTCAGGTGTTTGATGATTTTGGTGATGTATATGGTTTGTATTATGCGCTTACTGCCCCTGACTTTACGCCTTATCAGTTGCGTGAATTTTCACGATTAATTCGCCGCGATTTATTAACGGTTGCCAATGTGTCCAAGGTATCGGTTAAGGGTGTTTTGAAAGAGCAAATTACCGCCACTATTGATACGTCTCAGTTGGCGAGCTTGGGTTTGTCACTTCCTGATGTAAAGCAGGCTTTAAATTACAGCCTAAGACCCTATAGCAGTGGCCGTATCTTAATGGACGGACAGCGCATTCGTATTCCGGTTGAAAGTGCAGGTTCAAAGGTAGATGCCATTGATAGCATTACACTGGGCTTGCCTGGTACTACTTCGCAAATTCGCATTAAAGACATTGCCGAAATTTCTCTGGACGTGGTCGATATCCCAAGTTTCTTGGTACGCCATAACGGGCAGCCTGCCATTACACTAGCCATAGCAGCCAACAAAGAGGCCAACGTAGTGGAAGTGGGCAAAGCCGTGCGTGCGCGCATTGCTGAAATTTTAGAAGAGCTACCCGTGGGGATTTCTCTTGCCCCTATTTATGATCAGGCGCAGGTAGTAGATGAATCGGTTAGCGGGTTCATTCTTAACTTAATTATGTCGGTAGCGGTGGTGATTGCCACCCTGTGTATTTTTATGGGCTGGCGCGCCGGTGTGGTGGTAGGTGGTGTTTTATTGTTAACCGTATTGGGCACCATATTAGTCATGTGGTTGTACGGGCTAAATTTAGAACGTATTTCCTTAGGTGCCTTAGTGATTGCCATGGGTATGCTAGTAGATAACGCCATCGTAGTAGCCGAAGGCATGATGCTGCGTATGCAAAAAGGCGTTAACGCACTTGATGCTTCAAGCCATGTGGTAAAGCAAACTCAGTGGCCGTTATTGGGCGCAACTCTAATTGGTATCGCTGCGTTTTCTGGCATTGGTTTATCAAACGACAGCACGGGTGAATTCTTATTTTCTTTGTTTGCGGTTATTACCATTTCACTTTTCCTAAGTTGGGTATTGGCCATTACGGTGGCACCTTTGTTTGGCTCTTATTTCTTTAAAGTAGGGGAGTCGGCGAGTGAAGGTGATTTTAATAGTGTCTTTCATAATCGTTATAAAAGCGTGTTGCTAAAAGCATTACATAAGCCGGGTTTAACGGTCATGCTGTTGGTGGGTATTACCTTGCTTAGTTATTTTTGTTTTGGTTTTGTGAAGCAAGGGTTCTTTCCGCCCGCCAATACTCCGATGTTTTATGTGCATTACTGGGGGCCTCAAAGCCGAGATATTAGGGAGACCGCCGAATTTATGCAGAAGGCTGAAACCATTGCCATGAAGCACGAAGAAGTATCCGCACTTACCACATTCATAGGTAAAGGGGGGGAGCGTTACACCCTTACCTATGCTCCTCAGCAAGCCAATGAAAGTTATGGTGAATTGGTTATTCGCACGAATAGTCGCGCCGAAATCCCAGGTTTGATCGCTAAGCTCAATGTGGAATTAAGGGCTTTAGATCCGGATGCGCAAATTTACATGGAACGCATTGTGTTTGGCCCAGCCAGTGGCGCCAAGCTAGAAGCAAGATTTTCTGGACCCGATAAAGTGGTGCTTAGAGAGTTAGGAGAAAAAGCACAGGCCATATTTAAAGCCGATGCACAGCTCATGGATGTACGTCATAACTGGCGTGAAAAAGAGCTGGTGATGATTCCTCAATACGATGATTACAATGCAGGGATTGCAGGTGTTACCCGTGCTGATTTCTCCGATGCCATACAGTTTGCTACTAGTGGTTTGAATCTGGGTAAATTACGAGATGGAGATTTTAGTTATAACATTATTGCCAAGGCACAAAATTCAGGAAATGGAAAAACTGAAGAAGGTGATGAGATTCAAAAGCTAAACGACGCCCTAGTTTGGAGTCCGTATCAGCGTAGTTATGTGCCAATGCGTCAACTGAGTGCTAAGTTTAATGTGCAATCGGAAGGGGTTTTGATTCACCGTCGTGATCGCTTACGTACCATTACTGTGTTGGCTGAGCCTGGTTTAAATGAAACAGCTGGTAAGGCGCTGAAGCGTATTCGTCCACTTATTGAAGCTTTGCATCTACCAGAAGGTTATCAGTTGGAGTGGGGCGGTGAATTTGAAAGTTCAAGCAAAGCTCAAAAATCACTGGGAGGTGGTTTGCCACTTGGTTTTTTGGTAATGATTTTAATTACCATCTTATTGTTTGGTCGAGTAAAAGAGCCGTTAATTATTTGGTTGATCGTGCCCATGGCTGTGTGTGGCGTGGTAGCGGGTTTATTATTGGCTGACCTTCCGTTTGGATTTATGTCTTTGTTAGGTTTCTTGAGCCTATTTGGCATGCTAATTAAAAATGCCATTGTGTTGCTAGAAGAAATTGACATTCAAATTAATGAAGGTCTAGAGGCTCCTAAGGCTGTGGTAGAAGCCAGTTTAAGCCGTTTGCGCCCAGTGGGATTAGCAGCCATCACGACTATCCTGGGTATGTGCCCTTTATTGTTTGACGCATTCTTTGCAGATATGGCGGTCACCATTATGGGCGGCCTAGCATTTGCGACTGTCTTAACCATGATAGCCGTACCTGTTTTATACAGCCTGTTTTATGGTATTAAGCAACCAGAGGAAAGCCGATAGTTTATTTTTAAATACACCCTAATAGTGTCTCCTACAGTTATTAGGTAATTGTCCAGCTTGGACCCAAGGCCGCTTAGCGGCCTTTTTTATATGTACAGGATGTACGGTATGACGCGGTGCCATGGATGGCAAGGAGCGGCGTTTTTCAGTTTGGGTTGCTCTAATTATTTGGTTTAGGCAAAGAGCCGTATTTTTTAGTTTTTACCTTTTTAATTAAAATCCAAAATCCATAGAACAGCGTTTCCTTCTTCGGTAGTTTGAGGGAAAACCACCTTGTTTAATGGAACGCCGAAATTCCATCCATGGAGGCTTGCTTCGGCATCCATGCCTCAAACACCGATAAAACAAGGCAGTGATCCCTTTCAGTTTGGAATCTGAATGCAAAAGAAATAGAGGGCTGGGAAATAAGCTCTAGTTTTTCCATTACAACTCCAACCATCCCACCAAAAACCAACTAAAATAAACCTATCCCTTCCTTCAAAGCAGTCACAAAATGTCCCCCCAAAAACCAAACAACATAATGCTAGATCTAGAAACCATGGGCACTAATTCCAATGCCGCCATCATTGCCATAGGTGCGGTACGCTTTAATACCGATCTGGAAGACAGCTTTTACCAAGTAGTGGATTTACAAAGCAGTTTAGATGCGGGTTTGGAGATGGGGGGCGATGCAGTTTTATGGTGGTTACAACAAGAGCAAGCAGCAAGGGATGCCATAACGGTAAAAGGGATTCCGTTAAAGGAGGCACTTATTTTATTTTCAAAATGGGCGAAAGAGGGCGCTCTTATCTGGGGAAATGGCGCCACCTTTGATAATGTGATTCTCGCCAACGCTTATGATAAAACTTATTTAGGTAGGCCCTGGAAATACAGTGATAATCGTTGCTATCGCACTATAAAGGCTTTTTATCCAGATATTAAACTGGTGCGGGTAGGTGTTGCGCATAACGCTCTTGATGATGCTCAGAGTCAGGCTCTTCACCTTATTAATATTTTTAAAAAAATGTCTAATCGATAACAATAGTTTTGCTAAAAAGTGATATAACGGACTCTCTCATTCTTATTAGTCCTTTAATAATATTTATCATATGAATACAGCTATTAAACTTGTGTGTGTATTGCTTGGGGCCTTGTTATTACAGGCTTGTCAGGAAAACAAACTAACCCCCATAGGACCTTCCGCTATCATCCTGGCATATGGTGATAGCCTCACTTATGGAAAAGGGGTTGAGGAAGAGGATGCCTACCCCAGTGTGCTGCAGCAATTAAGTGGTCGTATGGTAATCAATGCAGGGGTATCGGGCGAAGTTACTGAAGATGGATTGGCTCGTTTACCTGAGGTAATGGCAGACATTCGTCCCGACCTTATGATTTTACTGGAAGGAGGCAATGACATATTACGCAATCACAACCTTAAAAAAACCAAACAAAATTTGGCAAAGATGATTGAACTAGCACAATCTCAAGGTGTACAAGTGGTTTTAGTGGGAGTGCCCGAAAAAAAGTTGTTCTCTAATGCGGCCAGTATCTTTCCTGAATTGGCAGAAAAATACCAATTGGTATTTGAAGGTGAGCTGGTTGCATCTTTGTTACGTAGTCCAAAATATAAGTCTGACAGTGTTCACTTTAATGAATTGGGTTATCGAAAAATGGCTCAATCGATTTTTGAATTACTAAGCGATCATGGCGCATTGTAATTCTGAAACGTAGTGGAGTAGAACCAATATGTTCTACTCCACAACATTGCGCTTTAATCTTGTTTAATAAAATCCATTATTTTTTGCAAAACGGCTTCTGACTTTAATATTTTTCTGTGCCCCAAGCCATGAGAAAGGTACAGCTCAGAATTCTTGAGTGATTGGGCAAGTCGCTTTGATTCGCTAGCCGGCACTTCAAAATCTTGCTCATCGTGAATGAGTAGAGCGGGTATATTAGATTGTTTTAGCTGTAAGGCTGAATCCAGTTCCTCTAGGGTGCCTCCCACAAAATTTGAAATAAACTGCACAAATCTATTAACCCCTTTTTTGTTTAATCCAATGAAGCCTGCAAAGCGTCGCAATGCATTTTCAATGGATGAGGGGCCAGAAATAAGCACCATTTTTTGTGGTGTTACCCCTTGTCCTACTGCGAAGGCGGTGGCGCCTGCGCCCATGGAGTGCCCAATGATTACCTCAAAGCTTCCTAATTGTTGCTGGGCTAAATGGATCGTTTGCGTAAATAAACGAGGGTTGGAGGTAACCCCACTAGAATGGCCATGAGCCGGCATGTCTATCGCCACTACTTCAAAGCCCTGGCTCAGTAATTTTTTGGCAATACCATACATCTGTGTGGCGCGACTTTCCCAGCCATGTACCAATAGTATTTGTTTGCGGGGGGTAGCTTGCCCATTTTCTTTTGCGGGTAACCAGCGAATGGCACTGATGTCTTCATTAAGTTTAAAGCGCTGCCCTTGTTGTTCAGCTTGTTGTTCCCAGTCTTTTATCTCTTGGCGTTTGGGCGTAAGAAACATTCTGCCCGCTTTTTCGATGGTTTTGGCAGGAGTAAATATGCTGCCCATTTGATTGCCTAAGCGAAACATTGCCAGTGCGTAATTCATGGTTAATCTCCTGTTGATTTTTTCTACCTGACGTAAGGTAGGTTTGTTGGGTAAAATTTTTTGGATCTATTGCTCAGTTAAGTATTGCATCAATATATCCATGCTTGTTTCAAAGGATAAGTGGTTCTGGGTAATGCGACTGGTGAGTAAGGCCCCTTGTATATTTGATACTGCCCAATCGGCCAAAGCCTCACTAGTTTGGTGATGATCGCTAAACTCTCCTGTGTTTAAGCCAGCTTCGATAATTTTCTTAAGCCCTTGAACTTGTACTTTGATAAGCCTGTGGGCTTGAACTTGTACGGGCTCGTTAAGCTTGTCCCATTCACCTGCAAAGGCACCACCCGGGCAAATTTTTTCTGCCTGGCCCATAAAGCTGCGAAAGATATTAATAAAATAGGCCAGTTGTTGAGTTGGGCTCTTGCCTGCACCGCGTGCGAAGGCCGCTAACATGTCCGAGCTTGCTCGTTCCAATATGGCAATAGACAAACCGTCTTTGCTTTGGAAGTGGTAATACATGCTGCCTTTCTTAATACCAATGCGATTGGCTAGCTCCTGAAAGCTAACCCCACTAATGGATTGACGCTGCAGCATATCTTGTGCGGCATCGAGTATTTGGCTGCGTGTATCATTATTGGATTTCATTTGCCTACCTTATGTCAGGTAGGTAGCTCTGTCAATCTAGAGGGAGGGTCTAATAAAGACGTTTATGTTCTAAAATATTGTTTTCTTATGATGCTTTAATGATCTAGCTAATTAGATCATGGCATTATCTAGGCTATTTATTGCCAGCATAAACATAAAAATTATTACGTCCCTGTTGTTTGGCCTGATACATGGCATTATCGGCCAGTGTTACCAATTCGTCAGGGTCGTTACTGTGTTGTGGAAAAAAAGCGATGCCAATACTGCAGCTAATGGCGATGCTTTTTCCTTGAATAGAAAAAATGTCTGATAGAGTGTTAACCATTTTTTTTGCAATATTACAGGCGTCTTCATTTCGTGGTAATGACGTCAGTAGAACCACAAACTCATCTCCACCCAAGCGGGCCACCGTGCCTCTTTTCAATACAGCATTAGACATGCGTTTGGCACACATTTTCAGTAACTCGTCACCAATATTGTGACCATAGGTATCATTGACCGGTTTAAAATTATCTAAATCAATAAACAATATGGCGAGCTTGTGGTTATTGATTTTAGCGGATGTCACTTCTTCATTTAAAAGCTCATAAAAGAAATGCCGGTTCGGCAACTTGGTTAAATTGTCACGACATACTTGTTCTTTAAGGTTTTCTTCTAGGCGATTTCTTTGTTGGACGACGAGTGTTTGCTCAGCAAACTCACTGATGGAAAGTAAAAAGGTTTCATCATTTAAACGATATTGCGAGTCGAGCTGAAAACTTTGAGCAATGATGAATCCGTGCAATCCACCCTTTAAATGTATGGGAGTAATGTAAAGAGAGCAGGGCTTTTTATCCGGGTTTATAATCTTTAAAAGCGACTGGCTATTTTCAAGTCGATGACCATTTTTAATATCCAGTACGCCATGTTTGTTTAGTTGTTCTATAACCACTGCCAGGTCTTCAACGGGAAGGGTTGCACCTTGTTGGTGATTTTGTCCTGCTCTTAGTAGGCTGTCTATGCAGTTAAATTCAGTGCTGGTTTCATTAAGTAGCCAGATACTGGCATGATTAACCTGACAGCCGTGCAAAATGAACTCGGTAATTCTTTGTGCGGCCAATTTTACGTTACCATTGATGAGACAGGGTTCTTTAGCCAGGTTAATTAACAATTCATTTTGGATTCGCTGGTGTTCTTGATGGTGTTGCAGCTGCAAGTAAAAGCGTTCAAGTCCAGCCAACATTTGATTGACCGCTTTAGCCACAGTGGTGATTTCATCATTACCCTTTACATCAACCAATTTCCCACTGTGATTGTTGTTGCCTATTTTTATTAAGTCTTGGCTTAATCCCAGTAATCTTTTTAATAATATTTGTCTTAGTATCCATAATACCAATACTGAAAAAAACAAACCTGAAACGGCTAGAAAATAGGTGAAGCTTGTTAAGGTATTTACTCCTCGACTAAAAATTTCTCTTGATGAAGTTACTTTAAAAAATCCCAATGGGTTTTGCATTGGGTCATTTAAAAGACTGTAACCCACAATTTTGTTAGCGCCCTTTATTTCTAACCAGTGCCCTTTTTTATCTAAATCATTCAGTTTATCAAACGGGATTATTGAGCGTTTGTTATGTTTTATAAATTCAATATCCATTAGTATCTGCTTGGACAGACCATTAATGATTTCGTCATCAAATAATCGCAACATAATAAACTGGCCACGAGGAGGGCCTGATTGATCACTCTTGAGAATTTCATTTGATGCGCTCATGTACAGCGTATTGTTGAGTTGCAAAATACCACTGAATTTTTCTGATGCTGTGTGATATTCACTTAAATTAGTAAAAAATGGGGTGGGTGTTTGTGTGATGGTTTGTGATTTTAGTTTATCTGAAAAATCTTTTCTTAAATTTTTAGCCTTATCCAGATAGATAATGTTTGAGACGTTTAATGAGTCAAAAGTGGATTTAACAATATTGGATTGCTCGTATTTAACCCCACGATTATGCATGTAATGGTAGGTGTCATCCCATTCGGCCCAGTCAATAACAATGACCTGTAAGAGGCCCAGCTCACGATTTAGAGTTGAGTCTATACGACTGAGGTTTTCACTCATTTGCTGAGCTTCCAATTCCTCGAAACTCTCCAGCATCAAAGCTCTGGTACCCCAGTAAACAGCGGTTAGCAGGGTGATAAGCGTGGTAAGCGTAATGAGGGCGGTTTTGTAATATATATTAATGATAAGAGCCTGCTTGATTGGTCTCTAGTCATTAAGTCTAGCAGTTGTGTCAGATATGAATGCGTTTCAGCGGTATGGATAGGCTATCAAAATGGGCAGGACCGCTCAGGACCGCTCAGGGCGGTCATGCCTTCAGACTATAACGAAGCGGCCAGTTCAGAAGCTAGTTGACCGCTCCAGGGCTTTGACTACAACGAAGCGGCTAACTCGGAAGCCAGCTTAATAGCGCGTTTGGCGTCCAGTTCCCCGGCAAACTCAGCCCCACCCACTAAGTGCAGGCCGAAATTATGTTCAGAGTTGCCCTGTAAGTCCTTATACAGTTCGCTCACGCTGATTTGCCCTGCACACAATACTACGTGGTCCACATCTAGAACCCGCTCTTCAATTACATCGCCATCTCTATTGCTGATGGTAATGTGCAGGCCGTCATCGTCAATTTTGGTGTAGCCAACGCCGCCAATCATCTCAACCTTTTTCATTTTGAGTACCGCTCTGTGTACCCAGCCAGACGTTTTATTTAAACCCTTACCTAAAGAAGTGGTTTTGCGTTGCAGTAAATACAGCTTACGCGGCGAGGCTTCTATATTCATGGGCTTGAGGCCACCTGAGGTGGTGTTATTAATGTCGACACCCCATTCATCAAACCAGGCTTCCTTGTTGAGCGATAATGACTCACCCTGGTGACTGAGGTATTCGCCCACATCAAAGCCTATGCCGCCGGCGCCCATAATGGCCACGGATCCACCCAACTTCAGTTCTTTACCCAATAATTCTTGATACGAAACTACTTTTTTATGATCGATTCCGGGCATATTGGGAACTCGTGGGGCCACACCGGTGGACACGACTATTTCATCAAAGCCCGCTTCCTTAAGTTCATCGGCTTTCACCCAGGTATTGAGTTTCAATTCTATGTTGTGCACTTCGATCATTTTCCTAAAGTAGCGCACGGTTTCTAAAAATTCTTCCTTACCTGGAATTTTACTGGCAAAGGTAAACTGGCCACCAATCTCGTCTCTGGCTTCAAATAAGGTTACCTTGTGGCCTCGTTGTGCGGCCACGGTGGCGCAGGCCAATCCGGCAGGGCCAGCTCCCACTACCGCCACTTTTTTTGCTTTGTGGGTGGGGGTATAGAGTAATTGAGTTTCGTGACAGGCTCTTGGGTTTACTAGACAGCTGGCACGTTTGGCTTGAAATGTATGATCGAGACAGGCTTGGTTGCAGGCAATGCAGGTATTAATTTCGTCGCTTCTGCCTTCAGCAGCCTTGTTTACCCATTCACTGTCGGCCAAGAACGGACGCGCCATAGAGACCATGTCGGCCTTGCCATTGGCGATAATTTCTTCGGCAGTGTCAGGCATGTTAATGCGATTAGAGGCAATTACCGGAATGCTCACCACTTCTTTTACCTTGGCACAGGGGTCCACAAAAGCGGCTCTTGGAACTGAGGTGACGATGGTAGGAACACGGGCTTCATGCCAGCCAATGCCTGAATTCAGTATGGTCACACCGGCTTTTTCTAGCTCTTTAGCCAGCGTTAATACCTCTTCCATGCTGGAGCCTCCTTCTACAAGGTCGATCATGGAAAGGCGGAAGATAATAATGAACTCCTTGCCGACTTCCTGGCGAATGGTGCGCACAATTTCAAGAGGCAAGCGCATGCGGTTTTCGTAAGATCCACCAAACTCATCGTCACGTTGGTTGGTGCGTTGGTTTAGAAACTGGGTTATGAAATACCCTTCTGAGCCCATTACCTCTACACCGTCATAGCCGGATTTTTTAGCCAGTGCAGCACAACGGCCATATTGGCTAATCGTTTTATAGACACCCTTGGTAGATAGGGCTTTGGGTTTAAAGGGGGTGATTGGAGACTTAATCGCCGAAGGTGCCACGCTGTATGGTGTGTAGCCATATCGACCAGCATGGAGTATTTGTAAACATATTTTTCCACCCGCCTCATGCACCGCAGAGGTCACTTTTTTATGCATAGGGATTTGTAGAGCATTGCTTAGTCGTGAACCTAAAGGCAGTAATTCGCCCCGGCGGTTAGGGGCAAACCCTCCCGTGACAATAAGGCCCACGCCACCGCGAGCACGTTCAGCAAAATACTCAGCCAATTGTTTAAAATGCCAAGGACGGTCTTCTAGGCCAGTATGCATAGACCCCATAAGGACGCGATTTTTCAAGGTTGTAAAACCAAGGTCTAATGGGGCGAGTAGGTTCGGGTACTGACTCATGAAAACTCCTTTAAATGTAGGGGCAATATAGAGGTCATGGTTTTTAAGGTAAATGACCCAAGTTAGCAATTCCGCTACCAATATGTGTTATTTGGCCAATGAAAGCCGGAATTTTACCTGAACAGCATTAGCACCATAAGCTTAGCGCCATTTCAGTCTTTCTCATGCTTAATATATTAAGGTTATGCTGTAGGCAGTTATAAATGCCCACTTACATGCTTCTTGAGTGGCTGGAAGTAATGATGAGTATCTCTAATAACCAAGCTATTTCTTCGTTATTGAATAAAACCAAAGTGTTAAATATTTCGAGGTAATGATGAATATATCCAATAGCAAAGACACGTCTTCATTACTGAATAAAGCCCAGTCGGCTCAGCAGACCCAGTTACAACGTATCAGCAGTGCCAAACAAATTAATAGCGCCAAAGATGATGCGGCAGGGTTGGTGATTGCAACCAAACTGGATAGCCAGAGTCTTTCAATAACGGCGGCTCTTAAAAATAATATGGATGGTATTTCCCATATTCAAGTGGAAGATGGTGCGCTAGCAAGTGTGAGTGAGGACTTACAAAAAATTCGTGAACTCAGCCTGCAACAACAAAACGGAACATTAAATGAGGAGGGCAGGCAGGCTATTCAAAGTGAAATAGATCAAAGGTTGGAATCCATTGATACGGTACTAGGCCAAACTGAATTTAACGGTAAAAATGTTTTTGAAGACGCACAGGTAAATATTCAGGCTGGCACAGAAGCGGGGCAAACTATCGATATTGGCGGTGAAGACATTGCCGCACAATTTTCTGCTTTAGGCGTGGCAGCTGATGATGGTGAAATAAATTTAACTTCACTGGATTCTGCTTTAGAGCTGGTATCCCAACGGCGCAGTGAGCTGGGAGCCAGTGAGAGTCGTTTAGAAAGTAATTCTGAATTCCTCGCATTAAAAAATGAACAAAACCAAAGTGCCAGTAGTCGCATACAAGATACTGATTTTGCCAAAGCGTTGGCTGAAAAAAGTAAAGCGGATATACAGGTAAGTGTCATCATTGGTGTGCAGGCACAGGCTAATCAAAACCAGGAAAGCGTATTACGCTTGTTAAAAAGCTAATATGTGAAAGCTGGAGTGCATCTCTCTAAATTTACTCTTTTGCTTAGCTAAGCCTTTGTTATACTTAACATTGTTTAGAATGGTTGTTCATTAGGACTTTGCATGGGCAAGGCTGGCCCCAAAATTAAAAAATCTCCCAATATTCGTAATAGTTACTTGTTACGCACCACGGCTTGTCTTGTGGTTTTGTCTTTGCATCTGGCCATTTTCTGGGGAGATAGCACGGTGAGTGCTTGGCAGTGGTCAATCGTCTTGGCTCATACCCTTCTATACCCGCAACTAGCGTATCTATTTAGTAACAGTCAACAAGGTGAAGTTCGCGCTATTTTAATTGATTCTTTTTTGTATGCTTTTTCGCTTGGCCTGTGGGGCTTCAATCCCTTTTTAATGGCACTTTTCATCAGCAGTAACAATATGACAAACCTAGCCTTAGGCGGGCTTCGTTGTTTATATAAAGGACTCATTCTACAGATACTCGGCCTAGTGATAGGGGGCCTATTTACCGGCTTCTATTATCGACCTGACATATCCAATTTTGCTCTGTTACTCGGCACTTCTGGGTTGGTGGTGTTTACTACTAACTTGGGTTTGGTGATGTTTAAAATCACCAGCAGTTTACGTCGCCATAAAGCCAGCTTAAGTGCGCGCCAACAAGACTTACAGCATATGAACGAGCTGGCGATGACGGTAAACAGTAATTTGGAACTGGATACAGTCATGAAAGGGGTTATGCATACCCTTGAAAAAATTTATCCATTTGAATCGCTTTTTGTGGTTGCCTATAACCAGCAACGGGATGGCTTAAGTATCGTTGGCGCTTATGGCAAAGCAGTGAGCGAGTATGAAGAAAATGCTTTTAAACACTTTAAAATGGATCCAGTGAAAGATCACAATAGTATTTTTGTTAGCGGGATCGAGTCTCGGCGAATTATTAATATTAGTAACCTAACTCCTGAATGGGTAAGCAGAGGGGCAGAATTAGATAAACAGCTTTATGCCATTAAACCCAGTTGTTCCATTGCTTATTTTCCTGTTTACGTGCAAAACCAGGTGGTGGCAGGAGTGGGTTTTATTAATTATGAAACGCCTTTTGACCTTCAGAAATCAGATTTAAAACGCATTAGCGAATACCTAGTGCAAGTGGGCACCGCTCTCAAAAATGTGAGCATGTATGACAATGCGCAAAGGGCACGAGAGCAAGCTGAGCAAAGCGAGCAAGCTAAGAGCTTATTTTTAGCCAATATGAGTCATGAAATTCGTACGCCCATGACTGCCATAATGGGGTATAGCGAAGCCTTGCTGGATAAAAAGCTAGATGAACAAGAAAGAAATAATTTTTTACAAACCATTATTCGAAGTGGCAAACACCTATTAACGGTTATTAATGATATTTTGGATATATCGAAAATTGAATCCAGTAATATTGATGTAGAAACAATAGAAGTTGAATTGGTTTCTATCTTGAGTGACCTAGAAGATTACGCCAATTTAAATAGTAAAGAAAAATCTCTAAATTTTCGTATGGAAGTTCAATACCCTATCCCTAATATTATTCAAACCGACCCTACTCGATTGAAACAGGTTTTGTATAACCTAAGCAACAATGCCATTAAATTTACCGAAGAAGGCTGGGTGCGTATTGAGGTGTCGTATCAGCATGATCAACTAATTTTTAACGTTGTCGATACCGGTATCGGTTTGGATGAACATGAACAAACTCGAATTTTTGATGCCTTCATTCAGGCAGACAGTTCCACTACTCGCGTTTATGGTGGCACTGGGCTCGGGCTTTCTATCTCAAAAAGCCTAGCCCATTTAATGGGGGGGGATTTAACCCTTACGAGCCAGAAAGGCCAAGGTAGCTGCTTTACATTAAGCATTAATGTTGGGCAGATCAAAGCTGATAACGTGATAGAAAATGCTGGTAATTTACAGCAGCTTATTGAAGTACATAAGCGTGTGGCGCAAGCCAAGTTGGTACCAAAATACAAAGGCCGGGTTTTAGTGGCTGAAGATAATAATGAAAATCAGGTATTAATCGAACGCATGCTGGAGCAAGTTGGGTTAACAGTGATGCTGGTGGATGATGGTCAACAAGCATTGGACATGTGTGAGTTACATCAATTTGATCTGGTTTTTTTAGATATTCAAATGCCTGTCATGGGTGGCAAGGCGGCCGCTGCGATTATTTCCAAAAAATATCCCTCCATACCTATTATTGCTTTCACCGCTAATGTCATGAAGCATCAAAAGAAAGAATATTTTTCCATGGGCTTCTCACAGGTAGTGGAAAAACCAATCGTGCAAGAGCACTTATATGCGGTACTGCAATCTGTGATTAAGCCAAAACTGCGTTCTGGAAAAGTATTGATTGTGGAAGACAATGTGGTAAACCAAAAAGTATTGAAGCAGTTTGTTTATAAAGCAAACGACACATTGGAAATTATCATTGCCAATCATGGTGAAGAAGCGTTGGCATTATCAAGACAGCAAGGGTTTGACTTAATCCTTATGGATATGGAAATGCCCGTTATGGGCGGTTTAGAAGCAACGCAGATATTAAGAGAAGAAGGTTTTACTGGCCCTTTATACATGGTCAGTGGTCATATTGATAAAGAGCACAAGCAGCAATGCAAAGAGGCCGGAGCTGACGGGCATTTAAATAAGCCGGTGGACAAGAGCGCCTTGATCGAATTAATTAACGAAACCTTTGTTATATAGGCAACATCTTTACGATGTTTTTTACCCAACCCTCTCTTTTTCTTCAGCTTATCTCTTTATATTTACCTGCTAAATTTTAAATCAATGAATATGGACACAATTGGCATGGTGGCCTTGCAGTGGGCACAGTATGCTATTGAAAAATTTTCAATGACAAAGAACAGGCGTAGTTATGGATCTTCAAAATAAAGTAGCGATTGTCACAGGCGGCGCATCCGGGTTAGGGCTCGGCGCATGTGAAGAGTTGGTTAAAAAAGGTGCTAAGGTTTGTATCTTTGATTTAAATGAAGCAGCTGCACAGCAAGCTGTATCGCAATTGGGTAGCGATGTAGCTACTTTTGCCCAAGTTAATGTAACCGATGAAGCGTCTGTAGACGCAGGCATTGAGCATTGTTTAAAAGTATTTGGTGAGTTACACATCGTATTAAACTGCGCTGGCATTGGGCCACCGGAGAAAGTGATCAATCGCGAAGGTGAGCCATTACCACTTGGGAATTTCAAAAAAATTGTCGACATTAACTTGTTTGGCAGTTTTAACGTATTGAGTAAGGCCGCGGCTAAAATGGCCAAAATGCCTGCCTTTAATGAAGATAACGGCCGTGGAGTCATTATTAATGTGGCATCGGTAGCTGCATTCGATGGCCAAATTGGTCAGCCTGCTTATGCCGCCAGTAAGTCCGCAATTGTGGGTATGGCTTTACCGATTGCCCGTGAGTTGGCTCGATACGGCATTCGCGTGAATACCATAGCCCCTGGATTATTCCGTACTCCTTTGGCCTTGAGCTTGCCTGAAAAAGTGGTTCAAGCATTGGGCGACAGTGTGGATTATCCAAAACGTTTGGGAACGCCAAGTGAATTCGGCAAGCTAGTAGTACACATGGCTGAAAATGATTACCTAAACGGTGAAGTAATACGCCTAGACGGTGCTATTCGTATGGCGGCCAAATAAAGTCTAGAAGTTAATTCAAGGGGCTGGCATCTGCTAGCCCCTTTTTGTTTTTAGATTTAATATATTCTCCTCTTATTTTACCCAACCTAATTCGTCTCAGAATGTCACTCTATCTTAAGGGCCACATCCCACATGGAGGGTGTCTGCCATTGTGCTAAAGTATTTCTGATTTAATCATTGAAACTGACACTTGGAGATTTAAAATGCAAAAACTTCTGATGTTAACCGGGCTATTATTATGCTCACTGTGCCAATTCAGTTGGGCGCAAGAGAATTCAGTAGAAGGAATATGGACAACCTTCGATGAAGAAAGTGGCAAGGCCGATAGCCTTGTTAAAATATGGATAGAGCAGGGGGAGCTAAAGGGAAAAATAATTAAATTAATAGAGCCGGATGAAGAAAATCCAAAATGCAGTGAGTGTGAAGATGAATTTAAAGATATGCCTATATTAGGTATGCAGTTCATTTGGGGATTAACCGAAGACGATGGTGTTTGGGATGATGGCAATATTTTGGATCCAGGCAATGGCAGTATTTATACTTCTAAAATAGAGGTCATTGAAAATGGTACAAAACTGGATGTAAGAGGGTACATAGGCTTTGCGTTTGCCGGGCGCTCAACGGTATGGGAAAGAGCCAGTGATGAATTGATAAAAGCGCTTTGAATTTCAGATATTGGTTAATGATTCCTAAATAAATTAAAGGCCTAATTAAAGGCCTTTTTATTTGTGAATACACTTGTCTGCTATTTGAAAGAAGGTGGTTTAATAAGGTGTTCCACCGCGTCCGGTTTGCTAAATAAGTACCCTTGAATAAAATCACAGCCAATGTCTTTTAAGAAATGATACTGCCCTTTAGTTTCAACCCCTTCAGCGATAGTTTTCAGGTTTAAATGCTTGGCTAAATCGACGATGGCTCGCACGATACTTTTATCATCATTGTCGGTTTCAAGATGACGTACAAAAGCTTGGTCTACTTTTAAAGTGTCTATGGGAAATTGCTTTAAATAGCTAAGTGAAGAATAACCGGTACCAAAGTCATCGATGGCAAGTGCAAACCCCATGTCCTTTAGTTTCTTCATGATTTGAATGCTTTGCTCGGCATTCTCCATAATTAGGCTTTCGGTTATTTCTAATTCAATTTTAGTGGGATCGGCCTGACTTATTTCAAGCGTGTCTTTTAATTGTTGTAAAAAATGCCTGTGCTGAAACTGACGAGCTGAAATATTAATGGCCAGTTGTATGTCTTGTTTGTTGTCTAAAAACCGCCTGGCCTGATTAAATCCTTCCTCAATGACCCATTGCCCAATCTTAATGATTAACCCCGTTTGCTCCGCCACGGGAATGAACATGCCTGGGCTAATCATCTTGCCATCTTCGCCAATCCAGCGAATTAATGCTTCGGCTCCCTTTACCTGGGTGCTGTCAGCCGCCACTTTGGCTTGATAGTGCAGCACAAACTGTTTCTCGGTTAATGCATGACGAAGGCCCTCTTCTATGGGCAACCAACTTTGCTCGGCAGCATGTAAATTGGGATCATATTGTTGCCAGCTATCGCCTACGCGGCTGGCAAAATTCAATGCAGCATTACCATTGGTAATTAGGCTTTGAGCACTTTTACCATCTATGGGGAAGTTGCATGCGCCCATGCTTAAATTTAAATAATACCTGTGTTGATCGACACATAAAGGTTCGTCCATGGAATTCTGAATGGAGTTAATCACTTCGTTAATATGATTTTGTTCGCTCTGGTCCATCAAAATGCAAAAAATCTCCCCCTCAAGGCGAAAGGTTTGAATGTGTTTTTGTAAATTGCCACAAAATGTTTGTAGGCGTTTACCCATATGTTCAATGATGCGGTCACCAATGTAATAGCCCTGACTCGAAGTGATAAATTTAAAGCGATCAATGCTAATAAACAGAGCATAAAAAGGTTTGTCTGCAGTGATTTTAGCATTCAGTGTATTTTCAAACTGACGTCGGTTAGGTAAACCGGTGTGGATATCATGAAAGGCCTGATATTTTAATTGATCCTGGGCTTTTTTTTGTTCAGTAATGTCTTCTATATATACGTGACAGCTTTCTAGGTCAGGCAAAAGCGATAAACTGTAATTTAGATAGTACTGTGCAATTTTTCCTTCAAAGCTAATGAAATTTTCATGCTGGTGTTGCCAGTCCTTAAGACGAGAACTGAAATCATCAGGTAATAGCTGGCTTAGATTTGGCTGGCAACCTTGGATTTCACTTAATAGGTTTTGATAGGCCGGATTACTAAATAAAATATTGCCATGCCAATCTAAATTTAAGACAGGGTTAGGGTTACGTTCTGGAAATTTTGCCAAAGCTTTACGCTTGGCAGTTTTACGAATATTAACCTGAGTGTAGAAGCCGACAAACATGGCCACGACAATAATGATAAGGGTAAAGCCAATGACCAATTTAACAATGTTATCTATTTGAAGCTGCGTAGACTGTGCCCCCTGCCAAGCATCCGCTTCAATTTTTTGAGTGAGCATTATTAACAACTTTTCAGCTTGTTCTCCGGTTTCAGTGAGTTTAGCTAGCTCAGACCTTGCTAGATCCCAATCGACATTTTGCATGCCAAGGTTTTTGTCTAGGGTTCGACTAATAGTGGTTAACTCATCTTGTAGTCGGGGTAAATACATAATCTCCCCGGAAAAACTGTTGCTGATACTTTTTAAGTGATCCTTAAACGTCTGCTCTTGATGCAATACTTTGGGCCAAATATCGTCTCGATTAGTCGTACTGTAATATTCATACAGTAACAATTCATGCTCAGTTATGGATGCCCAGAAGCTTTTGATCTGTGCCAATTTAGGCAATTGCACAGCAACCAGATTATGAGCGGTTTTACCGGCTTGTTGGCCCGATACGCTTATGACATAGGACATGATCACGCCGACGGTGACTACGGTAATAAAGCTGATCCATATGCGCTTTGATAAAGTAAGCAAAACGTACTCTCAAATTTAGTCTTTCAGTATTCAGCATAGCCAATAATTAGGGTAATTGAGCTGAATCAACTATTAATACTCTTTAGTAAGGTGTGGGCGGCCTGCAAGGCATACACAGGCAGACCTGTAAGGCTATACTGTCTGGATTCAGATGTTTCAGGACGAAACTTGTGCAAATATTACTTTCCCGGCTTAACCTTTTTTTTCAGGCGGCACCAGCCATGTTATTACCTTGGCGGTACTGGGTGATGGCCATATTTTTAGTGTCTACGGGGGTGATGAGTTATCTGATGCTAACCCGGTTTAGCATGGATATGTCATTGGAGAGCTGGTTTCAGGGTGATGATCCAGCAAAAGTCAGCTTGGATGAGTTTAGGGCTCAATTTGGCAGTGATGACGGTGTTTATATAGTTTATGAAGCCAAAGATGGCGATGTGTTTTCTCAAGCCTCTATCAGTACTTTAAAGCAATTTATTCAAGAGTTACAAAAAGCACGCCTAACGCCTTTATTACCTAATAAACTATTAATTGAACAAAATCAGCTTGGGCGAATACAGCGTATCGACAGCCTTTATAGTGCGCGTTATCAATTGGCCAAAGGGGATACTTTAGTCTCCCAAAAGTTACTCGCTCAAAACTTCCCCACCACCGACAAACAACGACAAGAAAAACGTCTTATTGCCTTGCAGCAAGACAGTTTCAAATTGGCCTATTTCTCCAAAGACTTTGCTTATGGCGGCATTCGTTTAAAAACCGATTTTGGTACACAGATAATCAATTCTGAAGAGCGAGTGCCCCAGGATACAGAATCTCAAGATTTGTTAATGGATGATGAGTTTGATCTAAACAGCTCGCTTACACCGGTTGATAACAGTGACGTGGAAAGTAACAGTATTGAGTATCGGTCCATGCAAATGGATGAGTACCTTCTGTTTATGAAAGATTTGCGAGCCATAACAGTTCAACCCAAATACCAGCATTTCACTTTTTATTTTACAGGTAATGCTCCCATGATGGAATTTGCCATGGAATCCATGGGGCAGGCGGGAAATCTAATGGGCATTATGGTGTTGATTGTCATGGTGTTGTTGTGGTTTTTATTTAGAAGTTTAAGTGCGGTGGTTTGGCCCATAGTGGTGATAGTCGGCAGCGCTTTTGGGACCATAGGCAGCGCCAGTTTATTGGGGATTACTCTTTCAAATATGGTGACTCTAACCTTTATGCTCATTTTTGCAGTGGGCATTGCCGATTGCGTACATGTATTAAGCGCTTATATTTCTTACCGCAAAGAGGATCTAAGCCATGAAAAATCTATGGCCCAAGCTTATCGTAAAACCGGTGTGCCAATATTTTTAACCTCTGTTACAACTATGTGCGGCATGTTGGCTTTAACCGTGTCTGATATTCCGCAAATCTCTGTTTTCGCACTTACCTCCGCCATGGGGGTATTCATGGCATTTATACTCACCATATTTGTACTGCCGGTGTTACTTGATATTTGGCACCCCATCAAAATTAAAGCCAGTACCGATCGCGTTAAACATAAACAGCACTGGCTACAGCCCCTGTTAAATCGTATTCCTGGTTGGGTGAGTCGTCGTCCATTATTTATTGTGGTCAGTTATACCTCCATTTTTATATTGTTTATTTATGGCGCTTCGCAAGTAAAAGTAGACAGTAACTTTGTAGAGTTAACCCGTGATGGAAGTAGTATTCGAGTGACTCATGAGTTAGTCGATAAACATATGATGGGCGGGCAAAACCTAGAAATAATGATGGACTTTGGTCAAAGTGAGGCTCTTAAACAGCCTGAAGTATTAAAGGTTGTAGATAACCTACAAAGACATATTGAAAAACAGTATTCTCAATATGTGGTTAAGACCTTTTCATTGGCTGATTTTGTAAAAGAAACCCATATGCTTATGAACGAAGGTCAAATTGAAAAAAAGATTATCCCGCAAGACCCTAACCTATCGGCGCAATTACTGTACTTATTTGATAATGCCAACCCGGAAGATCGCAGTACGCTAGTGAGTGATGATTACAGTAAAAGCCATATTAGTATTCAATTACGAAATGCAGGTTCTTACGAATATACAGAGATTTTTAACAGTATTCGAAAAGATATTGAAGCGCACTTTGCGCCATTGAAAAATACATACCCTCAAATGGAGGTTCAGGTAACTGGGTCATTGGCATTAATGATGGAGTTAGTTGACCACATCAGTTGGACACAAATTAAAAGTTTTAGCTTTGCTTTATTAATTATCACCTTGTTAATGATGGTGACCCTAGGCTCTTTACAGGGAGGGCTAATTAGCATGATGCCAAATCTGTTGCCGGCCTTTTTTACCTTTGGTTTATTGGGGCTTTTGGGTGTTCCACTTGATACCGATACACTGATTATTGCCCCCCTCATAATAGGCATTGCCGTTGATGACACTATACATTTTCTAGCACATTACCGTGATGCTTGGTATGAGAGTGGCGATGTAGAAACAGCACTTGCTAATACTATTCAAGAGGTAGGGCAGGCGGTTACCTTTACCACTCTTATATTAGGGTTGGGTTTTTCAATGTTGGCATTTAGTGATTATTTAGGCATGGCTAAGACTGGTATTTTTGGCTCCATGGCCATATTTGTAGCTTTATCTTCCGATCTTTTATTGCTTCCAGCTCTTATACAATGGTTGAAACCAGATCTAGGCCGTAAGAGATTTTTTGAAAATTTAGAGGCGGGTAGCAGTCATCAAAAGGCCTCGTTATAATGAAAATTAAATCTCTTAAATACTTAGTAGTTTGGATTATCTTTTTTTCTTCAGGAGCGATAGCCCAGAAAGTTATGGATGCTAACACCATAATGGAAAAAATGGATAATCAGCAACGCAATGTTAGCGATGGTACGTTTACCCAGTCCCGATTATCTACCTGCAGGTTTGCCAAAAAAGACAAAAAAATTAGCTGTGTAGAAACCCCGAGAATTAAGTTGATGGAGTCGGTATCGAAACAATCTGGTCTGAATAAAAAGGACAGCAAAAATATCTCGATACTTCTTGAGCCCGCCAGTGAACGGGGCATAGGCATGCTCAGTTATAGTTACGACGATAATAAAAAAGACAGTGAATCCTGGCTGTACTTGTCAGCCCTAGGAAAAGTTAAGCGCATTGCTAGTGGTTCTAGCGATGACCAAGAGCCTACCGCCATATTTGGTTCAGAATTTAGTACTGAAGATATGGAAAGTGGCAAGACCGATGAATATCGCTATAAAATTCTGCAGCAAGGTTTATATGCAGGGAGGTCGGTGTGGGTGATTGAGTCGCTGCCTAAGCCTGCTCGCCTGAGTAAAACCGATTACAGCAAGATCTTAGTTTGGGTAGATAAGGAGCGACTACTACCGCTTAAAATGCAAACTTATGATAAACGAGGAAAGGTATATAAACGTCTTCTATTCAAGAATATCGTTAATATTCAGGGCTATTGGTTGGCAAGGGATGTGACTGTGCTAAATCTAAAAACATTGCGCTTATCTAACATGAAAACAGAAAAAATAGCGCTTAATAGGCAAGTAAGCGAACAATTCTTAACCCAGAGAACGCTTACTGATTTTGCCTTTCGTGAAAAAGAGTTAGCAGTCTTGCGTGAACTGGTTCAATAAAGTGTGGATTAAAGGGCTTTTATTCTTAAGCGCCTTTTTAAATTTGTGCGTCTATGCCCAAGAAAATACGGCTGATGAAACCGACTGGTTATTGGAGGACGATGAATTTGTCATTGTTACTGAGGTCGAACAGAGTAAGCCTTTAGTCCCTGAGTTTAGCGAGGCAACCAATTCCTCCCCATGGTGGCATACAGTGAAAACCACGCTGCAGCACGACATCACTAAAGCTCAAGGAAATGAAGGGGTAGAGCGCAGTAAAATTCAATTAGATTACGAAGATACTCTGCATTCCGATTTATATTTTAAAATGCAAACGAACTATCGCTACTTTTCTCGCTCGGACACGCAAGCAATTGATAAGGGTGAAAGTTATGGGCGCTCTAAGGTTCAGCAATTTTGGCTACAGTACAGTCAAGATCAATGTGCCTATACACTAGGTCGTCAAACGCTTGCATGGGGGGAGGTAGACGGTACATTTGCGGTAGATGTGTTGACCCCTTTTGATTTTACCGAGCAGTTGTTTACTGATTACAATGACCTTCGTGTAGCCCAAGATATGTTATTAGTTGACTGTTACCTTACGCAAAAACAAGTCCAGTTTTTTTATATACCTACGCCTAAAACGAATGTCATTTCTCACTCAGCTAGCAATATTAGTGTTAACAGCAGTGGCTGGGAGGAGCTTGGAATGCGCCTGAAGCTGACTTACCCTGGGTTCGACCTGAGCATTATGTTGGCTCAGCTCTATTGGAATATGCCAGGTTATATACCGAGTATGAATAATGATGATTTTCAATTTGAATCCCAGAAATTTGATTTTGCGGGATTAAGTGCCTCCCTTGCTAAGGGGCGTTTATTATACAAATGGGATTTAGCTTATAAGTCTAATCAGGTGGATGTTATCTCATCTGAAAAAAGCAGCACCGCGGAGTTGGCCCTGGGCATTGAGTACACCACGTTAAATAATCAAAAATTAAATTCTGGTTTTTGGCAGGTTGAATCATTAGGTACTGATGGCAATGATCGTTCGGGAGTGTTTACGTTAGGTTGGAGTCAGCAATATTTTCATGATGAGTTGGCCATGAGTCTGTTAGGAAATATTTATCAGCAACCTGAATACCAAAATATTACTCTTCTAGGCGTGTATAAAACAACCGATATTTATACATTTTCCTGTGCAGTAAGTATGGCTAACATTAACGAAGAGGATAAGGCTTTAATGGATGGGTTAGCGGATAGAGCGGTGTCTTTTTCCTTTAAGGCCGAGATTTAAATAAATGAAAACCGAAGGTGACTTCGGTTTTTATTTATTATATGTCAGTTTTTTTGGGGGAGAAATTAGTATCTCAAACCCAACTTTTGATAGATAAATGACATCAACCAGGCTGGCCCTATCATTAAATACTGAATGTCTTTAAAGAAGGATGGTTTCTTTCCTTCTACTTCATGACCATAAAATTGAAAGGCCCATAAAATCACAAACGCCACTGCAGAGAAGATAACTAAATATCCAGGCAGGGCAGCATCAAAGGCAACTACCGTGAAATAACACAGCAGAATAAACCCTGTCATGCCGATGGCCAGAGGCAACGAAAGACGCAGGTAAAATAACACAGTTAAAACAATCGAAAGGCTTGCCCAATTTAAATGAGGCGATAACTCAGAAAAGGCGGCAGGGGTAGGAATAGCCCAAACAAAGGCCACCACCGTCCAAAAAATAGTGGGTACACACACCCAGTGAATGAGTTTGTTCGTTTTGTTTTGATGGCTTTCACCGTATTCGTCCAGCCACATTTGAATGCTTTTTGACATGTACGCCTCTATTGACCATTAATATTGTTAGGTTTGAGTCTAAGATACCCACCTTGAATATTTATAGCATTGTTTATTCTAGCCCCACGGATTGACCTTGCGTGCCAAATAGGTCCTAATCACGTAAAATAATAACCGTCATTCGATAAAGCGTAATATCTATGGATTCAGCTTATAAGCGTGTCTCAATTCACTGGGTAAAAGGTATATTAGCTGCCGCTGTGTCGCTTGGGGTGAGCAGTGACGAAATTTTATCTGATTTAGACTTTACGCTCGATCTGGAAAACAACAAACCTGCTTATTTATCTTTGGATCAGACTCAAGAAATATGGGCCCGAGCAGAATCGTTAAGCGCACATGACTTCTTTGGATTACGCATGGGGCAAAGAGGGCGCCCATCCTATTTTCACGCTGCCGCTTACGTGACCATGACCAGCCAAAATTTGTTGAGTGCTTTTGAAAATTTCACAAAATACATGCCACTAGTGAGTGAAGGGGCCAATTTAAAACTGTCTTATGAGGCGGATAAAATTTGGCTACGTTTTACCCCCAAACCAGACAGTACTCCGTTTAGCCGCCACCAGCATGAATCGGTAATGGCGTTGTTATTGGCTTTTAGTAGCTGGATGGTGGGGGATGAAAATATTGCTCCTTCTGATGTTTGTTTTTCCCATGAAGCAGGCCCTGATTTATTGGAATACCAAAAAGCCTTTGGTTTAATTCCTAAATTTAATCAGGAGTTTACCGGTATTCAGTTTTCCAAGGAGTTACTTGATCGCCCTTTAGTAGAGGGAGATGTTGGATTGAATCAGGTTCATAGGGAGCACGCAGACCAATTGTTGGAGGCTCACTTAAATACGAGTTGGAAAGTAAAGGTGATTCAGCTTATTGTTGAGAGCGCTGATTTTAACCTCAATAGAGAGCAGGTCGCTCGACATCTAAATATTAGCACTCGGACCTTGCAGCGCCGCTTACATGAAGAAGGCAGCAGTTTTTTAGAGCTAATGGATGCTCAGCGCAAACAAAAAGCTCAGCACCTTATTTGCAATACTAAAAAGAGCCTAAAAGAAGTAGCCCTTATATTAGGATTTTCAGAATCCTCTACTTTTTATCGTGCTTGCCATCGCTGGTTTAACTCCCCACCTAACGCCATGCGTGAAAAATCATAGGGGGACTAATTAATTAAGACTCTTTCCATACTTCATTTAATTGCGCTAAAAAGTTTCTAAACCAGACACTACTCGGGTCGCTATCGCGGGTTTGATGCCAGTATATATGTGCATCGATGTCACGACTGGCAAAGGGCAGAGGGTGGACGTTAATATTGTCGAAATGTTGTACCAGAACATTGGCATAGCGTTTTGGCATCGTTAATATAAGGTCGGTTTTTGCCACTACTTGGCAGGCTGCATAATAGTGTTGGCAGCGCAGGTGAATGTCGCGCTGAAAACCTAGGGCGCTCAATGCGTAATCGACCACACTTGGACCTGTGGCTCGGGTACTCACTAGAATGTGTTTGGCCTCTAGGTACTGCTCTTCACTCATGCTCTTAGTTAAATTCAATTGCTTCTTATTCGTTAGAATCACTAATTCATCATCAATCAGCTTGTGATGTTTAATGCTGTCTTGATTAGGCAGTAATACATCAATGGCAAAATCCAAATCTCCACTGGCCAGTTTTTGCGCCATATCGCGACGATCTATGCGCACACTGGCCACTTGAACTTTGGGCGCCTCTTGCGCCAGAGCCTGAATTAAAGGGGGCAGCATGGTGGCTTCCATCACATCGCGCATGGCAAGGCGAAACGTCTTATCACTTTTGGCTGCGTCAAAGGTATGAGCCTGCTGTAGTGCTTTATTTAATTGCTTTAAAGCACTTTGAATTTCTGGCAATAAATTTTGTGCCAGCGGCGTAGGCCGCATCTTGTGTCCATGGCGAACAAACAGCGGATCATCCAAGCGTCCACGCAACCGGGCCAAGGCATGACTGATGGCGGGTTGAGTAAGGTTTAAGCGTTTGCCGGCTTGGGTTAGGCTGCCCTCGGTATAGATGGCTTCAAATACCGTAAATAAATTTAGATCAATCTTCATTGGGACACCCTGAGAATGGCACTTCAGGTTATATAGTACTATTAAAATAACTAATGACTAGTGATTCTTAATATTCATTGGATTAATAGTGTGGAGGGTTTTACATTGTAGGCTGTTTAAAGGCCATCATATCACTAAAAGGCAACGTCATGGATTTTAACCCCTCTCCAAAGGGCGCTGAGCTGCTCCAAAAAGTTACCGATTTTATCGAGCAGAAGATTCTACCTATTGAAGAAGGTTATTTTAAAGAGCTGAGGGCACTGGATAATCGTTGGACCGTATTGCCCATAATTAAGGAGCTTAAAACGCAGGCAAAATCTCAAGGACTGTGGAATTTATTCCTGCCTAAGAGTGAATACGGTGCCGGCGTCAGTAATAGTGATTACGCCCTAATGGCCGAACAAATGGGCCGCAGTTTCATTGCCCCAGAAATTTTTAACTGTAACGCACCTGACACCGGCAACATGGAAGTATTGGTGCATTACGGCAGTGAAGAACAAAGACAAACCTGGCTTATGCCCTTATTGGCAGGGGAAATTCGCAGTGCATTTTGTATGACTGAACCCAATGTTGCCTCAAGCGATGCGACTAACATGGCGGCCACAGCCGAAGTAGAAGGGGATGAAGTAGTTCTTAATGGTCGCAAATGGTGGAGTACCGGTGTTGGTCATCCGGATTGTAAGGTGCTTATCTTTATGGGGTTGAGTAACCCTAATGCCCCCAAGCATGCGCAACACTCTATGGTATTGGTACCAATGGATGCCGTTGGTGTGAAGGTCGAGCGCATGCTCAGTGTATTTGGTGAGCTAGATGAGCCTTATGGTCATGGAGAGGTAAGTTTCACCAACGTGCGCCTTCCTAAGAGTGCCATTATAAAAGGGGAAGGGCGTGGCTTTGAAATTGCTCAGGGGCGTTTAGGGCCTGGGCGAGTGCATCATTGCATGCGTGCCATCGGTGCAGCTGAACGGACCTTAACTATGATGATTGAAAGAGGCGTTAGTCGTGAAGCTTTTGGTAAGCCGATTATTAATTTAGGCGGTAACCGTGACATTGTGGCCAATGCTCGTATAGCCATTGAACAGGCCAGACTCCTGACACTTAAGTGTGCTTGGCTATTGGATACCCGTGGCGTAATGGGAGCTCTGAGTGAGGTCTCGCAAATTAAAGTGGTGGTACCTAATATGTTGCAGACCATCGCTGATCAGGCCATACAAATTCATGGCGGGGCAGGCGTGAGTGACGATGTTATGTTAACGGCTTTGTTTGCTTATGCTCGTTGCCTAAGATTGGCCGATGGGCCTGATGAAGTTCATCGCGCTATGGTTGCCAGAATTGAATTAACTAAATATCGCAAACAAATAAAAAAAGCCGCCCAGTAAGTTACGGGTAAATAAGGAGAAACGATATGAAACGCGTATTAATTACCGGTGCCGCCAGTGGCTTGGGCTTAGCATTAGCCAAATATTATGCTCAACAAGGTTGGGCGGTTTGCATCGCCGATATTCAAGATGAAGCGGGTGAAAAGATTGCCCACGAATTAACCCAGAAGCATGGCTCTGACTGCTTTTTTCAACACCTAAATGTTACCGATGATAACCAGTGGCTAGCACTGCAAAATGAAATTGCTACACGCTGGAGAGGTGTGGATGCGGTTATTAACAATGCAGGAGTGGCTTCAAGTGGTGATATTGATGCGCTTGAATTAAAAGATTTCCAATGGACGGTAGACATTAACTTAATGGGGGTTGCGAAGGGTTGCCATTATTTCACACCACTATTAAAGCAAAGCCGCGGAAACTTGATAAACGTGGCCTCCATGGCGGGCTTACTGCATGCTCCTAGTATGTCTGCCTATAACGCATCCAAAGCTGCGGTGGTGGCGTTGTCGGAAACCTTGTATACCGAACTAAACCCTCACGGTGTAAAGGTTTCGGTGTTGTGTCCTGCGTTCTTTAAAACCAATTTGACCGATACCATGCGCAGTACTGATCCAAGTGGTACTGCTATCGCCAACAAATTAATGAATAAATCTAGTATTACTGCCGATGATATTGCAGAAAAAGTGTTTAAAGATTCATTGGCTGGCAAGTTAATGATATTGACCCATAAGAATGAAAAGGTCATTTGGCTGATAAAACGATACTTGCCAAGTTTGTATTTTAAAATGATGGGAAGTGTTACGAAAAAATTCAGCGCTAAAATGTCGGAGAAGCAGGCATGAGCTTGGTCGATCAAGCAGGTACTGTTCGCCAGGGTGAAGAGTTAGACCCAACTGTGATTCGTGATTATTTTAAACAGGTATTGCCGGATGTCTCTGGTGATATGGTCATTAAGCAGTTCCCTGGTGGCGCCAGTAATTTAACTTACCAGGTGAGTATTGATAACCAAGATTTTATTTTGCGTCGTCCGCCCTTTGGTAATATCGCCAAAAGTGCGCACGATATGCTACGTGAAGCTAAAATTATTGATGCGCTTAAACCTGTATACCCTTATGTGCCAAAGATAATTTCCATGTGTGATGATCACAGTATATTGGGCTGTGATTTTTACGTGATGGAAAAATTAAATGGCATTATACCTCGCCAGAATATGCCAAAAGAGCTAACCCTAGATAAAACCCAAACTCGCTCATTGTGCCTTAGTGTTTTAGATAAGCTTATTGAATTGCATAACGTCGATATTCAAGCCACTGGGCTTGATAGTTTAGGAAAGGGCTCGGGCTACGTTGAACGACAAATTATTGGTTGGAGTGATCGTTATGTAAAGGCTAAAACTGACGATGCCACCGATTTCAATCAGGTTATGAACTGGCTAAAAAATAACATGCCCAAGAATTGTGGCCAAAGTTTAATTCACAATGATTTTCGTTTTGATAACGTGGTTTTAAATGAGGACGATCCATTAGACGTTATTGGTGTATTAGACTGGGAAATGGCGACGGTGGGAGACCCCTTAATGGATTTGGGTAATAGTTTAGCCTACTGGGTTGAAGCAAGTGATGAGCCGCAATTTCAAATGATGCGACGTCAACCGACTCATCTTGCAGGCATGTTAACTCGTCAGGAAGTCATCGATTATTATTTAGAAAAAAGCGGTCGCAAGGTGGCATCGTTTGCATTTTATGAAATATACGGTTTATTTCGCTTAGCCGTTATTATACAGCAAATTTATTACCGTTTTTACCATGGTCAAACCCAAGATAAACGCTTTGCAGGTTTTGTTCATGCCGCTAAGTATCTGGAAACTCGTTGTTTACGTTTAATAGAAAAAGAATCTTCAGATGGCGAAGTTAATACTGGACCGTCTTAATTAGGCATGCACTGGTCTTGAAAATTATAATTAGTTATCGGAATTGAGAAAGAGTCATTAGCGAAAAAATGGTTTATCCATGCACAAACTCAAGTAACTTATCGATAGTGTGAGTTGCTTAATGATTTCACTTGGAGAGTAAAATGAGTAAAGATTTATTTAATTTAGATGGCAAGATAGCGTTGGTAACTGGAGCCAGTCGTGGTATTGGGGAGGGCATTGCTAAGTTACTGGCTCAGCATGGTGCTCATGTTATCGTGTCTAGTCGTAAACTAGATGGTTGCCAAAAAGTGGTGGATGAAATCAAATCCGCTGGATACAGCGCTGAAGCCATGGCTTGTCATATTGGTGATATGGAGCAAATTGGTGCTTTGTTTGAACAAATAAAGAGCGAGCATGGCAAGTTAGATATACTGATTAATAACGCGGCTGCTAATCCATTTTTTGGCCACATATTAGACACCGATTTAAGCGCTTTTAAAAAGACCGTAGATGTGAATATACAAGGTTACTTCTTCATGTGTGTTGAAGGTGGCAAGATGATGAAAGCCAATGGTGGTGGCAGTATTGTGAATGTGGCATCGGTAAATGGGATAATACCAGGGTCTATGCAGGGTATTTACAGCATTACCAAGGCATCTGTGATATCCATGACCAAGGCGTTTGCTAAAGAGTGTGCTCAGATGGGAATTAGAGTGAATGCTTTGTTACCAGGGGCCACGGATACTAAATTTGCATCAGCATTAGTGAAGAACCCTGCTATTTTGAAAAAAGCACTTGAGCATATTCCTATGAATCGAGTGGCCGAACCCGATGAAATGGCGGGTACAGTATTATATTTAGCCAGTAACGCTTCCAGCTATACAACAGGCGCCTGTATTAATGTTGATGGTGGTTACTTGTTGGGTTAAATTTTGTGTTTCCTATTCAATGAAAAGTAATGGCCACATTACTTTTCATGAGTGTTCATTTCTAACTATCTTATTCCTAATAATAAAAACGAGATAATCATGATTAAGAAATCCCTGTTAAGTTCATTGGCCGTTTTAGTTTTATATCTTTTATTTTGGCCTGTTCAAGTGGACCCAGTGTCCTGGCAGCCGCCGCAAGATTTAGGTTATAGCAATAAATTTCCACCTAATCAGCAACTCAGCCAACTGCACAGAATTGAATTGGAAGGTGATATTGGTCCTGAAGATTACGCAATGGATGTTAACGGCAACCTTTATTTTTCACTTTTGGGCGGAGATATTAAATATCTAGATCCTAATGGTGATGTTCATGAGTGGGTTAATACTGGAGGGCGTCCCTTAGGTATAGAGTTTGATAAAAAAGGAAACCTAATAGTGGCCGACGCTTTTATCGGTTTACTGAAAATTGGTACTAACAAAAAAATTGAAACTCTTCTGGATGAAGTGGATGGCGTTAAAATAAATTATGCTGATGATGTAGATATTAGTGATGACGGGAAAATTTACATTTCGGATGCATCAGTTAAATTTCCAGCAAAAGATCATGGTACGTTTGCAGCAAGTTTACTGGATATAACTGAACACGGTGGACATGGCCGGTTGTTGGAGTATGACCCGAATACTGAAAAAGCGGTTACGCTGGCCAAAGGTTTTAATTTTGCAAATGGTGTTGCTATTAGTCACGACCAACAATCGGTGTTGCTAAATGAAACAGGTAACTACCGCATATTGAGGGTTGCGTTAAATGGTCCTAAACGTGGTGAAACCCAAGTGGTGATTAATAATTTACCTGGTTTCCCCGATAACATTAATCGCGGTGCTAATGGCTTATATTGGTTTGGACTGGTGAGTCCACGCAGCAAGCCATTGGATATGATGTCTGGTTCTGGTTTTGCTCGTAAAGTGGTTCAGCGTCTACCTGCATTCTTTCATCCTAAGGCTCAACGTTTTGGGCATGTGGTGGCGATAAATGATGAAGGAGAGGTGGTTTATAATCTGCAAGACCCCCTCGGCATGTATGGCCAGACAACCGGTGCATTAGAAGTCGGTGGAAGTCTTTATATTAGTAGCTTACACGAGACTGCATTGGCGAGAACATTAAACCCAAATATTCAGCGCCAAGTGAAGCAATAAAAATTTGTATATTGCTTGTATAGTAAAAGCTTAGACGGCGTTGGGCATTAATTAGTTACCTATCGCTGTCGCCTTGTAAGCGCTTACTTAAGGTTTTACTTCTAAAGCCAAATTTAGTTTCTTCAGTTAAAAACTGTCAAGCTCGTTGTATTAAACTATAGGGCGCTTATTTAGGCTAATGGCTTTGACCACTTATTGGGTCTAGACGGGAGGGGATTGAATAACTCGGGGAACTTTAATGGTAAAAGAGGTGCCTCTGCCTACTTCTGACGTGACCTCTATGGTGCCTTGTAACTTATGGGACACTAGGTTGTAGATTATATGCATACCTAAGCCTGTACCACCCTTGCCGCGTTTAGTGGTGAAAAATGGATCAAATATTTTCTTGCGCACTTCCTCTGGCATACCAGAACCATCATCCTGATAATTCAATATAAGATTCTCACCAGACTCCATTACTTTAATGTTAATGCCACCTTGGTCGCTGGTGTCGTAGGCATGATATAGGCTGTTCATTATTAGGTTGGTGAAAATTTGTGAAATGGCACCAGGGAAACTTTCTAATTCAATAGACTCTTCACACTCTAATAAAATCGTAATCTGATAGCGTTTTAAATTCGGCTTAAGCGTATAAATTGTCTCCTGCAGGTATTCATGCAAGTTGAACAGGCGAATTTCATCATGAGATTGATCGGCGCTAACTTGCTTGAAGCTGGTCATTAACTCACTTGCACGAATTAGATTCGCGGTCATTAAATGCAGGCCATCTTTACTCAGCTCTAAAAATTGTTGCATTTCACTTTTTGTGAGAGTGCCGGCTTCAAATGATTTGTTTACTTTAGTCAGAGCGTCGTTGACATGACTGGAGCTGGTGCGTGCTACACCCAATGGAGTATTGATTTCATGGCTAATACCCGCAACCAAACTTCCTAAAGAGGCCATTTTTTCACTCTCAACCAGTTGTGATTGAGTTTCTTTTAGCTCTATCAGGGCTTGCTCGGCTTTATCTTTTTCTGAGGTGAGTATTTTTTCATGTTGCATCTGCTGTTTTTGCGCCTGGTTAAAGGCTTCAACCAAGGTGCCTATTTCATCTTCACTGTGCCAGTCCACCGGGTGATGCTGTCCATCCCCCTGGAATTCTTCAATGCTCTTCATCATGGCCTGAATTGGGCGAACTACCCAGCGTCTAAAGACTAAAAACACTACAAAGAATATGGAAAATAAGGCTACTAAGGCCACTGGAATGCGGCTGAGTAATATAAAGTTTAAACGGTCGTTATCTAGCTTTATCACAAATGAAGCTACTACAACCCCTATGTATTGGCCTTCATAAATAATGGGCTCACTATGCAAGATAGCCCCTGATTCGGGGTGAGTGCAGTTTTTAGGGGCTTGCTCCTTGAGGTTGGCATCGGATACCAATTCAATGCAGCGAATATAAGGCGCAACCGCATATTGCTTAAGGTAGCTATTAATGAACTGCTGATCGAGGTTCCAGGTGGGAATGGCGATAACCTGAGCTAATTGCTTCACTTGCGCCTCAACTTGGGCGTGTTGATTGGCTTTAAGGGACTGGGTTTCTATATAAACAATAACGCCAGCATAGAGTAATCCAGCCAAGAGGGTTAGAGGCAGTGAGATAAAGAACAGCCGTTTAACTAGGCTATTTTTTATTTTCATGGGTGTTGGCAAAGTTCATCCTTTATCTCACAGCAAATCAAATACTTGCTGGAAAATGGATCTTATCGATAAAGCCTAGCAGTGTGCTAGGCATAAAGCCCATAATAGCTTCATATTGCGCAGTTTATTAAACGCCTGTTTGAAAAATGGGCAGAATTTTAATTATAAATTGTTGATATTAATTCTATAGAAATATAGCTTGTCTAACAAATAGACTGTAAGGGTGCATTGCGCCAGAATAGTATTAAGCTCTAGCACACAATAAAAGGGCCTGACCCTAATAATAAGAAAAATTAAGGCATCTCATGAGTCAAACGCATTCTCACTCAGTTAGTACATCTTTATCTGGTAAACAGGTATTTATTACAGGGGTTACCGGGTTTCTAGGTAAGGCCGTTGTAGAAAAGTTACTTCGAGAAGTACCTGATATCCGTAAAATACACCTGTTAATTCGTGGATCATCCCGACAATCCTCCCATGAGCGCTGTATGGAGGGAGTATTTAAATCAAGCTTGTTTGACGTATTAAGATCTACCCACGGGGCACAATTTCAGCAGTTTATAGATCAAAAAATTCAAGTGGTGGAGGGGGAGTTAACTGAGCCACTATTTGGATTAGATAGCGCTTCCTTTGCCAGGTTGGGTGCTAATCTGGACTTAATCATTAATTCAGCTGCTAGTGTTAATTTTAGGGAGAATTTGGATCAAGCTTTAAAAATCAATACACTTTGTTTGAACAACGTGGTGTCGCTAGCAAATTATAATTCCCATGAAGATGCGGTTACTTCTGTGCTACAAGTTTCCACCTGTTATGTTAACGGCTTAAATCAGGGAGAGATGCTCGAAGCGATTCCAGAACCTGTTTCTGGCCTTATCCCAAAAATTGATGCCGATACCTATCAAATTGAACCACTTATAAAACAGTTTCAAATCAAAATTGATGCTATTAAGGCCCGTCATCCTGATGCACAAAAACAAGAGCAAAAATTAATTCAGCTAGGCATTCAGCAATCTAGACACTATGGCTGGAATGATACTTACACGTTAACGAAGTGGTTGGGAGAGCAGCTTCTTATTCAAGGGTTAGGCAAAAAGAACCTTACTATTTTACGTCCCTCTATTATTGAAAGTACTGTCATCTCCCCTGTAAAAGGCTGGGTTGAGGGAGTGAAAGTGGCTGATGCCATGATTTATGCTTATGCCAAGGGACGAGTTTCAATTTTTCCGGGCGACGAAAAAGGCGTGCTGGATGTTATTCCTGTCGATCTTGTGGCCAATGCAGTTACTCTTGCCAGTGCACAGTTGTTGCATGAAGGTGCACAAGGTAGCGAGCAAGACTTTCGTATTTACCAATGTTGTAGTGGGCGTTTAAACCCAATAACCCTAGGTAACTTTATTGAATATTTTCAGAGTGCATCTTTGGAACAGTATCAGGATCTACCCAAATTATTTTCTGGTAAGCCGCAAGATATGTTTAAGATTGTAAGCCAGAAAAAGTTTGCCCTTTACATGAAGGCGCTTACTACTTTTACCTGGTTAAAGACCAGCGTAGGGCGTTTGCTAGGTTCGAAAAATGCGAGTAAGAATCTACTTAAAACTCAAACTACTGCCAGCTTGGCGGTTATTTTTAGTTTTTACAGTGCGCCAAAATATCGGTTTGATAGCAGTAAGCTTGAACAGCTTAAAACTCTTTTTTCAGATGAAGAGCAAAAGCGTTTTGAGGTGAGTGCAAATTGTTATGACTGGAAAACGTATTTACAAGACATTCATTTACCAGGCTTGCACAAATATGGATTAGCCGATAAAAAGGTGAAGCAAGGTAATGTTAATGTTCAAACAGAAAAAAAGCAGGCAGCCTAATAACTGTATTAAGCCTTGCTAATAAAATAAGTAACATTAAGGCAATTTAGTTAGATTAACTTAATTGCCTTTACTTCAATAAAAACCGCTTCGGCGGTTTTTTTATAGCACCAGTTTACGTCGAACATATCCAGCTTTGCCCCGTATATTCTGTTCTCATCTACTTCATGAAAAGCCGGCCTTGGGTCTTGAGATAATACTTGCTCGATAAATTGAGCTAGCTCGGGTTTGCTGTGCTGGTTACTTAAAGCCTGCTGTGCTTCTGGTGAAAAGAAAACTTCTAAAGTTGTGGGCGCTAACTGAGCAAAGTCATATTTGGCTTCTGGCAGCGAATCGCTGTAGGGAATATAGGGTTTAATGTCAACAATGGGAGTGCCATCTATAAGATCAAGACCACTAACATTTAACACGAGCTCTTTGTTGTCGTGAGAGATGCTATCCAGCTTCACAACAGACAGCCCAAGTGCATTGGGTCGGTGAGTGGCCCGAGTAGCAAATACCCCCATTTTTTTATTGCCGCCAAGACGAGGCGGGCGTACTTTGTTTTTCCACCCTTGCTCAATACATTGGTGAAATATAAATTGAAGCCACAAGTGACTGCATCCCTCTAGGCCTGATACTGTATCAGGGTGATTAAAAGGCTCTAGTAGTTTGATATGGCCTTGGGCCAATGTCACTAATCCTGGTTGCCTTGGTGTGGCAAACTTCTCTTTAAAGCAGGATTGAATATAAGCGATGGGTGTTATTTCAAATTTCATGGCAGCATTCTAGCCATTCAAATAGACCTATGCCATAGCTTCAGGGTTGAAAGCTACGGCTCAGGATAAAGAAGAAGGGTAGAAGCCCTTTTTTGCTAGCATAAAAGTACTTCTTCTTTACTTTCATTTACACAGACTTTGTTGCGGCCGGTTTTCTTAGCTTTATAGAGGGCCTTGTCGGCGCGGCACATTAACGAGCGAGCATCATCATTTTCTTGCAGTATGGCTAAGCCACTGCTTATGGTGGCTTGCAGTGGTCCGTTTTCTGTTTGTAAGCAAAGGGAGTCTACTGCCATGCGAATACGTTCGGCAATGAGCCGAGCATTGCCTATATTGGCATTATTTAATAACACCACAAACTCTTCACCGCCATAGCGAAAACAAATATCTGTTTGGCGAATACAATCCTTAATCTCACCTACCACCGCTTTGAGTACCTCATCACCAACTAGGTGACCAAAACCGTCGTTAATAGCCTTAAAGTGATCTAGATCGAGCATTAAAAGGCTCAATTCATATTTATGGCGTCTGGCCAATTCCATCTCTCGTTTAAGGCTGTCATCCAATGCGATGCGATTACCAGCGCCTGTTAATGGATCTCTGAAAGCTTGGTCCAAAGCATTTTTATAGCGCATGGCATTTCGTAAGGGGTAAACCAATGTGCCCATAAGTGCTTCAATGTTAGCCAGTTCATGCTCACGAAAACGAGTGCTACGATAAAAGCTAATATCCCCAAGCTTTTCATCTTGTGCATTTAGCTGATAACTGCATGAATGAGTACCAATATGGCCAATGCTAAAACAAATGTCATTCTCCTTGTGCTCAAAACAAATGCCATCCACCAATACGGCAGCTGCAATTTCTTGTTTGAACAGTGTGAGGATTTTTTGGTAATCCAAAGTTGTTTGTAAAAATGTGGCTAAACGTACCAATATTTCAGATTTTATTTGCGGTTTCGCTGCAAGATCTGAATATGGAGTCAGCTTATCTGTGTTCTGTGCTGACATATTTGAAACCTGAGTCGCCATAGCTGACCTCAAAAATACTAGATTGACGAAAGGTATTAAGCGATATTTGTGCCAGTTTTAGTTTTTAAATAAAACTTGTTTGATATCAATGGCTTAGAATGATCGGTATAGGTAGTTAGTGTTTGTTACGTACTTGTGGCACTTGCTAAAGTTGGGAATACCAAGGAATGTGACAGTAAATTGAATCGCTGTGGCCAGTGTAACTTCAAAAAATTGACGCTTTCTGACTAATTAGAGGCAGTGCCATAACTGCCTCGTCAAAATAATGGTTTATTGCTCAGAGAAGTCGAGTGCTTGTCCGTTGAGGTGCTGGCTTTCTTTGCTCATTAAATAAACATATTGGGCAACCAATTCCTTTGCTTCTTTTACCGAACCGGGGTTTTCGGCTGGATAGGCTTCGGCGCGCATGCTAGTACGAGTGCCGCCCGGATTGATACTGTTGACTCTGACGTTACTGATGTTTTCAAGCTCGGCAGCCATAGTTTGCATAAGGCCTTCAACGGCAAATTTGGAAACGGCATAAGCTCCCCAGAAAGCCTTTGATTGACGACCGACGCTAGATGATGTGAACAACATAGAGGCGTCTCCTGGTGCTTCTTCCATTAGTGGAAGGAGTGTGCGGGACATAAGGAACTGGCTATTGAGGTTTAGGTTCATAACGCGATTCCAGGTTTGCCAATTGTAATTGGATACAGGAGTACGCTGGCCCAGCATACTAGCATTGAGCAACAGGCCATCTAAGTGGCCAAACTCTTTGCCTATCATGTCTCTTAGTTGGAAATAAGCTTCTTCAGGGGCTGTTTCCAGGTCAAATGGGACTATGACTGGTTCAGGTAGTTTGCTGTTGGCGAAATCGTCATATATTTCATTAAGCATGTCTTCAGTTCGAGCCAGCATGATGACAGTGGCTCCGGCTTGTGCAAAGCCGTAGACAGCTTCACGGCCTATGCCGTAGCTAGCACCTGTCACTAAAATGACACGATTTTCCAACGATTTTTCCAGTGTGCTCATGTAGTTTTCCAATTTAGGTTTCAATATGTGCCGCTGGCGGTGAAGCATTGCCGCTATTTCAGCATCTTTTTTAAGCTGGGCTCAATAGTGTTTTTAATAGGGCTGTTAAGTCTTCACTGGAATCAACGGTCCAGTCTGCCTGCCATTTTTGAGCTTCAAATTTGTCATGTACGTAGCCATACGCGGCAGCGATGGTTTGCATTTGGGCATTTTTTCCCGCTTTAATGTCACGGGCGTGATCTCCAACATATAAGCAGCTTTGGCTATTAACGTTCATTTCTTCGCAAGCTTTGAGCATTGGCTCGGGATGGGGTTTGGGGTTGGTAACATCATCTGGGCATACTAGAACGCTAATGCCTTTATCTAGCCCAAGGGCTTTTAATAGGGGCTCAGAGTATTTTCGAGGTTTATTAGTAACAATCCCCCAAGGAATGTTTTGTTGCTGGCACCAGCTAATTAGCTCATCTAAAGAATTGAACAGGCGGCTGTGCGTGGCAATATTTTCGATGTACATATCAAGAAACTGCTGCTTTAAAATTTCAAAGCCTTCATCGCCTTCTTTAGTGTTGAAAGCAAGGGCGATCATGGCTCTGGCACCATCACTGACAACAGTTCTAATTTTGTCGGCTGCTAGTGGCGACTTTCCTTTAAGGGTAAGAAGCTGATTGAGGCAGGCAATGAAGTCTGCAGCTGTATCGATTAGGGTGCCATCTAGGTCAAATAGAACAGCAGAATATTGAGTTTTCATTATTCAGGCTTACTGGTTTGCATTAAGTAATTCACATCTGTATTTTGCGCCAACTTGTAGCTTTTAGTGATGGGGTTGTATGTCATGCCGGTTAACTCACCAACACTTAAACCACTTTGACGAGCCCAGGCGGCTAGTTCACTTGGACGAATAAATTTCTTATAATCATGAGTACCTTTGGGCAGCATTTTAAGTAAATATTCAGCCCCCACAACCGCCATTAAAAAGCTTTTCGGGTTTCTATTTAACGTTGAAAAGAACACCTGGCCGCCAGGTTTGCATAGGTCAAAGCAGGCTTGAATAATTGAAGATGGGTCGGGTACGTGCTCAAGCATTTCAAGACAGGTGACTACATCGAAGGAAGCGGGTTGTTGCTCGGCTAATTCCTCAACCGTAATGCGCTGGTAATTGATTTCCAACTTGCTTTCCATTGCGTGCAACTTAGCTACTTTTAAAGGTGCGTCTCCCATATCAATGCCGCTAACTTGTGCGCCTCGCTGGCTCATTGATTCAGATAAAATGCCACCGCCGCAACCTACATCCAAGACTTTTTTGCCAGCAAGTGCTGCGTGGCCATCGATAAAGTTCGTGCGCAATGGGTTGATGTCATGAAGTGGTTTAAACTCACTTTCTTTGTCCCACCAGCGACTGGCAAGTGCTTCGAATTTTGCAATTTCCGCTTGATCTACGTTACTCATGCTATACCTAACTAAATTTTCTTAAAATTGTATGCAAATGAACTATTTTAATTGGCAAGTCTATTAAAGCATTGATGGTGACTCGGTAAATTAAATTACTATTTTGCACTGATTTTTTTTGCCCAGTCTTGCGCCATCTCAATGAGTTGAGCTTCATTAACATGACACAAGGACTTATTCTTAACTTGTAGTTGACCGGCAACCCATACGTGATCGACCTGATGTCGACTAGAGCTGTAAACCAATTGAGAAACAGGGTCGTATAAAGGCGCGCAAGAAATATCAGAAAAATCGATACTGATTAAGTCAGCCTGTTTGCCCATCTTAATACTGCCTATTTCATTTTCTTTACCTAAAGCTATAGCACCATTGATGGTTGCCATTTTAACTGCGTCGAGCGCTTTAAGTGCTGAAGCATTTTTAGCTACTCCTTTTGCAAGTAAGGCAGCGGTATGCATTTCACCTAGCATATCTAGGTCATTGTTACTGGCTGCGCCGTCAGTTCCTAGGGCTACATTGATGCCTGACGCTTGTAGTGTGTCTACAGGGCAAAAGCCGCTGGCCAATTTTAGGTTTGATTCAGGGCAGTGAATTATATGAACTCCATTTTCCTTAAATATACTAATATCATCTTCATTAACTTGAGTAACGTGCACTGCTTGCACATCTGGCCCCCAAAAATTTAACTCATCCAAGCGTTGAGTGGGGCGCTTACCACTTTTCTCTATGGCATCACTCACTTCAAATTCGGTTTCATGTAAATGAATTTGAATGGGCATATCTAATTGATTGGCCAGGGTGCGTATTTGCGTTAACGGTGCGTCACTTACAGTGTATGGGGCGTGAGGGCCAAAGCCGATATCTATTAAGGGGTGGTGTTTATATTTGTTATGAGCACTGAGAATTTTTTCAATGTAGTCATCTGGACCTGAACCGTAAGCCGTTGGGAAATCTAGAACGGGGCCATAGCAAACTGCGCGCATGCCCATCTTAACAGCTGTATCTGCTACTACTTCTGGGAAAAAATACATATCACTAAAGCAGGTTGTGCCGCTTTTTAGCATTTCGCTTATGGCCAATTTGCTACCGTCACTCACAAACTCTTGGCTTACCCATTTACCTTCTGCTGGCCAAATATGTTGTTCTAGCCAAGTCATGAGCGGTAGGTCATCACACATACCTTTAAAGAGGTTCATGGCAATGTGCCCATGAGTATTTATAAATCCAGGCATGAGCATTTGATTGTTCAATTCAATTTGTGTGAATTCTGAAAACCTTTCGATAGCGATTTCAGTGGGTAGAATATCGATGATTTTATCGCCACTTATCACAACAGTATGATCTGTGAGCAGCCCTTCTTGCTCGAGTGTCAGTACCCACTTAGGGCTGATTAAAAATTGATTCTGAGGGCTCATGCAAGGTTCCTTGTTTAAAAAATGAGCGTATTTGCCTTGAGGTTGGTCAGTATAACCGAATTAGTGCTATTTTGGCCCTTTTGATTAGCGGTAAAACATAGAGTTATGTTAAAGTTCTGAGCTTTATTTGCATCAATAAAATCGTCGATAACGGAAGTGGTCTTAAGTCTGTTAATGTCGTTTTTGAAACATAACAATATCGCCGAATATCATGGCGGAAAAAAAGGGATGCCTGTATGGGTGATTTGAGCAACGAAATCCTGCCGGTAAACATTGAGGACGAGCTGAAGCAGTCTTACATGGATTACGCCATGAGCGTAATTGTAGGTCGAGCTTTGCCAGATGTGCGTGATGGTTTGAAGCCTGTTCACCGCAGAGTTTTACATGCGATGAATGTACTGGGCAACGATTGGAATAAAGCGTACAAAAAATCGGCCCGTGTTGTTGGTGATGTAATTGGTAAGTACCACCCTCATGGTGATAGTGCGGTATACGATACTATCGTACGTATGGCTCAGCCTTTTGCTATGCGCTATATGTTGGTTGATGGTCAGGGTAATTTTGGTTCGGTAGATGGCGACTCAGCGGCTGCCATGCGTTACACCGAAGTGCGTATGGATAAAATTGCTCATGAAATGCTGGCGGATATAGATAAAGAAACCGTCGACTTTGTTCCAAACTACGATGGCACTGAACAAATTCCAGATGTATTGCCTACTCGAATTCCTGCGTTATTAGTAAACGGCTCAAGCGGTATTGCCGTGGGTATGGCCACTAATATCCCTCCTCATAATTTAACCGAAGTTATTTCAGGCTGTTTAGCTTTCATTGAAAATCCAGATATTGATATTGATGGGTTGATGGAGTTTATTACCGGGCCGGACTTTCCAACAGCTGCACTTATAAATGGCCGAGACGGTATTGTAGAGGCGTATCGAACGGGTCGTGGTCGCGTTTTAATGCGTGCTCGTCATCATTTTGAAATGGATGATAAAAACAGCAAAGAATCGATTATCTTTACTGAAATTCCATACCAGGTTAACAAAGCGCGTCTTATCGAAAAAATTGCTGAACTGGTGAAGGATAAAAAGCTAGAGGGCATTACAGAATTACGAGATGAATCTGATAAAGATGGCATGCGTATTGTTATTGAGTTACGCCGTGGAGAGGTGCCAGAGGTAGTGCTAAACAACTTGTTTGCACAAACGCAGTTACAAACTGTATTTGGTATTAATACTGTGGCCTTGGTTGATGGTCAACCAAAAATATTAAACTTAAAAGAGATGATATCGGCGTTTGTTCGTCATCGCCGTGAAGTTGTTACACGCCGTACGGTCTATGAACTGCGTAAAGCCCGTGAGCGAGGCCATATATTAGAAGGCTTGGCTGTTGCTCTTGCTAATATTGACCCTGTTATTGCTGCTATTAAGGCTTCACCTGGTGCGGCGGAAGCCAAAGAAAAACTAATTAGCACTCCATGGCAGCCGGGTGATGTGGCTGAAATGTTGGAACGAGCAGGGAAAGATGCTTGTCGCCCTGACAACTTAGAAGAACAATACGGCTTCCGGAACGGAAGTTATTATCTGTCGCCAGTTCAGGCGCAGGCTATTTTGGATATGCGCCTGCAGAAGTTGACGGGGTTAGAGCATGGTAAGTTAATAGAAGAATATAAAGTTAAAGTGGCAGAAATTGCTGAGTATTTAATTATATTGGAGAACCCTGAGCGTTTGATGGAAGTTATTACTGAAGAGCTTGTAGCAATTCGAGACAATTACGGAGATGGACGTCGCACTGAAATTGTTGCTGCTCGTCGTAATTTAACAATGGCAGACTTGATCGCTGAAGAGGATATGGTTGTTACCTTGTCTCATGGAGGCTATGCCAAAATTCAGCCTATTAGTGATTATCAAGCTCAGCGTCGTGGTGGTCGTGGTAAGTCAGCTTCTGCCATTAAAGAAGAAGATTTCATTGAGCATCTGTTAATTGCCAGTACCCACGATACTATTCTATGCTTTAGCAATAAAGGTAAGGTCTATTGGTTGAAGGTATATGATGTGCCAGTGGCAAGTCGTCAAAGCCGCGGTCGTCCGATCGTGAATCTTTTACCTCTGGAAGGTGATGAGCGAATTACCACCATTCTCCCTATTCGTGAATATACTGAAGGCCATTTTATATTTATGGCTACTTCTAAAGGGACTGTTAAGAAAACTGAACTAACTTCGTTTTCTCGTCAGCGCTCAAGTGGCTTGATTGCTCTTGAATTAGATGAAGGGGATACGCTAATGGGGGCGGCTATAACTGATGGCTCTAAAGATATATTGATGATCAGTAATGGAGGTAAAGCCGTTCGTTTTGCAGAAGAAAATGTTCGTTCAATGGGGCGTACTGCCCGAGGTGTTCGCGGCATTAAACTAATTGATGAGCAAAAAGTTATTTCGCTGATAATTCCTGAAGAAGGTGGCACTATATTAACAGCCAGTGAAAATGGCTTTGGTAAGCGTACCGGTGTGACGGAGTTTCCAACCAAGGGGCGTGGTACTCAGGGTGTTATTGGTATGATTGTTAATGAAAGGAATGGCAGTTTGGTTGGAGCCGTTCAGGTTCAGGATAATCATGAAATTATGCTTATTAGTGATCAAGGGACGTTGGTCCGTACAAGAGTATCTGAGGTCTCTACATTGGGGCGTAATACTCAAGGTGTGACTCTTATTAAAGTGCAGGAAGGCGAGCGCTTGGTTGGTGTTGCTCCTATATTGGACGCCGATGAAGAGTTTACTGGGTCTTCTGATGATGCTAATGAAAGTGATAGCTTACCGACAGTGTCGGAATAAGGAATACTAATTGAATCAGCAATCTAGGTTCTCCCGATCTCAAGTGATTGAGTCGGGTTCTAACGATGATGAGATTGATCTGTTTGATTTGTGGGATGATATAATTGCGCATAAGTTAGTTATATTGGCTGGATTTACTTTTTGTTTGTCACTGGCTATTGCTTATTTGTTTATCGCTAAGCCAGTTTACCAAGTAAAGTCTGTAATTAAGCCGATTGGTGAGCGGGGTCTGGTGGAGCTAAATGTCCCTCAGTTGAGTGGCATATATTCTTTGGGGGTGGATGCTGCATTTGAGCATTCTAAGCGAGCAATGCTGTCTAAGGAATCTCAACGTTTATTTTATTCTCAGTATTTAACTGAAATAAAAGAGTTGGGAGGGCTGTATAACTCGGAGTTGACCGAAGCTCAAAATGTTAAGGTGTTTGGTAATTTATTAGGTGTGAAGCTGTCTAATAAAAAGGATGCAGAAACATTTATTGAGTTGTCCTTAGAACTTGGTGAGTCAAAATTAGCGGCAAACTTGTTAAACCGTTTTGTTGTTTTTAGTTTGCAAAATAGCTTGCTTAAAATTGAGCAAACAATTAATAGCAAACTTCGGGTTAGGCTAAATAAGCTTGAGTATGATGCGAGCTTAATACGCGACAAATATTATAGTAGTAAAATCCAACGCAAGCTTAAATTGGTTGAGGCAAGAAAAATTGCGAGTTCAGTTGGTCAAGTGAATCCAATTTATTCTGAGAGTGATATCTTGGGTAGTTTTAAGCCACCATTGTATATGTACGGATCAAAAGCACTTTCTGCAGAAGAGCGGGCATTAAGTGAGCGGGATGTTAGTGCGAAAAACCTTCCGCATGGTGAGGAACATTTTATTGTGGGGCTGCCTGAAATTTTATTTGAAATAGGGCAACTTAAAAAATTGGATGTTGATTATAGCAAGGTTCAGTTGGCTCAAATTGATGAGCCTGCACTCGCTCCACTTAGTCCAATTAAACCTAAAAAACTTTTAGTTGTTGTGTTGGCGGGTGTGGCAGGATTGTTCGTAGGTATACTGATGGCATTGTTGATTTCTGCGTATAGTCGTCACGTAAAGCGAGCTTAAGAGGGAATCGAATTCGGCGCTGTTTTTTAATTTAGTAGCTGTTGATTGGTTCTTAAAAGCTAGGTCTTTAATTGATGAAATTCTTGGTGTAAAAAAATAGTTTTTGAATGATATTTAATCTGGAATAAACCAGTTGATGAATGAAGCAAAAGAGTTAAGTCAATTACGTGATCAAATAGACGGGCTGGATCAAAAAATTCAGAAGTTGATTAATGATCGTGCAAATTGCGCCAAGCAAGTGGCTGAAGTAAAGCTAAAGTACTCACAGGGTGAGAGAATTCAGTTTTATCGCCCTGAGCGTGAAGCACAGGTTTTGCGTAAGGTAATGGATCGTAATAGCGGGCCTATTGCTAATGAAGATATGGCGCGCCTATTTCGCGAGGTTATGTCCATGTGCCTTGCTTTGGAAGAGCCTCTAAAGGTAGCTTACTTAGGGCCGCAGGGGACTTTTACCCAGGCCGCTGCTTTAAAGCATTTTGGTCACAGTGTTGTCTGTGAAAGTCAGGTCTCTATTGGTGATGTGTTTCGCGAAGTTGAGTCCGGAGCAGTGCATTATGGTGTAGTGCCTGTCGAAAACTCTACTGAAGGTGTGGTAACGCATACCTTGGATAGTTTTGCGCAATCCTCTTTACAGATATGTGGTGAGGTAGCCTTACGTATTCATCATCACTTCTTGATAAAAAAAGAGTTGGAGAAAGTGGAGGGGGCAAAAAAAGAAATTACAAGGGTATATAGTCACCCGCAGTCTTTGGCTCAGTGCCGGCAATGGCTGGATACTCATTGGTCTCAATTAGAGCGCATTCCTGTTAGCTCTAACGCAGAAGCTGCTAGGCGGGCGTCCCAAGAAGAGGGTGCTGCCGCTATTGCGGGAGATGTGGCTGCGGAGCTTTATGGCATGGGTGTGCATTCTAATAATATTGAAGATATGCCAGATAATACCACTCGCTTCTTAATTATTGGCCGTGAAGAAACCCAGGAGAGTGGCTCAGATAAAACCTCAATTATGGTAAGTAGTCGCAATCAATCTGGTGCTTTGTATCATGCGTTGGAGCCATTCCATAACGCGGGAGTGAGCTTGACTCGTATAGAGACTCGTCCATCTCGTAATGGGGTTTGGAATTATAATTTTTTCATTGATTTTGAAGGTCATTCGGATAGCTTGGAAATTCAGGCTATTTTGACGAAAGTGGCTGCCTCTGCATCTGATTTAAAAATTTTGGGCTCGTACCCAGAAGCCGTATTGTAAAAATGAGCTGAAATTTGCTCCGAATGTTGAATTATTTTTTATGGTCGCTTATGAGTGATCAAATGCAGTAATAATATTGAACGGGTTTGAAATATAATGAACAAAGTGGACTTTTCCCAGTTGGCAAATATTGGGGTGCAAAGTTTAAACCCTTACCAGCCGGGGAAACCCATAGATGAGCTAGCTCGGGAATTTAATTTAAATCCAGCTGATATTGTTAAATTGGCAAGTAATGAAAACCCTATGGGTCCTAGCAGTAAGGCTGTAGAGGCCATTAAGAATGAGCTTGCTAACTTAACACGCTACCCGGATGGTAATGGTTTTGAATTAAAAACTATTTTAAGTAGAAAGCTAGGGGTTAAGTTGAATCAAATCACTTTGGGTAATGGCTCAAGTGATATATTGGAATTTATAGTTAAATGTTTTGTCTCTGATGGAGATGAAGTTATGGTCTCTCAGCATGCGTTTGCTATTTACGGGTTGGTCACTCAGATGGCGGGTGGCAAGTGTGTGCAAATACCTGCTAAAAATTGGGGGCATGATCTTGAAGCTATGGCTCGGGCGGTTACGCCAAGCACAAAAATTATATTTGTTACCAATCCAAATAATCCAACAGGCACCTGGAACAGCAAAGGCCAGCTTGAGAGTTTTTTGAAAAAAGTGCCATCAAATGTGATTGTTTTACTGGATGAGGCCTATTTTGAGTATGTTAATAAGGTAGATTACCCTAGCGGCATAGATTACCTTGAGCAGCATCAAAATCTGGTGGTTACACGTACCTTCTCCAAGGCATATGGTTTGGCGTCGTTAAGAGTAGGTTATGGGGTTTGTTGTGAGCAGTTAGCCGATTTAATGAATAGGGTGCGTCCTCCTTTTAATGTTGATTCCCTTGCTTTGGCGGCAGCTGTGGCTTGCCTAAATGATGAGAGCTACGTTCTTCAAAGCAAGGAATTAAATGACCGAGGTATGAGTCAGCTACAAGCAGGTTTTGATCAGTTGAATTTAAGTTGGATTCCTTCTGTAGGGAATTTCATTTGTTTTGCTATACCTGAGCGTGCCATGGAAATTTATCAGGGCCTTTTGGCTAAAGGTGTAATTGTGCGCCCGGTTGCCAATTACGAAATGCCTGAACACTTGCGTGTGTCTATTGGTACACAGGTAGAAAATCAAACGTTTTTATTGGCTCTTAAAAGTCTACTGGAAGCATAATGCCCCTTGCTAACAGCCAGGTGATTGAGCGGGAACCGCTTAATGTATGTATTATTGGTTTGGGTTTAATTGGTGGCTCTTGGGTAAAGGCGCTTCGTGAAAGAGGGGTTGTAGGTAAGGTTAAGGGGTTTGACCGCAATGAGGATTCTATGCGGCAGGCTGTGCAGCTCGGAATCATAGATGAATATGCTCAATCAGCTGCTCTGGCTGTGCTGGGCGCCGATGTGGTTATCTTATCCGTGCCCATTTTGGCTTGTAAGGATATATTAATAGAAATTAAGCCTTTCTTGTCCAGTTTCACCATAGTTACAGATGTGGGTAGTGTGAAAGGTAATGTTGCTGCAGATATTCGCGAGGTATTTGGAGCGGACCAGGCTAACTTTGTTTTAGGTCATCCTATAGCGGGTAGTGAAAAGAGTGGCATTAAGGCAGCTGATTCCAACCTTTATGAAAATCATACTGTGATTTTAACGCCTATGGCGGTAACAGACGTTGACGCACTGTCCACTGTAAAATATTTATGGCAAGCGGTGGGGGCGAAAGTAGAAGAGATGGGGGTTGAGCATCACGATGAGGTATTGGCTGCTACCAGCCACTTACCCCATTTACTGGCTTACTCTTTGGTAGAAACTCTGGCGCACAGTCATGAGAATAAAGAGATTTTCAATTATGCGGCTGGTGGTTTTCGAGATTTTACTCGTATAGCAGCCAGCAATCCCAAAATGTGGCACGATATTTTTACAGCTAATAAGCAAGCAGTTCTTGATGCGTTAGATATGTTTAACGATGATTTGAGCTTATTGAGAGAGGCTGTGGCCAGTACAGATAGTAATGCCATGATGGGCATTTTCACCCGGGCCAAAGTTGCCCGAGACCATTTTTCTAAAATATTGGCCCGCAGAGCCTATGTGGAACCTATGAAAGACCAACAGATAAATTTTATAGCAAATCCCGGCGGCAGCCTTAATGGGTCGTTTCGTGTGCCCGGTGATAAATCCATAAGTCACAGATCTATAATGCTGGGCTCCTTGGCGGAAGGTACTACTGAGGTTACTGGATTCTTGGAAGGCGAGGACAGTCTGGCTACTTTGCAAGCATTTCGTGACATGGGAGTGGTGATAGAGGGGCCTCACCGTGGCCGTGTCACTATTCATGGTGTAGGTTTGCATGGTTTGCAGGCACCACCTAATACGTTGTATTTAGGCAATTCGGGGACTTCCATGCGATTGCTATCTGGCTTGTTGGCTGGGCAAAGCTTTGATGTGGAATTGACAGGTGATGAGTCGCTATCTGGGCGCCCAATGGGTAGAGTGGCGAACCCTTTGATGGAAATGGGTGCAAAAATTGAAACCGCCGAGCAGGGGCGGCCACCTTTGGCTATACAGGGTGGGGTTAAGCTTAGTGGGATTAGTTATGTATTACCCATGGCCAGTGCTCAGGTTAAGTCCTGTGTTCTGTTGGCTGGATTGTATGCCGACGGTGAAACGGTAGTGACAGAGCCTGCGCCAACTCGCGATCATACTGAGCGTATGCTTAAGGGGTTTGGTTACCCGGTAAAGGTTGATGGCAGTACAGTGACAATCCAGCCGGGAGGTAGATTAACCGCCACCAATATAGACGTGCCTTCGGATATTTCATCGGCTGCTTTTTTCATGGTGGCGGCCAGTATTGCGCCTGATTCGGATATTACCCTTGAGCATGTGGGCATGAACCCGACTCGTGTGGGTGTGATTAATATCTTAAGGTTGATGGGGGCAAATATTCAGATTAATGACGCTTGCGAAGTAGGTGGTGAGCCGGTTGCGGATATTCGTATACGTTCGGCGCAATTAAAAGGCATTAATATCCCAGAAGATCAGGTTCCTCTGGCCATTGATGAGTTTCCGGCTATATTTGTTGCTGCGGCTTGCGCGCAAGGAACTACGGTCCTGACCGGTGCTGAAGAGCTTAGGGTAAAGGAAAGTGATCGAATTCAGGTGATGATGGATGGGTTGAAGGTTCTTGGTGTGGATGCCAAGGGCACAAGCGATGGGGCGGTTATTCAGGGATTGGGGATGGATGGGGTTATTGGCGGAGGAGAAGTAGTAAGTCATGGCGATCATCGCATTGCCATGTCGTTTGCTGTGGCGTCCTTGAGAGCAAGTAAACCGATTCGAATTTTGGATTGTGCAAATGTAGCCACATCTTTCCCTGGGTTTATCGATCTAGCGCAAAGTTGTGGAATGCAAGTGCAGCTAGAAAACGATTGAAAAATAAAGTGATAATAATAAATTTAAATACTGGGAAGTACTTCAACTTTGAAGGGCGGGGCAATAAATGAATCCAACTGAAGCGCGAGCTATAGAGTCACGAGAGCGTCAATCTGAAGATGCTCGCTTTCCTGTAGGGGGATACGTTGAGCGGCAGGTTAGTGATGAGATTGATTTGTTTGAACTGCTGCAGTCAATTTGGCAAGGACGTCTTAAAATTGCTTTAATTACATTGTTATCACTGGTCTTGGGTGTTGCTTATGTATATACCGCTACAGAGTGGTTTGAATCGAATTTTAAAATCAGTGCCGCTAAAGCTGAAGCGCTATTTGATATAAATAATAGTGAATTGGTTAAAGTGGCTCCAGATAAGGCATTGCAAGAGGTCAGAAAGAAGCTGCTATCTGCCGAGAATTTTAAGAATTTTTATCTTTATTCAAGTATGGCTCAGGAGTTACTTTTACCACTAGAAAGTATTTCGAAAGAGCAATATGCCTATGCGGTTTTTACGGGTCAGATAAAGGAGGTATTGGCGAAGGTTAAAAAAGGTGAGGAAGAAGCTGTAGATGCTTTTACTGAATTGAATTTTATTTATCCAGAGGGTGTAGAGGGAGGGAGTCTTCTAAGTGCATATTTACTTTGGTCTGATGAGCAGGTTAAAAAAGACTTGTTGAATAGTTTTAATAATCATCGTGATAACCAGTTGTTATTGAATCAGCGTAAAATGAAAAGAATGCTTGATGATTATGAGAGGGATACGGAAATCACAGTGATTCGTTCTACTGAAAGCTATAAGTATAAGCGCATTGTATTGCAAGATCAGTTGAAGGCATTAAAAATTCAATTGATTAAAAAGAATCAGCAAAAAATATTGCTTTTAAATGAAAATATCGCTATTTCGAAAAGACTGGGGTATCAGAAACCTACCTCTCCTACGGATGTTAAAGAGGTAAGAGATTCGCATGTAGTAAATGGTGCTGGAGTTGAAATTAATAATGGCGGGTATTCATGGTTGGATAAGTTGCCAATGTATTATCGTGGCTTCGAGTCTTTAGAGGCTGAAAAAATAGAGCTTAATAAGCGCCAGCAGGAGAGGTTTCCCTCTGCCGCTATTGTAGATATGGAAAAGCAATTGGCTTTACTGGAAAAGGATCGTGCAATCGAAAAGCTTCAAAATCGAAAGAAGCCTGAAGCTTTTCTTAATGAATATATTGCGCTGGAAAAAAGAAACGAGCACTTGAAAACTTTACAGATTAATGTTTCTGAAGTTGAGTTGTATGAACTGAATGCCAAGCCGGTAGCCAGCCAGGGGTCTATTAAGCCCAAAAAACTATTGATATTGGTATTAGCAGCCTTTGTGGGGCTAATGTTAGGTACCTTGTTTGCACTGATTCAAGGTGCAAGTAGGAGGCGTAGTGCTAGCCTGTAGAGGTTGTTTGGCATAGGCGTTACTGGCGGTGGTCAGTAGTTTGTCAGGTGTTGTTGATTTTAGCAAAGCTGTACTAATCAAATAAAGAATAATGAAGGATTCTCATGAGCCAGGAAAATAATGTACCTGTCCTCACCATAGATGGCCCAGGTGGCGCTGGTAAGGGCACTGTTTGCCAGTTAGTGGCTAAAAAGCTTGGTTGGCACTTGCTGGATAGTGGAGCCTTATATCGCTTAACAGCATTGGCGGCAGAGAAGCATGGTGTGGCGTTGGATAATGAAGAGTCGGTTGCGGTCCTTGCCAAACATTTAGATGTGCAGTTTGTTCCTCAGGAATCTGGGGTTATACAGACGATTCTTGAGGGAGAGGATGTAAGCCAGGATATTCGTACTGAATATGTGGCTGGCAACGCCTCAAGGGTAGCTGCATTACCTGCGGTTCGCGAGGCTTTGTTGTTTCGTCAGCGAGACTTTGCACAGGCTCCAGGCTTGGTGGCGGATGGTCGGGATATGGGCACGGTTGTGTTTTGCGATGCCCCCTTTAAGATATATTTAACTGCTTCTGCCGAAGAGAGAGCCAAGCGTAGATTTCTGCAGTTGAAAGAAAAGGGGGTAGAGGGTGATCTGAATAATATATTAAACGAGATCGTGCAGCGGGACGAACGAGATATGAATCGTAAGGTAGCCCCTTTGAAGCCAGCCCAGGAAGCTTTGGTGGTGGAAAGTACCAATATGAGCATTGAGCAGGTTCTCGACATTGTAATGACAGAGCTGGAACGCAAATAGTTTTGCCTCTGCGATCCTTTTTTATTGCAACTTGGAAGTCTTCATTGTATTTGACCTAGGTATTTAGTAATGATGGCCCTAGCTAAAATTAAATTAGCCATCCTTCTTTAAATTCTGTATAATCCATCGCCATAAAATTCAATTTCTGATAATCCTTGCCAGATACGGGTTGTCAGAAATTTTAAACCATAGACCCGCTTACTGGTATGGCGGTTGAACCTGACTTAGGTAATTTAATGTCTGAATCTTTTGCTGACCTGTTTGAAGAATCCCTTAACGACCTTGATATGAAGCAAGGCAGTATCGTAACGGGTACTGTTGTTGATATCGACTCTGACTGGGTAATCGTTAACGCTGGTCTAAAATCTGAAGCAGTTATTCCACGTATTCAGTTCCTTGATGATAAGGGCGAGTTGGAAGTTGTAATCGGCCAAGAAGTATTAGTAGCACTAGAAGCCGTTGAAGATGGCTTTGGCGAAACCAAGCTTTCTCGCGAAAAAGCGAAACGTGCCGAATCTTGGAAAGAGCTTGAAAAAGCATTTGAAGCACAAGAAGTGGTTACAGGTGTTATTAACGGTAAGGTTAAAGGCGGTTTTACAGTAGATGTTGCTACTATTCGTGCTTTCTTGCCTGGATCTTTAGTAGATGTGCGCCCAGTACGTGATACGGCTCACCTTGAAGGTAAAGAATTAGAATTTAAAGTTATTAAGCTAGATCAGAAGCGCAACAACGTTGTTGTTTCTCGTCGTGCTGTTCTTGAAACTGCTAACAGTCAAGAGCGTGATGAGTTGCTTGCTAACTTGCAAGAAGGTCAGGAAATAGCGGGTATCGTTAAGAACCTAACTGACTACGGTGCGTTTGTTGATCTTGGTGGTGTTGATGGCTTGTTACACATTACAGATATGGCTTGGAAGCGTATTAAGCACCCAAGTGAAATTGTAAATGTTGGTGACGAGATTCAGGTTAAAGTACTTAAGTTTGACCGTGAGCGTAACCGTGTATCTCTAGGTCTTAAGCAGCTAGGTGAAGACCCATGGGTTGCAATCAAAGCTCGTTACCCAGAAAACACTAAGGTTACAGCTAAGGTTACAAACCTTACTGACTACGGTTGTTTTGCTGAGCTTGAAGAAGGCGTTGAAGGTTTGGTTCACGTTTCAGAAATGGATTGGACTAACAAGAACATTCACCCATCTAAAGTTGTTCAAGTGGGCGATGATGTAGAGGTAATGGTTCTTGATATCGATGAAGAACGTCGTCGTATTTCTCTAGGTGTTAAGCAGTGTCAAGCTAACCCGTGGGAAGAGTTCTCAGGTAAGTGTAATAAAGGCGATAAAATCAGTGGTAAGATTAAATCTATCACTGATTTCGGTATCTTCATCGGTCTAGATGGTGGTATTGATGGTCTTGTTCATCTTTCTGATATTTCTTGGAATGAAACCGGTGAAGAAGCCGTTCGTAACTACAAGAAAGGCGATGAGCTAGAAACTATTGTTCTATCTATTGATCCTGAGCGTGAGCGCATCTCTCTTGGTGTTAAGCAGCTTGAAAGCGACCCTTTCAACGAATACGTAGCTGAAAACGACAAGGGCAGTATCGTTAAAGGTAAGGTGATTTCAATTGAAGCGAAAGCGGCAATTGTTGAGCTAGCCGAAGGCGTTGAAGCTACTCTTAAAGCCTCTGAAATTAGTAAGGATCGAGTAGAAGATGCTCGTAACGTACTAAAAGAAGGCGAAGAAGTTGAAGCCAAGATCATAGTTGTTGATCGTAAAAATCGCACTATGGCTCTTTCTATTAAGAGTAAAGACGAAGTAGAAGAGAAGGAAGTGGTTAAGGCTCATAGCCAAAAATCAGCTCCTGAAGCTGCTGCTGGTCCAACCACCATTGGTGACTTGATCAAAGAGCAGTTGAAATCTAAAGGCGAATAATCTCTATAGGTTGTTTTATTTAGTTTAAAAAACCCGGCTTATGCCGGGTTTTTTGCATATATTGCTATTAATAAAATTTGGACATATTAGAATCTAGTGGGTTAAGATTTTGACCTGATTCGGAGTGTGGTTTTGGATATTTTATTTGTTTCATCAAGGGGCTCGCAGTACCGGTATTACAAAGCGTTGAGTAAAGCGGTTTTTTCCTCCTCTGCTGTAGTGACTCTTTTCCCTGGTTGTGGGATTAAGATATCCAACTCTGGTTTGACGCTTGATGTTATCAGGCAAGGATTGGATTTCCACCTCAAGAGAAAGCTTAGAAAGTATAAGGGTGGGTCACCGTCTTCTTTTGTTTGGTATCTGTATGTTGGTTTT
>JBALXQ010000023.1:0-69209 GCA_036960565.1 Bermanella sp.
GCTGATTTATCAACTTCTAATATTTCAAAATAATCCAAAATCATCTCCTGAATATGTCATAGGGTATCCATCGCTTAGGTGTAAAACGGGCTGATATTTTCGTGTTTTGCACAAAGCCAAGCTTAATATTACGGATGGAATACGGGTTGTTAAAATTGAAGGTTTAACGCCTGCTATATGGCAATGGCATTAAAGGACTAGAGTTCAATCGGGACAGGGCATTAGAGAGTCTAGATTCGGTCGAGTACCATTTTCCACCTGCCCTTATCTAGTGGTGCCTTGCTCTTAGAAAGTGAGCGGATTATAGGCGAATGACGATTTGGTGTCGACCATTGAGGTAGGGGGTGCTAATGGATAGCTGGGTTGGTCATTAAGGGCTGCGGGATCAGATCTTGCCTTTTTACCTTAAGCGCACAAAATCAAAGGGGTCAGAGTCGAATGGCACTAAGTTAAGCCTGTATTCCATGACCCTAACCCCATTAATTCGGCCTTTAGTTCTGCTTTAGGCTTGGTTAATAACTTGAAGGGCTTGGGCCTTCGCTTTTGAGCTCTGACCCCTTTGATTTTGTGCTTTGATTTTGTGAAAGAACTGGCGGTAAAACGGTGACCTTGAATCTTGCATTACATTTTGATTATAGAGCGTGATTAATCTTTCCCAAAACTGATTTTTATCTGAGTGAGGGGCACAGCTTGGCCTTGTTGATTGACAATTTGAGTACGTAAGGGGAGTCGAGTTTCTTTATCAATTACCTTTGACCAGGTCTTATCTTCAGTATTTGACCACTGGCTGGTCCATTCCATCAAGCTCACAATGGTGGGCAATAACGCTAAGCATTTGGGCGTGGGGTTGTACAGCATGCGCTTGGCGCCTGGCTTCACAGGGCTTTTATAAACAATATCCGCTTTCTCTAATTCAGCTAAACGCATCGTTAGCACATTACGTGAAATTTTTAGGCTCTCCTTTAAGGTATCAAACCGGTTAACCCCACGAATAATGTCCCGCACGATCAGTAGGGTCCACTTGTCACCTATTAGGTTTAGGGCCTCTTCAATGGGGCAGTTAACCTGCGTTTTTTCCAAAATTGTATCCACCTTCGTCTTCAATGCTAATAACTCTCTAATTTTAGTTCGAATCTAGGACGGATAGAAGCCCTTATTTACAGCGCGTCAGTATCAGAAAAGTACTCATTTGCATTAAATAGGTTGTAATTTAGGACTAAATTTAATAACTTGGCATATTAAGTCCTTAAGTAGGACTTAATTAATGATAGGGGGATATAAATGAAAAAATCAAATCTGATTCTGTGTTCCGTCATTGAACATGACATCGATGGAATCATTCGGCTTAAACTAGAAAAAGAGATGCTTAGTCTATATAAGCGGCATTTTGGAGAGGGCGCTTCCATCAACGTTATTTGGATCGAGGTGCCAAACGGTCAGGCCTATCAAGCAGGCAAAATATCCAAGACCGCCACCATTCTTTGTAGTGTAGAAAATCAGCTTCCGCAACACCAACGAGTTCCCTTCATTGAAGATGTGTGTGAGTTATGGCACCAGCACACAGCTAAACCGAAAAACAGATTAGTGGTCAGCGCGGCTGATGAAGAGCGGGTTAAGTATGTTATTTCCCTAAGTCGAGATCGGGTAGGTGGCGTTCGCAAAGTCATAGTATTACTAAAAATGATTCGCCAGCTTTTAGCCAGCAAGCTAAAGCACGGTTATTTAAGTATGAACATTAACCTTAATGGTTAGGAGTCTAATATGCCGTTATATACAGTTTCAACTCGAAAATCGTTAGCGCCAGACATCAAACAAAAAGTAGTGAATACCATTACTGAGCAGCACTGTGAAATTACTGAAGCGATCCCAGAGTTTGTACAAGTTTTTTTTTCTGAAGGCGTGCCATTAAAAAGCAAAGTTGATTTACATTTATTGGGATCTATTCGTGACGGTCGCAGCGATGAGGTTAAATTGAAAATGCATGATGCTTTCAAAAACGCTTTGGCTAAAATAGTTCAATCTGAACCTAAAAGGATAGAATCTGTTCTGTCAGATGTGCCAGCAAGTTGGGTAATGGAAGGGGGTGAAATTCTACCAGAGCCAGGGCAGGAGAAAGAGTGGTTGGCTTCTATAAGTTAAGGGTAATTGTTTAAGAGTTTCGAGGGCAGGTCTTGTCTTTTTGCCTAAGCGAACAAGGCAAGGCCCGCTCTCTCATTTCCAGCCCCTCATTTCCAGCCCCTTAACTGTTTATTTAAATAGTCGTTATTCCCCATTGAGGCGGCGCGACTGTTAACTTAATAAATACCCAGTATTATCTCGTTATCTATATCAACTAATTAATTAATCACAATGACAAAAAAACAATCACCAAGCCAACTGGATGAAATACAAAGCATCACCCTTGGCCATTATAATGCCAATGCCCAATCCTTTTGGTTGGGTACCAAAGATCATGATGTTAGCCAGAATATAAATGCTTTTTTACAAGCCTTACCCAAAGATAAAGCACTGGATATTCTTGATTTTGGTTGTGGCCCAGGGCGAGATCTCACCACCTTTAAAAATTTTGGCCATAAGCCAGTTGGCTTGGATGGCAGTGAGGAATTCTGCATATTGGCGCAAAAAAACAGTGAGTGCCCTGTATTGCATATGTCGTTTTTAGATTTGGAACTGGGCGAGGGAATGTTCGATGGCATATTTGCCAATGCCTCTTTGTTTCATGTTCCCAGCCAAGAGCTGGCTGCGGTTTTAAAAAAGTGTCATCAGGCACTGCGCTCAGGGGGAATATTGTTTACTTCAAACCCCAGAGGCTCAGGGGAAGGTTGGCAGGGGGATCGCTATGGAAATTATATGGAATATGAACAGAGCAAGATTTGTATGCAGCAAGCTGGGTTTGAGGTATTGCATCATTATTACCGTCCCCAGGGCCAGCCCATTCACCTTCAGCCTTGGCTGGCCTTGGTTTGCCAGCGAACTAATTAATATTATTTGCGACACGAAAAGTCGAGAGAGGAGCGAGGAGGGAGCGAGGGTCAGGTCTTGCCTTTTGCCTTAAACATACAAAACAAGACCTAACCCTCGATTTTTGTACACGCCCTGTAATTACGCGCCCTAGATCAATTTCTCCCTCCTATATGCATATTCTCTAATGTTAAATATAAGAATATTACTGGCTTTAGTGATTGACAAGAGACCGATAGTCTCTTAAAGTTCAAATAAGAGACCGGTAGTCACTAATTAAGGTAAACATGAATTGGCAGCGTGCTAGAACAGACGAAAATAAGAATGAGAGAAAAGAAGCCATTTATAAGGCCGCTTTCTCTCTATTCAAAAAGAACGGCTACGACAAGGTGAGCTTTAATGGCATTGCCGTCGAGGCAGGTTTTACTAAATCGAATATGTATCGCTATTTTAGCTCTAAAGAAGAGATCTTTTTGAATGTTTTTGCAGTCCTGTTTGAGGCTTGGTTTGAAAACTATACCAAGCAACTGCAAGGCCTTAAGGAAAACGAAGATATACAAAAATTTGCAAAAGCCTGGGTGAATTCAATGATGGCCGATCCTGATTTTTTGGATTTAATTCCGTTGCTTATGGTGTCGTTAGAAAAAAATAGTTCGTTTGATCAGCTGGTTGTATTTAAGCGCTTATCCAGAGACTTGTTATATAGAATTACGCTTGAGGTAAGCAGAATTTACCCCGACATTAAAGATGAGAAAGCTTTTCGGTTTCTCACCTTAAGTTATGGCGCCACGGCGAATTATTGGGCAGCAAATTCACACAATGACGCGCTGATTAAAATTTATCAAATGGATGAATTTCAAGACTTAACACCGAATTTTGAAGCGGACCTAACGGAATCAGTCGAAATTATCATTAAAGGGTTAAAAGCACCTTAATAAAAAATAAAGCTTTAAAAGCACGATAGGAAAATAATTAGGGAAAACCACCATAACGGGTTTAGCGACTAATATTAGACGTAACAAACATTTAAATTAAAGAAGGTAAATAACCATGGCGCACCACACTGAAAATTCAATTAAAGTTAATGTTTCTGCTGAAAAAATTTGGCAAGTACTGGCGGACTACAGCGGCATTGAAAACTTTGCCGCTACCATAAAATCATCTCCTATCGTAGGGGACGTAAAATCTGGACTGGGTGCAAAACGAAAATGTACGTTTAATGATGGCTCAAGCTTGGTTGAAGAAATTATTGATTACCAAGAAGGGCAGGGCTACAAAATGGGTCTTTCTGAGCACTCACTGCCATTAAAAGAAATGCAGGCAGAAATGGCTGTAAAAAAGATTGATGAAAATAGCTGTGAGATTTTCATGGCAGCCGATTTTGTTGTGAAAGGAGGTCCTTTAGGCTGGCTGTTGGGACAGTTTGTCATGCGCCCCATCATGAAAGGGGTATTTAAAAAAGTAATGAGTGGTTTAGCTTATCACTGCGTCACAGGTAACCGAATTGATGAAAAGTTACCGGCCAATGAAGATTTGAAAAATATCGTTATTGGCTAATATCATTATTAGATAGTTTTAAAGAAAGCCCTAAATGGAAATACGGGGTTAACTAGCCTGACATGAGGAGGGAGTCACCTGACTCCCTAAGCGCTAACCGGACATCCATCCCAGTGGCTTTATCAGCTTGAAGCTGGGTGACTCGTTCTGTTTTTATTGTATTGGATGTTCGGTTACTCGATGCAAGGGTGTTTTCTGGCTGGGCGCTGCCAAGCGTACTACCTGTAATAATCCAACCTGCCCAGACAAGAACTTGCTATAACCTGGGTTCTGCCTGCGAAATAGTCCCACAAATGAAAATGTCTAAAACCACTAAAAAGCTGAATGATCGCTACTATTGGTGCTCGAAAAGTTAACCCTACAAGCCAAAGAAATCAAAGGGATCAAAGTCGTTGGTTTGAATCAAAGGGTTGAGGGTTAGGTCTGAATGGCCTGGGAACTGTTGCAACTGGAAGCGCAGTTATCTATTCCTTTGGCAATTATTATTTCCGCAAACTAACCAGGCAACCATCATAGCGACAGTAGCGCTGAGAAGACGCCCATTAGGTTTCTGCGTCAAGTGAACGTTATAATATCGCCCGATAAATCGTGTGCCAGTGTTTATTACTTGAACTCAGGAGTTAATAAAGGGTTACGCATCCTTCGCACTAGCGAGTTGAATTCACCAAGAATAATCAAGACGGTTAAGGTTATACTGTTAAGGCCATAAAATGGCTTGGGTAAGTGGTTATTTAAAATCGAGTGAGGCCTCACTGATTTCTTTTGGGTGTAAATTGTCGAATGCGACTTGATAAATATATTTGTAAGAGTACTGAGCTAAATAGAGTTGAAGCGAATGATGTAATACAGCGCCGCCAGGTGAAAGTAGATAACAAAGTCTTTACGAATGGTGCGGTTCAGGTATATGGCATTCAGTGTGTAACACTGAATGATATCTCACTGAAACTGCGACCCTTTCGCTATATCTTAATCCATAAACCTGCGAATACCCTGTGTTCGAATGTGGACGAACGTCATCCTTCAATTCTTAACCATCTGGATGTGAATAATAAATCAGAGTTGCATATTGTTGGGCGTTTAGATGCCGATACCACGGGGTTATTGCTCATTACCGATGACGGCAGTTGGACTTCAAAAATAATAAAACCCAGTGCACAGTGTGAAAAAGTTTACCGAGTGACGTTACGTGATGAGGTAACTTCCGAGGCTATTCTAAAGCTTGAAAAGGGGGTTATGTTGATAGGGATAGATGAGCCAACACTGCCTGCAAAAGTAACGCGACTAAGCACTCACGAAGTACTGTTGGCGATTACGCAAGGTAAATTTCGGCAAGTTAAGCGTATGTTTCGGGCTGTGGGTAATCGTGTTAAACAATTACATCGAGAAAAAATTGGCCAAGTCTCTTTGGATGTTGAACTGGGCCAGTGGCGTTATTTAACCACGGATGAGGTTGACTCCTTTAACTAGTAAAATCAGGGGCGAAAGGCGCGAGGGTGAGGTCTTGCGTTTTGCCTTAAACGCACAAAACAAGACCTAAGCCCTGCGATTTATTTTACGAGAGCCGCATTCAGTAAAGTTTTGGTGGCTAGTCTTCCAAAATCATTGGCTGCTTTTGGGCCGGCACCCGTGATGAGGCGACGATCAAGGAAACATGAATTGTCCGCCTTGGTATTGGTGATAGTGACACCTAGCGCATTCAGTTTCTCGCCAAACTTCCATGGCATATGGCCGGGCATGTATCCGATCATAGGCGTTTGCTTGTCGATAGCATCTGGGAATGCGGCGATCTGGTATCCATCATAAATGAAGTTACTGCCGTTATCTGCGGCCAACAAAGCGGCAGGTCCATGGCAAAGTGCCAAAGTATACAAATTTTTATCATGTGCCCAGTGCAGCAGTTTCCCTAAGTCAGCATTGTCCGGCAAGCCAAGCATCGCGCCGTGCCCGCCTGGTAAATAAACGGCCGCATATGGCGAATCATCCTTCATGGAGTTGGCAACAAAATCCACAAGACTGCCAGGTTTTTTAAACGCATCGGCAAAGTCGCGATACAGCTTTTTCACATCTTCGTCATCGTTAGGCATTGCCCACATTTCAATTTTGGCAGCTGCGCCGGTGGGAGTGACAATATCCACCTCAAAGCCAGCACTCAATAGGTGCAGCATGGGTAATGCCATTTCTACTGGGTGGTTTCCGGTGGAGAACTTCTTCCCGTTGGCCATGACCATATTACGCTCTTCCGTGCATACCATAAGGATGCGTCGTTTATCGCTTTGGACCGGCTTTGGGTAGGCGCCTCCGTCATAGTCAGTGGTTGATGACGTGGCTAGTTTCAATGCCAATGGCGAAGGGGCAAACGCACCATCATCCGTTGGCGTTGGGGCGGCTCTAAATAATTGTCGTAGAATGCTCATAATATTTTGTGCTCACTATTTTGTGGGTCAACCATAGCCACTAGACAGAAATCTGGTGGCGCGCTGTTTAAACGTGAAACTAGTCGACCAGTGTCACGATATCTTCATGTGACTTACGAACTTTTTTCATTGGCAACAGCCAGTCAGCGCTAGCATCGCGATAACCCAAAGGCAGGATAACGACCGAACGCAAGCCGCGTTCTTTCAAGCCTAATATTTTGTCAACGGTGGCCGAATCAAAGCCTTCCATCGGTGTGCTGTCAACTTCCTGTTCAGCTGCCGCCACCAAAGCAATGCCCAGTGCAATGTATGCTTGGCGGGCTGCGTGGGCGTAATTAACCTCGGTGTCACGAGGTAGGTAGCTGGCCTTTAGGTTGTCGTAATATTCCTTCACCATCGGTATCTCGCCGCGCTCTGCCGTGATCAATTTGGTGACATCGTCTATGCGCGCTTCTGTGTAGTTGTCCCAGGCCGCAAAAACCAACAGGTGTGAGCCTTCCGTAACCTGCGCCTGGTCGCCGGCCGCTTTGCATATGTCACCTAGTATCGCTGGATTGGTTACCACCAGAAGCTCAAAAGGTTGCGTACCACTTGATGTGGGCGCCAATCGAATGGCCTCCACAATGGCATCCACTTTAGCTTGCGGTACTACTTTTGCTGGGTCCATTTTCTTGGTGGCATAGCGCCAGTTCAGTTGTTCTATCAGGGTTTTATCGGTCATTTTTTAGGTCCTATTGTTGGCTCTCAGATGAAATGCATTCAACGTAAATACGCGTGATACCAAAATCATTGATTTGTACCGCGTTGATTAAGTGATTCACAAATTCTTTTTAAAGTGTTTGGGCAATGAACACAGGAATAGTACAGCTCAATGCCGAGCTTGATTAGGTTTGGAATACGCACTATATTGTTTCCAAACCGGAAACAATAGGCCCGTTGATGGCACTTGAAAACGAAAATATGCAGGGATTGATTCTATTTTCCCATATAAACAGGCAGGGTAGTTTATCGGCAGCCGCGCAGTTGCTGGGTATGAGCCGATCATCGGTCAGTAAACAATTAGCGGCTTTAGAACGCAAAATTGGCTCAAGGTTATTCAATCGAACCACGCGTAAGATTGTACTGACCGATGTGGGTCGTCAGGTTCTTAAAGAAGCGCATAAAGTAGAGCTGGCGCTGCAAACTATTGAACACATCAGTGAAGATTCGCAGTCGAGAATAGCCGGCGATTTGAATGTTTCATGCGCCAGCGCACAGGGGCGGGTTCATCTTGTCCCGTTAATTACACAGTTTCTTGCGCGCTTCCCTAACATTAATGTGAATTTGCAGTTGGAAGATCGATTTGTCGACATGGTCGCCGAGAACATGGATGTTTCTATTCGTATTGGCTATTTGCCCGATTCAACCTTAATCGCTCGGAAACTCGGTGATTTATCAAGTGTGCTTTGCGCCAGTCCGGAGTATTTAATTAATGCGCCCTCGTTAAAAACACCTAGCGATTTGTTACACCACCGTTGCTTGTTTTATCGAAACTCAAAATTGGCGATGAATTCGTGGTCATTTATCAGTGAAGAAGGCGAAGAGACGGTTACCGTCTCAGGACCATTGAGCATTAATGACCCTGGTGTATTGATATCAGCTGCACTTGCACATGCGGGTGTATTACTAATAGATAAAGGTTTACTGGGTGACACCATGCAAGAAGGGAAGTTGGTACCGGTATTGGTAGGGCACCAACCTATTGCCAGCTTACCTATGTACATCGTTTATTCCGAAAGAGAACTTATACCGGCAAAAACGCGAGCACTGGTGGATTTTTTGTTAGAAGAAATGCCGCATAGGCTACAGGGTGAATAAGAGGCCGAGGGTCAGATTTTGCTTAAACGCACAACCTGATCCCATAAATTTGTGACCCCAAAATGTGAGTTACATTTAATTGGGTCACCATTCAAAGTTAAAAAGCCAAAGTTGAAAGGCCAAAGATGAAAAGTTTTTGTATATATTGCGGTAATAGTAAACCCGAGGCCCATGAAATATGTGGCTCTTGTGATGTCACCCCTGAAACCCATGAAGATTTAATTTATTCAATTATCATGTGCTACAGCGCGGACGAGCCCTATTTAAATTTCTTGAGTTTTGAAGAAATTGAAGCGCTATGTGAGGAAATTGGAAAAGGCGAAAAAATTAAAGTAAAACCCGAGGTGTTTGCTCAGGCTAAGGAAGCGTATAGCGCGGTTAGGTCGCTGGGATCACCACCAATATTAAATAAATTCTCTAGATATTCTTCACCTATAAATATAGTAATATTGGTTTTAGTATTGTTGGGATTGATATTCGGCGCTTGAATGTAACAAGAGCAACATGTACGCCGGCTGTCGGTGATTTCATTAACGTCTTGTTAGGCAAACCTATTCGCCAATACAAGGACCCCATCTATAATGGAAAAGTCTAAAATGGAAAAACCCAAAATGGAAAAATCCAAACGAGTCTCAAAGATAAAGGTGTTTCTAATTGTAATGGTTCTGCCTTTATTTGTACTGATAGGTGGAACCATCTTGGTTAAAGATTACGTTCAGCAGAAAATAGATCCAATCACCTCACCTTGATGTTCCAGCCCTCTCTTTGTGCATATTTTATTTAATTCGGTTTTATGGCAGGGATTAATATAATAGCGGTTAAGTTGTGTTTTTTCCCTTTGGTGCACGGTACAAGACCTAACCTTGTAAATTTGTTAAAATTTATCTTTACGAGCCTTGGTACAATCCACTATGACAATCCAACTGCCTAAGAAAACCAACTCGACACTATCAACTATATGTACCCTCGACGATCTTGCGAAGTTGGCAAATTATTCCCTCATGGACACGCTAAACAGTGATCCTGACGCAACCGAAAATGGTGTCGACCACGCGCCGCGACAAGTCTTCACCGGCCATTATGTGCCCGTTAATCCTACGCCAATCCAAGATCCAGAGTATGTAGCGCACAGCAAAGACTTTTTTGGTGAGCTTGGTTTCGCCGACAGGTTGGCAACATCCAGTGACTTCATTCGTATGTTCTCTGGCGACATCTCTCAGGTTCCCCAGCCCATGCGCAAGGTCGGTTGGGCAACTGGCTACGCTCTTTCCATTTACGGCACTGAATACATTCAGCAGTGCCCGTTCCAAACCGGCAACGGCTATGGAGACGGCCGTGCTGTTTCTGTACTTGAGGCCGTTATTAATGGTCAACGCTGGGAAATGCAGCTGAAAGGGGGTGGCCAAACGCCATATTGCCGCGGTGCAGACGGCCGTGCTGTCTTGCGCTCTAGTATCCGCGAGTTCTTGGCTCAAGAGCACATGCACGCACTGGGTGTGCCCACATCACGGTCTTTGAGTTTGTACGTGTCAAAAACGGAAAAGGTACAGCGGCCGTGGTATTCACCGGGCTCACACTCGGAAAATCCCGACATGCTTATCTCTGAAGCCGCTGCCATTTCAACACGTGTGGCACCGTCGTTCATCCGCGTCGGCCAACTTGAACTGTTCGCTCGCCGTACCCGTAAAAACGAACACCCCAAAGCAATGGAAGAACTCGAAAAGATTGTGCTGCACTTGATTGATCGTGAGTACGCCGACGTTGTTGATAGCCAACTCACCACCCCCGAGAAAGTGGTGTTGCTGGCGCGTGAATTTCAAGGCCGCCTTACGTCACTGGTGGCGAACTGGATCCGCGTTGGCTTCTGCCAGGGTAACTTCAACAGCGACAACTGCGCCGCCGGTGGCTTTACACTTGATTATGGTCCCTTCGGCTTTTGTGATGTGTTTAATCCGCAGTATCAGCCTTGGACGGGTGGCGGTCAGCACTTCTCGTTCATGAACCAACCCAACGCAGCGCAACAAAACTTCGGCATGTTTTGTTCGGCGTTACGGCCGACGCTTTTGTCGCATCAAGATGCTTTGTTAGAACTCGACAAAATTCAAAGTGAATTTTCGAGGGTCTCGCGCACAAAAATGGAAACCATGTGGGCGGCCAAGTTGGGTCTTAATACTTTGAATACTGCGCCTCACAAGGCACTGCTCAGCGAGCTAGAAACACTCATGATGCAAACGCCTGTGGATTACACTATTTTCTTCCGTGAACTATCTTCAATCCCCGATGACATTACTCCACTTAAGAAAAGCTTCTACAGCGGCTTATACAGCAGCTCATATAAAAACAGGGCGCAAGACTCTGATCCCCAAGAGATGGACAAGCGCTGGACGCAGTGGCTAGAAAAATGGAAAACGCTGCTTAACAGCGAAAATGACGCAAATGGCATTGCGCCCCGATCCCGTGAGGAAATCTCTAGGCAGATGAAGCTCGTCAACCCAAAATACATTTTGCGAGAATGGTTTGTTGCGCCAGCTTATCAGCAAGCAACGAAGGGTGATTACGCTTTAATTACAGAGCTGCAAGACGTGATGACGCAGCCCTATGCCGAGCAGTCGCAGGAAGTGGAGAATAAATACTATCGATTGAAACCGGCTGAGTTCTTTGAGGTGGGTGGATTGTCCCATCTTAGTTGCTCGTCGTAGAGGCGAGGGCTGGGCTTGCGTTTTGCCTTTAACGCACAAAACAAGAGCTGACCCTCAAGCCATGACCCTCAAATCACTAGAGTAGGAAAAATATTTAAATTGTTTCAGTGATCTAGTTTTTACTGGCTTGCTGTTATCACTTAAACAATTTGGTATGTTCATTCTCAGATAGCAGTTCATGGCTCAGTTGGCGAGAAAGAAATCAGGCGATATTGCTGGTTGTCATTTTCAGGCGTTACACTTATTACCTGAGGCTGTATTATTCTGAACAGGCAAGAATAATAAGTTTTATTGTGGAGAAATTTTTTGTGCTAAATCAGATTAAATTAGCTTTTTATGCGCTTTACTTGACCAACAAATACGGTTTTAAGTTTAAGAGTATTAGCGATACAGCACTCATTACTCGTCTTAGGCTTCGGTACACTGAAACCTTGTTATCACGTTTAAATATCAGTGTTGAGGTTGTGGGGGCGGAAAAGATCTCTCAGGGCGGCCAATACTTGGTTATGTCGAATCACAGAAGTATTATTGATCCTTTGATTGTTGAAATGGCGCTAAAAAATAAAGGCATTCATGGCGTATGGGTCGCCAAGAAAGAACTTTATAACTCGTTTTTCTTTGGCAGTTTCACACGCAATGGGGGCAGCATTTTACTGGACCGAGAATCTAAACAGATGGCGCCATTTTTTAAGGATGTTAAGGAGCATGTTAAGAGTGGTCATTCAATTTGTGTGTTCCCTGAAGGTACACGTAATAAAGGCGACAAGCCTCTTTCAGAATTTAAAGAGGGGTCACAAATTATAGCCATTAAAAACAAACTACAAATTCTTCCAATGTTTATTAAAAGTAATGCGAATGCCGTTTTGATGGACGCTATTAAAAACAACACTAAGAATCTTAAAATTACAGTTGAAGTGGGTGAATTGATTGACGCTAAAGATAGATCTAAACCGTTGCAGGAAATTTATAGGCAGCGTTTTGGGTTATAAATTAGAAACCAATTATGATGAACCCTAAATCAAAGTAAAATCAAAGAGCTCAGAGTCATTGGTTTAAGCGAGTAGGGCATTCACACCAAGGGCGCTATCAAAGGCCCCTTGACGGAGAAGATCTAATGGGTGACCCCCCATTCCGCGCGTTTTAACGCTAGGCCTTCAAAGCGCACCACCTGTGATAATTCAACCTGCCACACAAGAATTTGCTATAATCGGGGTTCTGCCTGCGGAATTTCCTACTGATGAAAATGTCTAAAACCACTAAAAAGCTGAATGATCGCTTACTATTGGTGCTCGAAAAATTAACCCTACAAGCCAAAGAAGAACTCGAAGGTTTAGCCTCGGTTAGCCATACGGTTCAATTTGATTTGTTTCCGGGCAGTTTATTGGTTAACTGTGTGTTTGAAACTCAGGCATTGTTAGATATTGCCAAACCGTCTGAGAAGCAATATCAAAAGAAGTTAAACAACATGCTTCTGAAACAAGGCATATTGTTAAAAGAGCCTAAGCGTAATCTTAAATTTGGTGTGAAAGAAGATTAGAAGTCACGGGGCTTAGTTTTTTGTCTAAGTGCACAATGCAATAACTGGCCCCAGTACCACACTTTCAAAGCCACTATTTAGAAATATTTGGCTCGCCCAGCCACTCTAAACTTTCTAAACATCTGTTAAATCAATTTATAATCAATGGCCTTCAGCACCGCACGGGTTCGATCTCTTACTTGCAATTTTGCCAATATAGAGGATACGGTATTGCGAATAGTGCCTGGTGACTTATGCAGTGCAATAGAGATTTCATGATTCGAAAAACCTGCGGCCACTAGCCTAATGACTTGTAATTCTTTGGCTGTTAACTTTTCAATTGGGCTCTCAATCAAACTGTCATCTTGATTAAAATGAGTATCGCGTAACAAACGTGTAGAGTTTTCCATCACCTTTGTTGTTATGGCGGGCTGCAACCAGGTTTCACCCGCCGCAACCGTATCAATTGCCGCAACCAATGATTCTAGGCTAATGTCTTTACGCAGATACCCTTTTGCACCTAACGCCATACATTTTAAAATCAGTTCATGTTCATCAAAGGTGGTTAATACCAGAACAGGAACATGAATCTGCTTTTCAGCCATGGCGGCTAAAACCTGCAAACCATCCATTTTGGGCATTCGAATATCCAATAAAATAATATCGGGTTGAAGATTCGTAATAGCGTCCAATACACCGCTGCCGTCATCCAGTTCAGCCACCACGTTTATTTTGCCAGTTATCTCTAACAGGCTACAAATACCCATTCTTACAAGGTTTTGATCATCTACTAATAATAATTTAATCGTCATTACGCACTTGCCCTGTTAAATCATATAATCAGGAAGTTTTATATCTATTTTAAAACCTACATTTGAATATTCGTAAACCATTGAGCCATCCACTTTAACCACTCTTTCGGCCATACCCTTTAAGCCATTCCCGGGCAGTATATTTGTATGGTTTTTATCAATTGATTTGCCATTATCCAATACGGTTAATTTTAACCAGCCTTCGCATTGTGACAAGCTCACCTGGCAATGGCTGGCATTGCTGTGTTTTATCATGTTGGTGATGGATTCCTGAACCGATCGAAAAATAACTTCTGCAATACGAGCATTTAATTGAGGCGTGGCTAGGGATATATCTAACGACACATCAATACCGGGTATATCTCTACAAAGGGTTTTCAAGGCATCTGATAAATCAACGTTTTGCTCTGCTCTGAATTCAGAGACCGTTTCGCGCACATCGGCCAATAATAATCCACAAATAGACTTAGCGCGTAATACATGATCTTTAATTTTTTTAGAGTCAACATGGCTCGCTACTTCTAATTGAAGGTTTAATGCCGTTAAGTGATGCCCTAAAACATCATGAATATCTCTGGCGACTCGCAATCGTTCATCACGTTTGGTGGTGGCACTTAACAAAATTTGAGTGGCTTCTAGTTCACGTAACAACTGCAAAGATTTATTTTTAGCTTCTTTTTCCACAATAAAGCGATAACTGGCCAGCAAAGCAAACAGATTAAATAGGGCATAAAGCAAAGAATTAGCCACCACTCCAGATAAATCCTTAAACCAAGCATCAATCACTGTGCCAATGATAGGAATTAAAAGCGCCCAGATAACGCAAGTGACGGCATTAAAAATAGTGGGCAGTTGCGCCACCACTATAATGGCTAAAATTCCTATCAAGCCATATTGAAATAAGGTCACTAAACAAAAAATTGAAAAGGCCGACAGTAGCAAACCAGTCCAGGGTATGGACGACTGTTTACTATTGGAGAAAACATCGCCAATTAGTGCATAACCAATAATAAAGAGTAAAAATAAGCCGAGCACTAATGCTAATGACCAAGGTTCAGGCTGCAACAGTGCCGCCAATCCAAGGGTGCCTTCATACCAGTGATACAAGGTCACTAACGTAACCATAAGCCAGGTAATGAGTGCCAGAATAAACCCTGTATTTTCCTTTTTCATAGCCTGTTGCCAAAATCTAGTCATACACAGTATTCCATGGAAAATATTGAATCCCTATAGACAAATGTCACGAATAATAATTTAAAAAACATGACATTTGACACCTGTTAAGCCGCTTAACAACCTTTAGTATGTAATCAAAGGCATGTAATCAAAAGTATGTAAGCAAACCCAAAAAGGGCACTTTAAAATGAAATGGAACCGATTCTACTTGGTGACACTTAAGTTATCACTTGTCTGTGCTCTATTTTTTAATTCATCCTTCGTGCATAGCAGTCAGGATGCTTGGCAATTCAGAGCGGGCCTAGCACCTTTAAGTGCCTCTTTACCTTGGAAAGGTATGGAAGATCAAAGGGTTTTAGCACCTTACTTTAAGGCGAGCATGGGTCAATGGTCTTTTGGCGTTGAAAATATAGTTAGTTACCAATATTCATTAGGCAAAAATGTCCAAGTCATTACTGGCATCAATTTCAGGGATCAAGGTTATAAGAATGAAGCCTCTGTTTTCAGAAAATCTTCAAGTGACCCTGTATTCATTAATTATCAGAGACCTAATCAGGAATTTGCAGCCACTGTAAATATTCGTTGGTATTTATTATCAATTGAGGTTAATCAAGATATATCCAATCACTCCCAATCAACCAGTATAAAGTCGTCCATTGATATCCCTCTGTATCGTCATAAAAATGGAATGCAGTTTAAAGGGACAGCCAGTGCGCTTTGGCATAGCGCCGCCTATGTTAATTATTATTTCGGAATCACAGCAAAGCAAGAAGATCTTGCATTAGGGCGAAGCCAATATAAAGGCCATGACAGTGTCAATCATCAATTCACACTGAACGCTATGATCCCAATCAATACTCGGTGGCAATTTGTAAGCATCATCAGCCGTACTGAATTGGGTGGTGAGGTTTATGCAAGCCCACTCATCGATACCCGCTATGAAGACAGAGCGAGCATTGCTTTAAGCTATTTGTTTTAATTTATTTTAGTTTATTTCAAAAAATAAGCCGCCAAACTATTTTTGGTCAATATGTCGCTGATTAGCGCTAGTATTGATTCATTTGGGGGCTGGTAAAAGGCGGTGGGTCAGGCAGGAAAGGAGTATCAACTTGACCTCAAACCGATTCTTTAAAGCATCTTTGGAAATTCTTCTAGCACATATTTCTTAAATACATCTAAGCGTTTAACCGGGTAGCTTTGTCTAGGGTAAACTAAATGTAATGTCCTTTTTAACAAGTCTTGCTTAGGAAACAAATTTACCAATTGCCCTTTATCCAAATATTCTTTAACCGCGATATCCAGTACAGCAATAATTCCCATACCCTCAAGTGCAGCCTGTATTAGAGCCGTCACATTATTGCTAGAGTGAAGTTTGCTGCGATCAATGTGAGCGTGCATGAGCTCGCTAATGGCTTTTGGCTCATTGTAACGGTCAAAGTTTGGAATGATAACCTGGTGTTTGTTAAGTGATTTCAGCACCCTTGGTTTACCGTGTTGCTCTAGGTATGTGGGAGAGGCACAGAAAACAAGATTGGCTTCGGCCAAGGGGCGAGCCACTAGTCTCGAATTTTCCTGGTGGCTAAGGCGAAAGGCGAAATCAATTTGTGCGGCCATTAAATCCTCAACGCTGTCTTCTACTCGCATTTCACAAACGATGCTTGGGAAATTCTGATGAAACTTTGCCAGTGTTTTCACCAGCGGAGATTGTAATAATACTTGTGAAAAAGAGATGCGTAATTTCCCTTCTGGGGTATCAAGCGAATTTCTTAGATTGTTTTCGTGGCTATGTATCGATTGCAAAATTTCCTTACACTGTGGGTAAAACTGCTGCCCCTGAGGTGTCACCACTAAGGCATGTGTGGTGCGCTCTATCAGCCCAACCCCAAGCCGACTTTCTAATTTTGAAAGCTGTTTACTAATAGCCGACTTAGTAATATTTAGTCGCTTAGCCGCACCCGATAGATTAGCTTCCTCAACCACGGCCACAAAGGCTTCGTATTCGGTAAGGTTGGGTTTCATTTTTTTGTGACCTCTGGCTCTTCAATAGCTGAATTCTCATGACAATACAGCTTTAGATTGGTTTCCAAAATGGAAACACTAAGTAAACAGTAATTCCATGGGTTTAATAATAACGGAGCGTTAATATTTATCCCAGATAATTGTTTTGGGAATTTAAAATGAATACGATGCAAGCTGTAGTTTTAGAAGCGCAGTCGGACAACCCTAACTTTAGCCTTCAAGACAAGCCAATCCCTGTTCCCCGCAAAGGGCAGGTGTTGGTTAAAGTTGAAGTGGCGCCCTTAAACCCCGCGGATGTAATGTTTGTTCGTGGGCGTTATATTGAAGAAAAACCACTGCCTGTGGTACCTGGCGTGGTAGCCAGTGGAACAGTGGTTGCCTCTGGCGGTGGTTTGGCCGCCAACTTTATGCTGGGTAAGCGGGTTTGTTGTGCCGCTTTAAAAAATGGCGATGGGCCTTGGTCCCAATATATATTAACCAATGCCACGCTATGTTTGCCCCTGTCAAAACAGATAAGCTTTGAATCGGGTTGTAATCTACTGGCTAATCCAACCACTGCTTGGGGCTTGATGGAGCGGGTAAAAACAGGCGGACATAAGGCATTGGTGCAAAATGCTGCAGCAGGTGAGTTGGGTTTACTTATCGCTGCTCTGGCGAAAAGCAGGGGAATGCCTGTTATCAATATTGTTCGTTCAAAACAGCAAGCGGAATTCTTGTTTAAAGCGGGGGATAAATACGTGTTAGATAGTACTGATCCGCAATTTGATGATGAGCTGGTGAAATTGTGTGCGCACTTGAACGCCACTATTTCACTGGATGCCATTGCAGGCGAGCAAAGCCGCCAGTTGCTTACCGCTATGCCCGAGGGAAGTGAGCTTGTATTGTACGGCCGCTTGTCGGATCAAGACATGAAATTTGATGGATTAGATTTGTTAGTAGGCCGTGGGCAGAAAATAACGGGGTTTTCAGTTATGCGCTGGTTTGAAGGATTATCCTTCTTTCGAAAAATGCGGGTAATGAAAAATATTCAAGCTTTTCTTGCTCAGCATTCAATGCAAAATGTTCAACGACGCATCAATCTTACATCCTTAATTGAGAATTTTTCAGAGTACAGTTCAAATACCACGAACGGTAAAACTCTTATTTTTCCTCAAAGGTAAGGATGTATTAATCAGGAAAAAACGCCAAGAGGTCACACCGTCATAGGACAGGTCTGAATGGCACCGCATTAAGCCTAACGCCCAATAATTCTGTGGTTTTAGCTGTTTTAGGGGGGGCTGTAGGAGTAGCAAGGGCGTTGCAGGCTTTGAATTGCGTGGGTAAAACGTAAAATTCAAGGCTTACGCCAAACCATTAGGTAAGCACCTAGGTACATTTTGCAATCAGCTGTTTTTGTCAGCCCCCTTCCTATAGAATCCCCCCTATTATTTACTTATAAAACCTTTCCAAACGCTAATGCTCCACTGGCGCTATTTATTATCCTTTTCTAACACGATGCGGTACAAATGACTGATTTAACAATAGCCACACACAACGGTAATTTTCATGCAGATGATGTTTTCAGTGTTGCGGCCCTGAAGTGTATTTTCCCTTCTTTTAATTTAATCCGCACACGTGATTTAGAGCTTATTGCTAAGGCCGATATTGTGCTGGATGTGGGCGGCATTTATGACGCCGATGCTGGCCGTTTTGACCATCACCAGCGTGGTGGGGCAGGTGAGCGTGAAAACGGTATTCCATTCTCTTCATTTGGTTTAATTTGGCAAAAATATGGCTTAGAGATTTGTGGTGGTAACGAAGACCTCGCTTTATCTGTTGATAAAGGCCTAGTATCCGTCATTGATGCCATCGATTGTGGTCATGTGAAAGGGGTTTCTACTGGCATTAGCTTGAGCCATACCATTTCAATGTTTAACCCCACTTGGCAAGAAGAGGGTGACTTTGATGCTTGTTTTAATGAGGCGGTAGACTTTGCATCTAAGGTGTTGGCTCGATTCATTGCGTCTGCTAACGGCGGTATTAGTGCAAAAGAAATTGTGGCCAAAGCCATTGAGAATGCACAAGACCCAAGAGTGATTGTATTAGAGCAATATACCCCTTGGAAAAGAACGGTTCATACCTTGTCTGAACAGGCTTTATATGTGGTTTACCCATCGGGTTCTGGCCAATGGAGAATTCAAACGGTACCGGTTGAACTGGGTTCATTTGAAGACAGAAAGTCGCTGCCTACACCATGGGCTGGTTTGTCGGATAAAGAACTTCAAGACGTAACCGGACTTGATGATGCCATGTTCTGCCATAATGGTTTGTTTATCGGCGGTTGCAAATCACTTGAAAGCACTATGAAAATGGCCGCCATGGCATTGGAGGCTTAGGCCTAGTTATAAACGCGCGGTTTAGTGGCGTAAAGCGGGCCCAAATAAAAAACCACAGGGTTTCCCAAACCCTGTGGTGGGCAAAGCTTGTAAGCTGGCCTCTTGTTCGTTCCCCTGGTTAGTTTCCTTAATAGCTACCAAGCTGTTTATTCTTGTAAAGTCATACTAGTATTAGCATTTTAATTTCAGCAGCTTACATATGATTAAAAATCCCCCTGGCAATGATGAGGTGTATCAACGGCTTTTAAGCGCGGCGAGTGAGCTATTTTTAGATCATGACTATGCAAAAGTGACCACACGCGAAATTGCTCTACGGGCCAATGTTAATTCGGCCATGATCAAATATTACTTTAAAAGTAAATTAGGCCTTTTTGATGAAGTCATTCGCTTGCAGCATGAAATTTTCAATAATGCCATTGCTCAAGCCGTTAATAGCGATTACAGCGTTAACTACCAAAAGCTATTTCGGCATTGTTTTGAAATATTCAAAACCCAGCCTAAACTCGCGCCTTTTTTAGTGAGAATTTTAGTCTACAAGGACGGCCCAGGTTATCACACGCTTAAGGGCTATATGGATGAAGGGCAGGCTTTAGCTCATGCCATGATTAAAGACAGCCAGGCCAAGGGTTTGATAAACCCAGCCCTAGACCCAGATGTATTAAGAGTGGTCAGCATGTCTTTATCCACTTATCCATTGCTCATTCAAAGCCTATTAATAGATCAATTAGAAGGTAAAGACTTTGACACTTTTTTAGATAACCTTGCGCTTTTTAGCGCTAATATTTATCAGCAGGGATTAGCGCCCATCAAATAATCGTTATGGTGGTGGCTTACTCTTTGAAAAGGTAGTGCTGAGAAGTCAGGTAATCAAATACCTGATTCACGCATTCTTCAATGGTTTTTTGTGCGGTTTTAATATGAATCTCTGGGTCAATTGGGGTTTCGTATTTTGAATCTATGCCGGTGAAGTTTTTTATTTCACCCAAGCGGGCTTTTTTATAAAGCCCTTTCACATCTCTTTTTTCGCAATCATCAAAAGCGGTATCAATAAACACTTCTATAAACTCACCGTCTTTAAAAGTATGTCTGGCCTGTTGTCGCTGCGCCTGTTTAGGCGAAATTAAAGCGGCTAATACAATAGAGCCTGAATCTAACGCCAGCTTAGCCACTTCTGCCACGCGCCTAATGTTTTCATCACGGTCGGTATCGGTAAAGGTTAAATCCGCACATAAACCTTTTCGCACCACATCGCCATCTAATAAATGCACAGCTTCACGGGCCTCACTAAACCTTTGTGCCACGGCATTGGCGATGGTGGATTTACCGGCACCACTGAAGCCGGTAAACCAAAGTACAAAGGGTTTATGGTGCTGTAAGTTGTGTGGTTTGTTTTGAGTCATTTATTGTCTGTCTATTTATGTGCTGCTGCCAATCATCATTGGGCTATTGAGTATTATTAATATGGTTTGGGGAATTATAAACTTTTTTAAGGGCAGGGTCTTTTACTGAGTTAAATCTGGGGGGCTATTATATTGGGGACTGTTATAGTGAAGACTCTAAAATCCCCCACACTGAAAAACAGCCATTAGCTGTTCACCCTTTTATTACTGCCCCCCCTTAACCCATGCATTAATGATTAGTGTAATTTCACCTTTTGATATCATTTCATCTAGTTTTTCTCGAAAGAGGTGCGCCAGCTTGTTGCCTCTTTTGTCTTTACGAAATGCCACATAACGCCCGCCTGTTGAAGCAAAGCTAGGTAACATTCTAATTCGAGCTTGCTCGCTGGTTTTCGCTAACGCTAGCTTAAATGGGTATTCATTTTCAACCACCACATCAATTCTGCCCCTTACCAGCTTATGAATGTTTTGTGGAAACTCAACCACCTCATCTTTTGTAAAAAACGTGGCTTGCATAAAATCTTTAGTGTAGTGGTAACCTAAAACAGTGCCTACCTTAAGGCCTCGTAATTGCTCTACCGATTTAATGTCTTTTATTTTAGAGTCATGTAAAACAAAATAGCCCCGATTATTTTCCCGAAAGGGGCCCACCATGTTCCACTTTTTAAAACGCTCATCAGATGGCGACAACTGAAAGAGCATATCGGTTTGTCCTCCTTCAAAGTTAACAATCGCTCTTTTCCAGGGGGTGGGTACATGAATCACTTTAATCGCTAATTCATCTAACACTGATTCAATAATCGCCACGTCAATGCCGGTATATACACCCTGGGTATTCGTATAATTATAGGGAGGATATTTGGCCATAGACCCCACTTTAATGGTCTCTTCGGCCATTACTGAGCCGGCTGAAAAAACGAATAATATCTGGCCTAAACGCGTTAACCACCTTTTCATCACATTTCCTTAAGCACTATCGGCAACCATGTCAGCCAGTATAGCTTACCCATTTATACTGGTGTGCCCGCTGTATTGACGGCTTGATGGGCTAGGTAGCGGGCCACGGGCTTGTGTGTTGGCTTTTCCTTTCCAGCAAATGCCAACTAACCTTTATGTCAGCCCTTAAATAAAGGCTTCCTCATGTCCCGCCCGCTATGGTTTGAGCTTCAAGGTGCCCTTTACCTGCTAACAGCCGAGGCAATGCTAGGCAGAATACCTAGGGTAATAATGTGCCCTATTAATGGCATGAGCCCCCCTGACCCCTTTGCTTATCTGCCCAAGAGATCGTCATGACAGATTATTCTGAGCAGAAGTTAAAGTTAGACTCTGCATTGCTTACCTTGGAAGCTCAACGCGCTGTGTTGGGGGATGAGGCCGTGGATATCGCTTTAAAGGGTGTACGCCTTCAATTAGTTGAATTACAAAATCAGTCTCTTAGTGCGCCTCAATCCGAAGGGGAGCGCCGCCAAGCCACCATCGCCTTTTCTGATCTTTCTGGTTATACCGCCATGAGCGAAAAACTCGACCCAGAAGAAGTACAAAAACTCATGAGTGAGATCAAAACGGGCGCCATACGCATTATGGAAAGCCATGGGGGCATCGTTAACCAGTTTATTGGTGATGAGGTGGTGTCTTTATTTGGCATTCCTACGGCGTCTAAAGACGATCCTATTCGAGCGGTGCGTGCGGTATTTGAGCTGCATAATTTTGTGGCGGAAATGAGCGCGGCAGTGGAGAAAAAGTTCGGGCTCACCTTGCGCCTGCACACCGGCATTAATACCGGTTTAATAGTCACTCACCTAGAAGATAATCGCGATGGGCGTTACGGCCTCACCGGTAATACAGTAAACATTGGTGCGCGCTTATTATCACAAGCCAAAGCTGGCGACATTTTGGTAAGTCCTGAAACTCGGCAGTTGGTTTCAGGGAATTTTGAAACGGCCGCACTGGCCGCCGTAGAAATGAAGGGTAAGTCTAAACCCATTATTCCTTACCGTGTGGTAAAAGAATTAAATACTCCGGTGAAGGCCTTGCTGTCGTTTGTGGGTCGCCAGAGTGAGCTGCAACAATTTACCCGCCTCCTTAACGTCATCCGCGATACCGGCAAAGGGCAGGCTATTTTAGTGCGGGGTGATGCCGGTATTGGAAAAACCCGGTTAATTAAAGAGTTTGAGTCTATGGCTACCAGCTATGACTTTGCCCGCCATAAAGGCATGATTCTAGATTTTGGTGCGGGCAAAAGTCGTGAGGCTATTCATATGATTGTGAACAGTCTTTTAAAGATAAAGTCTAAAAGTAATGAAGCCACCTGCCGCTCCACAGCCGAAAGGGCCATCTGTGAAGGGTTATTAAACCCTGAACATAATCTGTTTCTTTACGATTTAATGGATCTTACGCTTCCTGCAAAACTTCAGAGTCTTTATGAGTCTATGGACAATGAAACCCGTAATGCAGGCAAACAGAAAACCCTAGGTGAACTGCTTAAAAAAGTCAGTATTGCCCAACCTGCGTTAGTCATCATTGAAGACACCCACTGGGCAGATAGTCAGACACTTCCTTACTTAGCCGAACTTACCGAGGTGGTGGCAGACAATCCGTCATTGTTAGTGATGACCTCACGTATTGAAGGCGATCAGCTCGATCAAGCCTGGCAAGCACACCTTCATGGAGGCTCTCTTTTAGTGATGAATATGACGCCTTTCAAAAAGGAAGAGGCACTCGACTTAGCCAGTGAATTTGATGAAATTACCATGCAGGTGGTGACTAAGTGTATCGAGCGAGCAGAGGGAAACCCTTTGTTTTTAGAGCAACTACTGCTCAGCGCCGAAGAGAACAAGGGCGAACTGGTACCGGGGTTACTGCAAAGTATTGTCTTGTCGCGCTTAGACAGGTTGGAGCCCACCGATAAACTTGCCGTTCAGGCGGCCTCTATTATCGGCCAGCACTTTTCACTTCAGCTACTGCGGCACTTAATTGGGAATCAGCAATATACGTGTAACCGCCTGATAGAGAATCAACTGGTTCGAACTGAGGATAACGATTACCTGTTTGTGCACGCGCTGGTTAGGGAAGGCGTTTACGCATCCTTGCTTAAATCTACCGGGCGCAAACTTCATCAAACCGCGGCACTGTGGTTTGCTCCAAAAGATCTTGAGTTGTGTGCCGAGCATTATCGATGTGCTGAAGATAAACGAGCCCCCAAGGCGTACCTTAATGCCGCGCAAGCTCAGGTGAGTAAATACAATTATGCGCGCGCGTTAAATTTAGTGGAGCAGGGTTTAAAGCTGCTTTTGCGCGAGGATAGTGAGGCAACAGTTAAAGCAGAGTTGATGTGTTGTAAGGGGCAAATATTACTGGAGATGGGGGATAACGAGCAGTCGGTTAAGATTTTTAACAAAGCGCTAACCTTGTGCTCCGAAGAAGCTGAACAGGTTCGTGCCATGTTGGGAATGGTGGGGGGCATGCGTGTGCTTGGGCAATACGAGGAAGGCATTAAAGTATTGGAGCAGGCTGAAACAAAAGCCCTTAATAAAAGATTAAGCAAAGAGTTAGCCAAAATTTATCACATGCGCGGCAACCTTTGTTTTCCTCTGGGGAAAATTGATGGTGTGCTTAAATATCACAACTTGGCCCTTCAGTATGCGCAGCAAGCTTCGTCAATTGAACTGGAAGCGAATGCCTTGGGTGGATTGGGCGACGCCTACTATGTGAGTGGGCGCATGAAAACCGCCAATAAGCACTTTCATCAATGTGTTGAAATATCCCGACAAAATGGCTTTAGTCGAATTGAGGCGGCCAATCTCTCTATGGTGGGTTGGTCTTATTTTTTTCTGAATGAATTTGAAAGTGCGCTACAAGCCGGAGCAGAGGCGGTTAGGGTGGCGCAAAAAATTAGCCATTATCGTGCTGAAATAGTGGCCCACCACATTATTGCCGAAGTAAATTACAACTTGGGAAATTTCACAGTTTCTAAAGACGAATATAAGAAGGCTTCTAATCTAGAAAGTATTATCAAAACAAACATTTTTGAGGCGCAGAGGTTTCACAAGCTGGGGCTAATTGCCTATAACGAAGGCGATCATTCTCTTGCCATGAGTCTGCTTGAACAAGCAGAAGACTCTTGTCGGAATCATGGGATGGAATTTGCTGGCCCCGCTATTTTGGGCGGTATTGCTGAAGTGACTAAAGATCCAGTTAGGCGCAAAAATGCTTTATTGGAAGCCGAGGCGTTACTTGAAAAAGGTGCTAGGCATCAAACCTATTTTATATTTTACCGTCACGCCATTGATGCATGTCTTAACAATGGTGAATGGAAGAGTGCAGGTAGGTATGCAGATGAATTGGAAAGTTTTACAAACCCAGAGCCCTTGCCCTGGAGTGACTTCTTTATTAAAAGAGGGCGTGTATTAGCGGCATATGGTAGAGGCCAGCGCGATGAAAAAATTCAGCAAGAAATAAAAGCTCTACATGGCCAGGCTGTACGCGTGGGCATGAATCTGGTGATTCCGGCTCTTGAGCAGATGATGGTGCCATGACCTTTATCAATTTTATGGAGCAGATGCTATCGCAATTGGCCTTATTTAAAGAGCAAAAAAAACCACCTGTGCTGAATAGCGCAGGTGGTTCTTTATTTATACTGAGAATGTGAAGTCTAAGTTAAGCTTGGTATAACAAGTTTAAAAATTTCTTAGATTCGCTTCGATCAGTAAATTCAAATAACTGTGACCCAGTTTGATCCTTCACAACAACGTTTAGTTTGTTGACTGCAATGGAAATTACCGGTGAGATAATTGAATAATGTTTACCTTTATATGTGTAAGGCATAATGAACTCTTTTATTTAATGTGCGCAAAAGCGCAGACTTAAGTAAGAGCTGGATTATTGATTTTTGCTTAGTTTTTTAAATTAAAATTAAAAATAACAACAACAGCAATTTCCGAATAATATCGAAAATGGTGGCAATAAATTAGCTCTGATTATGAAGTGCTGTCTAACTGTAATGGGGAAAGGCAAGGCACAAATTATCACTTGGATAATAAGTTAAATAAACTAGATGGGAATAAATAACGAACTGGATAATACGGGCAGTTGTTTAAAATGTAAACACTTTTGTGTGAGGCATTATAAACGCAGGTTATTCTGATGGCCAACAGCCGCCCCAGGGGGCTGATTTCTAGTTTGCTATTCAGGCATAATCTATTAGGTGCAATGTAAGGCTAAGCCTTGGATGTTAGGGTATATAGAGTGTTACGACATATGAAAGGGGTGGACCCTAAACAGGTTAAAATGGCGAAGTTAGCTAAGATCATTCTGAATGGATTTGTAAAAAGAACGCTAAATACCGATGCTCTTAAGGCGGGTATAAAGTCCACTGGAGCCACGTTAACCCGCAAAGGACGCTCAAGGAACTGGATATTAGAGGCAGATAGCGAACAAATACGACAAATTATCAATCTGATTTCTCAATCTGGTGAAGACAGCTGGCTTTGGGTTGGCAAAAAACTATATGAATACAGGCCCAAATTGAGTCGTGCTGAGCTGAAAAAAATAGCCAAGCGAGATCCTTCCATGACAGTTGCTCAGTTAACGTTATTAGCCGATTGCACCCTTATAGATGCGCGTACGGTACTGGATGAAATTGAATGGGAATAAAATGAGATGCAGTGCTTTAAGGGTTATGCGGAACCCTTTAAATTTTCGTTACCTAAGGTAGAGGGAAGGGCAAAAAAAAGGTGAACCAATAGGTTCACCTTTTTTCGCGCATTTAATATTGAAGTGCAGCAAAGCCTCTAAGCAGGGCTTTTATGCAGAAAGAGTAGCTTGTACGGCTGGCATTAGCTGGCTCTTACGAGACATCATGCCTGGTAAATACATCAACTTATCTTCAATTGTTTCGCCATAAGCGGTGGTAGCCAGTTGCGCTTCGGTGTCCGAGTAAATCACTAGGTGCGAGTTTTTAGTCTTGGTATCAACAATGGCGAAGAAGATAAAATCTAAACCTTGCTTAGCTTTTTCGCCTTCCATTTCTACTAATAAGTCTGCTTTACGCTCAAGTAATTGCTCTGGCAATAATGTTTCAGCCACACCAAAACCTACTTTTTTACCGTTGATTTCGTAGTGCTTAAAGTCACTTTTCAATACATCGTAAGTGCTAACATCTGCAAGATCCGATTTGGCTTCCATCATGGCTTGGCCAAATGCGTATAAGTCTTCGATACCTGCAATTTTAGCCAGCTTTTCAGCGTAAGGCTTATCTACTGAGCAAGTAGTAGGCGACTCAAAAATTAGCGTATCAGACAGGATACCGGCCAATAATACACAGGCCGTAGTAGGGGTCATTTCTTTGCCCATTTTCTCAAAGCGATCTGCCAAGATAGTGGCAGCACTGCCCCAAGGGCGAATATCAACCGACATAGCCGTATTGAAGGTAATAGGCTGATCTTGAATGGCGTGGTGATCTATAATGGCCACAATGTCGCTGTTATCAACGTCTTTGTGTAGCTGTGTTTTCTGGTTGAAATCAACCAAACCGACCTTTTGGCCTTCTACTTTAGAGATCATTTTAGGCACTTCAACGCCACAATAATCCACTACAAACGCAGTTTCTTTGTTTAGCTCACCGGCGCGACGTGGCTCACCACCAAATAACTCGGCAGCGCCAATAGCAGAACCAATGGTATCGCTGTCTGGGCTAAGGTGGCCTAACCACACTAGGTTATCTGTTTCGTTGTTTTCGGGTGTTTCTAGATCAAAAAAAGCCATTCGTTTACCTGTACACACTAGCTGCAAATAGGGTGGTGCTTAAAATTGGCGCAATTATACAGAAAAGTGCTGTTTGATTATATTAATTTAGACTTATTTCCGTCTTGCCTAGTGTGCACAGTGGCCATTTAATGGTCGCTATTAGGTGAGTTTTGATACGTGAGTGGGGACAGTGTGGGTTAATGGTTATGATGAAGGAGGGGAGAAAGCCTTGCATGTGGCCCAGATACACGATGCTAGGGCTGGCTCTGACGCAAGATGTTAAATTATAGATTCACTCTATCTTTTGTTATTATGGCCCCATTCAGCTCATTAAAAGGCACACTACTGCGTGGCAAGTTTTCAACTTAGAGATTATCAACAAGAAGCCGTTGCTGCGACCATTAAGCACTTCCGAAAAACCAATGACTCTGCGGTGATTGTATTACCCACTGGCTCGGGTAAGAGTTTAGTGATCGCGGAGCTTGCTCGCTTGGCCAACCGAAAAATACTCGTTCTCACTCATGTGAAGGAATTGGTAGAGCAGAACCATCAAAAATATGAAAGCTTTGGTTTAACCGCGGGCATTTATTCTGCGGGCTTAAAACAGAAAGTGACTCATCACCAGGTCACGTTTGCCAGCATTCAATCGGCCGCCCGTAATCTACAAGATTTCAGTAACGCTTATTCACTCATTATTATTGATGAGTGTCATCGGGTTAACTTAGCCAACCCGGATAAAGATAAGGGCGAGGACCAAGATGAATCAAGCACTAATCAGTACCAGCAAATCATTCAGCAATTACAGCGGGCTAACCCCGAAGTAAAACTATTAGGCTTAACTGCTACTCCATACCGGTTAGGCATGGGCTGGATATATAAAAAGCATTACCGTGGCATCGTGCGCAGTGAACAGGAACGTCCGTTTGAACATTGTATTTATGAATTACCGCTGCGGTACTTAATAAAAAAGAAGTACTTAACCGAACCCAAGTTAGTGGATGCCACTATAGAGCACTATGATTTTAGTTCGCTTCGCGAAAACCAATCCGGTGAATACAATCCTACCGATGTTAATGATCTATTAAGTAAAAATCACCGGGTTACAAAAGGCATTATTGAACAGGTGGTTGAGTTAAGTGAGCAGCGTCAAGGCATTATGATATTCGCTGCCACGGTGGATCATGCCAAAGAAATTTTTAGCTATTTGCCTTCTCAGCACAGTGCGTTAATTACCGGAGCCACCGATAGTAAGGATCGCGATAAACTTATAAAGGCATTTAAGCTAAAAGAGATTAAGTACCTAGTGAATGTATCCGTTTTAACCACGGGTTTTGATGCACCTCATGTGGATATGATTGCCATATTACGCCCAACCCAATCGGTGAGCTTGTATCAGCAAATAATCGGTCGTGGCCTGCGTTTAAGTGATAACAAAAAAGATTGCCTAGTGATTGACTATACCGGCAACGATTTTGACCTGTACCAACCTGAAGTGGGTGAGAAAAAACCCAATAGCCAAAGTCAGCCGGTACAAGTATTTTGCCCTAGCTGTGAATTTCCTAATATATTTTGGGGTATTTGTGATGATGACGGTGATCTAGTAGAGCATTATGGCCGCCGTTGCCAAGGGCTCATTGACCCCATTGAACCACATCACTCTTCGCATCAATGTGATTTCCGTTTTGTATTTAAAGAGTGTCCTCACTGCGGTAATGAGAACGATATTGCAGCGCGTACCTGCACCACCTGCAAAGAAGTGTTGGTTGACCCAGATGACATGCTAAAAAAGGCACTTCAACTTAAAGATTCAAAAGTGATTCGCTGTTCTGGGGTGAGTTTAGAAGTGGCCAGTAATGAGGCTAAAGATAAGGAAAAGTTAAAAATAATTTACCATGATGAAGAGGGTGCCCAACTTAATGAATCTTTTGACTTCTCTAAACCTAACCAGGTTAGGGCTTTTAATGATGTTTTTTCTAAGCGTTTAAGTGTAGCCATTGGTGTTCGCCTAGGAACCACTGAACAGTTTGAAGTGACCAACCTGCAACAAGTATTAAAGCTTGCTAATGTATTTCCTTGCCCTGATTTTGTCGTTGCCAGAAAACAAAAATATTATTGGCGCATTAAAAACCGACTTTTTGACTATGAGGGAAAATACCGCAAGGCCAATGAGCTAGGATAATCTTCTCCTCTCTTTAATCGTAATAAGAAAAAGAATTATCAAGCCCTGTTGAAATGGCGGTGTGGTCTATTAACCTATTTTATAATGAATGCATGGCTGTTAGGGGCGTTTTGGAGTCGCAGGGTGCTCAGCCTAAGGCAGGTTCTCGCTGTCTTTGTGCTAACTTTATAAGGCGACAGAGTTAATTAACCAAACATGAAAATAGACTGAATATTTTAGCCAAATTTGTATGAGTGCTTCTATGTGGAAAATTCAGTATTACTTTTTTCTTTCTGGGGTTTACTGCTAACTTCTATAAATGTTGGGGCTATAGAGGTGGTCGTGGCCACGGGGGTGAATGATGACCCGCCTTATGTGTATGGTGATGACAAGATTGTCCAAGAAAATCCTGGTGTGACCATTGATATTCTCAAATTAATTGAGGCCCGAAGTGATGTGACATTCACCATTTTAAAGCAGCCATGGAAGCGTGTGGTGAGTAATATTAAGAGTAATGAAATAGATGGAGGTTTTCATTTTAGCTATAAAGAAAAAAGAAAGGCCTTTGTGGCTTACCCCATCTTAAAAGGAGAAAGCGCCTCTAGTGCGCAATACAGTATTTCCAAGCGTTCCTACTATCTATACGCTTAGCCGGGCAAACTACCCATTGGAATGGTCACGAAATAATAGGGGCGGTAAAAGGGCCATTAAAGATTGCCGTCATTCGCGGCAGTTCTATTACACAAGATATAATCTCTATGGGGCATAATCTGTCAGAGCTGAATAACGATGTGCAGTTAATGAAATTATTGTTAACCAAAAGAGTGCATGCCTTTGTAGCACTTGAAAATATGTTAGACCCTAAGATAGCCAAATTGGCTTTTAACGATAGAAAGGAAATCGAAAAGACCGCATTGCCTATGGTTAGAAAAGATTACTATATTGGCTTTTCAAAGAAGTTTTATGAAAAAAATGAAACCACCGCTTGGTTGATCTGGCTTACCATTAAGCATATTAAAGAAAATGGAGAGATGACTGAAATATTTGCTAAATACTCCCGCTTAAGGTGAAGCCGTATCCACTGTGATTTTAATGTTTATTTATAATATTTTGAATGACAACTCCATGACTCTCGTCATCGGTGAGTATTTCAAAAGCGCCGCCGTATTGGCTGTGTAACCTATGTATCACTTGTTGGCCTTTAAGTAGCATTACATCAACACCTGCTACCTTGCTATTAAGGCAAGTATGGCTGCCACCGGGTGGGTTGCGATAATTCAAACCTGCGACATTTTTTTTATCTGTATGCATGACTACCTTTAAGGTGAAATCCTTATTCTTACAATGCATTTTCCAATTAAAATATTGGTATTGGCCACTATTTTTTAAAGCTTGCCACACACCATTAAAGCGGTACTCTTCTTGCCCCACTCGTAATACGGCCAAATTTAGCCAGGGCGACCAGATAGGTCCCAGTTTAACCCTCGCTGTTGAACATTCTAGGAAACTGTCAGGCATATTATCAAAGCCACAAACTTGTCCCCAAGCATACTCATCAGTGTGTTGGCTGCCCCAGTTATGATTTTCACTGCCACGCCAGTTGTCAATTTCAATTGGCTGGCCATTGACCGTTATCGTTCCTTTAAACAGCGCATTAGGTAAACTCACCAATGCTTTGGCCTTGGGCAGTGCGCGTTTATAATACTTTTGTGGAAGCAGTGGTAATACCTGAGCGTCACCTTTGTATTGCAAGTGCCAGCTCATTTTGTTGGCTGCATCACACACTTCTCCTACAGCATGGCCAATACCCTTGTGGGCAAATTCGAGGTGACTATTTGAAATTTTCAATTGGGTTTTGCATTCGGAAAAATCACACTCGGTTAACGCAATATCCTGCTGACTAGCAATAACTGAATCATTATCAAAGAAAGCCCCCCACAGCTCAGCAATGGCGACCTCATTTTTTATTGCCGGGCTGAACAGGGTATAACGTAACCACAGGGCTTGTTTTTTAGTAGGATGATTGGCTCGTAAAAAGTAACTTTCGTAATGCCCTCCTTTTGAGTTTTCATTAAAACGAAGTTGGCTTGCGTCATCGTACTGCATGTTAAATTCCTTTATTTATTTTTGAAAACCATAGGGCACTGGTTTATCGAATGAAGCAGATTCATTAGAAGGCGTTTTCTGGTGCTGGTCACAGCACTGAAGTATTTACCCAATCTTGAGATGAGGCAGTGAAAGATCAGTACAGTGAAATCTTAAAACAAGCCAAGAGCAAAGGCTTGACCCAAAGTGGGTTGATTTATATCAAAAAAGACAAATAGCCTGTTTGCAATAGTAGTTTCTGAAGTAATCCCCTAGTATGGAAAAATTATTACTATTATAAAACTAGCATTATGTCTTTGATTGAACCCAGTATTAACGGCGATTACCGGAAAAAATTAATAGGTTTCTTTCAGGATCAAGGGTTAACTAAAAATGTAATATTTAAGCATTTACCGCAACTTGCAAATATGTCAGAACAGGACTGGCTTACAGCCAAGGACTTAAATCTACTCTACCAGTTGGCCTGCCAAGAGCTAGCCGATCCTTTCTTGGGTGTTAAATTTGGTCAAACTACTTCAACCAATTCATTTAGCATTGTTGGTTTTATGGCGATTAGCGCCACCGATATGCTTACTGCTTTAAACAGTGTGTTGTGTTACCAGAGCCTGTATAGCCGTATTGGTAAGATGGCCCCCCGTGAAGAAAATCAGCAGATATTATTATGCTGGGATGCCATCTGGCCCAGAGCACTTATGCATCCAGCGGCGGTGGAGGCCTCTATAACAGGCTGGTTTCATTTTGCATTGAACGTGGCCGATGATCGAATTAAACTACGTAAGGTTACTTTTTGTCATGCCAATAATGGCTGCCAAGAGGCGTATGAAAAAGCATTTGGTTGCCCTGTGTTATTTAAGCAGAAATATGATGCCATTTATTTTGACCGCCAAAACCTGAATCAACCCGGATATAATGCGAATGATTTAGTACATCAGGCTCTGGTAGAAAAAGCCGAAAAACTATCGGTCACTTATGGCGATATGCCCTTCATAGAAAAAATAGAAACGGTATTAATGCAGCACGGAAAAGGTAAAATTATCACGATCGAACGGGCTTCAGAGATTTTAAATATGAGTGTTTCTGAAGTTCGTAAAATTCTAAATAAAAGCAATCTTAGTTATCGAGCCATTTTGGACCGATGTAAATTTATAGAAGCGCTGCATTATTTATTAGATGAACGTCTTGATCTAACCAGTATCGCATTTCAACTGGGTTTCTCGGAGCAAAGTGGGTTTACTCGGGCCTTTAAGCGCTGGACTCATATATCGCCGGTTTCATATCGTAGTCAGATACTGAAGGTTAAATTTGATGATAAATGGTGAGGTTGATATTTCGAATATCTGCTGAGTAATATCTTTTCATTTTTTATCATGTTTCAATAAATTAAATTGGGATCTTCAGAAACTACTGGGCAGGTTTGGTCATTTTTTAAAGCGCACAATTAAAAGTGTCGTATTTTCTAAAACTTCAAACAAATCGGCAGCTCACCCATTAGTGAGCTACCGAGCATTGGCTATTTATATTTTGCCACTTCTGCACGAGCGACAACCATGCGATGTACCTCGTCTGGTCCATCGGCCAAACGCAGGGTACGCATTTGGGTATACATTCGGGCTAACGGCGTCCATTGCGATACGCCGGTGGCGCCATGCATTTGAATGGCTCGGTCAATAACGTTACAGGCCATTTCTGGCACAAGCGCTTTAATACCCGATACATAAACTCTTGCCTCACGATTGCCAAGCACATCCATAGCGCGCGCCGCACGTAACACCATTAAGCGAGCGCTATCAATTTCTAAACGGCTGGTGGCAATCACATCAAAGTTGCCGCCCAGTTTAACCAGTGGCTTGCCAAATGCTTCTCTTGATGTTCCTCGGTCTATCAGCATTTTTAGGGCCATTTCAGCAGCACCCAATGCACGCATGCAATGATGGATTCGGCCTGGGCCTAAGCGTCCTTGGGAAATTTCAAAGCCACGACCTTCGCCTAGTAGAATATTATCTTTTGGTACACGCACATCGGTTAGCTTGATATGCATATGCCCATGAGGTGCATCATCTTCGCCAAACACCTGCATGGCACCCAGTATTTCAACGCCCACTGTGTCCATAGGCACTAATATTTGGCTTTGCTGCAAATAAGGACTGGCATCGGGTGAGGTCTTTACCATGCAAATCATGATTTTACAGCGGGAATCACCGGCACCAGAAATATAAAATTTCTCACCATTAATCACCCATTCGTCGCCTTCCAATACGGCCGTGGTCGAAATGTTTTTGGCATCGGAAGAAGCCATTCCCGGCTCAGTCATGGCAAAGCAGGAACGGATTTCACCATTCAATAAAGGCTTTAACCATTTTTCTTGGTGCTCCAAGCTTCCGTATTTGGCCAATACTTCCATGTTGCCGGTATCGGGGGCGGCACAGTTGAAGACTTCTGAAGCTAGGTGGCTGCGTCCCATTTCAGCGGCAAGGTAGGCATAATCTAAATTGCTTACGCCTTCACCGTTCCAGTCGGGCAGAAAGAAGTTCCACAGGCCCAGTTCTTTGGCTTCGCTTTTTAGAGTATTCAGAATCTCATTTTGAGTTTCGCTTAAGGTCCAGCGATCGTCCTCATTTACCGCAGCATAAAAATTATCGGTAACGGGATCTATTTTTTGCTCTATAAATTCCCTTACCTTTAGCAGCACAGGTTTCATGCTTTCGGATAATACTAGGTTATGCAATTCAGATTCGTGACTCATACTGTTTCCTTCTTTATATTTTACTAAAATATTAAGTTAACTAAATTTTTAATCTAACAATGAAATGCCCACTAGAGCTTCCAGTTCTTTAATGGCCACAACCGGGTCACTCACTTTAATGGTTTGCATGCCCAAGGCTCTTGCTGCTTTTACATTACGGCCAATGTCATCTAGAAATATTGCGTTTTCTGGATTAATGCCTAAGCGCTGGCAACAAATTTGGTAAATTCTAGGATCGGGTTTTTGCATACCTTCAACGGCAGACTCTACCAATATATTAAAATAGTCTTTTAGCGGTTTGGCAAAGCCATCAGTTTGAGGGTCACGCCAATTATTGGTTAGTGCGGCGACCTTAAAGCCCTGTGCCTTTAACTTTTCAATGGCGGTTATCATGCATTCGTTAACCGTGGCTGAGCTTGCCATGTCTTGCATTAAGGCTTTTGAGTTAAGACCGTTGGCACCTGCGTCACTCATTTCCTTATCGAAGGCGGTAAAAAATGCCTGATCCATAGATAACTCGCCACGCTCCAACCTTGCCCATGCGCTTTTTTCACCGTTGGCCACGATCACCTTGTTTAAAAAGTTAGGGGCTAAGCCCAAACGTTTTTCGGCATCAAAGAAGGCTTGCATGGGGGAGGAGATAACCACGCCCCCTAGATCAAAAATAACGGCTTTTACTTCTTTCATAAAATATTAATCCTGGCGCGATAGCCGTACGGCGTCTGTGTTAGCACCTGCATTGGTGCAATGTATTTAGGTTGCCCCTAGATTAAATAAGAGAGTATTATTAGTAAAGTTGATTATTCTAATGAGCTTTATAAGTGAAACTTAATTTACGCGCCATCGATTTGAACTTACTCACCATTTTTGATGCCATTATGTTGGAAGGTAAACTGTCTAAGGCCGCATTACGGCTGCATATGAGCCAGCCTGCCGTGAGCCAAGCGTTGGGGCGTCTGCGTCAAACGGTGGGGGATGAGCTCTTTATTCGTACCCACAGCGGCATGAAGCCCACGGCACGGGCGGCAGCCTTGGCAGGCCCCATTCGCAGTATTTTGGCGCAGATTCAAGATGCCTTTGATCCGCAGCAAAATTTTGATCCCAGCCATTCAGACCATACCTTTAAGGTAAATTTTGGTGCTTATGGTGAATTAAGTGTTTTGCCGCCATTGCTGAGTCGTATTCATCAACATAAAACGGCCATTAATATTCAGTCTATTAATAGCGACAACAGCATCGCGCAGCTTAGAAGTGGCGACCTGGATTTTTGTTTTATCCCTTATAATTTAAGGGACGATAATTTTGAAGTACGAAAGGTTGGGCTTACCGAGTTTGTAGTGATTGCGCGCCGCCACCATCCGCGTTTGAAAGGCACTTTCAGCCTAGAGGATTACGCCCGTGAGCAACATGTACTGGTGCGCAGCAACGAGCGTTACAAGGGCTTTTTAAATCAAGAATTGTTGGAGCTTAGAAAGAGTCGTAAAATCATCACCGAGGTTCATAATCTCGCCTCCATTCCCCAAGTGATCTCTCAAACCGATGCCGTGGCGGCTATGCCTCGGGCACTGGCAGAATCTTTTCAACAACAACACGATATTGAAATTTATTCTTTTCCCGTGAGTGTGCCTTCTACCTCGTTTTATTTAACCTGGCATAAATCCATGAACGCAGATAAAGGCCATCAATGGCTACGGGATTTAATCATGGAGATATCCGACTTACAAAATTAAGCTGGTTTTGGTTAAAACGCTTTGGCAATGGAATGGCCCAATACCGGTAGGCTGATGTGTCGCCTATTTATTTTAAAAACTTCCCAATACGATAAACCGCCAATACATGGGAATGTGTTGACGGTTTAGGGCTTTTTAAAGGCGCTTTATTTCTTATTTGGATTAATTAAGAATTTTTCACCGGTTTTTTTCGCGTTATATTTTATTGCCGTGGCAGGATCTAACGCTTGTTGCAGGCTAATTTCATCGGTGAAGCTTGACGCAAAAGTGGTGTTGATTTCATCGGCCACTTGCTTGTAAAGTTGACCCATACGCTCGGGTGTTAAGCGCGCCAAGAAACGGTTTAATAACCAACCGCTAATGCTCCAAGTCATACCAAATGCGCGGTTTAATGTGGTGGGGTTCATGTCTAAACCGCCGTAAAGATAAACCTGTTTGTTAAGATCGGAGCCATAGGTATTTAAACCCACAGCATCTTTAGAGCCTACTGCTTCCATGGCGGTTAAGATATCACTGGCCAGTGTACCGCCACCAACGGCATCAAATGCAAGTGTGGCGCCGGTTTTTTCAATGGCTTGGTAAAGGTCTTTGTTAAATGATGGAAGCGATGAGTCGCATATGATTTTAGCGCCCGCTTCTTTTAATATGCCGGCTTGTTCTTGGTTACGAACGATGTTTACCAGTGGAATGTCTTGGGCAACACAGATGCGATTTAGCATTTGTCCCAGGCTTGATGCTGCCGCGGTATGCACCAGAGCGGTATGACCTTCCACGCGCATGTTTTCAACCATGCATAATGCCGTGAGCGGATTAACAAAAGATGAGGCTGCTTGGCGAGGTGTTACCCCTTCTTTGTGTGGTAAGCAAGCCTGAACCGGCACCACACAATACTCTGCATACATACTGCCGGTTAATACCCCAACGGTTTTGCCCATTAATGCTTGAGCTGCTTCACTGTCACCAGCTGCTATCACCACGCCAGCCCCTTCATTACCAACGGGCAGGGATTGATCTAAGCGGGATTTAATGCGCGGCAGAATTTGTGCAAATACCGGCGCGGTTAAAAGGGTTTTCTCAGTATTTAATTCTGCTTTTGCTAAATTGGCAGGGCCAAACATGGGCCACATATCAGAAGGATTAATAGGGGCGGCTTCTATACGCACCACTACCTGGTTTGAAGTTGGCTTGGGTAAATCCATTTCTTGTAAAGAAAGTTCCAACAGGCCCTGGGAGGAAATCTTGGAAAATAATTGCTTGGATGTTGTCATGTCTGGAGCCTCAATTTATTTAAATAGTAATAAAATATTTTAAATTTCAGTGGACAATATATACCTGATTAACCTAATTCGGCTAGGGCTTGATGGCCTGTATAATTCTAAAGATGTGAGAAACACTGTTTTAATCTGTTAATTGTGCTAATTCCTTTAGCGGAAATTTTAATGCTCACTAATTATAGTGGTTGTTTATAGATGACCATGAATGAATGGCTGGATTAATAAGGATTTTTTAATTAAAAAATGGTATTTAGATTTATAATTTGATTCGCGAGGTCATGGCTTTACCTTAAAAAAATAGTATTAATATTTGCATAATCGATTTAATAGCAGCAAGAATAAGAACCTGGAGGTTTGTATGATTGAAAAATTATTTTCGTTAGAAGGTAAAATCTGTTTGGTAACAGGTGGTTCAAGAGGACTAGGTTCTTTTATGGCGCAAGCCTTTTTAGAAGCCGGTGCGGCCAAAGTGTATATTACCGCCCGAAAGAGCGACGCCTGCATTGAAGCGGCTAAAGAATTGAGTCAGTACGGTGAATGTATTGCGTTACCGGCAGATGTTGCCACAACCCAAGGCCTGACCCATTTAGTGACCAGCCTACAAGCACGCGAAGAGCATCTTGATATTCTTGTGAATAATGCTGGAGCAGGTTGGGGCGCACCCCTTGGCCAAGTGCCTGAAAAGGGCTGGGACAAAGTAATGGACATTAATGCTAAAACGCCATTTTTCTTAACGCAGGCACTGGCGCCCATGCTCAAGAAAAATGCCAGCGCTCAGTCTACTTCAGTGGTGATTAACATAGGATCCATTGCTGCCTTGGTAGGTAATGCGCTAGATAACTTTAGTTATGCGGCCTCTAAGTCTGCGGTACACCAGTTAACTCGGGTATTAGCGACCGAGTTGGCTACCGACCATGTTCGGGTTAATGCCATTGCACCTGGGCGCTTTTATTCAAAAATGACCGAATTTTTAAGTCAGGATAAAGACGCTTTTGAAGAAGAATGTAAAAGCATCCCTATGCACCGCTGGGGTGAGCCTGAAGATATTGCGGGTGTAGCCTTAATGCTGGCGAGTCGTGCTGGTGGTTTTATCACAGGGCAAATTATAGCGGTTGATGGCGGCACCACCCTAGTTAATTAGGCCTATTTCTTAATAAATTGAAAATGAGTTAAAGGCGAACTTAGCCATGAAAGGATCAGCCCGAGTACCCAAGGTATTCGGGCTTTTTTGTGGATTAGGGATAAATAAAATTAGGCCTTAGTTTTCACAAAAATATTAAATATTGGCGGAATTTGCATGAGATTAAGTTTCTCTTGCGAGTGCATGAGTCATTGTCAAAATTTATCATTGTCGCTTTAAGTACTTTGTTACACCTTGGTACAAATTAGAGTTCAAACAACTGCTACTATGTGACCTAAGATGTATTTGGCAATAAACAACATTAAAATTGGATGCGTATGAAATTCAGCCCTCACTTACAAAATCAGTTGCAAGAAGCCAGTAACACTCAGCTTAAAATTAAGGCCATTTTACCTAATGTTTATTCCATTAAGTGCGCACTTGGCGAAACCATAATACAGGGGGGTAATGCCATTCAACTGGACAAGGTAAGCACTAGCTTAATGAAGCGATACCCAGATGCAAAACCAAGTGATTGCCTGCTGATAGCCGCCAATCCCATTCTGGCATTATTTAATAATCCTTTTTTCAATAACCCCGCCTTGGTAAGTCGAACCCTTCAACGTCAGAATGCAATTAATCAACATGCACTCTAGTGATATAACCATTTTGACCCTGTAACAGGGAAAGCTAATGATTAGGCTCATTTTTGAAATAGGGCTAGGGGTCTAGATTATACTTGCACCAGATTTAGCTTTTTAAACTAGGTGGCCCATGTGATGCCCTAAGCATTCATCCCTTCACCTATGTTGGATGAAAGCCGCAGTTTAATCTGAGTAAGTACCACGGATAGGATAGTGATTCTCTGGGTTACGAATAAAATCTAAACCAAAAACTAGAGTTTCCAACTCGGGTCGTGCAAAGGGACCGTTCGAAATATCTATCAACTGTACTTGGCCTTTTTCATTAATGACAAACAGTCCTGGCTCGGAAAAAGGGCGATCTGTTTCCTGGCTAGACCTGGGGTTTGATATGTACAGACCTAATGTTTTCATTTGTTCAATTGATAAACCGTAAGCCACTGGAAAGCTCAATTTCATTTCCTGATTGTGGGCTACCGCTTTTTCTGCTGGATCAGCCGATATGACGATGATGCCTATTCCCAAATTGTAAAACTTGTTTTTCATTTCTTCTAACTGTTGCAAGTATTGGGTACACAGAGGGCAATGTTTTCCTCGGTAGACCACTACCATCTGCCAGTCGGCACCGTTTACAGGCTTGCCAATTTCAACCTGGCTGTCCGACAAGGTATTTAAACGCAAACTAGGAAAGGGGGATTCCGCGATCATTTTTTGATGGTTGGTGTTCATCATGTTAAATACTCCGCTGATTAAGATTAATAGATGGGTGTTAATTTTGAGCGAATTTATTCACGGTTTTGGCCATCAATGGTTACCTCAGCCGCGAGTCATTAAGATCGCCACGAATTTACTCACTAAAGGGGATACAAGGGTCACGGTGGGGAATGCCACCAAAAAGGCAAACCCCCAGGCTTTCATCCAAATAGATAAAACATTTTCGGCCAAGCCTTCATTAAAAACGCTGATGACAAGAGACATAAAACACGACATGAGCAACGCCATAAAAAATGCATAGGCTAGGGGCTGGTATTTTTTACTTATCATATTGTCGCCTCTTAATATTTCTTAAGGTGGGAAGAGCTGCATTCATTGGTTGGACATAGCTATCCCATCAGATCTAAACCTTATTAACGTTCATTAATTGGAGCCCATTTGTTGTTCTGAAACGCACCGTCAACTTCGGTGCCCACCAAATGGTTGGTGTAATTACTCATGGTTTTATAAGCCGCGGCCACCACAATTTCTAACACGGTTTCTTGGCTGTACCCGGCTTGATAAAAAGCATTTAGTTGCGCTTGGCTAACTTTGCCTCTTTGCTCTATCACCTTCAGAGTAAAACCTCTTAAGGCTCCTAGTTTGTGGTCGCCTATAGGCTGGTCATCGCGAATGGCGTTTATGGCATTCATATCAACGCCGGTCATTTCGGACACCATTGTGTGTCCCGCCATGCAATAACGACATTCGTGGTAACGGTTAATGGTCATAAGCACTACTTGTTGCTCGGTGGCATTTAGATTGCTGCTTGCGAACAGATCACCCACTGCCTTGTAGGCCTTGAGCAAAGCTGGAGACTGCGCCATTTGGCCCATAAGATTAGGCACAAACCCGTATTGGCTTTGCACTACTTCTAACGTGGCAACCGACGCTTGCGGGGCATTGTCTAGTTGGTATTTTTTAAATTCGTTCATGTTTACTTCCAGTTGATTAGGTGATGGTTGGCTTAACTGCGCATTGCAATATCTGAATTATGTGTATTCTCAACAGGAAGATAAATATCGCAATTAGAATACTAAGGATTCCAGTTTGGAATCTATGGGTGGGGTTTGAAGTGACGTCATAATATTGATGGCTTTTGCACCCATAAGCCGTCGATTGAGCACACTATTCAAGTATGTCTGCACAACTCATCAGCGCTCTTGTTAACAAGTCAATTTTGTATCATGAACAACTATCTATTGTTTCTCGTGGCTTCATTGTTTCTTTACTATTTGTTAATCAACTCAATTGAAGGAAATTTAAATATGTTTATATCTGAAATAAAAGCTGCCCGTGTGATTGCATTAACCGTTGTTATGGCTTTGAGCAGCACAGCAGCGTTAGCGCAAGATGCCATGACCGTGGTTGATAACTACCTTGTGGCTTGGAACGCCCAAGATGCAACGGCCGCCGCTAACCTGCTTGCCAAAGATGCGCGCTATTACGACTCTGCACTGGGGGCAACGGTTGAAGGGCGTGCAGAGGCAAAGGCTCAGGTGATTGATTCTTTCATGAATGCCACACCCGATATCTATTGGAATCTTGTTGGCTCTCCTGTTGTATCAGGGCAGCGCGTTACTTTTGAATGGGTATTGGGCGGCACGAATACGGGCGCCTGGGCGGATGGAACACAGGCGACGGGAAAAACTTTTCGAATTTTTGGTATGTCGGCGTTTACCATCGAAGGTGACAGTGTGGTGAAGCAATCAGATTATTACGATGCCTTGAGTTTCTACAAGCAACTGGGCCTCATGTAGGTTTATTTATAGCCGTTTTTTTTTGTAAGAAAATTTATAAAGCGACCACGAGGATATTTTGATGACAGCCTATTCCATACTAGATCTTTCGCCCATTGTAGAAGGTTCAACTGCGGCCGCTTCGTTGCAAAATTCTGTCTTATTAGCACAGCATGCCGAACAGATCGGGTATAAGCGTTATTGGGCAGCAGAACATCACAACATGCCGGGCGTCGCCAGTGCCGCGACGTCGGTGGTGATTGGCCATATTGCGGGAAGAACTAACAGTATTCGGGTAGGGGCGGGAGGCATCATGCTGCCCAATCATTCTCCGTTAGTGGTTGCAGAGCATTTTGGTACATTGGAAACCCTGTACCCAAATAGAATTGATTTAGGTTTGGGCCGAGCGCCTGGTGCCGATGGAAATACCGCCAGAGCGTTACGACGCAGCATGGACCACGGTGACCAATTTCCAGAGGATGTTGTTGAACTGCAAAGTTATCTTCAGGACCCGACTTCCACTAGCCAAGGAATACGTGCCGTACCCGGAGAGGGAACCAATGTGCCGTTGTGGATTCTGGGTTCCAGTCTTTACGGTGCGCAATTGGCTGCACATTTAGGTTTACCTTTTGCCTTTGCCTCTCATTTTTCTCCCGATGCATTAACGCAAGCGGCACAGCTTTATCGTGAAAATTTTAAAGCTTCTACACAATTAGCAAAACCGTATCTTATGTTTTCTGTAAATGTATTTGCTGCGGATTCCGATGCCCAGGCACAGTTTATTCGTTCTTCACATCAGCAAGGTTTTGCCAATGTTACCTCGGGTAGGCCGAGCCTACTGCCATATCCTGTAACAGATATTGAAGCGGTGTTAGACAGGGCAACGCTTAATCGCGTTAATCATTCGTTGCGGTGTGGCGCCATTGGTGGGCCAGAAAAAATTCAACAACAACTGTCTGAATTAATAAAGGCCCATAGGCCTGATGAACTTATCATTAATAGCCCGATACATAACCATGAAGCGCGTTTGCAATCTTATAGTATTGCAGCAGAGGCGATTCAGAAAATTAATGAGAGGGAAAACTAGAGAGGCGGATTAAAGGGCAGCCAATTTTGATTGCCCCATGATTCGCAATTAAATCAACAAACTATATTTTTAAACGAGCCTATTTTAATAGACCAATCCACAGTCACCTTACCTGTGCCATAAATATAATCGACATTATTAAAACCCAAATAATATGATCTTTTTCTCCTGCAAAACTAATGTCAGGGTAAGAAATAGCCGCATATTGTTCAGAATAAATATGAACAAAACTCAAATAATATCGTTAGCATTTTTAATGCTGATTAAAGCCTTAGTCAACGGTTACAAATTTCACGAAACCGAAGCATTCAGATTTGTTTTAGCGGCCAAATGTTTAGCCAAGCGCAGCCCTAAACAAATTAAAGTGTAGCTAGGCGGTAAGCCCCAAGCCTTTGGAATAACTGATGCATCACATACATACAAACCCTCCACTTGAGTTTGCAAATCGGCATTCACCACTTCCCCTATTTTAGCGGTGCCCCCTGGGTGGGCGGCAAAGTGATGGGAGCGAAAAATGTGGCTGGCCCCCGCCTGCTTTAAGATGTCTTCGGCGATCTTGCAGCCTTTTTCTAGCTTTTGTTTATCGGCCTGGCTTAATGTTTTGTTTAACCAGTTAGGGCCAACTTTACCGCCGAGTTCATCTTTAATTTTGACCATAATAGTGAGAGTGCTTTGATGGGAGAGTAATCTATCAAACCGGCCTACTTGGGCACTAAAGGCTTGGAATAACGGTCGGGGTAGGGTGAGATCGGATAACATGATGCCTTCATCAGGCAAATGCAGGCCCGCTGCCATGGGCACTTCTCGGCCCGACTTCATGCCTTTTATGCTGCCCATTACGGCGATAACCGGATCAACAAAATAATCCTTACCGGCCTTTTCGAAGTTAGCGCCCTTAATTTTTGAGTTTTGTAAAATTCGGGGGCTGCCTAGGCCGCCAGCACTTAATACTACCTGCCGGGCATAAATTGTTTTGGTCTGGCCTGCTTGGCTGTATTCCACTGCCACCGCCTTTCCATGTTCAGTTAATACACGGCTTACCTTGGCCTGAGTAATTAACCGTGCCCCCAGTTTTAGCGCCGCCTCTAATGGGTGGCGTGCACTCCATTTAGCATCATATGGGCAGCCATAACTGCAGCGGTGACATCGGCTACGGCACTGGTCCATGTGAATGAACTTTTCCAGCTTCTGCCAATTTAGGCCCAGTGCGGTGGCGGCATTCGAAATGGTATGAGCCATGGGGCCCATAAGGGAGTCGGGTAGGGTCTCCAACGGCACAAGCTTTTTAACGTCTTCTATTTCTTGGGTTAAATCTATGCCGACCTCTTTAAAATAGTCCAAAGGTGGTGCTAAGGCCGTGGCAAAATTAATGGTGCTGGAGCCCCCTGAGGTAATGCCTCTTAGTAACAATGAAAAATCAGAATTAATAAAGGCGCCCTTACCAGGAATAGCCGCCATCTTGGCCATCTGGCTAAAAGTGCCTTTTATGGGCTCATGTTTTCCCCATTCTAGTATTGCTACCTTTTTGCCGCGTTTGCTCAATTCATGGGCTAGGGTAGCGCCGGCTGGGCCACTGCCGACGATTAGGGTATCAAGCTGTGTGTCTGCAAGAGGGATGGGCATGATTAATTAAGCGCTTCTTTTGGCAAGTGTTGTTATTTGATCGGTGAGAATATTTATGCCGAGCATAACATTGTTTTTATTGGGAGGCTGTAAGGTGGTAAGGGTTGAACTATTCATTGGAATGGGTAAGTGAAAACCCAAGAAGAACGCTGATTACTTTAATAAATTTTTTGGTTGGAAAGGTCGCACCAATGAGGATGAAAGGGATGCGATTTTGTTGGCGTTACTGGCTGCTTAATTACTGATCTACTAGGAGTAGAAAATTTCTTTCAAGTTCTGCGTTGTAAACCTTTAGGCACTTGCTAAATATATCGGCTCCATTCTGGGGTCTTTTAATAGGGGTTATGGAGTATACGGCTATATAACTGTTGAGTGTAGCTGGAGCTATGCTATTCCGGTCAGGTATTCTGTTTTACCGAAATTCACAATGCAAGAGCTAACTCGCATACTTAATAAATTGAACCGGCTATTTAACTTGATCGGTCTTTTAGTTTTCTATATAGTTTGATCATTTTTTATACACGACGTACGTCACGTAACCTAGAAGAATTACCGTCATGATTAAGCCAGTTATCCTCTTAGCCTTTCTATTCTTATTTAATGGACATGTCTTTGCTTACGACCAGAAATTTTGGGAGGACATGAGTAGCAGAAATTCAATTACTGCTTACCAGCTTTACCTATCAAACTTCCCTAATGGCCTTCATGCGGAAGAGGCTCGATCTGCGATTGAAAAAAAATATCCAAGTAAAACTAAAGCGGAGCTAGAAGAAGAGAAGAGGCTGGCAAAAGCGAAGCTAGAAGAAGAGAAGAGACTGGCCAAAGCCAAAGTAAAAGCAGATAAGGCAGCTGAAATAGCTAATATTAACGCAGAAAAAAAACGTAAGGCGGATCTCATTGCTAGCCAAGCCTGTGTTTTACATGATAACAAATGGCTTTATTTATCAAAATCCTGCTCGGGTAAATATGCTCATGGTGAGGGAAAGGCTCAAACTGAATCTGGATTAACTTTTATAGGCCTGTTTAAAAATGGCTACCGAGTTAAAGGCGAAGTGCTTCTTAATGGTAGTCTTAAATATGATGGGAATATCAAAAATGGCAGGCCCCATGGTGAAGGTGTCTGCATACACAATGGAGAACCTGAAGCTTGTAAATTTTATAAAGGTAAGCGTATAGACGGACTCTATAAGCAGCGGATAGAATTTGCTATTCAATCTGAAAAACTAGAAAAACAACAGCAAGAAATAGTGAAGCAGCAAAACAAAATTCTGGCTACGCAAAACAAGCAAAATAGAATGCTTGAAACTCAACGGAAGTTAGCTACCGAAAGGGCAGGCAGTAGCCAGCCGGTTCAATATAAACATTCTACAGAGACTAACACTGCACCGAACCCGCTTGAGAGTGCTCTAAAACGTAAAGCGGCCGATAAAGCAGCAGACTTTATATTTGATCAGCTATTTTAATAACCATTATTGTACAAGTCCCCGTGTCCGTTCTTTAACTACATAATTATAAAAACTGCCCCAACTTAAGGGCAGTTTTGTTATAGCTGTTGCTAACGCGTTAAGCTAATACCAATAAGTAAATGACACAAAACAAGGGGGCTAAGAAATCCAGCCAAGTCAGTACCTTAGGAACCGTGATGTTATGGGGTTGAACCACTTTGCCCTTACCAATGCCTGCACCACCGGTCACGCCAAAAATATTGAGTAGAAAGAGAAAATTAAACAGCGTTGTGGCAATAAGAAAAAGCCAATTGGTTTCAAGGTCTGCCCCATAAACAATGATAAACGTTGCCAATAGCCGAAAAATAAACAATAACCTTAAGGACCGGGTCCATTCAAAAGCAATCTCTCTAACCACCTCGCTCTTCCAACTTTCAGGAGAGAATTTGGTTCTTGTGTTCATGTCTAGGGCAAACAGGTACATCAAAAAACGAAAGATGGTGATGGATGCCACGCCTATATTCATGGTAATAACTAGCTCCATAAATATTTACTCCTATAAAAAATTAACGAGGGATAAGAAAATAATTATCATTTTTAAGCGTCAGAGGTTTTTAATCCTTAGCGCCTACGGATTTAGAATTTAAGTAATCACTTGTTCACAAGATAATTGCTTTTTCCTTGATATTTGTTCTAGGTTCTTATTTTCAATTGTCTGATTTTTCTACATTATTTAGTCCTTGTATATAGCAAAATAGGGCAATTTAAGCCCATGTACCATTTGATCTGAAAATTGCACAGTTCGGAATATATAAGCTAGGAACCTATTAGGCTATTTGGATATAATGAGTCCTTAGTGGGAATGCCGCCGTAAGCCTTGTTATGATAAATAAGTTAGCTAAATTGCCTATACTCATGAATTAACTCATTATAATTTTTCAAAAAACTATTGTTAACAACGATCTGGCTGTTTAATTATCATGAAAGGCATGGGTATGAATAACCTCATTAAGCATAGTGCCTGGGTTTCCCGCGCCAGTATTTTACTGCTATACGCCCCCTTGTTTAATTGGGCTTTTTTCTCCCTTTCTTTAACTAATATTCAGAAATTTAGTTGGAAATTATCTACAGAAATAGCCTTTGTACACTTTATGACTGGGTTGTTGTGCTGGTTATTTATACTGCTAATTGAAAGGCAAGACCTTAAGATAAAGGGCAATACTGCGTTTTTCATGGGCAGGTATTTTCTAGGTACCACCATAGGTGGTTTGATTGCGTTTAAAATGGCATCACAATTGGGGTTTGATCAAACTCCAGAAAATATCGTGCCGATATTGCCCTTTGTAATGGCTTGGTTAGAGGTGGCCTTATTTGCAGCCATTCGGCATATATTATTGCAAAATCAACAACAATTAATTTTACAGAAAAATTATAAAGCCGCCCAATACTCGGCTCTTAAGGCTCAGCTAAATCCACATTTTTTATTCAATACCTTGAATCTACTTTCTTGTGAAATTGAAAGTAACCCAGAAAAAGCCTTGCACATTTTAGATGAATTAGCAGGTTTGTTACGCCGAGTACTAAATAGCTCATCAAAACCTAACGTGACATTAGAATTAGAGCTTGAATTAATACGTCATTATTTAGCGTTGCAAGAAATGAGATTTGAAGAGAATCTAAATTACAAAATATTGGTAGATGATGATTGCTTGCAGATTCAGGTTCCTAGTTTGATACTCCAACCGATTGTTGAAAACTGCTTTGTACATGGTTTTAAAAATAATTTGGTTTTGGCTGAAATTACAATAACCGTAAAACAGCATGGTACCAGCCTAATTATATCAGTTAAGGATAATGGTTGTGGATTTGATACTGCTAAAAAAAATCATGGTCATGGCACGGCCTTGGTAAGGGATACCTTGGCGTTATTATATTCTGGCCATGACAAAGACGCAGCCAGTTTACAGATACAATCAAAATTGGGAAGTGGAACAGAAGTAATGATTAAATTACCGATTATCACTGGGAGTCAGATGTGATTTTTAATCGGGTATTGATTGCCGATGATGAACCCGCTGCCAGAAGAAAAATCAGGGCCATGCTTGGTAAATTAGTCGATCAAGAAAAACTGGTCATAGGGGAGGTGTTAGAGGCCAGTAATGGCCTTGAAGCTGAAGAAATTATTGTCAGTTGGCAGCCAGAATTGGTGCTGCTCGATATTAATATGCCATATAAAAATGGTTTGCAAGTTGCGCAGGCGACGCAAGCTCAGCTTTATCATTTAATATTTGTTACCGCATATGACGAGCACGCCATTAAAGCCTTTGAAACTCACGCCCTGGATTATCTATTAAAACCGGTAGGACTTACCAGATTAGTCAAAGCCCTTGAAAAAATAACCTTATTACAAAATCAATTTTCACCCGTAATACTTAATAGCCTGCAATCTAGAATTAGTCAGAGCGAATGCCAGATTTCTATTAAAAGGGGAAACGCCACGGTAATAATCGAGGCCAATGAGATTGGATATATGGAAGCGCTAACTGGCTATTGCCGCATACACCTTACCAAAGAAGGTGAGACTTTGCATAAGCTAGATACGCTATTAAGCGATACTCCTTTAGGGCAAATGCGAGAGCAATTACCAGAGGATCAATTTATGCGAATACATCGCTCTTACGTAGTTAATTGCCAGCAAGTGGAACGCTATTTTACTAAGAATAGAAGGGTCTTTGTTTTTTTGAAAGACTATGACCAAGTCATTCCTGTTTCCCGCTCGAAGGTAGGGTTAGTTCGTGAGCGATGGCCTGCCCACTAGCAAAAGATGCTTTTTGGTTCTCCTTAATTTTATTTCAGTACGTTTAACAATTTCAAGTGTATTTTCCTGCGAGTTCAATTTTCGATGTGTCGTGTCTGCTGGATATTTTGGACTAATAAAGTTGGCTTAATTTAATCGCCAATAAATACGGGTCTACACCCTTCACCGCTATTTCTGTACAAATGGGAGACTGGCGTTAAAGTTTTGAAAATATTAAGACTAGCATGATAGCTGAAACACTGAGTTTCAAAGCAACCTAAACTAACGGAAATTAGGTAAACCTATGAAATATAATACTTATCAGCTTATTTCTTCTGCTTATTTAAAAGGGCCTCGCCATTGGATACTTCATACTATTAGTTTATTTTTTCTAGTGGTCGCGTTGAGTAATAGCAGTATGGCCCAACCGTTTTTTTCTGCGGAAAGTCATTTGGATACTACATTAAAAAAACTGGACTTTAAGGGGAAGTCGACCAACATAACTGGAATATCTAGCTGGTTGGAGAATCATAAAAGTAGCCCTATGTATTTGGTTAACTTTATTAAATTTACATCGTCGGACTCGGGCGACAGTCAAGAAATTCAGCGAATACATCATTCAAAAATGAAAAGAATTTTGAAAGGAATAGGGGGCAGGTTTCACAGTGTGCTTCAAACACAGATGACGTTTGACAGTACTACGGGTGATGAGTGGGATTTAATTGAAGTCGTATATTTACCACGTCGCAACCTTTTACCCTCACTGATTAACACCGCTGAATATACTCAAACCCGCAACGATAGGGCTTCGAGTATTCTGGAGGTTCAGTCTTACCTGATTGAAGATGCGGATGAGGATAATCCATTTGATGAGCGTCAAGATGACCCTATGAAGCAGGAATTTTATATGGTTAACCTAAATGAGTACCGAGACTTTGCAGACTATGGCGAGGGCCCAACTGATGTGACGGGTTGGGAGGCAAATCAACTGTATATGAGCTTAATCACGCCCATGCTAAATGAAATTAGTGCACAATTTATATTGGCGGGTTCGGTTGTTCCTGTTTTCACGGATGAGAATACACCTTTATGGCAGATATTAGCGGTGATTCGCTACCCAAGTGAAAGTGAGTTTTATACAACTGTAAGTTCACCAGAATTCCAGGAGGCTATCGTGAATAAGTGGGCTGCCATTAAGAATAACAGCACAACCATGACTCAAAAAATGCCTAAGAACAGACATGAACACTAATTTTAGAAACTAATACGGCTTAACCCTTAAATCTTTAAGGGTTAAGCATGGGGCAGTGAAATTGTAAAACGAGTTCCCTGCCCAGGCTCGCTCACTACTTGAATGTTCCCCTTCATTTGCTGGCATATAATATTATGCACAATATGCAATCCTAACCCTGTTCCTCCTTGGCCTCGTTTAGTCGTGAAGAATGGATCAAAGATTCTTTTCTGATCCTCTATTGGAATGCCGACGCCATTGTCTCGATAATTAATGATTAACTGATGGGTGTCAGACTCATCAATATCAATAATAATCTCGCCTTGTTGTTTATTTTCAAAGCCATGCATTAATGAATTTAATATTAGGTGAGTAAATATTTGGGTAAAGGAACCGGCGTAACATTCTATGTGTAGATCACTTTCACAATTAATGGTAACGCTATGGTCTGACTGATTTAACTTTGCCATAAAACTTATTAGTATATCGTCTAGGTGTTGTTCAATTTTTATGTTGCGTTTTTCTTCACTGGATTGATCAACCGCTATTTGTTTGAAATTATCAATGAGTTTGGCCGCCCCCTGCAAGGTATCCAAGACCATGTGTGAGGTGGAACGAATCATATCTAAGAATTCGTCAAAGACCTTTTTTTGTAATGTATTGGCTTGGTTCTTTTTAATCACGTCTCTGGCTTGTTCATTCATAAAAGATACGGCGGTAACCCCTATGCCAAGGGGGGTGTTAATTTCATGGGCGATGCCGGTAACCAAACCTCCCAAAGAAGCCATCTTTTCTTGGGAAATTAATTGATCTTGGGTCTGCTTTAATTTTTGTAAGGATTCTTTTAAAGCGTGATTAACTGCCTCTAATTCAGAGTTTTTATAATTTATTTCTTTTTCAATTTTTATGCGTTCACTAATTTGAATCGTGAGTTTGTTATTTGCTGTTTGCAGCATGGCGGGGCTGGGTATGGCCAAGGCTTTTGGTAATAGCGGAAACAGTACAACAGCCGTTAAAACAGAGGCGACGGCGGTGATGACCTTCATGATAGCGGCGATCCAATAGGCGGGTTGCCATACTGTCACTACCGCTATTAAGTGGGTAAAACCGCAGGTGATAATAAAGACACTAAATAAAATGAGCACCCAGCTAAAGGGCATGTCTTTTCTCTTGTGTGCGAATATGGCTATGGCAACGGGAATAGCAGAATAGGACAGAAATATCACCATGTCTGAGATGACATTCATCCACAGCAATTCAGGCTTCCATAAGTAGCAGTGGCCGTGCGGCATAAAGCCGCTGGTTGAAAATAGCAGCTGTAACCACTCAAACATGATATTTCTCCTTTAAATAACATAGAAGAATCAAAGCGTTATTAGATTAGGCAGGGTGAATAATGGTGCCAAAGGGCAAATTAGAGAGTGTATATAGGCTTACCCGCCAGCACTGATGTTTTACACCGCTTTATAATAATAGGTGATGAGGGGTATCTGTCATTATTTGAAAGTGAGGGAGCCTTGATGTTGACTGCTCTGTATTTGTTTTAGGCCTGCGTTGGGCGTAAACGGCCACGGGCGACTATACTTGCTAAATTCCTTTTTAAACATCCAGCTACAGATCGCTTATGACTTTACGCGTATTTTTGCTGTTACTTATGTGTTTTCCGGTGCCCGTATTGCAGGCTCAGGAACCCTTAAAGCTGGTGTATTTTAACGACTTTGCGCCTTTCTCTTGGCAAGGGTCGCAGCAAATGCAGGGTATTTACGTGGATATTTTGCATGAAGCCTTAGCGATACGCATGAAGTTAAATGTGACTCACCAAGGTTTCCCCTGGGCCCGAGCTCAGGCTTTGGTTAAAGCTCATAAGGCAGATGGCTTTATAACTGTACCTACTGAACAACGAAGTGTTTATACAAGTTTTAGTGAGGATGTACTAAGCCTCACCACTTCTATATTTGTGCGCAAGTCGCATCCAGAATTTAATAGCATGAAAAAAATACAAACCATCGCCGAATTAAAGGGTTATGTATTAGTAGATTACGTGGGCAATGGTTGGGCTAGTAATGCGTTAATAGACCAGAACGTGCACTGGCTAGCGCGCTTTGATCAAATTTTTCCTTATATGGTGCAAGGACGTGGCGATGCCCATGTGGCGTCGCGGCATATGGTGAACTACAACTTAAAAAAACTCGGTTTCAAAGGAAAAATAATTGAGCTGCCACACTCGGTGGCATCCTTGTTTGCACATTTATGTTTAGATAAAAATTCTAGTTATGTAGAAGTATTGCCTGAATTTAATAAAGTAATTAATACCATGAAAAAAGATGGCAGTATTGACGCCATATTTGAGAAGTACCAATAAGCAATATATATGAGCTAAATCCTTTTTGGCTCAATAATTGGATCGCAGTATTGCTGGTGAAATAATTGAGTAGCAGGTGAATACCTTTATTTAATAGGCTGGCTAAACATGCAATATTCTTTGTGGCAAGCTCTCGGCATCATAAAGATCCCCCTGCATCACCCCTGATTGTTTCATTCTATTTTCTATAAAATCGATGGGCTGCATTTTTTGTGCGGTCCACTTAGGGGCAATTAATTCATCCCAGCGACTGGCCACTGCTGCTAAGCGTTGTACTGCTACCTCGGGGGAGAGGTGGCGTAAAAATAATATTACCTTGTCTGCGTAGACATCCAGTTCATCGGGCACAAACTCACCCCTTTGATACATGCCGGCCAGTGGGGTATTGGTTAAAACATGAAGATTATGCAGCTTAACATTTGAAACCGGTAAATGGTTGATGATGCGGGCGGTTTCAATTAAGCGCTCTTGGCTTTCATTGGGCAGGCCAAATATTAAATGCATGCAAATATCTACATTGGTCTTTTTAGCTAATTCTAAAACGGCTTGAATATTTTTCTGGGCACTGTGGCCGCGTTTTAAAAATTCCAGTTGATCATCAAAAAAACTTTGTGCACCAATCTCTACCATCACATAGCTGCGCTGATGCATTTCCTCTAATAAGGGGAATATTCTATTGGGCAAACAATCTGGGCGAGTACCCACCACTAGGCCATCTATATAGTCTTCGCTTAATGCGGATTCGAAACGTTGCCGTAGGGTATTTATTTTATCCAGAGTGTTGGTGTAAGACTGAAAATATACTAGGAATTTCTGGCTATTTTTGAGCCTGCGACTAACTAGGGTTTTATTAAAGCGAATTTGATCAATTAGCTCCCTGTCTTTTTCTAAATGGTAAGCTGCCGATCCCCATTCATCACAAAAAATGCAAGGGTCTAGGGTACCGGCTTCATTTCGATTAGGGCAAGCCTCGGCAATACTCACCGAAATTTTGGCCACACGCTCACCAAAGCGTTTTTTAAAATATTGGCTAATGGGGTAATAACGCCGACCTTGCCAAGGATTAAGTGTGTTTGGGTTATGGTTCAATTTTCAGGACCTACCGCGGCACAAATTTTTTTATTGGCATCACGACGTCTCACTTCTTGAATGGATCAATTTTATCATTTTAACCCTCTACTACTGTTATGCATTTATCGCCACTTTGGGCTGTTAAATACCCGAAGCAAGTGAGTGAGAAACTTTCAGCTTGTGCCAGTAATAATAGGTCTTCTTCTTGCTCGGGAGTTACGGCAATTAATAAACCACCGCTGGTTTGTGGATCACATAAAATATGCATTTGTGTTTCGCTCATGCCTTCTATTTTATGGCCATAGCTATCATAGTTTCTTAATGTACCACCGGGTATAGCCCCTTGATCTAAGTAATAAGGGACCTGATCAATCACAGGCACCTTTTTATATTCCACCACTGCATTTACCTGACTGCCTTCACAAACCTCACTTAAATGACCCAACAAGCCAAAACCAGTTACATCTGTTAATGCACTTACACCAGGTAATGATGCTACCTTCTCACCAAATCTGTTTAACTGGCACATTAAATCGCGAGCGATATATTGGTCTTGCTCACGCAGTATTTTCTTTTTTTGAGCGGTGCTTAAAATACCTATACCCAGGGGTTTGGTGAGGTAAAGCTTGCAGCCAACTTTTGCGCTGTTATTTTTTTTCAGTTTTTCAAGTAACACCGAGCCGGTGACCGCCAATCCAAAAATGGGCTCAGGAGAATCTATGCTGTGCCCTCCCGCCAATTGAATGCCTGCGTCGGCACAGGCTTGTCGCCCACCTTCAATTACCTGTTGAGCCACTTCGGGCGCTAAGTCATTAATAGGCCAGCCCAATATGGCAATGGCCATCATGGGTGTGCCACCCATTGCATATACATCGCTAATGGCATTGGTGGCAGCAATGCGGCCAAAATCAAAGGCATCGTCAACAATGGGCATGAAAAAGTCTGTGGTGCTAATAATTCCAATGCCGTTGCCCATGTCATAAACAGCGGCATCATCGCGGCTTTGATTTCCCACCAGTAATTTTTCATCTGCTGCGAAATTAAGTTTGGACTGTAATATCACATCGAGCACTTTTGGCGATATCTTGCAGCCACAACCGGCTCCGTGGCTGTATTCAGTGAGTTTGACAGGTTCGGTCATGGAAATTAGATATGTTAGTAAAGAAGGCGCTATTTTAGCCTGAAGCGGCAGGTACTGCGGTTAACTTGTGTTATTTAATTTGGAAATAAATGGGTACCCCAATATGGCTATATAAAACTATCAAGGAGCGATTTATTACTGCTTAAGAATTAACGTTTGAATTACTAGGGAAATTATTCATTTTTGTGTCGCATGACAGTTTAGTATTCAGCTCTAGGCGCAGCACAAGCTTGACGTGTGAAAAAATCACACTATTATTGTGAGCCATGGATAACCTCTCTAGTATTGCCTACCCCGTTCTTCTGGGTAAGATTAAAAAAGGTGCAAGGACGATGATCACTTTACGCATGTCTATGCTAATCATATTGATGGCCTCAGCTGCCAGCAGTGTGCAGGGCGAGCCCAGAATCGATTACGATCTGGATGACAATGGCTTAATTGAAATTAACGACCTGCAAGATTTAAACGAGATTCGCAATAACCTGAACGATGCCAATATACTAAAGGGCGAGTCTCTTTACGGGGTCGGTGATGGTTGCCCGTTAGATGGCTGCAACGGTTATGAACTCACCAATGATTTAAACTTCGACACCAATGGCAATAACGTTTTTGATGAAGGCGATGCTTATTGGAACGAGGGGCTTGGCTGGGTACCCATAGGTTTTGCTGCTTATAAAATTACTATTGAATTTAATGGTAATGGCCATACCCTGCAGAACCTTGTCATACGTCGCCCGGGAGAAGGTTTTGTCGGGCTATTTAGTCGTTTAGAATTGGCCTACTTACATGATTTTAAGTTAACGGCAGATATTGTCGCAGATAGTAATTCTGGTGGCATCGCAGGTTTTAGCTGGAAAACCACTTTTGAAAATTTAAATGTGGATATAGCGATCACAGTGGACAAAAACGGTTTTGACTGCGCTGTTAATATTTGTCCGCCAGATTTTATTGGCGGCATAGTAGGTACGAGTAACGATAGTTCTTTTGAAAATATTGTGATTAAAGCCCAAGTAACTGGCTTGGGTGTGGATTATGTGCCAGGCGTATTAGGTGGATTGGCAGGCGGCCTTTCACAAGGAACCGTTAATGAGGTGGTCATTAAGGGAAGTGTTAACGGCAGTACTCAAATTGGCGGCTTGGCCGGCTATGTGACCGGAGCAAATATAGAGTCGGTGGTGGCCATAACCGAACTCAGTGGTAGTAGCTCAGTGGGTGGGCTAATAGGTAGGGCGGCAGGCACCACGTTCAACAATATCTTGGTGTCGGGAACGGTGAATACCGGCATCGGTTTATCGAAAGATGCCAAAGGCGGTGGTTTAATTGGCTTGGCCGATTCCGGTGTTAATGCCACAGGTGTGATCAGTTTGGTGGCGCTACCTAGTGATACTCAAAATGTACATTATATTGGTGCCCTTATGGGCAGTGTCAGTGACACTACGGTAAGTGATGTATATTGGGCAAACGATTTAGCCCTTAGAGATTACTTGTACGGTTCTGACCACGAGTTAGGAGAGGCGCAAAGCTTTAATCTAACCGATATACAATGCGCCACGGATGCTGCAGGCTGCAATGGGCTTGCGTTTAATGGCTTTTCAGAAAAACTTAATAGTTTAGAGCAAGCCCTGTGGGATTTTGGTGATAATGAAGAAGCGCCAGTGATGGTGTTAGCCTCTGGTAGATTTGGTGATAAAGATGGTAATGGTCAAGTGGATGAATGGATTGTGAATGATTGGCCTGTAGAAGAGGGCAATGGTGCGCAAGCTCGAAGCAATGATAGCTCATCTGGTATAGGTGGATTGTTCTATATGGTTGTGTTGCTGTTACCCATACTTTTTCGCAGACGGTAATTTTATTCTTCATCATTAACAAGGCTGCGGATGATCGCGCGGCTTTGTTTCATTTTCCTGAAGTTTAAAACCAGCATTTACGAAATAGTATAAGCATTCCGATGAAAATTCCTGAATTTATAATTAGGCTATATAGCCTTTAAAGAATTGCTCAACTAATGGTTTTGCATTTTTTTCTAGTGAGTACACATTGGGTTTTGCTAACCAATTTTGGGCCAGCCCCATTAAAAAAGACGACAAGCTAATGGCCAGTAGGGCTAGGTCGGTATCTTGATGAATTTCATTTTTCGCCTTTAATGCCCCTAGGTAAAACTGCAAAGATAAGGCATCTTGCTCAACCATGTCATTGGCTTGATCAATAAGGGCTTTGACATCACCAATTAATTCCACTTTAAAAAACAAAATATCAAAAAGCTTAGTGAGCTCAGGCTGATTCTCTAATTGAGAAAGCCACTTCACCATGTAGGTTTTTAAATTAGATAGACTAGGATCATTTTGAGTTAACCACTCATTGCTTAATTGATAAGTGGGTTTTAACCACTGCTCTAAGATAACTTCAAACAAAGCTGTTTTATTTTTGAAGTGCCAATAGATAGCCCCGCGAGTAACGCCTGCCTGATTGGCAATTTGATCAAGACTGGTATTTGCCAAACCTTTTGTAGAAATAATATCCAAAGCTGCCATTAAGATGGTTTTTCTGGTTTTTTCCGCGTCTTCTTTAGTGCGCCTAGCCATACCGATTATCCATCTTTTTGGGCAATTATACCTAGATCAAGGCATGTATAAAGGCATGTATAAAAGGAGGCGAAAGATAGTAGCTACCTAATGGCACCACTATCTTTGAGTTGTCCAGAAGAAATCCTTTTATATTTCTAACGCCCCTTGCGGCGAAGGGCTCCGGAGGTAAATGCTTTACGTTTCATTTTCTTGCCAAAGTTAAATGGCTTTCTCTCTTCGTTGTTTAATTCTACTAGGTAGCGACCAGACAATAAATCATAGTTGCTGGACGCGACGTACCAAAGGGTGTTGGCATTTACAAATTGAAGGGCATGACCTTCGGCTACACGCCACAGTAAACCGTGATGATCGTAGTGATCGGCGGTGGCAATTTGCCAGCTGTCTTCGTCAATATAATAACTGCGCTTAGCATAGATGTGACGTTCCCCTTCTTTTAGGGTGGCTTCCACCTGCCACACACGGTGCAATTCATAGCGCGTAAAAACAGGATTCATGTGATTCTTTTTTACTATGTCGGCGTATTTAGCATTTTTATCGGCTAATTTATAGGCGTTATAAGGAATATAAATTTCTTTTTTACCGACGAGTTTCCAGTTGTACTTATTAGGGGCGCCGTTATAAATATCTATTTGATCAGAGGTGCGCAGGCCATCGCTAGCTTGGGATGGCGCGTCGTAGGCCACCTGGGGAGAGCGTCTAACTCGGCGTTGCCCTGCGTTATAAGCCCAAGCTCTACGAGGTTGATTTACTTGATCGATGGTTTCATGAACCAGCAATACGTTACCGGTTAAACGCGCTGGAGATTTAATAGAGGACGTGTAATAAAACAAGATGTTGTCATCTTTTTTTGCATCAAACGGCTCTATTAGATATTGAGGTGCGGTTAATTGGGCTCGTACTTTTACAGCATTGTATTGGCCGTTCGCCTGTACCGGCAACAATGCCAAGTTGCGCTCAACCGAACCGCCGCGAAAACGACTTACATGATTCCAAATGACTTCCAGCCCACTTTTGGGAATGGCAAAGGGCACGGATTCATCGAAGTTAATCATACCATTACCACCGCTGACCAATTCGGTATTGGTGGCATTTTTTAGGGCCTTATCGTAGATGCTTTGTGGAAACGAAGCAGTACGGTGGGTTTTATAAACGGGCATTTGATAAGTGCTGGGGTATTTTTCAAACAGTGCGATTTGCCCCTTGGATAAATTTGCCTGGTACTGGCCCATATTTTCATGGGTAATGATAAATAGCGGCTTTTCTTCGGCAAAGGCATTTTCCATAGGATTAGCGTTTTTATCTTGTTTTAAGCCGCCGGTGTATTTAGGGATGCTGCCACTTTCATTGCCGGCAGTTTGTGCGCCCATAAGGGTCAGTTCGCCACCCAGTTTTGTCGCCTCTTTGGCAGGCACCTTTGACCAAGCCCCAGCGCTTGCCACGCTGAGTAACAATAGGCTTGTTATTAATTTATATCGTTTCATGTTGTTTAACCTGCTAATCGGCATGTGTACTGCCTTTATAAAATTCTAGCTGCTTCTAGCTGTTTGGCCCTATTTCTAGGGCTGTTTGGTGTGTTTTGCTAGGGGTCAGTTTTCCAGCCTGGACCCTTAAAGGCTGTTTTTAACTTATTAATTAGACTGTTGGCATTTTTAATATCTTTAAAGAGTGACTTGTATTCGTGAAATTGAATGGCTAGGGGGCGGTTACTGTTGATGTTATTGGTAATGCCAAAACGTATTTTTTCATCGTTTGCCCTTTTGAATGTGCTAAAAAGCCTATCCCAGATTATGAGTACGCCGCCAAAGTTTTTATCGATGTAAGCTGAGTTACTGGCGTGATGTATACGGTGGTGGTTAGGGGTATTGAATATCCATTCTATAGGGCCTAATTGACCTACCGATTTTGTATGGATAAACACCTGAAAATAAAGGCTGATGGCCTGTATTAATAGTACCGATAGGGGATGAAAGCCTAACAAGGGCAGGGGCATCCAGAACCAGAATACAAAAAACGGCAGCCAGGATTCACGCCAAGCCACACTAAAATTGAACTGCTGCGAGGAGTGGTGCACCACATGGGAAGCCCATAATAAGCGCACTTTATGGCTGCTCCTATGGAATATATAAAAGGTTAAATCTTCCAATAAAAACAAAGCGAGCCAATATCCTATGAAGGCCCATGAGTTGGTTTTAAACCAGATTCCATCCCAGTCAACAATACGAGCTTGGTAAGCCCAGTCATACCACCAATACACCACAGGTGCCCAAATAATGGCCATTAGAATGTAAAAGGGAATGACAAATAAATTGCCCTTAGTATCCCACCAGGTATATAAGCTTTTACCACTTTTCAATTGGTAAAGCAGTTCTAACAAAATGGCCGTGATGACGGCACAGCCTGCTATCCAGCGCAGGCTATCAAAAATGGGTTGCCATTGTGTCCACTCTTGCAGCATATCTTTCTCCTGTTCTGTGTACTTTTCCCAAGCATATATACATACGTGCATGAATGTATATATAAATATTGAAATATTTTGTGCAGGCTGAAAGGCAGCTGAGCTGGCGGATTTAAGGTGGATAATAGGTTTGGGGCTTAACGGACTGATTATTCTAAACCGGTGAGGGTGCTTTGCCTTTGGAGCTGACAAGGGTTTGCCATTCAATGTTTCACTGTGTAAACAGCATTACACATCCTATACAAAGGCGGCTTTTAAGCTGTCCTGCGGCTGCTAAACTTGCGGGGTAGAGTAAAAAAAGGACCGCCCCATACCTGGTCTAAACATGCGCTTCCATTCACGATGGCGCGTAGAAGTATGGGGCGGTGACACAGACGCGATGAAGGATGTCTGTGGTGGCTCTACTGTATACCAGCTTAAAAACCATTAGAGTGAACTGGATCTAATTTTGGTATGTAAGTACCTCCTTACCTGTTTGCACACCTAAGCTATTTGACCCGTCGCCATCCACCTTTTTTATTTTGAAACCTAAGTTTGGGACTTTTTCCTTTCCATAACGGCGGGGATTAATTCTCTGTGGTAAAATAGCGCCCTTTGTTACATTGCCCAGAGGACCTTATGGGTTTAATTGAATTTTGTTTAACCGCAGTTGGTTTTTTAGTCATGGGGTTTGCCATGGGGCAGGGTGTTGAAGTGGTAGAGTTTAATATTTGGGCGGCAATTACCGCGTTAAGTACATTGGGCTTAGTGGGCGCGGCTTTTATTTTTAGAAATGATTTTAAAAAAAATTATCAGCATCAAATTGAAATGGAAGCGGTGCAATTTATTTCTGACAGTGAAGCTGTAAAAATCTCCGAAGCCATTAATGCCAATATAAATGATTTGAAACTTAATCTTTTGAATATGACCGGTGCGATATCAACCAATTCATATAGTCAGGAAGACTACGAACAATTAAAAGAGATTATTCGAGGCTATTGTGGAAATGCTGGAAAGTTAAGGCGCGTTGGCATTAAATTGGCCATTATTAAATCTATGCCCGGCGTTGGCAGTATTTATAGCAGCTATATTGATTCTTTTGATTCCATCAGTAAAGATTGTTACGACGTAATCTTGGAATTGCGCCATACCACCGATCATAATTCTAAAGACGAATTTTATACTGAATTTCATGCTGAGTTGTCCAATACTCAAGATTCAAATGATGGTAGTTCTGTTTTAAATCAAAAAGTGTCTCAGTTTTTAAACGATGGCAATAAAAATAAGTTAACCCATAAACTTATGATCGCCTGTCGTGATATTAGAGATATTTCTTTGAAAATTTTAAGCAACGACCACTCCTAAATATTTTATTTTTATTTGCTTAAGCCATAAGCGAATAAAAATAAGCGACATCCCCTCGCGTTCTAATTGCTTATTGTTATTCTATCGATAGGGTTTTGTATGAAAAATATTCATTTTTTTTGATTACAGTATTGACGTTAAGTGATTTAGGGCCGTTATCTCTTAGACTTCGATTGCGTGCACAGCCCCAAAAAAGGCTGATAAAATCCAGAGTATTTATGATTGCAATCAAGCATTCAAAGCCGTAAAGTGCGCGACCTTTTCGAACACTGTGATAATCCAATGAACACTCACCTAGATCCTGCCGAAGGGGTCTTTCAAAGTTATGGCCGCGCCTGTAGCGATCCAAGATTTTTTGAAGTTTTTTATACGAATTTTTTGGGCAAGTCCGATGAAATTCGAGCCATGTTTGTCGATACCGATATGTCGGCTCAGCGTAGTTTGTTACGTGGCGGCGTAATGTGGTTGGTGATGCATGCACGGGGCATGTCGGACACTAAAATTCGCGCCCTAGGTGAAAGTCATAGTAAAAAACGTATGAATATCCATCCAAGCCTATATGGCCAATGGCTAGACGCCTTAGTTGAAACCTTGCATACATTTGATCCTGAATTTGATGCCCAGTTAGATACGGTATGGCGTGAGGTGCTAAACCCTGGCATTAAACTGATTCAGGATATGTACGAAAACTAGCCTTAAGTGGCTATTGTGAACCGGCTAAATATAAGGGGGGAGAGCGATGGCGTCCACCCTTATTTGCCAGAGACTCAATTCCCAAATTGCCCTTCATCAGTGTTATTATCCCTCTCAAATTTTCAAGGTAATCATCATGTCCAAGACTTTTGAAGTACAAGGGATCATTCATTCCTTAGGGGAAACTACGGCCTATGGCCAGAACGGCTTTACCAAACGTGAGTTTGTGATCAAGTTAAGTGGCGAAGGCGAAAACCCTGATTACCCGAATTACGTGGCTCTTGAGCTGATTAAAGACAAGTGCGCGCTGATGGATCAGTATCAAACCGGACAAGAGGTTATTGCTCACTTTAACCTGTCTGGTCGCCTTTGGAGCGCCGCGGGTAAGCCTGAGAAGTGCTTTACCAGCCTGCAAGCTTGGCGCGTAGAGAGTGCACAAAATGCACAGGCCCCGTCTATGGCTCCCGCTCATTCGAATGGCAATGATTTTGATGGCATGTCCTATTCGGCCCCAGCCAATGATTTTGATGACGAAGTGCCGTTTTAAGCACCCACAAACTTGCTGTACCATATGATAAAAAGCCCCTATTAAAAGGGGCTTTTTTGTAGGCCTGCCTTAATAAGTGAACAGCCATTAGACCCATGCCTTTTTTAAAAACAACAGACCGGTTTGCTTATATATTTGTGGCCACCTAGGTCAACCTATTAGGCCCTGTAAACCAATGTGCTCTTTGAATGTAACTGATAAAGTAACAATATAAGATGAATATTCGTTCAAATAATTACTTCTCAAGTTAACGTTATCACTTGTTAGAGTAAGCGTGAAAAAAGGTAGTTTAAAATGAAAGCATTAAAGACATTCACTCAAGGTTTAGTGTTGTCTGCTGGTACGCTGTTGTTTACTAGTGGTTTATATGCAGCTACGCCCACTTCGGTTAATTCTCAAATTACCGATGCAGTGACGCAAGTGAACGCAAGTTCAGTTGATAATCTTCGTGATGTTATTGTGGTAGGTAATAACTGGGACGGCACTGTCGATATTTATGATCCCCACACTCATGAGCGTATTAAAAAACTGAATGCGGTACCAGATAAAGAAGCACGTTTAGAAGAATTAACCAGCAGCATTAAGCGCCGCATTACATCTGCCTTTATTAAAGAAGTCATTGGCGAAGGGCATCACCAGATGGTAGATGACATGTTCCCATCTAACGATGGCCGCCACTTGTTTATTTCTCGTCCAAGTTTTGCCGATGTGGTCGCGCTGGATGTTAACACTGGTGAAATAGTGTGGCGCACCCAGGTAGAAGGTTCGCGCTCGGATCACTCAGCTATTTCTCCAGATGGTAAAGTCTTTTTAGTATCGGCTTCTACCGCAGGTAAAGTACAAGCCATTGATACCGCCACCGGCAAGATTATTGGTGAATTTGAATCAGGTGATCAACCCCATGAAAATACTTACTCTAAAGATGGCAAGCTTATTTTTCACGCTAGCATCGGCAAAGTATATGTGCCGTTCACTAGCTCTTGGTTAGATTGGATTAAAGGAGATCGTTACTTTCAAATTGTTGATGCCAAAACTTATGAAGTATTACAGCGTGTGGACATGGCTGAAAAACTGGAAGAGTTTGGCACCCCTTGGGTGGACAGTGCAGTACGTCCTATGGCCATAGCGCCAGACGGTAAATTTGTTTACATGCAAATTTCTTTTTACCACGGATTTTTTGAATACGATGTAGAGCAACAAAAAATCACCCGAAAATTAGAGCTGCCTATACCCCAAGAAATAGCAGAAATGAACTTGCGAGATTATCAACTTAACTCAGCCCATCATGGTTTGGCCATTAACGGCGAAGGAACCAAGTTGTGTGTGGCAGCTACTATGTCTGGCTACGCCGCTATTGTAGATCGTGAAACCTTTGAATATAAAACCATTCAACTATCCGATACACCGCTAGGAGCAAAACCATACTGGTCTACCGAAAGTGCCGATGGTAAGTTTTGTTACGTATCTGTGAGCGAGCAAGACAGGGTATCGGTTATTTCTTTTGAAGATGCCAAAGAAGTGGCCAGCTTCCCAGTGGGGGATCACCCACAACGCATTCGTACAGGTAAGCTTATTTTTAATAAGTAATTCTTAAATGAATTTGAGGGATTGTCTTAACTGTACAAGTTAAAGAGATTCATTTTTGAAATTAAAAAAGTCCCTTAATTAGGGGCTTTTTTGTTTTGGTGGTAATGAGAAACGGACAGAGATGAACTGCCTGTATTAGGCAGCTTTATGTTTAAAGGAGTCTAATTAAGGAAGATGATACAAATTGATACATAATAAATAACCGCATCAATAGCTTGGCGTAGGACTGGAGTCCCCATCATCTATACGTAACTGAGGATTATTGTTAACATCCCGCGTTCGATCACTACGTAGTCCAGAGACAGCAGTTTAATGTCCATAATCAAATATAACCCGCATATAGACGGTTTACGTGCAATTGCTGTTTTATCTGTCATATTGTTCCATATAGACCCCCAATGGTTGCCCGGCGGCTTTATTGGTGTCGATATTTTCTTTGTAATATCGGGCTACTTAATTACCACTATTTTAAATAAGCAATTAACAAACAAAACTTTTAGCTTATGGGAATTTTATAATCGGCGAGCCAAACGTATACTGCCAGCCCTTTATACGATGGTGGTGGTTACCATTGCCGTAGCCTATTTTCTTTTCTTACCCAACCACCTTGCTTCACTGGCTAAATCAGCGGGTTCCACATTCTTTTTCTTATCAAACGTATTTTTTGCCAATTCAGCGGATTACTTTTCCCCTATATGTGAACTCATGCCGTTATTGCATACCTGGTCACTCTCGGTGGAAGAGCAGTTTTATGTAGTATGGCCAACGCTTTTATCATTACTTCTAATTCGCGTTAAATTATCTAATCGCCTGCTTGCTCTTATCTTACTGACTATCTGTATTTGCATACTTTATTCTTGGCACCAGCTCACGCAAAATAATTACGATATAAAGGCATTTTATTATTTATTTCCAGCACGTTTTGGTGAAATGCTAATAGGGGCTTTTCTAGCGCTGTATGTTGCTTTGCATGGAGATAAGATACAAAAAAACACCCAGCTGACTCGCAATGTATTGGCTACCACAGGCGGGTTATTAATTGCGTTATCACTATTCATAATTGATAAACAATCGGATTTTCCTGGCCTTATTGTTTTGTTGCCATGTATCGGAACCGCGTTACTTATCTATTCCGGTTTACAAAATGCCAAACCCGCTTTGGTTATTCGAATGCTTCAACTTAAGCCTCTGGTTTTTGTAGGGCTGTTATCTTACTCACTGTACTTATGGCACTGGCCAATATTGGCCTTTATACGCTATGTAAATCTGGACACTCACCTAGATACATCGAGCCTAGTCTTTGCCGTTGTGACCATTATTTCAACTTCTTACCTAAGCTGGAAATATGTTGAAACACCACTAAGGAAGAAAGACTGGACACTTAAAAAATCAATGTTGCGCTTATACGCCGCGCCATTGGTATTAATAATATCCACGGCCTTTGTGATTGAATTTATTGATTCAGGCAGGACATTTCAACTTAGGGATAAAACACTTCTTTCTTATAAGTTACCCTCTGATGAAAAGGATAAGTGCCAAGAAGTGAAGAAGTTAACCACTTGTGAATTTGGCAATGAAGAAAACACCATTAAAGCCCTGGTATTAGGCGATTCACATACCGCCCATTTAATGCACTATTTTAATGACGTATCAAAAAATACAAAGATACATTTTAAGGTATTAACTTCCCCAGAATGCCCTGCCATAAAGAGCTATTCCACTGAAGGCATGTTTAAGTATAAGGAGCGAGAAGACGCTTGCGCGGCACTCATGAAGATATTGGATGCAGAAATAGCAGCTGCCGATCACGTATTTATTGCTCTGCGCTGGAATATGTATTTTGACATGACCCCTAAACACAGTTTGTCGGTGATCAATCAAGGGTTTGAAAAGCAGTTGTTCAAGACGGCTGAAGACTTAACTCAACAGGGTAAGCAGGTTTATTTTGTTAATAAATTACCTGAATATGAAAATAATGTTTTACAAAATAATGCCAGCTTTTTAACGGTTACCAATCCTCTTCACGATAATGGTGATCGCTCTAATGCTATTCTTGAAAAAATTGCCAGCCAGTATGAAAATGTACATATTGTAGACATTAATAGTACGGCTAAAAAATGGGTAGACGGCAGCTTTAACGATCGGCCCATGTATCGTGACTGGAATCATATTAACCACTATGGTGCTTCATTCTTGGCACAGGCCAGTTTAAAAAATGGTGACTTTGACTCATTAATCGAAGTAGATTCGAAACCGATAGCCATCAGTCAGTCAGACAAACTACATTAATTTTAAAACCCTTACCCACTAGTTAAAGCGGGCTTCCATCGCTCTGTTAGTTTTTGCAGAGCAGGGTGCTTATCGCAGAAAACTTAATCCGTATGTTTAAAAATTTTACTGATATTTTTTATTAGATACGGAAAAATAATTTTTGACATTTTCATGTACCCCTGCCTATTTGGATGGAGCCCATCTGAGGTAAATTCGAGAGTGAATGTGCCTTCGTTATCAATCAGTTCAGAGTGAAAATCCACATAGTCTGCAATATGCTTTATAGATAATCCGCTTAGGTGATCATTGATTTTCAATATGTCGTTTATGGGGCGGTCTTTTATATACTGACCTCTGACAGGCAGTAGGCTGCATAATATGACCTTTATATCTTGCTCGTGGGCTTCTTTTAGCATTATTTCAATATTACTTAGAATCTCATCAATACTTTGACCATGCTCCAGATCATTGGTACCAATAAGCAATACGAGCAGCTTGGGCTTTAGTTCTAATACATCTTTGTCGAAGCGCTCCAACGCTTTAAGAGCCCAGTCCCCAGATATGCCTCTGTTTAGGATTGGTAATGAACCAAATGAAGGTGCCATCTTCCAGCGGGCAATTTGAGAGTCCCCTAGAAAAACAATCGAGTTTTCATCGTAAACATTGTTCTCCGATAGAATGTTCTCCCAGCGCTGGTTGTCGGTGATCTCTTGAAATCTGTCTTTATATTGATGCATTTTCCATGCAGTAATGGAGAGGCCGATGGATAAAAATAGCAGAGAAAGTATGGCGAGTTTATGGCTGAAAAAGGTTGTTTTCATTTTCTAAATACCTAGCCAGTGTCTTGTGATTAGCCCGCTTTATTTTCATTAATATTGATATAAAGATAATGAAATAGTGTGGCTGCAGGGGAGTTTTTTGGAAGTTGTCATTAATATAGCATTGTTAAAAGGCTTTATGACGACAAATAAAAAAGCCAGCTGGTAAACCAACTGACTTTCTTAAAATTAAAAACCGAATTCGCGTGAGATAAGGGGCTGCCTAGTATGCAGAAGCTACCTTTTTCACTGCATAAAGCCGCTAGTGAAAGAGCAAGCTTGAGCTGTAATACACGCTGTCCTTCAACAGAGTTTCGTTAGACCAGGTTTGTAAATCATCGCTCTTGCGCATGTAAGACGTTTCATTGCTGTAATCATTATAAACCGCTATCCATTTTCCATCTGGGGTTTGGTTAATGGTGAGGGCTTGATGATCTTCGCTGTCAGTATCTGCATTTGGGTTCATGGCCACTTCAGTGCTCCAGCTGGTACCTAAATCAGTGCTAACGCTAAAATACACATCATCATTGTCTCCGTTAACTGGGTTGGCCCCTTGCCATGAAATGACTGCGATATTGTCTTCGGTGACTTCAATATGATTAGGGTAATCGTGATCAGATGTGCCATCGGTAGCGGCGTATTGATTAATCAGGATGGAGGTGCCCCAGGTTTTACCAAAATCATTTGATGAAGCCGCGTAGATGTTCAAATCATCTGCTCCGTTGTGGCCAGACCAAACGGACACGGCAAAGCCGCTGCTGTTCATGGCGATTTGTGGAAAATAATCGCTGGCACTGTCAGTGGTTGCATGAGAATTTAAATATGAGGGAGCACTCCAAGTGGCTCCTTTATCTTCGGAATAGCTGTAGGCAATATCTTCATCTGTGGCGCTGCCTCCGGTTAGGTCGCGGCGGTTTGCCCAAACGATGGTCCAGATATCTTCATTCATGGCAATGTCCACCATGCGGTCGTTTGTTGAATCTGTGCTGGCAAAATCACCGATAGATTGAGGGTCGCCGAAGGTGGCGCCATTGTCAGTTGATACGGCAAATACCACGTCGCCATCTGTGCCTAAGCCAGTCAAGCTGTTACTTAGGGTATCTTCACCGCTATACCAGATAGCCACCCAGGTTCCTTTGCCATCGGTGGCTATGCGTGGATCACTATCGTATCGAGAATCTGCAGTATCGTTTTTATTAATGAGATCAATGGCTGAAAAGGTAGCGCCGTTGTCATTTGAGTAGGCGTATATAACATCGTATTCACCACCAAAGGCCTCGTAATATTCGCTTTGCATCACCACCACAATATTGCCTTTATTATCGGTGGCAGCTCTGGGGTAGTAAATTTCTTTATAAGTGTCGGTGACCGTATCTATTTCAACTGGATCCAAAGCATCACGCCAAGTCCAGTTGTCGCCCTCATCTTGGGTTGAGCCAATAAATAAATCGTAAACATCGGCGGTGAAAGCGAGTAACTCGGTTTTATTGGCAACGGTATAGGTGTCGCTGGTAATGGACTCATCATGACCACGGTCATCGGTGAAGCTTAGGGTGAAATGAATGCGTTTATGATTGTCTGCTGGGTTAAATGAAATTTCATTAATGGAAAGGTCAGTAATTAATACATCATCTTCAAACCACTGGTAAACAAAAGCCGCGTTTTCAATGCCATCGGCATCGGTGATGTCAGGGGTTACGGCAACGGTTTTTTGTTCTTCAAAATCGTTTGAGAATTCAAACTCTGCAGTGGCGCTACGGTTGCCTATCATGGCAACGGTACTGGCTTCACTATTGATGATTTCCGAATGGCCACGATCATCAGTAAAAGAAACTTCAAAGCGAACGGTTTTACCTATTTGATCTTCGCTAAAGGTAATAGCATTACCGGTATAGCCTTCAATCACTGCGTCATCGGCGTACCAGGTATACAGGTAGCTGGCATTATTAAGGCCATCGGCGTCGCTGATGTCAGCGGTTACAGTGACAGTACTTTCTTCAATAAACTCGCCACTCACACTGAAGGTGCCACTGGCGGCTCGGTTGTCCATCATCACTACGGTATTAGGTTCACTGCTGATAGTTTCTGAATGACCACGATCATCAGAAAACGCTATCTCAAAGCGAATGGTTTTACCTATTTGATCTTCGCTAAAGGTAATAGCATTACCGGTATTGCCTTCAATAACCACATCATCGGCGTACCAGGTATACAGGTAGCTGGCATTATTAAGGCCATCGGCATCGGTGATGTCAGGGGTTACAGTGACAGTACTTTCTTCAATGAACTCGCCACTCACACTAAAGGTGCCACTGGCGGCTCGGTTGTCCATCATCACTACGGTATTAGGTTCACTGC
>JBALXQ010000023.1:69309-84018 GCA_036960565.1 Bermanella sp.
ACCTATTTGATCTTCGCTAAAGGTAATAGCATTACCGGTATTGCCTTCAATAACCGCATCATCGGCGTACCAGGTATATAGGTAGCTGGCGCCATCTAGGCCATCGGCATCCGATACATTGGGTGTCACCAATACAGTTTCAGATTCTTTAAACTCACCCTCTACAATAAAGCTAGCGGTAGCCAATCGGTTATCCATCATGACCACAGTGTATTCGTTACTGCTGAGAGTTTCGGCGTTGCCTTTGTCATCGGTAAACTGCATATCAAAGCGAATGCTCTTGCCGATATGATCTGAGGTGAGGATTAGGCTATTGCTGGTGTTGCCTTCGATGATTGAATTATCGCTGTACCAAGTATAAAGGTAATGGGCGTTGTTGATGCCGTCGGTGTCGGTAATGCTGGGGCTTGCGGTGACGGTTTGTGCTTCTATAAATTCGCCGGCGATACTAAATGAGCCTGAGGCTGGGTGGTTAACGGTGTTATCGGTGTTGTCTATGTCAATCTCGCAAGCGCTAAGTGCCAGTGCACTCAGTAACAAGCTATTAAGCTTTAAAAAGCGGTTCATTTTAACCCCATTACTTATTGATTTTATTGTTTGTAATTTGAGCCGGTAAAGATTTATTCCAGCGCATAGATATAAACGAAAGCATGAGTATCGTTTGAAATACGTACAGTAGGCAAGGTCTAAAAAAGTTGTCTGTGAGCTGCTTCGCAGTTGTTAGTCATTAAAGTTTTGTGCTGAGTGTTTTGGGTGTTTTCCCTCAGGAAATATTGTTTTAGCTGTGATTTTTCTTTTCAAGAAACGGCTTCGGTTTTATGCCTAGGCTGGTAATTGGCCGCTAATAACCTCAACACTAGGGCGGTACCAGCTTTGTGAAATCAATATCTGGTGAACACTCCCCTTGGTTTATCAAAAAATATAAGCAAATGCTTTATAGTGTCACTATTAAATTATTCATTGTTTATCAGGGTCTATTAATGGAATACCGCAAGCTTGGAAATACAGGCCTAGACATAAGCTTAATTGGTCTGGGTACCATGACCTGGGGGTGGCAAAACACGCTGGAGGAGGGCTTTGAACAAATGGACTACGCCCTAGAGCGTGGCATTAACTTTTTTGATACCGCCGAGATGTATGCTATTCCGCCCAGTCCAGAGCGATTTGGCACCACTGAAACCATTATTGGTCATTGGTTTAAGGCTCGTGGCAATCGCGACAAGGTCATTTTGGCTTCTAAAATGACAGGGCCAGGTTTGCCCTGGGTTCGAGAAGGCCAAAAAATTAATAAAGAAAATATATTAAAGGCGGTGGAAGGTAGCTTAAGCCGTTTGCAAACCGATTACATTGATCTGTACCAACTGCATTGGCCCAACCGTGGCTCTTATCACTTTGGTAAAACCTGGGACTTTGCGCCACAGTTTGATGTCCAGGCCGAGCGGGATAATTTCTTAGAAGTATTGCACACCATGCAGGGTTTGATTAACGAGGGGAAAATTCGCCACATTGGTTTGTCTAATGAAACCGCTTGGGGTTTAACCAACTGGTTGCAGGTAGCGAAGGATGAAAATTTACCAAGAATGGCCAGCATACAAAATGAATATTCATTGTTGTGTCGTCATTTTGAACAAGATTTAAGTGAAATTACAATGCATGAAAACTGCGGTTTATTGGCTTGGTCGCCTTTGGCTCGGGGTATTCTTAGTGGAAAATATTTAAACGGTGCCAAGCCAGAAGGCGCACGTTTAACACTTGAAACTCGTGCCGAGCACAGAGTAGGGCAGCAGGTAGATAATGCGACGCAAAAGTACATGGATGTAGCCAATCGTTTTGGTCTTGATCCTTGTCAAATGGCTTTGGCTTTTGTAAATCGGCAAACGTTTGTAAGTTCTACCTTAATTGGTGCCACTAGTATGGAGCAATTGCGCAGCAATATTGACTCTATTTCAGTGACGTTATCCGAAGAGGTGTTAAAAGAAATTCAAACAATTCGCCGCGAATACCCTCAACCTTTTTAGGTTGGGTAAAATAAGAGCCCTTTAAAGGCTCTTATTTGAATGTAGCTCGCGATACTTACCAGGGGGAATACCTGCCCAACGTTTAAAGTGTTTGTGAAATATAGAGGTGTCGTTGTAACCCAGCACAAAGGCAATTTCAGTTAAACTTTTTGTTTTATGCTGTTGGTTTATTAAAAGTTCATAAGCCGATTCTCTTTTTACCTCATCTAAAAGCTCTCGATATACCAGGTTATTTTCCTTAAGCCTGCGCTGCAAGGTGCGTCTGGTAATATTTAGTTCCTGCGCTACCTGATCTATGTTTAGTTTTTTCATAAAAAGTTTGTTGGTGATGATATTTATCACCTGGCTTTTAAATGAATCTTGTTTAAATATACTTTCCAGTTTTTCTTCGGTGTGATCGAGCACCGGTTGTAGCTGATTGCTGTGCCAAGGCAAGGGGCGCCTTAATGCTTCTTTTGGGAAATAAATAATGTTGGCGCTGCAATTGAAGTTTGGCAGCATTCCCAATAATTTAATGTAATCGCTGTCTTTACCATGGGCCGGGGTCATTAATTCTATTTTGGTTAGGGTGAAACTCTCGCCGTAAAGCCAGCGACAAATAGACAGGGCGTGTCCCATGGCGGCATAAACTTGGTGATAACTTATATAGGTGTTTGGCGGGGGAATAAAACGCAGGCCAAAATACTGTTGCGTAAAAAATGGCTTGTACTCAAATTCTTCTGAAAATACTTTTAGGTAACGTTGTGAATATTTAAAAGCCGTGCCCATGTTTGGACAATTAAGAAGAATGTTCATGATGGGCCCTAAACTGAACGGGGTAGACTGTATCCCTTTATCTAGCCCAAACAACGGCGCATTTAGCAGCTCAGCGGTACGGTCATAAACTTTAGCCACCTGTTCAACTGGAATTCGTGCATCCATATCTGCAGTCACTGAGATCGGCAGTTGAAACTCTTTAAGTAACGCTGCGCTCTCGATCCCAACTTGTTCGATTATTCTAAGTAGCTCATTAAATAAATGGCTGGAGACAGTGGGCACGTGCATTAAATTTTTTAACCTGATCAATTGAGATAATCTTGATAGATTGTCACTTTTTTAAGCCTACTCATAAGGGCTGGTGGGTGCCACGACTCAGATCAAGGTATTACTGGGTTTTATGGGTTAATGCGTTTTCTTTACAAGCCTGTCATGCCTTGACCCAATTGTTGTGGTGAAAACCGCTTTTGTCACCAATCAACACAATCTTGTCACCCCCTCACCAAGACGTACCCGTGCCGCTACCGATAGGCTTAATGTAAATTCAAAGCAAGGTAGAGGTAACTAGACATGGGTAATTTTCAAAATTTAGCCGAGCAATTTAAGTCTGGCTCTAAAGTGGCCGAGCGCTCTAAAAATCCGTTAATTAAAGTTGAGGGGTTGGCCTATCAGATTGTGGGGCGCAACAACTTAGACAAAGCAGAACGCTTTTATCACGACTTTGGTTTACTCACACAAGAAAAAACCGCTTCACAACTTATTTTAAGAGGCGTGGGCACCAGCGCTTGTTTGGTGGTGGTGAGAAAGCAGAATAAAAATGAGGTGCTAGGGTTCGGTTTGCAAGCTGTAAGTGTGGCCGATGTTGATAAGGTGGCCAAAGCGCATGGCATGACCAGCATGAAATCACAGTATCCCGGCGGTGGCACACTGGTGGCCCTATCAGGACCAGATGATATTGAGATTGAAGTGATTGCCGGACAAAAGGAAGATAAGGGTATTAAGCCTGCAGTTCAGGCGTTTGAATACAATTCGCCGTTGGCTAAAGGCCGGATTAACCGCCCTCTAGTCACTAATATTCAGCCCGCCGATATTTATCGCATTGGCCATACCGCATTTAGCTTTCGCAACGTAGTGACTTCCATTACTTGGTTTCAGGATAATTTTGGTTTTATCGTGTCGGATTTTGAATTTGCCAAAGGCCTCACTAAACCTACTATGGCTTTTATGCGCTGCGATCAGGGTGACACTCCCAGTGATCATCATACATTGGGTATTCCGAACGTGCCGTTTACAGGGCATGTACATACGGCGTTTGAACTGAAGAACTTTGAAGAAGTGGGCTCTTCTGGTGCCTGGTTACGGGAACAAGGTTACGAACATTCTTGGGGCATAGGCCGACATACATTGTGCAGTGCCGTATTTGATTACTGGCGTGATCCTTGGGGAAGCCAGTATGAGCACTACACAGATTGTGATGTGTTTGATAATACGGTGCCTACCGGATATCACGAGCTTCACAATAAGGCACAACACCAGTGGGGAGGGGATATGCCGTCAGACATGCTGGAGTTAAGTTGGAAGCGTGCGCCCGCTACCTTGTATGAAGCGGTAACGCGATTGATGTTTGATAAAAACTTTACCTTTTCAATACTACTAAAGACGTTAAAAGCGGCCGGTAGCGAGCCCAGTGTTGAAGACGGTGAGAAAAAGGCAGTGGTAAGTTCGGTGTAGTGATGGGTTTTAAACTGAGCGCTACCTTATGGTTGCTCTATTAATAAAGAGGCATCATCGCGCAGGTATTACTTCGTGAATATACAAAGCAATACCTACGCGTCTTTCTATTTGTTAAAGCGATAGATAAAAAGCCATCAATGATGAATGTGGTCGTGATGATGGCTATGGTGCCATTGTTCCATTCCATGGTGCAGTACAAACCACAACACTCCAAATACCATCGTGAGTATGGACATTACGCTTTGAGTACCCGCAGCCGCATCCAAATAAAATAATGCGCCCATAACGGTTACAAAAAATGCTAGTCCCGATTGCACACTAATGTGTGGGCCTACTTTGCGTTCTTTATAGATGTACTTATTTGTCTTGTCCATTTGCAACTCCCTGAATCGCGCACGGTTTTGATACCTTTAGTATAGTCCTGGTAGGCGGGGGAGCTGTAATGGTTTTATGGCATATAAAATGGGTGTTAAAAACTTGTAGCTCTAAAGCCAAGTGCCTGTCATTGCATCTTGAAGGCCTCACGGATTGCACTCAAGCACTCCTAATTTGTGAGGCCTCAAAAATCTAAGTGCTGTTAGCCGTTCACCACTTTCTTTTCACTTGGAATTTCATTCGCAAGACTGGTATCCACAATGCCCGGCCAGATCGGTTGGGTGGTGGCGCCCGTCATTATTTGAGTGAGTTTCCACACACGCTTAAAAATAGACTCTGTTACCAGAGGCACCTGATGACGGACACAAATTTCACGAATACGGTCATGAGCCCGCTGATACTGGCGCACGGTAAGATCCGGAAAGACATGATGCTCAACTTGATAATTCAGCCAGCCTTGCATGGCATCGCGCACATTGCCGCCGCAGTTGTAATCGACCGAACCCACAATTTGGTTTAAATAAAAGTTGGCGCGATCGCTTGGGTGCTGGTCAAAAACATAAATGTCATCACCAGCATGATTGGGCACAATCACCACATAACTCCAAATGTTAATGACCACCTCGGCGATTATTATATTAATTAAGGCATAGGCCCACGCTTCGGGGCTAATGAATAAAAACAGCGCAGGCAATATCCCAAAACGAAAAACGGAGTAGGGCAACCAGCAACGCCACATCACCTGCCAAAAGCGTTTTCTCAGAGGTGACCATAGGTCCAAAGAGGCGTAGGCAATATCGGTTTTTTCTTGTTTGTTAAGCAAACTATTAAGCGTATTGGGCGCGTAATAAAGCGGCTTCCATACCATGGAGATAAACAAAATGAGCAGGTATTTAAACGGTTTGGGTAACTTAGAATTTCGCATCCAGGTGGTATTGTTTTGTGGTACGTCCGGGTCGCCTTCTTCACCCAAATTGTAATGATGTAATACATCATGTTCATGGTGCCAAGCATCTGGGTCTACCCAATCAAGCCAATCCACTATGCGGCGCCAGCCACGAGCGTAAGTTTTGCTGTTGTAGCGTTTAGGCGCGCCGGGAATTTTTTCATATCCACGGTGACTGATGTGATGAGTAACAATGGTCCAGCGAGCAAAACTGGCGGCTGCCAGAGCCAAAATAGAAATAGGGTTAGGGCCCATCCAAGCGGTGGCCAAACCTAGAAAAGCAAATAGCCACACGACGATTTCAATTTTCTTAAAATGGGCCAGGTCTTTGGCACCGGTATCCTGCTTTAACTCAAAGCGTAATGCGTCTATATCTTGGGCGAAGGCCTTAAGATCAATCGCGAGGGGGGTCTGCCTCATGGTACAAATTTCTCCATAATGCGAGGGAATTTAATAATGCCAGATTGGCTGAAATACAGGTGCTGGCGGGTTCACAATTGCCGAGCGAAAAACGAGGCCGATTAGACGCTAGCGCTTAGCCATAAGCAAGCTAAAAGCCCATGGAATGTAGGTTTTGTGGTGTTATGCATTAAAAATACTACTACTGACAATAGCTGTCAGTAGGGTAGGTGGATAATCCATGGCTAGCGGGTTTAAAGCGCACTCACTGAATATTGTGTTTACACTGGCCGTTATAAATTTATTTGTTCAAATTCAGGCGTCTATTAAAAGTGTGCTTTTGGGTAAGGAGGTCTCATTTCTATTTTAATAAAGAATAGCAAACCGCCACATACCCTAAAGGACACAAGTGCATGTTGACACGAAGCCCTAAAATGGATTTTGAAATAATTCAAGATTAATAAAATATGGAGAGCTAATCTAATGCCAGAAATAAAATTAAAATGTTCATGTGGAAAAGTTAAAGGAAAAACTAAGGACGTAAATGAAAGTTCCGGTACAAGAGTTGTGTGTTGCTGTGATGACTGCCAATCGTTTGCTGGGTATTTAAATCAAGAAAGTAGTGTGCTGGATCAATACGGTGGTACGGATATATTTCAAATGCCCATTTCTAATATAAAAATTATAGAGGGAATTGAACAGATTTCGAGTGTTAGGTTAAGCGCTAAAGGTATGTATCGCTGGCATACAAGATGTTGTAATACTCCAATAGGCAATTCAATGGGGGCAGGAGTGCCTTTTATTGGGCTTATTCATAATTTCATGGACAATGCTTCTGCCCGAGACGAAGAGTTAGGGGAGAATAGAGGCCACATTCAAACAAAGTTTGCTAGGCAGGAAGTCCCTACTGATCTGAAAGGATCATCTTTTAAAATTATTTTTAGAAGTCTTTCCAAGCTGCTTGTTTGGAAAATAAAAGGACTTAATAAACCCTCTACATTTTTTGATGACAACGAGAAGCCTATTGCTAAACCAAATGTTCTTAATTAATATATTTTAATGGCTGTTGCAATTTGTTATGAGTTTTAAGGAATAATATGAGCGCTGGCATTCCCTTATGTATAGATAATTGAGGAACATACAATGCGATATAAACATGTAATTGCAGGCAGTGCTGAGAAATACGGAATTGATGGTGGTGAAGTCACGTCTATTTTAGCTTCTGGCAAAGACACAGCTAACCGTGTTTCTATTTTTGATAGTGTGCTTCCCAAAGGTAATGATGCACCTTGGCATTATCATGAAATTGATGATGAGATCTTTTACATCATTTCAGGCGAAATGGAATTTGGCGTTGATAACGAAGAATTTATTGCAAATCAAGGGGATCTAGTTATTGCAGGGCCAAATGTTCCAAGGCGGTTTAAAGCGTTGCAAGACTGTAGAATTCTTGTAATAAATGCACCGTCAGGCCCATCTGAAGGGTTTATTCGCGACATTTCAAAGTTTACTCAGGACAATCCCCCAACAGAAAAAGATAGGCAAGAGTTCATAGAGAAATACAAAATACATATAGTTTAGCTAACGTCGCAGGCAGGGCCTTAACAAGGCGCTGCTACTGGACAGCGTTTTCTTTATTTCATATAGCTTGTTTCAACTCGGTGCTTTAGCGCTTCATTCATAAGGTTGTAGCCTGCCTCTATGGTATCCAGTTCTGCAAACGGAATGGCAATGCCGGCAAAGGTTTCTCTGTGTATTAAGAGCGTTTTAAATTCACTTAAGCGATGTAATTCAAAAACATGTTTACCATGAAACACGCCCTTTAAGCCGCCACCCCAGGTTAATAGCTTAAATGGAATAACATCCATCACCACAGGCTCAATATGAATTTCAGAATTATTAGGTTTGTGTATTTCAAGTTTTAATTCTTCACCCACTTTTAAGATGCCTTCAACTTTTACATGGTAGGGATTCCACTGCGGGTAAGATTGATTATCCATAAGCACTTCCCACACTTTATTAGTGGGCGCCTGAATTTCAATGTTTGTAACAATATTCTTTTGTGGCAGCATTCCGCAGCCCATTAGTACAATTGCGCTTAACAATATAAAAATGAATTTCATCTTCTTACCCCTTTATTAACATGCTATGCAGCAGGTTTGGTAACCAGCGGTGCAAGATCATGCCTAGGCGCGCCTGTCCAACCTCTACCTGTGTTTTTCCAATATTCAGCTGGCTTAAAATTTGGCCGGCCACCCATTCTGGGCTGGGCGAGTTTTGTTTGGCGCTTGCATTGCTAAGGGCTGTGTTGGTTACGGGGGGAATGACCTCGCAGACCTTTATACAGGTATGGTGAAGTTGATATCTAAGGGCCTGGGTGAACAATCTTAGGGCTGCTTTACTGGCGTTGTAAACCGGCGTACTTTGCTTGGGCGATACTGCCAGCACCGAGGTGGTATTAATAATCCAGCTTTCTTTTTGGGCCGCCAATAAAGGAATAAACCCGTGGCACAGGCGAATAGGGCTGTGAAGGTTAATGGTCAATTCGGTATCCAGTTTATGAGGTTGCCACTCTTGTAAAAAATCCAAGGGTTGTTGAATAGCGGCATTATTAAACAGCACCGAAAGTTCTGGCCAATGTGTGGCCACATTAACGATGAGCGCTTCCACTTGGCAGCGTTCGGACAGGTCGGTGGGCAGCGCAATCACCCCATGGCTTTTGGCTAATGCATCTAGGCGGGCTTTATCACGGGCCACGGCCAATACCGTGTTATTAACGGATAATTGCTTGGCAAGCGCTAAGCCAATGCCGCGACTGGCACCGGTTATTAAAATGGTTTTGTTTTTCATTGGGTTTGCCATGGCTTATGGATGATGGGGTAATCATCCTGCATGGGGGGGAATAGGCTCATTAACCTAGGTTAAAATTCTGGAATATAAGGGGCAGCGAGGAGGAACTAGGGCTTAAGGCTGCGTTTTATGCGCGACAAGGCCACTTCGGTAATGCCCAAATATGAGGCCACGTGATAAGCGGGAATACGCCCTTTAAGATGGGGGCTCTCCTTTAAAAAGCGCTGGTAGCGGGTGGTGGCATCATCTAATAATAATTCGGCCTCCCGTTGTTCTTTTTTTAAAGCCAGCTGCTGTGCCAGCACTAAGGCCAGGGTTTTAAAGCCACTGTGGCTGGTGCTCATTTCTCTAAACCACTCTATAGAGATGGCAATGGCGCTGGTGTCTTCAAGGGCATCTATGGAAAAGCGGCTGGGCTTGCCGGTGACTATTTCAGTCATGGAGCCACATAAAGAGGGGGCTGTAATAAAGCTTTTATTAAAATCCTTCCCCTGCGGCGTGACATAAAAATTGCGCACTAAGCCCTGAAAGATAAACCATAAGTGGCCACTGTTTTCATTGGCGGTTAATAGAGTGTCGTGTTTGTTGAAGGTTTGAAACGATGAATGCTCTTGTAACTGTTGCCAAGCCTGGTCATCAATATTGCAGATGTGCGCTACTAAATTTTTTAAACCAAGATAAGCCCCCGCACTATTGGCCGAGGCTGGGGGATTTACTGATTGTTTAGTTTCGGTCATGGCTTCCGTTATAGCCTCCCTTGCTTGATAAATATGCGATGTAAACACTACCATCATTTTAGGCGCGCCATGGTATATAAGCAGGTTAATTTACAATTAGCTGATGAAGAAACAGCTCTTAAAGAAAAAGACTTAAATTAAGCTGCTATGGAGCAGACAAGTGGGCCAAGCAAGCAGGGTAGTGATGGTTTTGTATATGGGAAGCGCTAAAGGCGTCATTTTGCTAAACTGTTAAGAGGGTTTGTATTGGAATGAACCCAAAGGAGTCAGTAATGGCTGAGATAACGTCACCCTGTGTTAGAAACTGCTGTCTGGATGATAATGATATTTGCATGGGTTGCTTTCGCAGTATGGATGAAATTCTGCACTGGCGTGACGCTAGTGAGCAGCAACAAAAGGATATAATAGTAACTGCGAAAGCTCGCAAAACGGCACATAAAATTAAATACAAATCCGCTCCCACGCCTGGCAATCCAAATAAAGGCTAAAATAAAGACCAAACTTGATGCAACACTTGATGCAACACTTGATACAACTATTATGAAAAAATCCCACAAAAAAATTGATAATGCCCTAAGGCAATCTTTAACCCGAGTTTGTGACATTGCTCTGGAAAAAATAGTGGGATTCAATTGGCTTACCCATGTGGCCGACTATGAAAATTTTCCGCGTTCGTTAAAGGTGATATGTGTATTCGATAGCAATGAAAACCAAACCTTGGCAGAAGCTCATCATAAACATAGCTACATGTGCGATTTAATTAATCAGGCTTTATTAAAAGACAATATAAAACTGGCCAATATAAAAGGGCAGGTGAGTTTTGATAATGAAGAGCGCTGTGATGGCCAGCACGCTGGAAACTGGGCACAACGTTTAGCTTAAAATGCAGAGGCAATTTTTGCCCCTGCCTATTCTTCTTATTAGTATTTATTGTTCTTATTATCAGTATCAGTATTTATTGTGCAGCAAGCTTATATCTTCCAAGCGCGAACGATTCCATCCATCATTAGTGGTGCAAACAATAAACCGTTACGGCTACTAATATCTGCAAGTCCCGGGTTTAAAGTAAGCAACTTTTCACGTTTGTCTTTAGCTATTTTAAACAAGTCACCGCTAATCCAGTCACTCACATAAAGGCTACCGTTATCTTGAGTTAGGCCATCCAAGTTGCCCATTTGTTTGGCTGCCGCTAGTGGCACTAAGCTTGGCTTGTTAGCGCTAGTACCCAATTTAATTTTATAAATACTGCCCGGTGTTTGAGTGGTGAAATCGTTATTCATGCCCAGCCCCCAAGATGCCACCAACAAACTGCCGTCTTGCCAAAACAACCCATTAGGGTGGGGCAGTTGTGTGGGGTTAAACCACATAGCTAGGGTGTGGTGCTTAATTCGATAGATGCCCCCGCCCAGTAAGTCACTAATATACACACTGCCATCATCGCCAATGGTGATGTCGTTTAGCATCTTGGCTTTAGAGGCCATAAAGCTGTTAACAATGCGCCCTTCAGAGATGCTAACCACATGCACCTGTTGCATGTCGGCCACGTACAAAGTATCGCCTTTAATGGCCATGCCCTTGGGTGCATCCATTCCGTCTAGCCAGTGTTGCTGTAACACCTCGCCATTAATAGAGAGCTTACTAATGTAACCCTTACCGTTTAGCTGGGTGGGCTGGCCGTTAATGTTGCTGACATACAAGTGTTGGCCACTGGCATCACTTACCACCGATTCGGGCTGGTCAAAGTTATTAAGCGACCATAACGGTGTGAGAGTTTTAGTGTTGACGGCTGCGCTGGCGGTAGCGCTACTCATGACGGGAAGGGCGAACGCTGAACTCACCACTAAAGCCGTGGCTAGGACGCTGGCGGTTTTGTTTATTGCGTTTTTCAGGTTCTTCATGCTGTTTTTCATGGGGGGCACTTAGCTTGCTCTTAGGTTGATAGGGTTGCTTGTCTTAGATAGGTGACGTTGCAAGTGACAACAAGCATAAAGATACGTATCTTTAATGCCATGTAACTTAAGTTGGGTATCATTTATTGATACTTTAAAACCGAATGAGGATCACTATGGAAGAGCAACGCCAGCGCACCGGCCTGTTTGGCTGTTTAAAACAGGTATTAAAGTCTCAGGGCATTCGCTACAAAGACCTAGCAGGCATGATGAATACATCAGAGCCCACCATTAAGCGCCTGTTTGCCGAGCAAGACTGCAAGCTCAGCCGCTTAATGGAGGTATGTGACGCCGTAGGCATCAGCTTTACTTCGCTGGTGGATTTGGCCGCCAAGCAGCCCGTTACCCCCACCACCTTGCCGGAAAGTACCGAGCAATCGTTAGCCCAGCGCCCGGGCCTAATAGCCTTTTTAATGTTGTTGGTGAGTGAGTTTGATGTGCAGGCCATTGCCCGCGTAAACCAGTTAAGTAAAAACGATGTGTATAGGTATTTGCGTGAGTTAGAAAAGCTAGAGCTAATTCGTTTACGGCCCGACGACTCTTATTATTTTTTGGTAAACCTGCCCATTCAATGGCGCTTAGATGGGCCGTTGCATTCTACTTTGGTTAGAGTGAATCAAAATTTTATTGAAGAGAGTTTTGGTAAAAAGAAGGGGGATGACTCTTTTAATTCAGGGCCGTTTTATTCGGCCAGCCGTTTGTTTAGCCCTAACAGCATTAAACAGTTAAATAGGGAAGTGGATAATTTGTATCAATCGTTTCATAAGCAAGCGAGCTTGGACCAGATGTTTTATCCGGCGGATGAGTTGGTGCCGTTTAAGATGGTGGCGACTTTGAAACGGTTTGATGTGGTTAGGTATTTTAAGGTGCCGGGGTTTGAGGGGTGAGTGTGGGGAGGGATAAACCATTTTTTTCTTGAGCGCACAAAGCAATACCTGCCCTTGTGCCCGTAATAAAATCGCAGCAAAATGCGAAGGAATTGTAAAATATTTCGTACTTAGATTAATATTTACCCAATTGGTCAGTTTCGTTATTCGAAAAAGTAATAAATGTGATAGTGTGCTTGCACTTTTTGCGCGGTTTCACACTTTGAAGTTGTAGTAAGCAGGACTGGTCATGCCTTTTGCCTAATGCGCACAAAACAAGACCTAACCTTTACAATTTTTACATTTTAGAGGTTGTGATACAGATTTATTATGAAAATATAAGGACCTATTAATGCAATCATCAGAACGTCGCTGGGCATATTTCTACGATTTTAACTTAAAAACATTCCCTGAAGGTGCACCGGTTTTTGAATTTGAAGATGTTTTGAACAAAATTGAGCAGGCATGGAAAAACGGTAGTGCCGTAAACCAATATAGAAATAGAGAATTAACAATTCGCGTTAAAGATTTTAAAAAAGTAAAAGGTTACGCGCTTTTACTTTTAAATGTATCGGATATTAAGGCTACTGACCCTGCATTCTCAAATGTGGAGACTGGTGCTGTTAGAGTCGAGGAAAAACTCGATAACGAAGGAATCGGGGCTGCTTGCCATATCATTTTTAGCAGAGAAAGTATAGATGGAAAAAAAGGTTCACATCTATCAATAATTGAAGAAGTTGTAGGTATACCAAAATCAATTATCGAACAGTTTCTTACTAATTTGTTTAAACAAAGCTGTGCCACAAACTATAATAAGCCAGGCAGCAAAAATAAGGGAGGCCATGTATGTAGACCAATGGCTGTTTTCAATGGACACGCTAGTTCTACATTAAAAGACTCTTTAGCCCGCAGCTCACTTCAAGGCATTACATTATTAAATCATAACGAAGGTAAGTTTATCGATGATAATAAAGAGTTGTTAATGTCTGAACAGGTTATTAAGTTAAAGGTTACGGGTGCACCTTCAGGCAATCAAGCTGTTGACCTGATCAAGAAAGCAGCAGCATACGGTAAAGAGAAAAACTATGATGAAGTTAGAGTGCAATATGCAGAAGTTGTTGGAGAAGAAACAAAAAAAGACAGCAAGGGCGACGTAAAAACACGACAAGTAAAAAAGCAACGCACAGTACCTTTCAGCTCGAAAGAAGTAGATATAGCTAACTTATTATTTACTAAGTCAGAGCTGATAGAGCTCAAAAAAGAGATAGGTCAGTGCGAAAATAAAATCCATACCGAATTAGCTAACAACATGAAATCGTTACTCGAAAAAGCAATGAAATAACATGGATATACTGTATAAGCTATTGACACCATTGAATTATCTGAGGATTAAACACCCTCAGAAACAACTGGTAGATATAGTATTACCTCTAGTATTCTCATTGCTGATTTGTATTGCATTTTACTTTTTGCCAAAACCAATTGGGCTTCTTGGTCAGAATGGATTGATTTTATCTTTAAGTGGATTTTTACAGGTATTAGCAGGTTTCTTTATTGCAGCATTAGGTGCTATAGCTACATTCCCGAATAAAGACATGGATAGGCCTACAGACGGTATTCCTTTAAAATTAGATGAATTAGAGCTAACTAGAAGGCAATTTTTGTCATATATGTTTGGTTTTTTGGCATTTACGGGTTTTATTTTAGTATTGCTTAGCAAAATGGTTTTAAGTGCTGAATCAAATATAATTCATCTATTAAGTAATGTTAATGATCAGTATAGATTATGGTTGAAATTAGTTTTTTCATTTTTGTACTTTACAATTTTCAATTCATTATTGTTTACAACACTATTTGGTTTGCATTACTTAACAGAAAAAATACATGAAGGAAAACCTGAATTTACTAGCAGTTTAGGTGATGCTGAAAATAATGAAGAAGAGCCAGACGATTTTACCTAAATAAAATTACGAGGGTCTTGTGTTTTACCTTAAGCGCGCAAAACAAGATCTGACCCTCGAACCCGAACCCGAACCCGAACCCGAACCCGAACCCGAACCCGAACCCGAACCCGAACCC
>JBALXQ010000023.1:84118-85463 GCA_036960565.1 Bermanella sp.
GATGTAGATGTAGATGTAGATGTAGATGTAGATGTGGATGTAGATTAAATATGAAGTTAAGGATTGTAAATTGAATAAAATGGTGAACCTTGCAAGAGGGATGGACATGGATCATAAACTATTGATATCTGCTGCTGTACTTAGAACGATATCGAAAGAAAGCGAGACGGTTAATACATATTCACTATTAGGGGAATTTGTTCGTTATAGTATATCGACAAGAGGTCTGGTGGAGTTTTGTGTAGAAGATTGTACGTCTTGGCTGTCCGAAGACTTCTCGTTTGATATTCCTGTTGCTTTAGTCCGTTCTGTCGTAAAGAACCAAATTAAAGTAGGTGCTTTTAATGCAGAGCTTTCACATGGAAAGTATTCCCTGCAAGAGAAAATATTTTATGATAAAGAATTAGATTCTACTAAAGAGGTCGAAACTGATAATTACGCTAAAGTTAATATGGCGCTGCTGAGTTATAAATTAAGAGATGAGAAATTTTCAGGCATTACTGATGAGAGTGCAAAGGATGCCCTAATTAGTTTTTTGAGTAAGGAAGTGATACCACAAGCTCATGAAGTCCTCATTAGTTCATTTATTCTTTCAGTAGAACATGATGTAGAAATCTCTAGTATATTAACGAGTATAGAAGAAGGCCTTATTCTTTATAGCGGAATAAAGTATTCATCAGGAGCTAATCAAATTGGCAGTTGGCCGTCTGATTTGATTATGTATTTGGATACAGAATACCTTTTTAATGCAGGGGGATTAAGCGGTCCTGTATTCCAGAAAATATTTGAAGAGTTTCTAGGGTTAGTAAAAGAATCAAACAGGGGGAATAAGAAGGGTACGATTACATTGCATTATTTCCCTGAAGCTAGAGATGATCTAGATAGATATTTTGCTGCTGCGTGTGCAATCGTATCGGGCAATTCACCTATGCGAGAAAGAAAACCTGCGATGATTAGGTTAGTTGAGAAGTGCGAAACCAAAGATGATGTGCTAGAAGAAAAAGCAAGGCTGTTCGCAAAACTAGAGTCACTTCATATAACAGAAAAAAATGTAAGTTATAATTCTGATGCAGATAAATATAACTTTGAAAGTGCTGGTCTTGCTGAATCAATCAAATTGTCTTTTGAAGGCGAATGCTTTAGATCTGTAGAGTTAGATCGAGTGTCCAATGTTTTGCAGCAGGCTACGAAGGTTAATATATTAAGGAAGGGGGATAATAAAAGATTAACTGAAGTGAAGTCTATTCTTCTTTCGGGAAGTGCTATTTCTACATATGTGTCAAGAAAATATATTGAGTTGGTAGATGGAACTGTTCCTCATATTAGTGGAATGGATTTTATGACT
>JBALXQ010000024.1:0-85143 GCA_036960565.1 Bermanella sp.
GTGATGAATCTTTGTGGATTGCAGCCCGTTTACATTACGAACTTGGCGATATGAAAGAAGCTTCATTTTTATATGGGAAAATTAAAACCCCAGTAATTGAACAAGCGTCATTTTTACTTGAACAGGCATGGATTGAGTATCAAAACAAAGATTATGAACGAGCCATGGGTTTTCTATATGCATTTGAAGCGCCTAGTTTTAGGCAGTTTTTTACCCCTGAATATTTTTTGTTGAAAGGTTTTATTTATAAAGATGTTTGCCATTATGAATCGGCGCTAACCGTAGTAGAAGAGTTTAATCAACGCTATGGGCAATCTTTAGAGGCCATATACAACCGTAAAGACGAAACCGATGTGGAAAGTGAAGAGTTGCTTTATGTTATTTTGGCCAAGAAAAACGTTAAGAAGGTATGGGAGTTTATTACCATGCTGGAAGATGAGAAAAAGCGAGTTGATGAGCTTGATGATGACAATTTAATTGAATATGTAGAGGGTGTTTATAATCTGCAAATTCAAGACAGTAGTCATCAACTGCGTAACCTTATCAAAACTGAATACGCCTCTCGTGCCAATGGCTTACTGCAGTTTGAAGAGGAATCTAATCTCATGCGCTATGAAATTGGTGTAGACATGTATCAGCGTGTTGCTCAGAACACATATGTGGGCGCCAATCGAAAAGATAAAAACAAAAAAGATACACAGGAATCAAAAGTGGTGTTCTCTTTTCAGCGGGAATACTGGAATGATGAATTGGGTTTCTACAAGGTATCCCTGCCTAATAAATGCGATACCTTTAAAGACTGGGATTTGTTTTTCTGATGAAGTATTCAACCCTAATATTACTATCAAGCCTTTTGGGCAGTGTATGCCTACAATCCACCCAGGTTTTTGCTCAACAAGAGGCGGCCCAGAATACAGCCGAGAAACCTGATCTAGATCGCTATGGTTTTGAGAAGGTAGATAAAACCGTCGAGCAAAAGCGACTCATTGGTAAGTTCACTCGTGACCGTGACCAATTGGATAAAGCCATCGATAATACCAAGGCACTTATTTATCAGTCACAAGGCAAACAATATTTACCTGAGCTGTATTTGCGCTTGGCTGAACTGTATATAGAGAAATCCAGAGTGGCCTATTTTTTACGCCGTACTGAATCAGGAGCAGCGGTTAAGTCTGCTTTGGAATCATTGGAATCTAATACCCTTAAAAGCCAAGCCATAGAAACCTATAAGCGGATTATTAATCAGTACCCTCATTATAGCGATCGTGACAAGGTACATTTTTATCTGGCCCATGAATTTCGTGAACTCAATCGCTTAGAGGAAATGAAGCAAGAGTATCTAACCCTCATTAAAGAACATCCCAAAAGTGATTTTGTGGCAGAAAGCCATTTGTTGTTGGCCGACTATTATTCGGGTCTTAAAAATTTAACCGGTGCCAAAAAACATTATCAGGAAGTATTAAAATATCCTGGAAGCTCCGCCATTACCTTAGCTCAGTATAAGTTGGCCTGGGTTCATATATCCAAGAAAGACTTTGCCACTGCTATTAAATTATTGGAAAAATCTGTGGCGGGTCCAAATGCCGACAAAGAAGTCGATATTGATACTTATGGCCGCGTAGATATTCGCACGGAAGCGTTTAATGATATGGCGTTTATTTATTCAAATCATTATAAAAAGGCCACACCTGTTCAGGCTTTAAAATATTTTAAAGGCTTTGCGTGGTCACGCCCAGCTTATATCGGTGTTTTAGAGAAATTGGCATATCGTTATATCGTTAAGAAAAAGTGGTCGCACGGTGCCAGTATTTATCGGGAGTTATCTCGTATACAGCATGACCCGGCCAAGTTGTTGGAATATGCCGATTACATTTATACCGCCAGTAAAGAGCTTAAATATTATGATAATGCTTTTGATGATGTTCGCGTCGTAGTGGCGGCACTGCGTCGCACCAAATACAGCGTTTACGTGGAAGATGAAGTTAAACAAAAAGCCATTAAGGATTATGAAATATACGTACGCGATGTGATCACTCAGTTACATGTTAAGGCTAAAAAAGACAAAAAAGTTGAGTACTTTTCGCAAAGTGCCGATGCCTATGAGTTGTACTTAAACTTCTTTGAAGAAAGTGATTTCAATGTAGAGATGCGCCTAAACCTGGCGGAATCTTTATTTAACGCTAAACGCTTTACCCAGGCCGGTAAAGTATATGAAGAGCTGGCCAAGCATTCAGACAAGGCCGATAAGAAACAGGAATTCTTATACAGCGCCACCTTATCTTTCTACGAAGCACTGAAAGATCGAAAAGGCCTTAACTATTACCAAACCGTACAGGCACAATCGGGTCTGGCCCAAACCGGGGAGCAGTTTGCCAGTAGTTTTCCTAATTCAGACAAGGTCCCTAACGTGTTATTTAACGTGGCTTGGATTCGTTATGACGAAGGCAAGTTTGAAGAATCCATTGGTGAATTTACCCGCTTTGTTGAAAAGTACCCTACCGGTAAAGAAGCTAAGGCGGCGGTTAAGCTAATAGTAGACGCCTACAGCATTATGGAAGATTACGAAGGGTTAATTGCCTTTAATAAAGTGGTAGAAAAAATACCTAAACTGGACGGCGCCATTAAACAAGGGGTGAATGAACTGGCCTCTACCGCGGAAGCGAAAATGGTTAGTAATCTTACCGTGGCCTCTATTGAAGATTGGGAAACGGGTAAAGATGATTTACTGGCGTTTGCTAAAAAGCATAAGTCTTCTGCTATGGGTGCGCAGGCATTAAATGCACTGTTTATTTCCAGTAAAGAAAAAAACGATTTAGAAACCATGCAAGTGACTGGGCAAAATATTATAGCCAGTTATCCTGACTCTAAAGAAGCCGAGCAGGTTCTAAATGGCATGATTGAAGCTTCTATTCGTACCTCTCAATTTAGAGTGCTGGCAGCCAACCTAGAGCAATATTCAAAGCAATTTAAAGGCACTGACAATGCTAAAGAATTTTTAATGCAAGCTGCACAAATCCGCCAAAGTCTTAATCAACCTGGTATAGCCAACGGTTTATATCAATCACTAATGAGTCAGTATAAATGGAGTGCTGGAACCTATCGCGATATGGCTGTGTCTATGGCGGCTAACGAATTGCTACGTGGTAACCAGCGCGGTGCTATTCAAGCGTTGGAAGGGCAGCGTAAAAATGTATCAGGGGGCTTTCGTGTTGATTTAGATTCACGCATTGCTTCGCTTTACTGGGATTTAGGCGAAAGTGATAAAGCCAATAAATATTTTAGGCTGGCACTTAAAGGTTTTCAACAAGGTGCGGGTAAGGACATTCCCGAAGTACGAGATAACATTGCCAAGTTAGTTTACGCCAGTGCCGGTTCGCAAATGCAATTATTTAAAAATACCCGTCTTAAAGGCGTTATTGATAACGATATAGTCGCCAGTAAAACTGAATTATTTGAGTCCCTGCAGGAAGGGTACTATTCGGTTTTGGATTTTGAATCTGCGAAATGGAGTCTGTTGGCGCTTTACCGCTTATATGAAGTGAATGAGGAGTACGCTCAGTTTTTACAAAATGCCCCATTACCTGAAATGTCTTTGGAAGAGAGCGAACAGTACAAGGACATTATTGGCCAGAAGGTTGCGGAATACCGTGCTGAAGGGCAAGAATTTATATCTTCCGGTGAACAACTCTCCAAGCGCATTAAAGCGTTAGACCCAACATTATCGGATTACCAAACATCTTTATCTGCCATGGACAGTACTGTTCAGTTGTACGCTCCAAGCAAGCAAGGCAAAGAGATTTCTATCGATGCTTATAAGGATGATGAACTGCGAGATTTGCATAACCGCATGTCGAGAGATCCTAAAGATATGGCGTCACTGATTGCGCTGTCTAAGGCCTATTTACAACGGAACGATTTAGGGCAAGCGGGCGTGATTGCGCAAAGTATTATTGATGGCGAAACGGCTAGGGGTAGTGTGTTGGCCGATGCATTTACAATTCGCGGATTAACGGCAATAGCCGCCGGTAAAGATTCATTAGCGCGGGAAATGTTTAACAAAGCCATTGAAGAAGAACCGCAACATAATGCGGCCAATACGAACCTAGCCAGTTTGCTAAGCCATTATGGCTTTCATAAAGAAGCTAAAGTGAGATTGCGTCAGGTGAGTGCCACTTCAGAGTTGTCTGTGTTGGTTCATCCTAAAGCCAATACCAAGGTCTTGGCCAATAACTAGTATGGAGATGATGATGCTTACAGGTAACAAAATAATCCGTATTGGCACTATTTTTATATTGAGTAGCTTGATGCTGGCTTGTGGTGGTGGCGTGTCTGAAGAAGAGGCATATCAAATCCCCGGCTCTGATTGGAATGAACTATTAGATAATGAGGTGGGTTACCTCTATGTGGCTGGAGTACGTGATGACTGGTCGTTTAATCGGGTAGTGACTCCTCCTAGTACCGGGCTAATGATTCCATATTTTGATGCGGTCAGTAGCAGCGATGGCAGTGTTCAAATTGTTTATTATAATCATGAGGGTGAATACTTAACCGAAGATGGACGAGATGAGGCTTTATATAATTTAAAACACTTAGTATGGGTGCCTTCCGATCATATCGGATTAGAAGGTGAAGCGGTGCATGTGGGAACGGAAGACCCAACCATCATCACTTACAATCACACCGATCGAATTTCTTTATCCCAAGGCGTCGATGACAAACTTTATTTGGCTTATCGCGGCGGCATTGAAAAAGCCTGTAATGGCGGTAAAGTTTTAGCCGATGCCATGTTTAATGTTTTTGATGGCATTAATTGGACAGAGTATCAGGGTGCAGTGGGATATGTGGAACGCTCGGCAGGACCCTTGCTAGATGGTCATGCTGGAGCCAGTGCTGATATTGCCATTGATACCCTGGGAAATGTGCATCTTATCTATCAGTTTTCCTACGAAGGGTGTGATGCTACCAACTTTGCCTATCCTGATTTATTTTATGCTAAAAAAGAGCCTAATCAGTTTTTAAATGATGGGCGTAGTGATGCTGAAATAGAAGAGCAGGTTTCCGGTAATGGTTATTTGGATGGTAATAACTTTCAAAATAATACCGGTTCTATTACAGACATCATCATAGATAATAATGACAACCCTGTTATTTTTTATTATGCACAAGCTGCTATTGGCGAGAAGGGTTTATACGTGGCTTTTAAGCAAGATGATGCTTGGATACAAGAGCCAATTAATACGCAGTGCAGTGTTAGAGACGTGGCCGCCAGTATTAATGATCAAGGAGATATGTTTGTCGCATATGTGGCCGACGCTTGTGAAAATGGTGGTGATACACGTTTTTCATTACGTTTTTCTAAAAAATTACAGTTTAAAGATGACGGAACTCAAGTAGGAGACATCATCATTACCGACCCTGTATGGGAAGACTCGGCCATTGAGGAAGGAGTATATGTGGGTGGTACGGGTCGACATTTAGATATGACGATAGATACAAATAATCGCCCTGCGCTGGTGTATTATGAATTGCAGGCGTATCAGGGCAGTGCTAAACGCGATTTAAAACTGGCTACCTTCTCCGATGATTGGCAAGTGAGTCGATTGTTATTGGCTGAAGAGGGCGACATTGGCCAATACAATAAAGTTTGGCTGGGCGAAAACGAAAAGTTACATGTGGCGACTTATTCGCAGAGTCAAAAATCTATATACATTCTGATTCAAGATTAATCTGAATTATTATGCGTCAACCTCAATCGCTAAGGCTTAATGAAGAGGAATATGTATGTTTAACAGATATCGTTAAGCGTCACTCTTCTTCTATAAAGTTAAAAGAGCGAACCTACATTGTTTTATTGGCTCACCATGAAGTTAGTAACGTTAAAATCGCAAATTTATTAAATATTAGCCGTCAAAAAGTGGCGCGTTGGCGATCACGCTTTCATCAGCAGGGTCTTTGCGCCATTGAGAAAGCGGCTACGCGTCCCGGCCGAAAAGAAGAGCTGGCCAGTCATGTGGTAAACCAAGTATTACACCTTACGCTAAAACAAAATCCCCCTAACGGAAAATACTGGACGCAAAAATCTGTAGCACAAATGTGTGGTGTTAGCAGCTCTTCGGTACGTCGTATTTGGGAAAAACATAATATCTCTCCCAAGAAAAACACAGCTTAATCAATCTTATAATTGTACTTATCACCCCATTCTCTAGTCGATTCCCCCTAAAGTTACAATCTGTTTGGTTATTGTTAAAGCCTGTGTTCCAGTTCTCACTCGTGTTGTGGAACCCTTCCAAAAATCCCTTTTAAAAAGCCGTAAAATTCATTCCTTAAATAATTCGTTTTAAAATAAAAAATAAGATTCAAAAATAAATAACTTAATTTAAATCAATAGAATTCCTATTGAGAGAGGCCTTATGAAAAAAACAGGATTGGCGATGCTGTTCATCGCTCAGGCGATTATGCTCAATAGCGCTGTACAGGCAGCAGAATCTAACGATTACTTCGATGAGTGCCCAGAGGCTCTTTGTGGAGCACCACCTACCGGTGGCGCGTTAAATGGCGGTGGCCCTATCGTGATTAAATATGACTTAGGAAAAACCATTTCGGTGGACGAAGACGTAGATGCTGATGGCCTAGTAGACACCCATGATAATTGCCCATCTACACCCAACGGCACCCTGTATGTGACAGAGGATGGCAGTGTAGTAGAGCCTTTTTCTAATCAAGATGGTGATGATTTGGGAGACGCTTGTGATAACTGCGCACTCAATGCCAATAACGATCAATCCAATATTGATGGCGATGCTTTAGGAGATGCCTGTGACCCAGATATAGATGGCGATGAAATTCTGAACGCTGTGGATAACTGCCCAACTGTTTCCAATATTAATCAAAATAATCTTGATGGGGATGCATTTGGCGATGTCTGCGACGACGATGATGACGCCGATGAAGTGCCTGATGCGGTGGATAATTGTCCAGCCATTGCCAACACGGATCAGAAAAACAGTGATGCCTTCATGGTAGGCGATGCTGCAGGTGACGCTTGTGATCACGACTGGGATAACGATGGTTTAATCGATGATGGCACTCATACTTTGGAAAGCCAGCGCGACTTATGTTCAAGAGCCAACTCCACCAGTAACACCGATAGTGATGGTGATGACATTGGTGATGTTTGTGATAACTGCCCAGTCACTTCGAATTACGATCAGTTAGACAGCAACAACAATGGCATTGGTGATGTCTGTGAATTGTAAAAAAGCACTCACGGCATTACTGGCTGCCTCTGTTCTATTCTTGTTTGGGTGTAAGGAATCCCCCGAGCTTGAATGGACTCAGGAGCGCAGTTCAGTGACGATGTCGGGGCAATTTATCACCAAGAGTCCGGATGAAATTCAGTTTCCGGTGAAGGTCTTGTTTGCCATCGATTGCTCTTTGTCCATGGGCCAGGAAATTGATGGGGCTCAGGCCGGTGCCGACCCTGCGTTTCAACGAATCGATGCGGTTAAAAGCTTTATTAATGAATACAACGTTAATGATAATGTTTCGTTTGAAATTATGCTGTGGAGTACCAGCGTATTTGAACGTACACGTAATGTTGAGGGTGATTTTGGCTTTACCAAGAACGTGGTGGAATTAAACCGGGTATTGGATGCGGTACGTAACGATACCCAAACCGATTACGTGGGGACCTTGAGTGAAATAAACAAGGATATCCAGGTAGATATGTTGTTAGAAACAGACGCCAATAACTTGCAACGTACCAAATATATTGTGGTGTTTTTAAGTGACGGCATCGCCAATGACAATGGCCGACAATCTGATACCGATATCATCAATGAAGTGGGAAAAATTGTTGATCTAACTGAGTCCGCAGGGGTTGCTGGTTTTAACCTTCATACCTTCCTACTGTTAGGTGGATTTCAACCAGGGGACGCGGGTGATGAATTTCGTGATCAGGCTACAACGACATTGGAAGACATGGCAGCTGAGGGTGGTGGTGAGTTCACCGAATTTGAAAACGCCGAGGCCGTTAACTTTCTTAACCTAGTAGACCTTAGGTTATCGATTGAATACCTGTTGAAGTACATCATCGCTTATAACGTTAATACTATTCCGGGCACAGAGGTGATTCATTTGGACACGGATGGTGATGGTTTATCTGATGAGCAAGAAATGGATTATGGCTCTAACCCTACGCTGCGCGATTCCGATAACGATGGTTTGAGTGATTATGTCGAATTTACCCTGAGCTCACCGGGTAATGTATTTAATCCCAACACAGATCCGGATACCGATGCACCAGACAGTAATTGTTCACCAGTATTGGGTGAGTGGCTTGATTCAGATGGAGACTTATTAACGGACTGCGAAGAAGAGTTAATTGGTACCGATAGATTAGTGGTGGATACCGACGGTGATGGCATTCCCGATGGCCTAGAGTTTTTAGCGGGTACCAATCCATTTTTTGCCGAAGATGTAGTGGATACCGATTACGACGGTTTTGCCAATCCCATCGAAATTCGTAATCACACCAATGTTAAATCGAATGACCCTAAACTTCGTGAACGTTATGCCTATAACTACCAACTTATAGATCGCGGCAAATTACGCATTGAGCAGGGCACCAATGAAGGTACGATTCAATCGGTGCGTCGGTTGTTTACGCTAGACATTAGTAATATCGATATCATGGAAACTGGCCGTAATCCGGTGACGGCAGAGTACTACCAGCACTCTACGAGCCCTAACGGAACCGCGGATAAATATTATGCCTATGATGCCGATTATCCCGATTACACCCAGGATTATGGCGATGCCGCTAGCAACAGAGAGCTACAGGACTTAGGTCCGGGCGATAATGTCATCCAGTTGTTTGTAGCCCAAGTACCCAGTGATAAACCTTACGATCCGCCGATTTTTTCCAAGGTGGAATTCATAGTGAATGTAAATGATTCAAGTGACCAAAAGCAGCTTGAATTCCATTCTGAAGAACTCGTTAACCAGGCAAGTATTAGTTCAATTGCCTTAACAAAACTAGATTAAGAAGAGGCGTAGAATGAATCCAATATTTAAAAAAACAGCCCTTTGCCTAATGATTGCAACCAGTATTAGCGCATGTGGTGGTAGCGGAAGTGAGGGTGAAGAAAATCAAGATGCCCTCACCGGTAGTATCTCAAAAATTGGCGATGTGGACTGGTTCGAACATGAAGTAACCAGCAGTAACGAAGTGGTAGAGATCAACGTGAAGAGTAATGTATTACGCTCTGATGTTGAACTATTGGCAACGGCTTATGAGAAAGATGAAGACGGAAACCTGGTTCGTTTATATGCCGAGCATGCTGCTGTTAACAGCGCTACCTCTGCAGATTTAAATTTGAACCTTTTAATTAAGGAGCCTAAAACTATTTATCTTTCTGTGCGAGATTTGAAAGATGACGCCGCCGATGGTTTTGATTACAAGGTTTCATTTAACGTCAGTAACACGGTGGATGACACTTCTTCATTTGAAGATGCTTTAAGCCTTAATCAAAGCTGCCAAGATGATGTGATAGGCGCGCCAGGTGATATCGATGCATTCAGTTATACAGTTACCGAAAACGGCGTTTACAGTTTTCTAACTGATTTTCAAAAGACCGCCGATTCAAATGTGTTCTTGGGTATTAATCTTTATAAAGAAGACGGTACCTTGGTAGAGACCCTAAGTGAACCCAGCAGTAAAGGAACTCTGTACTCCATGGTTCATTTTTTAGAAGCCGGAACTTACTACGCAATGCTGGCCCATGATGGTCGTAATGGCATTCGTTTTGATCCAGCCAGCCCTTATACCTTGTGTGTCAACCAACTTGAAAGTGATGAATTGGCCAGTAACGATATTATCGAAGATGCAGATAATGTCTCGGTGACAGCGCAAGGTGCACTTATAGAAGGGGCGCTTGATTATAATAAAGACGAAGATTGGTACGAACTAACGTTGCCAGCAAAGGGAGATGGTGATTTTCAAGTATTGGAAATTAATTTTGATGCAAGCCAAGCCTTAGGATATTACCAATACGAAGTGACGGTGGTAGATGCCAACGGCAATGCTGTCATGACCCACATTCAAAACTCGGAATCAAATGCCTATAACAGTCAGCTGAAAGTTGAAGCCGATAATGCACCCTATTATTTAGTGGTTACGCCATTGGGAGATCAGGTTTATACATCCTCTAATGCCGATGATGATGAATATGTGAGCTCGGCTGCGTACACCGCAACGGTTTCGGCCATTGAAGTAGATGATGCCGGGGATGTGGTCAGCAATGATTCGCAGCAATCGGCCACTGAACTGGTTTCAGGTGCTGACTGGACCATGGCTAAAATAGCGTATCGTACCGATAATGACTGGTACCAGATAACGGTTGAAAATAATGGCAAGCCGCAAATTCTAGAAGTATTTCTAGAAACTGAAGATACTGTGAATGGTGGTGCAGTGGAATATTCCCTAGCCATTGTTGGTAGCCAGGTGGAAAGAACCTTGGAAGACATGGTGGGAGCCGATGGCCCCACTGTATTGAAAAGCAGCATTATGGTGCCGGCCAATACTGCCGATACTCAGTCGGTTTATTTCTTCCGTGTGCGAGATTTCCAGGATGACGATTCAGATTCTCAAAGCGGCTATCGCATTAAGGCACGTTCATTTGATATTCCCAGCGATTTCCTGACCACGGTTGATCAACCTACTGGTGCCATCTATCACGATGAAAAGGTAGAGCAAACTGATGAATCTGGTCTAAATGAAATTTCCTTAAAAGTGGAAGATGTAAATAATACCTGGGTAAATTCACAGGGTGAAACAGAGGAAATTATAAACTTTGAACGTAAGTATATAGCAGACCCAAGTACTCTTGTTTTTGACGGTGAGAGTAAAAATCCTAACTTTGTACGTATTGATAGTGAAGATGGATTAACGTCTACTTTTACCTCACCCTGGATTGGTGGCTATATAGATTACCAAGGAGATCAGGACTGGTTAAAGTTAAACCTTCAGGCACTTGCTGCCACAAAATATCAGCTTGATGATGAGAGTAATCCAATTTTAGATGATGATGAAAATCCTATATTGGTGGATCAAGACAGCAACTGGTATTACGACCTAAAAGTAGAGATGTTATCTGCAGGCTCCAGCGTTGAGTATGTTTGGAAATTGTATTACGACACCTCACGAAATGGGTTCGGTTCGGTTACGGATTTCTCATCAGCCACGGGTGATGGGGTTGCCGCTTCAAATGGCGACACCTCAAAAGAAATTGAATCTGTGAATTTAGTGACAGGTGGTGCCAATGGTGAATTTTGGAGGAATGAGCAGCTTAAGGGCAGCTATTACCTTAAGGTCGCGGAATACAACTTAATTAACAGTGCTAAAGATTATATTCAGTACGATGATTACGACTGGAGTTACGATGAGCCTTATTATGTGCGATTAACCCTAACCTATCACAGTGGTGAATCTCGCTATGTAAGTGAATAATGCTCTAATTTCTTTAGATATATAGAGTTAGCTTAATTGAACTTAGTTAAGCTTAACAAAAACCGCACCCAGTGCGGTTTTTTTGTTTTAGTAAATTAATGAAGTCTTGTGACAGAACTCTGCACTGCATCTACTTTTTAATTTAGTAAGTATTAGATAATGCCCACAAAAAATAGTGTGGGAAAAATGATGAAACGAATGAAGTATTTTTCATTGCCTTTATTGCTGGTAATGAGCACAAGTTACGCAGCCGATAAAGCCGTTTTTGACTTCCATAATCACACACAAATTGAATTAAGCCACAATCAATGGGATAACTCACAACAGGGTATAAAGCTGGTTGTGACGGCATCTGATGAGTTGAACCAAGATGGCAATGGTTTTGGTGTAGTCGATGATCACGCCAATGGCGAGTTAGACGGAAAGGAGGGTCATAACGACGTTATGACGTTTAAGTTTTTTGATGAACGCACTCAAAAACCGCTCAATGTAGTGATTAAAAAATTAACCGTTAAGATGTTTGAACCCAAGGTAGCCCGCGATATTGGTAAATTGGTTCAGTTAGATGGTACTTCCCTGGCCACTTTAAACAGTTCAATGAGCTTTCAAGGGACATCAGGTTTTGGTAAAGACAGGCACATTAATAATTCCTGGAGTCTTAAAGGCGACGTTGAAGTTGAGGGAGGTTTTACGTTAACGCCCGGTGCGAATTCTGGTTTTTATGTATACGCTTTAGAAGTGGAAGCCATGAATATGCCAGTGGTGTTTACATCGCTTCCCGTTGCGAGTGCGCCTGAAGGACTGCCCTATGTATACCCCATTAAATTTTTTGATGAAGATTTGTCTGCTGTTGAATTAACCCTGTCCCAGGCACCAGAGGGCATGACACTTGACCCAATAACCGCCACACTTAACTGGCAGCCTAATTTTAAAGCGCAGGGCCAATACCCAATTACCATTACGGCCAATGATTCAGAAGGCTTGGTCACTACCCAGTTATTTACACTTGATATTGTTAATACCAACCAAGCGCCTGACTTTGTATCGGTTCCTGTAATAACGGGTAAAGAAAATTTCCCATATTCATATAAGTTACAAGCATTTGATAAAGACCAAGATAGCACTTTTTTAAAGTTGGTAAGTGGCCCTGTGGGCATGACTTTAAACGAAGAAAATCAAATCATTCAATGGACTCCTAATTTTCACGACGCAGGCCTTCATGAAATAGTGCTGTCAGTTAGTGATGTTTACGATGAAAAGTTACAAAATTTTCAGCTTAGTATTGAAGATAATAATCGCTTACCTACCATCACCAGTGAGCCAGAAAGTGACGGACAGGAAGGGCTGGGTTTTGTTTATTCAGTTAAGGCAAGTGATCCAGATAAAGATGCATTGGCCTACGAGCTAATTTATGCCCCCAAAGGAATGTCGGTAGATGCGCAAACGGGGCTACTTAAATGGACCCCTGGTTTTCAACAGGCAGGACAACACTTCATTACTCTTCAGGTGGATGATGGTAAACAAGGACTCTTTAAGCAAAAATTTGAAATTGATGTAGAAAATATAAACCGCGCGCCCAAAATTGTTTCTCAGCCGGTGAAGGTAGCCAAAGAGAATAGTCCGTATCGTTACCGGATTAACGTGCAAGATGATGATTTAGATGGCGTCATATTGTCTCTAGATGATGGCCCTGAGGGCATGAAACTAGACTCTGTGAGCAATAGCTTGTATTGGTCACCTAATTTTGACGATGAAGGAAATCATAGTGTTGTCGTGGTGGCGAGCGATGGTGAAGATGAAATTGAGCAAACTTATCAACTAACCGTTAACAATGTGAACCGTAGTCCTACTCTGCAGATGGTAAAAGAACAGGCTTTAATTGAAGGCAATCACTTTGATTTACAATTGAATGCAGATGACTTGGATAATTCTGATTTAGCCTTTCAGCTAGTGCAAGGGCCTAAAGGTATGGTGCTTGGAAAAGACGATGCCCGAATTCATTGGCAGGCAGGTTTTGATCAAGCGGGCGTTCACCAGGTGCGTGTGAAAACGGTGGATGAGGAAAATGCAGAGCATGAACTAGAATTTTTAATAAACGTTAATAATATTAACCGTAAACCTAAAATTACCACTAACCCTGTATTAATAGGGCTTGAAAATCAGCAGTACTTCTATAACTTTTCAGCTCATGATGAAGACGAAGATATCCTTACTTACAAATTACTTTCGGCTCCTGAGGGCATGAAAATTGAAGGTAATAATGGCTATGTGTCCTGGACACCTAACTTTAATAAGGCTGGTAATTATGAGGTGGCATTGGCGGTAAGTGATGGTTTTAACGAGGTGAGCCAGATATTCAACCTAGATATTTTAAATAGCAACCGGGCGCCGAAAATAATCTCTAAACCGGTATTGAAGATTGCGGAAAGGCAAGCCTACCAATATACCCTGAAAAGCCGAGATGCTGACCATGAAGTAATGGAATATACGTTGCTATCGGCTCCAGAAGGAATGTTGTTAGATAAAGTTTCTAAGCAAATTATTTGGCGTCCAGACTGGCATCAGGCTGGCTTGCATCAGGTAACTGTACAAGTCCAAGACCCCCATGACGGGCGAGACATTCAAACCTTTAATTTAAATGTATTGAATAAAAACCGTGCTCCACAGTTATCAATAGTGAGGCAAACAGAGGTCTTTGAAAATCAGGATTTTCACTATCAAATAGATGCAAGGGATGCCGATGATGATCGCCTTAAATATAAGATGATATCAGCTCCTAAAGGCATGAAATTTGATTCTTACACCCATACCTTATCGTGGCGACCTGGGTTTAAACACGCTGGTAAGCATGAGGTTAAAGTATCGGTATCGGATGGAAAGAACATGGTAAGCCAAAATTTCACTTTGAAAGTGAAAGATAAAAATCGTTTGCCTAAGTTTAATAGTGTGGCACCTTCTATTTTGAATGAAGGACAGGAATACCAGTATAAAATACGGGCCTCTGATTTAGACACCGATGAGTTAAAATACTCTTTAATAATGTCTCCGGAAGGAATGAATGTTGATGAAAGAACTGGCTTAATAAATTGGAAAAGTAATTTTGAAGATGCCGGTCAGCACGGTATTGAGGTTTTGGTAGAAGATGGCAAAGGTGGCAATGCCATTCAGGCGTATCGGTTATTTGTGAAGAATATTAACCGTAAACCTAAGTTTACATCTGAGCCGGTGGTAAAGGCTAAATTGGGTCAACCCTATCGTTATCAGTTGCTGGCTAAGGATGATGATTGGAACGTATTAAGCTTCAACTTAATAACGGCGCCTGAAGACTTGCGCTTAGATAAACAAACCCACACCCTTTACTGGGATAAAGATAAAATGAAGGCGGGTATTCATAAGGTAGTAGTAACATTAAGTGATGGTAACGAAGCCTTGAATCAAGAGTTTAATATTGCTATTAAAAGCAAAGATGATATGAGCTCTGATCTATAGGCTGTTGCTTATTAGCTTGTAGACCCCTACCTTCGAGAAAGGCCCAATGTCTAGGCATTGGGCCTTTTTATGTTAGAAGAGTAAGTGTGTTATATTAGGGCCGATTTAAATTGTCATCAGAGACACCCTTTGAAGTTAGGTTCACGGCTACAAACTATTAATCATCTCGTTTCCAAACCGTATCAGCATATTTGGGATTGCTGCTGTGATCACGGTTTTTTAGGCATGGCTTTATTGAATAGATCCGCGGCCTTAAAAATACATTTTGTAGATATAGTCGAACCGCTAATGAATGAGTTAAGTCTTTCATTGCAGGGTTTAAATTCTCCAAATAATTGGAAAGTACACTGTTTGGATGTGGCGCAATTACCCTTGGTTAACGAAGAAAAAGCCTTAGCATCTGAAGTTATTTCTTTAACGAACTCTTTAATCAATGTTCCGCGACACCTAATTATCATTGCAGGTGTGGGCGGAGAGCGGCTTATAGAGTTGATGCAAGGCATCATAGCCAAACACCCAAATACCCATTTAGAATTTATTTTATGCCCAGTACATCATAATTTTAAAGTAAGAGAATACTTGGCAGGACAATCAATGGGGTTAATAGAGGAGGTGTTAGTAAAAGAGAATAAGCGCTTTTATGAGGTTCTACAGGTGTCCACTCACGGTGATCGTGAGATTTCATTGGTGGGTAATTATATGTGGAATTTTGATGATGTCGACCACCAAATGTACTTGCAGCGCACCATTGAGCATTATCAATTTAAACGAAACGATTCGAACCTAGATGCTAAAAAGATAGTAGCACTCTATAAAGGCTTAATTAAATAACCCTATTATGGCGTTGATTTTTTTAATAGCTCGGTGAGTTCGTCTGCGCTGATGGGTCTTGAAAATAAGTACCCTTGTCCATAGTCACAACCACACTCTTGCAAAAACTGCTTTTGTTGTTCTGTTTCAATGCCCTCAGCAATGACTTTCTTGTTGAGTTTATGGGCCATGCTGATGATGGTTTCACATAGCACTAAATCATAAGCGTCATGCTCAATATTCTTAACAAATGACTGGTCTATTTTAATAAAATCAATGGCAAATTTCTTTAAGTAACTTAGCGCACTGTAGCCAGTACCAAAGTCATCTAGGCTAATTTGCATGCCTGATTTATGAAAACTATTAAGTTTATCTTTTACCACGGTAACGCCGTCTAATAATAAACCTTCGGTAATTTCAACGGTAATGCCATCGCCAGGTAAATTAATTGTCTTTAAAAACTCTCCCCATTCTACCTGGCTATTGCCATTGTAAAACTGTACAGGGCTTTTGTTTATGCTGATTTGAAAGTTTTTATTGTAGTTTTTTCGCCAAATTTTAGCTTGCATAGCAGCTTGCTTAAATACCCAGTCACCTATTTCAATAATTAATCCGGTTTCTTCTGCTATGGGAATAAAATCGGCTGGACTAATTAAACCCTTGGTAGGGTGCAGCCATCGAATAAGCGCTTCGGCTTTATAAATTTTTTGGTCTTCAAGGTTAATAATAGGTTGGTACAGTACTTTAAACTGATTTTGCTCCAATGCTATGCGTAAATCCGCGCTGATTTTTCTTTGCTTATTGGCATCTTCTTGTAATTTCTGTGTGAAAAAAGCATACCGGTTTCTGCCAGAACGTTTCGCATCATACATGGCCTGATCGGCGTATTTATATAAGTCCTCTACTACAGTGCTATCTAGAGGGTACTGGGTGATACCAATGCTGGCGCTAATGTAGGCGTTTTCATCATCAAGTAAAAAGGGCTCGGCAAGATGCATAATAATATCATGGCAGATACGCTTAACACTGGTGACGTTTTCCATGCCGGTTAGAATAACGGTGAATTCATCACCACCAAAGCGCGCGACTATGTCGGAGTTTCTAACGCAGTGTTTAATTCTGGCCGCGGCCTGAATGAGGAGTTCATCTCCAGTTTTATGGCCGAGTGTGTCGTTAATTTGTTTGAAGTGATCAAGGTCGATAAAAAATAGCGCAAAGGGTAATTCTCCCTTTACAGCTTGATGTAGATACTGGGTAAAGCTATGCCGATTGAGCAGTTGGGTGAGCGTATCGTAATGGGCTTGTTTCCAAATGAGCTCCTGGGTTTGCTTTTTATCAGTAATATCTGTGAATAAGGCAATAAAACGCACAGTGTTGCCATTGTCATCTTTTACAGCGTTAATCATTATTGCTTCTGCAAAGTCGTCGTTGTTTTTGCGTTTACTCCAGATCTCTCCAGACCAAAAATCCATCTTGCTAATTGATTTACGAATGCCGTTAATTAATTTCTTTTCATTCTTACGGCTATTAAGAAAGCGATAGTGCCGATTTACAGCTTCTTCCTGTTCGTAACCCGTGAGCAAGCAAAAGGCAGGGTTTACCGCTTCAATAAATCCCTTTTTATCGGTGACAATTATTGCTTCACTGCTTTGCTCAAACACCATGTTGGCAAGATTTAAGCGTTCGTTAGTACGCATTTGCTCGGTGATATTCGTGTGGCTACCCGCCATTCGATAGGCACGGCCATGTTTATCTTTTAATGCTTTACCTATGGCTTGATACCAGTGGTATTCACCATTTTTGTGGCGCATGCGATATTGAACACGATACGGAATAATGTCGGATCCAAAATGAAGGGCGACTGCATTTTTTACTCCTTCTACATCTTCTGGGTGCATGTGCGTATAAAACGACTCTCCGTTGTTACCAAATTCATCATCACGGTAGCCCATTTCGTTTTTTAATTCAGGGGCATAAAATACCTTGTTGTTTCGAAGGTCCCAATCCCAAATGCCCACGCTGCTGCCATTGACGGCTAATGTAAAACGTTCCTCGCTGTCCTTGAGGGATTGTTCTATTTCTTTAAGCTCGGTAATGTCATAAAGGCTCACGGCATATCGATCGCCTTGGCCGTCGTGCAAAGCGGTGGGTGACATGATGACTGTTTTTATTGTTTTATTTTTACAACGTATTTGCGCTTCAAGTGTGGCAATACAGGTGTTGTTTTTTTCAACGGCTTCTATTTTCTCATTCCACAGGTTTAGTATTTTCTTTCGATATTTTTTATCAGGGTAGGCCTTTTCATGCCAGTCAGAAACCTTTGATATATCTTCACGGCTGTAGCCAAAAGTGTTTGTAAAGGCAGGGTTTAAATATACTATGTCGTCATTCATCGCGCGCACGGCGTAGGGGATTATAGATTGGTCTATGATGGCGCGGCCACGGCCCTCGATGTCTTTCAGTTTCTGTTCGGTAATTTTTCTTTGGCTAATATCTTCAACAACACCGACATAACCGATGACTTTGTTATTGGAGTCTTGGATGGTGTTCGCTTTGCATTCGATATGGCGTACCTGGCCATCGGGTAGTAATAATCTAAATTGAGTATCGAAGTTGATCTGCTGCTCTATTATGTCATTCCATTTCTTTAAGACGGTTTGGGCATCTTCAGGATGCAATCGTTGATTCCATCCGTTGTCTAATGCTTGTCTAAATTCAAGCTGAAATATTTCCTGCCAAATTTTATTGGTGTAGGTGCACAAGCCTTTTGTACAGGCATGAAAAATTCCTGCCGGAGCACTTTCAACTAATTGGCGGTATTGGTCGTTAAAACCATTCATTGGCTAAGTTCTATGGGACTAACAACAGTTATGACGCATTATTCTTCATTTTATAAGCCTAGCCAAAATTAATGGGGTTAGCTTAAATACCTGCATTAATGAGCAATACTGGCTGTCACTGTCTATTTAGAGTGTATTGCTAGGAATAGGAGCTGGAGTAAGAAGATAGTTCGGACCTTGGTTTTAATAAGGTCCGACTAGGTAGATAAAGGCTTAGCTGGATTAAAGATTAGATAGCTTAAAGATTAATTCTCAAGTTGGCTCTTTTCCATTGGTGAGGTATCTGCCTCATCTTCTTCAAGTGGTTCAGTGAATCCAAAGTCTTCCAGAATAGAAAACAAAGAAGGCACGATAAACAGCACTAGGATGGTTGAACTCATAAGGCCAAATACGATGCTACAGACCAGGGGGATAAGTATCTGAGCTTGGGGGCTGCTTTCAAATAGCAACGGCATCATGCCGGCTAGGGTGGTGAAGGTGGTGATAAAAATAGCGCGAAATCTGTCCTTACTGGCCAGTGCTGCGGCATCATGAATGGCATGCCCATCTCGCACGCGAAATTTAATAAATTCCACTAGTAATATCGAGTTATTCACCACTATGCCCGACAAGGATACAAAACCCATCATGCTTGGCATGGTAATGGGCAAGCCCATAATGAAGTGCCCTAGAATAACGCCAATTAAGGAAAGTGGTATGGCGGTCATAACGATGATGGGTTCTAGATAATTTCTAAACTGCAAACTCAGTAAAAAATATATTCCAATCATACTTAATATAAAGCCTTGCATGATGGAGCCACCGGTTTGCGAGCTGTTCTTTACCTCACCCTCAAAGTTGAAATACACGCCCGGGAATTGGTTTTGCAATTCAGGTAAGACATGCTCCCTAAAATGGTTGAAAACTTCCTGAGTGTTGGCGATTTTACTGTCTATATCGCCATATATAGTGACGGTCTTTTGCTGGTTGATACGATGAATTCGCGACCAGCTACGTTGCTCTTCGATGTTGGCCACCACTTCAAGCGGAATTAATGAACCTGTGGTTTCATTGATGACTTTAAAGCTATCCAAGTCATCCAAGCTGTCCCGTGATTGAAGATCGTATTTCACGATAACATCATTGGACTGATCACCTAGGCGAACATTACTGACTTTAACCCCAGACAAGGCAGCGCGAAATTGCTGAGCTATATTGCTAGCGTCGACCCCTAAGCTGTAAGCGCCGGGTTTAAGTGTCAGGCTAAACTCTGGCTTGCCTGGGCGTAAGTCCGCTTGTAGTGCATACACACCGGAATATTTCCCCAGAGAGGATATGATGGAAAGGCTTGCCTCGTTGACCTCACCAAGGTCTTCTCCGGATAGGCGTATTTCTATGGCACGCCCACTTGGGCCTATGGTGGGCTCTTTATATTGAACTTGTATGGCATTAGCCACTACGCCCACTTCCTCTTCCCACAGGGTCATTAGATCAATCAGGCGTATGTTGCGCTGGCGGGAGGGCACTAAGTCAACGTTGATGGTGGCTAGGTGAGGGCCACTTTCATATGCATCCTGGTTTTTACCATATTGGCTTTGGATATTTTTAATCAGTGTGACGTCTTCTTGGCCACTGTCTTTTAATTTTCCATCAACCTTTTTAATAGCCTGTTCTAGGCGCTGAACCAGCTCTTGGGTTTTTCTGATAGGGGTGCCTTGGGGCATTAATATTCTGGCTTGAACTATGTCGCCTTCAATGGAGGGGAAGGCTTGAAACTTCACGACTCCAGAGGCCAGTAAACTAATACTTAAAAAGAAAACTACTATGGTTAAACCAAAACTGGCATAACGATATTTAACTGCGACTTTTGCTAGGTAATAAACGGCCAATCTCAGTTTTTCAAACTTCACTTCAAATTTTTCTTTAAAGTTTTTAATAATTTTGAAACCAGAAGAGGATTCTTTACTGTTGGCAAGATGGTGGGGAAGAATTAAAAAGGCTTCAATTAGACTGACGCTAATGACTGAAATAAGCACGATAGGCAACACTTTTAGTATTTGCCCCATGTCTCCTTCAATAAATATGAGACTACCAAATACCAAAACCGTGGTTAAAAAACTGGAGAATACGCCGCGTTTAACTTTTTCTACCCCTTGCCAAACGGCATCAATAACGGTGCCGCCAGTTTGATGGGCCTTCTTTAAATGTGTGGCGATACTTTCAGACAATACGATGGCATCGTCCATTAAAATTCCTAGAGCAATGAGCATGGCCACCATGGAAATCATGTTGATGCTCATGCCCAAAAGTTGCATAACCATGAAACTGGCCATGAATGAAATAGGCAAACCCATGGCCACCCAGAAGCTGTATTTCAAGCTAAAGAACAACCACATGGCCAGGAACACTAATACTAAGCCTTGTGCACCATTGGACATTAATAGTTGTAAGCGGTCTTGGGCGATGCTCACCATGTCTTTTGTGAGAGTTAACTCCACGCCTTTTGGTAATCTGGGGCGCGTTTCCTTAATGAATGCTTCTACCGCCTGCTTGATTTTAATGCCGTCTTCTTGGGTGTTTTTCTTAATGGTTAAGAGGGCAGAAGGCTGGCCGTTAAACCAGATTTGTTTATCCTGATTTTCAAAATCGGTATGAATGTCAGCAATTTCTCCAAGGGTTAGCTCACTGCCATTATCATTGCGGATAATCATTAGCTCGCCCAATTGTTCGGGCGTTCGGCGTAAATCACTCACACGAATAGCGTAATTTTTGTCAAAGGTTTCAATATCACCTGCTGGACTATCGGTATTTTGCCGAGAAATTATTTGCGCAATCTGGCTGATGCTAATGTTATGCATTTGCAGGCGCTCGGCGCTCACATCTATATTGATAACCGCTTGGGAGAACCCGTTGATGGTGACCAAATTAATAAAAGGACTCAGCAGTAATTTGTCTTTTAGAATTTGAGCAAAGCGTTTTAAATGGTCATTACTCATTTGACCCGACAGGGCAATAGACACTACTTCTGAGGTCAGTCCTTGCTCTGTGACGACAGGAGGTTCAGCGTCATCAGGAAAATCCTGAATTTGATCAACCTTATCTTTTATGTCTTGCAAGAATTGGCTCATGTCGCCACTTTCTTTCATTTTAAACGTCATGTTAGCGAGACTATTACGAGCATCACAACGCTTCTCAGACAGGTAGCTAACGCCATCGGTACCATCTTCTAAGGGCAGGCAAATGCCTTCTTCCACATCAGTGGCACTGGCACCTGGGTAGGCGATGCTCACCATGACTTCAAAGCGCTCAACGTGAGGAAAGGTTTCTCGGTTTAACTGCGGCAGGGCCACTATGCCCATTAGCAGTAGTATGAGCATAAATATGTTAGCGGCAGTAGGGTGACCTATAAAATAACGAATCATGAGGCACCTATGGCTTTAAAGATTGATTGTTGGCAATGCCCAAGATGGGCAGGAGTAACATGTTAGGTACCGCAGGAATGAGGTCGGTGAGAATTAATGAGTTAAGGCTCGGGGCTTGTGAAAGAACAGCGTAGTCCCCTTGTACAAAAGCAATTTTTGCTTTTTCAATCACTAAGCGATTGTCACTATCTTTTAGATAAAGACTCCCTTGGTGAATGGCGCTGCGAGGTACCTTGATGGCGTTAACTGCATTGCCGGTAATCTCTACTTTTAAATACATGCCTTTAAATAAAGGCGGGCGAATCCCCACCCTTTCCTGTTCAACTGTATTCTCGATTCCGATGATTAAACCCAGGCTACGAGTTTTACTATCGATACTATCGTTAGAGCGCAACACTCTAGCAGCCCAAAAGGCACTACTGGGTCCGTCTACCCAGTAGACCTTGGCTTCAAGACCCAGCTTTTGTTTAAGGTTAGCGCTGTCATCACTTACTTTTTTTCCTATGGCATGGCTTAACAAGGGCAGCATTTTCTTGGCCGGTATTTGCGTTAACACTTCCATGTTGTTTTTACCCTGAGCCACAAAAAGGGTACTGCCTTTACTGATAAAACTACCTTTTTCTACATTAACGCTGCCAATGCGCGCATTAAATGGCATGAAAACTCGAGTACGAGATAAGTTGCGCTCTTGCTCTTCAATTTGCGCATGAGCGATTTTAATTTCAGAGCCAAGTAGTTCTCTTTGTTTAGGGTACAAAGCCAGCTGGAGTTTCATGTTTTCAAGTTCGGTTTCTTGATTGATAAGATTTCTAGCTTCTGTATCCAGCGTCGAAGTGGCAATGGCCCCTTGTTTAGACAAGGCTTTTTTACGTTCAAACTCACCTTTGGCTAATTCATATTTTTGTAGGCTTAATTGCAGTTGTTGTGCGGCATTGCGTTCTTCCAAATCCAACTCGGCTACGCGGGTGTTCTGACTGGTTAAATCGGCTTGTACCTTTGATAAAGCTAGCTCAATATCGCGAGTATCAAACTTAACAACTTCAGTGCCGATTTTTAAATTCCCTCCTTGTTTCAGTTTGGGATGAATCCAGGTTATCTCGGCACTTACTTCAGCAGGAACATTTAAATTGGAACTGGGTTTGGCGGTACCATAGCCAATGGCAATGGGAGTAATGGAGGTTTCTTTAAGCTCTTGAATTTCAGCAGGTGTGGCGTATTCCTCTATCGTGCTGGCAGTGGGGGCTGGTTTACCACTTTTTATAATCATTAACGCTAGAAAACCAAGCAGGATAAAAACAGGTAAAACGATGGGTTTTTTAAGCCAATGTTTCATGGAATTGCCTTATTTAAGTCATAGAGTGCTTTATGTTGCTTTCCCTTCATGACGTTACGGCTATCATTATAGAGGAGGCAAGCCCTTTACTTGGGCTGGTCTATTTCACGTAACGAATTACAAACTAAGAATAGGCTACTAAGATAGGTCTTTCATAGTTTAGTTCATATGAATTAATTTATTTAACTTTACTATTTTCAATGAGTTAGCTTTAGCAGTGGATTGATTTAATGTTTTGTTCATTGTATTTAGAGGAATCAAAGTGATTGATACAATAACTCGAGCCGGTACATGCTACTCAAAAAAAGGCTTATAACCTGGTTAGAAGCCATTCAGTATGGTTTTGTTTTAACATTGCCGGTAGTAATGCTGGGGGCATTTGCGCTCACTCTCCTGCAAATTCCTCATCTGTTTAATCAAGCTTTTCAAAATAGTTTATTGTTGCAAGTGGCTGGCTGGGTGCTGCAAGGCAGCTATGGCATTATGGCGTTAACCCTGGTGCTTGGTATTAGTTACCGTTTAGCGGATAAAAGCCAAAAAAAATTAAACCTAGCACTGGATCCCATGGTGCCGGCATTGTTGGCTATGGCCACCTTCATTACTTTTATTATCCTAGATTTTAATCAAGATGCATTAGGGCACTTGGGTGTGAGCAGTGTGGCCAAGGCCATCGTTAGTGCCATTATCTTTAATGAATTATTTATATTCTTTTTTCGTCATCGAATTGTAAAGTTGGGCTTTTTGCAAAACGATGTTGACAGCAATATGCATCAAGCTTTAGCCGCCATTTATCCGGCGCTATTGGTCCCCTTCATCATGGTTATTATTTATGCATACGGCTTTAGTGATTGGTATCCGCTAAAAAACTTACTGCCAATTATTGTGGGATCTGTAAACGAACCCAGTGGCTTAAGTTACTTTCAAAGCGTTGCGTTGGTGTGCCTTAACCAGGTCTTTTGGTTTGTGGGTATACATGGCTCGTCTTTATTAGAAACCAATGCTGAATTTATTTATATGCAGGGTCAAGGCGTGCTGTATTCCCGCCAGTTTTTTGATTTATATGCACATATGGGAGGCGGCGGTGCCACACTGGGGTTGATTCTTGCTTTACTGTGTTCAGCAAAGAGCGACGACAGAAGGTTGGCTAAATACGCCTTATTACCCGGGATTTTTAATATTAATGAGCTGCTTATTTTTGGCTTGCCCATTGTCTTAAATCGGTTTTTATTTATACCTTTTTTATTGGCTCCAATCGTTAGTATTTCTATTGCTCGCATGGCAATGGAATTGGGGGTAGTTACTATGGGGGGGGTGAGTACGTCATGGAATACCCCTGTTTTGTTATCCGGTTATTTAGCCAGTGGCCAAATTTCAGGTGCCTTTGTTCAGCTCATTGGAGTCTTGTTATCGGCCTGTTTGTATTGGCCTTTTGTAAGGCGTTTTAATGCCGACCAGCGTTTACGGCATGAGCAAAAATTGAAGTCTATGATTCATACTCTGGGTCAGGCCAATTTTGATATGAAAAAGGCCATGAGTGCGCGCAATAATTTGGGGAGTTTGTGTCGTCGTTTGGATAAAGATATGCGCGAACAACTAAATGAAGGCTGCTTTGCAATGCATTACCAGCCTAAAATGAATCGGAAAGAACAGGTAGCCAGTGTTGAGGCATTAATAAGGTGGCAACATAAGGAGTTGTCTTCGTTGCCTCCTAGTGTCTTTATTCAAATAGCGGAAGCCACGGGTTTTATTCGTCAGTTAGGCAGGTGGATAATAGAGACTTGCCTAAAGGATATGAAGGATATGGAAAAGGCCGGCATGCCAGCCTTGCAGGTGGCTATTAATGTATCGCCAATTCAGTTACACGACCCCACCTTCTTTGATTATTTACCCAAAGTGGTTAAGCAATATGGCATTCAAGCCAGTTTAATTGAGTTGGAAATCACCGAGGGCCAAGAGCTGGTCATGAGCGATGATTTATTTAGCGGCCTTAAAAATTTGTCTGAGCATGGGTTTTCAATTGCGTTGGATGATTTTGGCATGGGGTATACATCACTACGATATTTACAAACGTTAAATTTGGATACATTAAAGCTAGATGGTAGCTTGGTAAAAGACGTTACACAAAGCGAGGTTGTACGAGATATTATTCGCAGCATGAGCAGTTTGACCCAAAGCCGAGGAGTTAAGCTGGTGGCAGAGTGGGTAACCACTAAAACTGAATATGAGCTGTTAGTTGAGCTGGGGTGTGATCAATTTCAGGGGCAGTTATTTAGTATGCCTCTTAACATTTATGATTTAATTTCGTTTTGTGTCAAACATCCACCTGCTCAAGAGAATGACTAAAGTTTAATAATAAGAAAAATAATAAGGGCTAATTGTCATGGAAAAGATGAACGATTTTGAGGTAATGATCTCCATTATTGGTGCTTTTGTGGCGATGTTAGCTGCATCGTTTTTTAGCTTCTCAATATTAAGCATTGGGGGCAGTACGATGATACTTGCATCAACTGGTGCGTCTTCTTTGTTAGTTTTTGGTATGCCCCATTCAGCAGCGTCTCAACCTTGGAATATAGTTGGCGGGCAATTGGTTTCGGCTTTTGTGGGGGTGAGTTGCAACCTGTTAATGAGCAACGACATAATCGCGGCTTCGGTGGCCGTGCCCTTGGCTATGCTGGTGATGTATAAATTGCGTTGTATGCACCCCCCGGGAGGAGCGACGGCGGTAACAGCCATTGTGGGTGGTGCTCATGTACAAGAGTTGGGTTATGCCTTTTTAATTATTCCCGTTTTATTCAATAGCATTATCATTTTGTCATTTGCGCTGGCTGCAGGTTCTTTACGAGAGAAAAACCCCTACGAGTAACCGTGCTAGGGTTTTAAATTGAAATTCCCCACTTTTCTTTTTCCTTTGACGGCTCTGCTAAACTTATTCTAGTTGGGATGATTGCCTGTATTTATAGCTTAAAAGTATAAATAGGCTTTTTTAGGTTGAGTTTGTTCTGAGGGATATTGGTGAAGTTGATTTGCCTGATAAGGGTGCGCCTACTGTTAATATGCTGCTTGCTGCCCGTGCTCCTATTGGCCGAGGAAGTGAGAGACATTAAAATCGCCACCATAGGGTTCCCCCCTTATGGCATTAGCGAGCAAGGAGTGTTGAGCGGCATTTATTATGAAGCTGCAAATATGCTGGTTAAAGAAGCGGGTTATAACGCGTCCAATATTATTACGCCTTATGCCAGGATTAAGAGTGGCCTTAAGACGGGCCAAAGTGACATGACCATTATGTTTAAATACCCAGAATTGGAGGAGTTTGTTACTTATGTGGCGCCCTTTCCCAGCCTTAAAATTGTGGTGTTGGGTCTTCATTCTTCTGTATTTACTTCACTGAAAGATTTAAAGGGAATTCGGTTGGGTTATTTAAGAGGGGCGAGCTTCAGTGACGCCATAGATAGAGACCCAGATGTGATTATTCATAGGACCACAGACTTCTTACAAGGGGTAAAGATGCTCTTGGCGGGTCATGTGGAGGCTATTATTGGCCCTATGGATCCTATACTTAGTACGGCTGCCAAGATCGGCATGAGTGAAGAAGTTTTTGGGGTGCCACTGATTATAGATGAACGCACGCCCTGGATTCAGGTGTCTAATAAAAGCCTGCTGGTGTTATCCCCTGATAAGCTTAAAATTTCATTTGAAAAAATAAAGAAGCGCGGTGTGCTTAAAGAACTAAGAAAGAAATATTTGCGGGTTAGGGAAGTGAATAACGAATGAGCCATGCCATTGCTTAGATAATACATTTGTCTTTGGGTATTAAGGGAAGTGGCATTGATGAGGTTCATTACTTATTTTTAGGCTGCCAAAACAAAAAGGCCCTTATGGTGTTAAACCATAAGGGCCTTTTAGATGTTAACGTTTTATATTAAACGTTAAAACGGAAGTGAAGAATGTCGCCGTCTTTTACTATGTATTCTTTACCTTCAACACGGAAGCGGCCAGCATCTTTAGCGCCATTCTCACCCTTGTATTGAATGAAATCATCGTAGCTGGTGCACTCAGCGCGAATGAAGCCTTTTTCAAAGTCGGTGTGAATAACTGCTGCAGCTTGCGGTGCTGTCGCACCTTGTTTAACGGTCCAGGCACGTACTTCCTTAACACCAGCAGTGAAGTAAGTTTGTAGGCCTAGAAGTTCATAACCGCCACGAATAACACGATTTAAACCTGGTTCGCTTTGGCCCATTTCTTCAAGGAACATGGTCACGTCTTCAGGGTCGTCTAGTTCTGAAATTTCTTGTTCAATTTTATTGCAAACAGGTACGACCACTGCATTTTCGTTGGCCGCTATTTCACGTACAAGATCTAGGAATGGGTTGTTTTCAAAGCCATCTTCGGCCACGTTAGCAATGTACATAGTAGGCTTAACCGTGATCATGTGAAACATATGCACACGCTCTTGTTCGTCTTCGTCTAAATCCATTGAACGAACAGGTTGGTTGTCTTCAAGGTGCGCTTGCATTCTTTCTAAAAGCGCTTTATCGGCAACGGCATCTTTATCACCACTACGAGCGGTACGCGTGACACGCTGAAGTTGCTTTTCAACACTTTCTAAATCGGCAAAAATAAGCTCAAGGTTAATCACTTCAATATCGTCTTGAGGGTTTATTTTATTTTCAACGTGAATGACGTTTTCGTCTTCAAAGCAACGCACTACGTGGGCAATGGCATCGGTTTCACGAATGTTGGCCAAAAACTTATTACCTAGGCCTTCACCTGTTGAGGCACCTTTTACAAGCCCTGCAATATCTACAAACTCCATAGAGGTAGGAATTGTTTTTTGAGGGTTAACTATTTCTGCTAGAGCATCAAGGCGAGCATCAGGCATAGCCACGATGCCTGAGTTTGGCTCGATGGTACAAAAAGGAAAGTTTTCAGCACTAATGCCAGATTTAGTTAGTGCGTTAAATAAAGTAGATTTACCAACATTTGGTAATCCAACAATGCCACATTTAAATCCCATGATGATTACCTTTTTATGAGTGCCTGACGTTTAACGTCGGATAATTTGTTAGTTTCTTTTTTCAATTAGTAGAAGCGTATGCGAGGTAGACAATGCAAGGCAAAAACTTTTTTAGATGAGACGCATAGCAGCGCTATGTAACGAATATGAAAAAGTTTTTAACGCCGCAGTGAAAACGTAGCTAGCTTCATTTTCTATGCTTTAAAAGTGTGTAAGCGATTCATGGCCCCAGGCCAGTCTCCGCACACTATGCTGTCTATTTGATGAATGGCTTCATCAATAACAGCGCTTAATTTTTTTTGATCATCTTTATTGGCGCGACCCAATACATGGCCTGTTACTAGGCTTTTATCACCAGGATGTCCGATACCAATGCGTAGGCGGTAAAAGTTTTTGTTGTTGGCCATCTTGCTAATGATGTCACGTAAACCGTTTTGCCCACCGTGACCGCCGCCTAATTTAAATTTGGCTGTGCCCACTGGTAAGTCTAGTTCGTCGTGTATGACTAAAATTTCATTAACAGGAATTTTGTAAAAGTTTGCGAGGGCTTGAACGGCTTGGCCACTCAAGTTCATGAAGGTAGTTGGATATAATAACCACACTTCTTGGCCTTTAATTTGGGTTTTACCCACCAGACCGTGGAATTTTTTATCAGGCTTGAGTTGCACGTTATAAAAACGTGCTAACTCAACAAGCAAATCGACACCGGCATTGTGACGGGTATTGTGATATTCGGTGCCTGGATTACCCAGGCCCACAATCAGTTTAATGTTATCCTTCACGCCAGTGCCTTTGCTTAAGTTCTAGTGCTATGTACTGAATTACTCAGCAGCAGGAGCTTCTTCGCCAGCTTCTTCTTCTTCGTCAGTTGCAGCACCCTTAGGGATAGCAACAGAAACAACAGACGCATCGTGGTCAGCACCGTGAGTAAGAGCTAGTACTTTAACGCCTTCAGGCATCACTAGGTCAGACAAGTGAACAAGAGTGCCAACTTCAGCATCAGCCAAATCTACTTCGATGAACTCAGGAAGTACGCCAGCGGCACAGATTACTTCAACGTCAGACATAACGTGAGTGATCTTACCACCTTGTAGTTTAACGCCTTTACATTCTTCTTCGTTGATGAAGTGTAGAGGGATGTGCTGCTTGATGATGGTGTCATCGTTTACGCGCAAGAAATCAACGTGCAATACGATAGGACGGAAAGGATGACGCTGCACATCTTTAATCAATACAGTTTCAACAGTACCAGAAACGTTAAGTTTAACGATGTGGCTGAAAAAACGTTCATCTTCAAACGCTTTGTTCAAGTCTTTAAGAGCCATCGTTACCTGAGTAACTTCTTTGTCAGCACCGTATACGATTGCTGGCGTTAAGCCTTCCAAGCGACGTAGGCGGCGGCTCGCACTCGTACCTTTAACTTCGCGTAGTTCAGCATTTAATTCAAAATCAGCCATTTTTTCATACCTTTATAAATGAAAGCAGCCCCAACCCCGCGACCAGGATTAGAGCTTTTTTTGTTTACTGCCAAATGCAATAAACACGATCAGTGTCTTGCTGGTTAATCTAATTGATTAACGGAACATGGCACTGATGGATTCTTCGTTATTGACGCGTCTAATAGACTCAGCCAATAAGCCCGCAAGTGTCAGTTGGCGAATATTACCAAGTGACTTTGCTTCTTCAGTTAGAGGAATGGTATCGGTTACCACTAGTTCATCTAACTCAGAGTTCTTAATGTTCTCAATTGCGGCGCCAGATAGTACAGGATGTGTACAGTAGGCCACAACTTTTTTCGCACCAAACTGCTTAAGTGCTTCGGCCGCTTTGCACAATGTGCCGGCTGTATCCACCATGTCATCGACGATGATACAAGTGCGGTCAGTTACGTCACCAATAATGTGCATAACTTGTGCTTCGTTAGCTTGTGGGCGACGTTTATCAATAATCGCAAGGTCGGCATCGTCTAGTTGCTTAGCAATGGCGCGGGCACGTACTACACCGCCTACGTCTGGGCTCACGATCATAAGATTTTCGTAATCTTGCTTTTCGATGTCATCAAGCAAGATAGGTGAGCCGTAGATGTTATCCATAGGGATGTTAAAGAAGCCTTGGATTTGGTCTGCGTGAAGGTCAACCGTTAATACACGGTCAACACCAGCAGCTTGTAGCATGTCGGCTACTACTTTGGCACTTATAGGGACACGAGCAGAACGTACACGACGGTCTTGGCGAGCATAACCATAATAAGGGATAACTGCAGTAATGCGGCCTGCTGACGAACGACGCAGGGCATCTACCATAAAAATGAGTTCCATAAGGTTGTCATTAGTCGGTACACAAGTAGGTTGAATGATAAAAACGTCTTTACCGCGTACGTTTTCAGCAATTTCTATTGTGATTTCGCCATCACTGAATTGACCTACGGTGGCCGTGCCTAATGGCAGGTCTAGGTGTTCAACAATTAAACGCGCCAATTCTGGGTTAGCGTTACCGGTAAAAACCATTAACTTAGACACGTCGGATGCTCCAGGTGCTAATTAAATTAGAGTTTCAATGATGGGAATTAGAAAAGATGGCAGGGGTGGCAGGATTCGAACCTACGCATGACTGGATCAAAACCAGTTGCCTTACCGCTTGGCTACACCCCTAAAAACTGACCTAACTTATTACTGCTTATTAAGTGGTGATTGGTTTAAACCTTTCACTACTTTAGCCGTGTAATTAGCCGGTAGTTGAGCTAGAACTTGCTTGGCTTGATGCTCTGAAGAAAACTCCAAAAACACACAAGAACCAGTGCCTGTCATTCTAGCAGATCCGAATTTCTTTAGCAAATTCAATGAGTTAGCAACTTCTTGGTAAAGCTTACTAACTATCAATTCACAGTCATTCCGACCTGTGCCCCGAAGAGCGGCGCTCATTCTGCACTTCGGTGTGTCTCTTGTCAAACCTTTATGTGAAAATACTTTTTGGGTATTCACATGACAATCAGGCACCACCAGTACAAACCAATTTTCATCTAAATCCAGCATCGGTGTTAATAACTCGCCAACCCCTTCAGCCCAAGCTGCTTGTCCGCGAACAAAGACTGGAACGTCGGCCCCAAGTTGTAATCCTAGTTCAGCCAACTCATTAATGCTTAGCTTTGTTTGCCAGAGGTTATTAAGCCCTACTAAAGCAGTGGCGGCATTTGAACTGCCGCCGCCAAGTCCGGCGCCCATGGGTAATACTTTTTCTAAATGAATGCTCGCCCCTTTTGTGCAGCCTGTTTTAGCTTGTAATAGTCGCGCGGCTTTGTAGATGAGGTTTTCTTTTAAAGGCACTCCCTCTATTAAAGGCGTGATTTGTATTTCCTCGTGGTCAAGTGGCGTGAATGTGAGCTGGTCACACCAATCTATGAATTGGAAAATACTTTGTAGTAGGTGATAGCCGTCTTCTCTTTGCCCGTTTATGTGCAAAAACAAATTTAATTTAGCGGGGCTTGGTAGGGTGAAGGGGGAGATGCTGGTCATGGCTGGACTTAATACTCAATATTGTAGGTCAGACACTGCAGGTTCTGACCACTTAGATAGTTTAATCTTTATAGTAATGAAGAGGGGGCTAATCAACAGACCAGTTTTTTACCACGATTAGAAACTTCCATTTTCCCTGACGAATCTTAATGCGCTCAGGTAAACCGTAATAGGCGTGGTAACGTTGAAACTCCACGTCCCATAGGTCTTGTTCAATTTTGGTTAGTTTACCGTCTTTAGTTTCTGTTTTTGCCAGGCTAAAGGGCGCTTCTTTACCTTGTAACCAGAAAGGCAGGTTTTTAAGGGGAAAAAACCAGCCTAATTGTTCATATATCATTTTTTGCGGGTCAATACCTTCATGAACTTTCCCGCCCTGAGTAAGGGTGGCTTTATCAGGAGTGCCTTGAATTCGAGTGCTGCCCTGACCCATGGGGCCAGTGACGTAAATATCGAAGGCTTCTTGCTGTTGTTGCCACTGAATAAAACCGGCTACGCTTTCTTTTGGAGTGGTGATGCCTATTTTTCCACTAAAACTCCAGTTATCTTCCTGATGTTTAGTAGGTGTATGGGTGCAGGCCATTATTTGGCCGATCAGCAGAAATATAACAAGGAAACGCATTTGCAGGTGTGCCTGTTTAATAATAAGTAAAGGGTGGATGTAAGTCAGATAAAGCGATGCAATTTACAACTGCACCTCGAGACGGCTGAGAGTCTCTTGTAGTATTTGACTTTTAGGTTGTTTCTCTAGGCCTTTTTTCCAAATTTCCATGGCTTCTTCCTTTAAGCCTATGGCCCATAATACTTCACCCAGGTGGGCAGCCACTTCGGCATCGGGGAAATTGGCGTAGGCTTTTTTCAGCAGTTCTAAAGACTTCTCTAAATCTCCCATACGGTAATACACCCAGCCCAAGCTATCTATAATGGCTGGGTCAGCCGGGGAAATAATACGAGCTTGTTGAATTAACTTAAGGGCTTCATCCAAGCGCTTGGTGCGATCAGCTAGGGTGTAGCCAAGCGCGTTTAAAGCGGTGGCATTTTTAGGGTTTAAATCAATGATGTGAGTTAAATCCTGTTCTAGTTGTTCTATGTTGCCGAGTTTTTCAGAGACCATGGCGCGGCTGTAACGCAAATCGGTATTGTCGGCATAGGCTTTAAGGGCGTCGTTTAACACTTCAAGAGAGGCTTGGAATTGTCCTGTTCGGTTAAGCAATTCCACTTCCATTAAAAAGTAGGCTTGTTGGTGTTCGGTATTTTGTGCGCGCTTTTGGCGAATGTGATCAAGGGCTTGTTGGGTTTTTCCTTGGGATAGATAAATTTGCACTATGCCACTTTGCGCCGAGAGGAATTCGCGTCCTGCTTGCATGGCAAGGTAATGCTGAAGCGCTTGATCGGGTTGTTTTTTGAATTGTGCAATACGGCCAAGATAATAATTGGCTTCATCTCGCATCTGCCCTAGCTGTAATAGCTTGGCTAGACTGGACTGAGCGTCATCAAATTCTTGTAGCTCCAGCTGAGTTAGAGCCAAAGGCAGTAAAATATGGCTGTCTCTTGGGTAGTCTTGACTTAATTTAGCAAAAACGTCTCTGGCCTGAGCAATTTCTTTTTTCTTAACTAGAAGGCGGGCTTTTAAAATGGTGAAGGCTTTGTCGTTTTTGAAATGTTCCAAGGCCGATTCTGTTGCGCTTAGAGCGGTATCTACATCGCCCTGTGTGGCATGTAGACGAGCTTTTAAAGTCCAGGCTGGATAAAAATCGTCGTTATCATCTATTAATTTATCTATTAGTTCTAAAGCAGCTTGGTTGTTTTTTTGTTGTTGGTGAAGGTTGGCCACATTAAACAGTAGGGCATTATTGTTCTGATAGCGTGGTATTAGCGGCATGAGTACCTGAAGCCATAGCTCCCGGGAGCCTTCGCTCATTTTTTCACCCTGAACGGTAATAAAGCTAACATTAAGCTTGTTATCTAGGTCTAGAGCACTTTGCAGGTGAAGAACCGATTCGCTAAAGCGGGCCGCCTTTACCAGTTCTAATGAGAATGCTTGCTGGGCAAGAGGGTTTTGTTTGTCCAGTTTTACCCAAAGAGTGGCGGCATCGAGTGCGGCCTGATCGGCTCCTATGTATTGCGCAATTTGTGTGGCGCGTGCCGCTACGCCTGGGTCTTGGGTGCGGTGGGCTTCCAGTAAGTAGTTCCCTAATGCCACATCAAATAACTGTCGTTGACCGGCCATTTCAGCCACAAGCAACGCATATAGGGTATTAACGCTATAATCTTGTTGGGCTTGAGTAGCCTCTTTGGGGGATTCGGAATCAATAGAGGTTTCAGTGGGATTGGTGCCTGCCACTGAATTAAGAGTGTATAAACTGAATACCAGGCAAAGCAGCAGTTTAAGCATAAGATTTCCTTGTGTGCGTAGGCTGTAATCAAGTGGTAATAAAATAGACCGGCCCAACTGAATTAGTATCCATACATAAAATTTTTGTCTATCTACATTATACATATATGGGCGCAGATCACTTGATTTGCAAGCAGTGCAACTTTTTTGCGCATTTATGGATATAATACGGCTCTTTTTATCAAGATTGAAATAAATAGCCGTCCATTTTTAAGCATATTAGTGGAATTATTCGGCCGTTACACATTTAGCAGGTAGAAATTTAAGTAGTTCATGACGTTATTGGCACTAGGTATAAACCATAAAACAGCCCCTGTGGCGGTACGTGAGAAGGTGGCTTTTGCTCCTGATCTGTTACCGGCCCAGTTGCGTGACGCAAATTCCGCAGCGGGAATACAGGAAATTGCCATTCTTTCCACCTGCAACCGGACTGAGCTGTATTGCACTGTGGACGGCGTGGACACCGCTAAGCTGCTTGAATGGATGCACAAAATCCACGGCGTACCAATATCCCAGTTAAATGACTGTCACTACTCTTTAAAAGATGAGAGTGCAGTGAAACACCTCATGCGTGTAGCCAGTGGTTTAGACAGCTTGATATTAGGTGAGCCGCAAATCCTCGGGCAGATGAAGAGTGCTTTTGCTGTCGCTCAGGAAGCAGGCACCATTGGTCCTGAACTAGGTCGCTTGTTTCGTCAAACGTTTACGGTCGCCAAGCAAGTTAGAACTGACACTGCCATTGGTGAAAACCCGGTATCGGTCGCTTATGCCGCGGTTAATCTTGCCCAAAGAATTTTTTCAGATTTATCTAAGAGCCGTGCCTTATTAATTGGGGCTGGTGAAACCATCGACCTAGTGGCGAAACACCTGGTTGATGCCGGTGTGAGTGATATTACAGTGGCCAACAGAACTTTGGCTCGTGCCGAAGCCTTGGCTGATCAATTTGGTGCCAAAGCTATTTTGTTGTCCGATATCCCTGATGAGCTATATAAAGCCGACATGGTCATCGCTTCCACGGCTAGCCCATTACCTATTCTGGGTAAAGGCGCCATTGAACGGGCATTAAGAAAACGTAAACACGCTCCCATGTTTATGGTGGATATTGCGGTCCCCCGAGATATAGAAGCGGAAGTGGCCGAGCTAGATGATGTCTACTTATATACAGTGGATGATCTTAAAGACATCATTGACGAAAATGTGCGTCAGCGCGAATTTGCCGCTCAAGATGCCGAAGAAATAATCGAAGCGGGCAGTTCTGACTTCATGCGTCAGCTGCGTACTTTAGATGCGGTCACGACACTAAGAGCATTTCGTCAGCATGCCGAAGGTGTGCGCGACATCGAGTTAGAAAAAGCCATGAAGCGTTTACAAAAAGGTGATGACGCACAAAAAGTGATCACCACGCTGGCCACTATGTTAACCAATAAACTAATTCATCAACCTACGGTGCAAATGCGAGAAGCCAGTGCCGAGGGGCGAAAAGAAGTGATGGAATGGGTGCAGGAACTTTATCAATTAAACGATGAAGATGTGCAGCCTTAAAATTAATATCAACGAAATAAATCACTAGGCGGCATCTCTAAGTAAAAGTGCATTAATCTTTTATTTAGAAATACCGGTTAGCTTTATTTCCTAAAAATTTGTAAGAGATAATGAAAGACTCCGTTAAGTTAAAACTTGAAATATTAAGCGAACGCTACGAAGAGATTGGACATCTGTTGTCGGATGGCTCTGTCATTAGCGACCAAAATAAATTCCGTAAACTTTCTATGGAATACGCCGAAATTGAACCTGTGGTTCAGTCGTTTGCGGCTTACCTAGGTGCAGAAGAAAACCTGGCAGAAGCATTGTCTATGATTCAAGACAGTGATCCTGACATGCGCGAAATGGGTCAAGAAGAATTGAAGCCAGCCAAGGCGGAAGTTGAACGTCTTGAAGCCGAGCTGCAAGTTCTACTTCTTCCTAAAGATCCTAACGATGGCAAGAACGTTATTGTGGAGATTCGCGCTGGTACTGGTGGCGATGAAGCAGCGATATTCTCTGGCGACCTATTCCGCATGTTTAGTAAATATGCCGATAAACGTGGCTGGAAATTTGAGGTAATGAATGCTAACCACGGAGAGCACGGTGGTTATAAAGAATTGGTCATGCGTATCGCGGGTGACAGTGTCTATAGTCAGTTAAAATTTGAATCAGGTGTGCATCGTGTTCAACGTGTGCCTGCGACTGAATCCCAAGGGCGTATACATACCTCAGCGTGTACAGTTGCAGTCATGGCTGAAGTAGATGCCGAAGGTGATGTGGATATCAAAAAGGCGGATTTACGCATAGACACTTTCCGTGCCTCGGGTGCGGGTGGTCAGCACGTAAACAAAACCGATTCGGCCATTCGAATTACACACATTCCAACAGGCTTTGTGGTGGAATGCCAAGAAGAGCGTTCGCAACATAAGAACCGTGCAAAAGCCATGTCGATCCTTGCGACGCGCATGAACGATGCGATTACGCAAAAGGCTGAAGCAGAACAAGCGGCCGAGCGTAAGAGTTTGGTGGGTGGTGGTGACCGCTCAGAACGCATTCGAACTTACAACTATCCGCAAGGGCGTGTAAGTGATCACAGAATTAACCTAACTGTATACAAGCTAGATGAACTAATGGAAGGTTCAATGGATATGGTCGTGCAGCCACTAATTCAAGAGCATCAAGCTGAGTTGCTGGCTTCCATGGGTGAAGGCTCGTAAACAATTCTTCTACTCCATAAAATTATGTCGGTGTTAGGCCGCCATAATTTTAAATCCCTGTCTTTATTTTGAAAATACTTAAACGGTAACTTTTATGTCTTTGGCTATTACTCAAGCATTAGCTATGGGGCGTGAAAAGTTAATTGATTCGGATACTCCTGCATTAGATTGCGAACTGATTTTATTGTTTTGTCTGAATGCATCACGTAATATTTTATTTACCGATCCCAATAAAGAATTATCCCCTGCCCAACAGCTGCAATATTCAGAATTACTTGCTCGGCGCCAACAAGGTGAGCCGGTGGCTTACTTAATTGGCACACAAGGATTTTGGGATTTGCATTTAAAAGTATCTCCTCATACCTTAATCCCTCGCGGCGATACAGAATCTTTAATTGACTGGGTGCTAGAGCAAAATTTGAATCCTAAAACAATTTTAGATTTAGGAACGGGCACAGGGGCGCTGGCTTTATCAATGGCTCATGAATTTCCTAATGCTAGTGTGATAGGGGTAGATGTGGTGGCAGATGCAGTTTTGCTGGCCCAAGAAAATCAAACGCTAAACAAAATAGAAAATGCTAAGTTTTTGCAAAGCAGCTGGTTTGATGCTTTAAACAATGAAAGTTTTGATTTAATTATTAGTAATCCTCCCTATATAGATGAAGACGACCCGCATTTATCTCAAGGAGATGTGCGCTTTGAACCCAGCTCTGCTTTAACGGCTAAACAACAGGGTTTCGCTGACTTATTTTTTATTGCAGGCCATGCTCAGCAATACTTAAATCCACAAGGTTGCCTGGTTATGGAGCATGGTTGGCAGCAAGCCGAGTCGGTTCGATCAGAGCTGCTTAAATTGGGTTATAAAAATGTGGGAAGTGGTGAGGACTTGGGTAAACGCGAACGCTTCACCTTTGGTTTTAGCCCATAGGGAAGAAGGTCCTAGTTCGATCAATCCTTTGCATCCCTTATGTGTAATAAGCTGTATTTTGCTTTTATTTAGCTCGCCTAGTTATAAAACGCTTCTAGTATTTTCTCATTAAAATATTCTCACTCATTCTATTGGGCTATATAAGGCCTGGGCTTAAAAACCCGAGTTTGCCCTCACTTACACCTGCGCTCATTAAACTGCACCCTTTCCCTGTCCCATTTTTATATTTATTTTCGAGTAAGCTTTTAGCATTAAATCAAGTGATTAGTTTGTTATGGAACGGGGGCTTTTTAAAAGAAAATGTTTTCTTACCTGTCTTTTTACGCAGGAGGTTAAGAGCTAGATTTAAATAGTGAGAACAACAAAAGGAATTTAGTGTGAAAAAACTCATGTTTGTAACACTGATTTTGGCCTTATGCGCCACCAGTCTGGGGCTTTTTTACGACCGCCTTGAGCAGAAGCTCATGCCCAAGAGTAGCGACTTATTTGTGCTAGGTATGCCAGATAATTACCGCCCCAAAGCCATTAAAAGCAGTTACCAAGGCTCCCATCCAGCCAGTATAAGCCGTCCTGAGGAAAGCTATGATTTTCCCATCCCATTGAAGCAGGTAGGTCCCATTCAGTCTTTGTTTTCAGGTGATAATGACTACCCATTTTTATGCGCCACTGAGCGTTCCGGTTTAGGCCAGCCCGTCGTTGATAATCAGGAAAAGGTCGGCATTGCGGTATACGGGGTGGATGAAAAAGGTAAAAAGAACAAGGAGCTACTGGGGTATAGCAAGGATTGCAGCATTGCTACTCAAGTTCAGTACTTTGTTAAGGATGAAGAACTTAAAGGCTTTCGCAAGGTTGAAGAGAAAAACCTGATATCTAAAGATGTTAGCAAGCTTATCCGAGTAGAGACCGGCACTATAAATCGCTTTATTTATGTACTCGCATTGCCTGTGAGTAAAGTTGATAGTCCTGAAGTATTTGATCCAGGTAAATGGAATCAGCGCCTTATTTATCGTTTTAAGGGGGGAGTAGGCATAGGGCATAAGCAGGGCCATGTGGGCATATCCAAACTTTTATATGAGCACGAGGAGCAGCTGGAGCAAGGTTACGCTTTAGCATTTAGTACCGGTACTCAAACCAGTAATCACTATGATATCTGGCTAAGTGAAGACACCGCCATGCGCGTGAAAAAGCAATTCTCTAGCCGTTATGGCGAGCCTATTTATACTGTGGGTATTGGCGGCTCGGGCGGGGCTATTCAGCAATATTTATTGTCACAAAACCACCCGGGTATTATTGATGCCGCTATCCCTTTATATTCCTACCCAGATATGGTGACTCAGGTGAGCTATGCACTGGATTGTGAACTCATGGAATATTATTTTGATGTCACAAGTGAGCAAGATAAATGGCAGTACTGGCCAAATCGCTCTCTGGTTGAAGGCAATAATGCCTTGCAGGACTTTGATAACCGCTATGGAAATTTGCAGGGCATTGCCGGGATTTTAAATGGCGATTTCACTTTGATGCCTGATGGCGCCAGTCAATGTACCAATGGTTGGCGTGGGCCTGCACAGCATATCAATAACCCTTACTTTTTCTCCAAATACCATCAAGTTAGTCGGGAAACATTGCTGCAAGTAGATTGGAGTCACTGGGGGAATTTAAGTCACTATTACGGCACTCATAACGATGGTTTTGGAAAGCGTTTCTGGGGGAATCAGGGCGTGCAGTATGGCCTTCAGTCTCTACTGGAAAAACAACTTAGCATTAAGGAGTTTCTGGATTTAAATAAATACATCGGCGGCTGGAAAGCGCCTGTGGATATGGAGAATGAGCGCTTCTGGCATATTAGTGGTGATGACTCCTTAAAGCGTTTGTCTTTGTGGGGACAGCACAATATGACTCATGGCGGTAAAAAGAACCTTGCAGCTCGCAGTGAAGGTAATGATGACGCCATTAATGCGGCTTATCGTTCAGGGTTGGTGTATCTAGGGTTATCGGATTTACCCATTATCGATATGCGTCACTACCTAGATCATAAGCTCGATATGCATCACAGCTTAGCTTCGTTTACCAGCCGCAAGCGCATTCAGCATGCTATGGGGCAAAGCGATCATCAGCTCATATGGATGATGGAAAAGGACGACACCCTTTCCCGTCGCGACCTATTGCGTAGCTTGCCGGTTAATGACGCCTTACTGGTTTTGGATCAATGGCTTATCAATATGCGCACACATCCAGAGAAATCAGTGGTGGAAAATCGTCCGGTGGCCGCTAATGATAGGTGTTACGACACAGATCTAAATGTAATTGATAGCGGTGATACTACCTGGGATGGACAGTGGAACGGAAAAGCCCAAGGAATGTGCCAGAGTCGTTTTCCGCATTACAGTCACTCTCGTTTAATGGCCGGTGATAATGTTTATACAGATACCCTTAAGTGCCAGCGAATATCAGTGGTTAAGGCTCTGAGGCAAGGGGATTACGGTGAGGTTGATATGAGACCTTATACCAAAGAGCTCGAACGGATATTTCCTGAAGGTGTTTGCCAATACAGTCAGGGTGCTAATATTGAGGTGAGCCGATTAATACAAAATATTAAGGATAAGAAAAAGGGCTAAAACTTAAGGTTACCTGCAGGCTACAGAAATATTGATGACTAAAATTAGCTGGTCGATTCATTATTCTGCAGCCTGTTGTTTATTTGGGTACCACTACACTCACGACAGTGGCAATGCCGCCAATGAACAACACCAGAAAAATAATGCCAGAAATTATGTAAACAGCTGGGTTGCTGGCGTTTAAGTCTCTTTCCATATTTTCACGTTTCTGCACACCAAGGGCCGCACTAAGGATGCTTAATAGTGCCTTGAGAAACGCCACGGGTTTCTTCTGTGATTTATTCATATTTATACCAGGTAGGTGATTTACAGGCCAAACTGCCGCCTTGTTGACGATAATGTTAGAATCCATCAAATATCGTGCCTTAAATCCTATATGCACAGGTTCTTTGCTCTTTAAGGTACTAGACTTCACTGGTATAGTTCTGCTTTCTTTCTCTCCAACAGGATAACAAGGTGCGAGTTTCTTATTGTTCAGCTCGTTTCAGTTTAAGCCTCCATGTTAAGCGATGGCTATAGCAGGGTGTTGTACGCCTGTGTCCCTTGTGCGCCAGTTTCATAACACCCTGCGATTTGCTAACCACTAGCCTTTATACGGCTTGCCGATACTGTATTTTTAATTACGCGTTAGGATTTTGACATGACACCCACTGCATTCGATGCACTTTGTGAACAGGGCTATAATCGCATACCTGTTTTCCAGGAAGTGCTGGCGGATCTTGATACCCCGCTTAGTGCTTATTTAAAAGTGGCCCAAGGGCCATATTCTTACTTGCTTGAATCAGTGCAAGGCGGCGAAAAATGGGGCCGTTACAGCATGATCGGTTTGCCTTGCCGGAGAGTCTTAAAAGTTTTTAACGACAAGGTTCAAATCCATGAGCAAGATGAGCTGATTGAAGAAACCATTGTTGAAGACCCCTTGTCTTACATCGACGAATACCAAAAACAATTTAAAGTGGCCCAAGTAGAAGGGTTACCTAAATTTGATGGTGGCCTAGTCGGTTACTTTGGTTATGACGTGGTGCGCTATGTAGAAAAGCGCCTAAAAGAAAGCTGCCCTAAAGATGAGTTAGGCACCCCTGATATTCTTCTAATGCAATCTGAAGAAGTGATGGTGTTTGATAATTTAAGTGGCAAGTTATTCTTCATTGTTCTAGCCAACCCGCAAGAGCCTAACGCTTATGCTAAGGCCAAACGCCGCATCACTATCTTACGCGGGCAATTACGTCGTGCTTATCAAGGACAAATTGGTCAGCCGCTTATTCAACCTCGTGAAGTAAAAGAAGAAGATTTTGTTTCAGGCTTTGGAGAAGAAGCCTTTAAAGAGGCTGTGGATAAAATAAAGCAATATGTTTTGGCAGGCGATGTCATGCAGTGTGTGGTGAGCCAAAGGCTGTCGGTGGATTTTAAAGCTCAGCCTTTAAATCTTTATCGTGCCCTGCGTACTTTGAACCCTAGCCCATACATGTATTTCATGGATTTAGGCGATCATCACGTAGTGGGGTCTAGCCCTGAGATTTTAGCGCGCTTTGAAGATGACATTATCACTGTTCGCCCTATTGCTGGTACTCGTTATCGCGGTGCTACCCCAGAGCAAGATTTAGCCCTTGAAAAAGAATTGCTGGCGGATCCTAAAGAGATTGCTGAGCACTTAATGCTGATCGATTTGGGTCGCAACGATGTGGGCCAGGTTAGTGTTACCGGTAAAGTAAAAGTGAGTGATCAAATGGTAGTGGAGCGTTATAGCCATGTGATGCACATTGTTAGCAATGTGGAAGGTCAAGCGTTACCTGGCATGACCGCTATGGAAGTATTAAGAGCCACGCACCCAGCGGGAACCTTAAGTGGTGCGCCTAAAATTCGTGCCATGGAAATCATCGATGAATTAGAGCCCGTTAAGCGCGGCATCTATGGTGGTGCGGTGGGCTATCTTGGCTGGAAAGGTAATATGGATACCGCTATTGCCATTCGTACTGCTGTGATTAAAGACGGTAGATTACATGTGCAAGCCGGTGCTGGAGTAGTGGCCGACAGTGTGCCTCGCCTTGAATGGAAAGAAACCATGAATAAAGCCCGAGCTTTATTTAAAGCGGTGGCCATGGCTGAAAGTGGTCTGGACAACTAGTGATGAATACCCGAAACATACAGCAGCGTTTAATGGCGCTGCGTAACAATAAAGCGTTTGAGTTATTTGTGGTGGGCGTGATTTTATTCTCGGCCATTGTGGTGGGCGTGAAAACGTATGACCTACCTGCTAGCGTATTGACCATGGTGTCGTGGCTGGATACTTTTATTACGGTTATTTTCTTGCTTGAATTAACCATTCGTTTTGCAGGGGAAGAAAATAAAAAGCACTTTTTTAAAAGTGCCTGGAATATTTTTGACACCATTATTGTCGTGGCCAGTTTAATTCCAGTGGAAGAAAGCGACATGGCTTTTGTGGGGCGTTTATTAAGAATATTTCGTGTATTAAGAATGGTGTCTATCATTCCTGAATTGCGGATTTTATTAAACTCCTTGTTAAAAGCCTTGCCTCAGCTTGGCTATGTCATGCTGTTAATGTTTATTATCTTTTATATATACGCCGCCATCGGCTCAACATTATTTGCACATATTAACCCTGAATTATGGGGGGATATAGCCATCTCATTGTTAACTCTGTTTAGGGTGATGACCTTTGAAGATTGGACCGATGTCATGTATGAAACCATGGCTGTTTACGGGTTAAGTTGGTCGTACTATTTAAGCTTTATATTCTTAACAGCCTTTGCTTTCTTAAACATGGTGATTGGTATTGTAGTGAGCGTAATTGAAAAAGAAAACGCCATCGAAGATGCTTCGCATAATACCGAGCCTACTATGAGTGATTTGCAAAACGAAATATTGTCTTTAAAGGCCTTGGTTTTACAGATGAATAACCAGGCACCAAATAATCTACAAGCTAAAGAGGGCGGTGAATAATGTTATTAATGATCGATAATTATGACTCGTTTACCTATAACGTAGTCCAGTATTTTGCTGAACTAGGTGCCGACGTTAAAGTGGTGCGTAACGATGAAATCACCATAGAAGAAATTGAAAAGCTAAACCCTGATCAGTTGGTGATTAGCCCAGGCCCTTGTACTCCAAATGAAGCAGGTATTTCAGTAGAGGCTATTAAGCATTTTGCCGGTAAGCTGCCTATTTTAGGTATTTGTCTTGGGCATCAAAGTATTGCGGCAGCATTTGGCGGCAAAATAATTCGCGCGGGTAAAGTCATGCACGGTAAAACCAGTGATGTCTTCCATGAAGATAAAGGTGTGTTTAATCATTTAAATAAACCTTTTACAGCCACACGCTATCATTCACTGGTAATTGAAAAAGAGACCCTGCCAGATTGCTTGGAGGTGACTTCTTGGACCAATAATGAAGACGGCTCCATGGAAGAAATTATGGGGGTGCAGCATAAAACTCTAGCGATTCAAGGCGTTCAGTTTCACCCTGAATCTATTTTGACTGAGCATGGCCATGATCTCCTTGAGAATTTCTTGAAAATTAAGCTTTAACTTAAAACTGAAGCTTTTTAAAGGTCAATACGGGTAAAGCCGGTTTGGCCTTTTTTTGTGCCTTTAAAAACTCCTTCAAGATTAATGCATTGTTTTGAGTCGTGGTGTTTTGTTTTGGTGCGAATTTTAATGCAGGTTCATTAATTACATGAGTTATCTCAACCAACTCAATACTTTGTCTGACTTTTATTTAATTCTAATTTTGAGGGTGTTATAAAGGTGCGCGGCTTTTTAAGGGATTAACGTCTTAAATATGGTTTTAAATGCCTAGCACTGACTCAATGCTAGTGACTAAAAGTGGTAGTGATAATTGAAAAAAATTTTATCAGACCAATTCGTCAGCTTTTTAAGTGCTTTTTAACTGCTTTTTAAGTATAAGTAAGGCGCCGCTTAGGTGAGCGCCTTTTAAATTAATTTCTGCTAAATAAACATTGGGGAGTGGGAAGTGTCTGCTCAGCTTGAAAAACAACCCTGGCTTGCACAGTTTTGTGCTGATCTTGTGAGTGTTGATGAACACACGAGATTAGGCCGTACCATGCACTATGGTCCTTTAAGGGTGCAGCGACCTTTTTATCCCGAAGGTAAAGATTTAATACATCTCTATTTATTGCACCCTCCAGGTGGTTTAGTTGGAGGAGATGAACTTAATATTAAACTTCACCTAGGTCCTGACTCTCATGGCCTATTAACGACCCCATCTGCTGGAAAAATCTACCGTAACATTACCACGCTCAAACAAGGGCAAAACGTCAACTTAACTGTATGTGATGGTGCTTCTCTTGAATGGCTGCCCATGGAAAATATTATTTTTGATGGTGCCATTGCCGAGCTTAATACCGTTATAGATATCCATGGTAGTGGCGTATTTATGGGTTGGGAAATAACCTGTCTGGGGCGCACAGAATGCAACGAGGTGTTTAGTAAAGGTTCTATTAAGCAAACGCTTATCTTGAATAAGGACGGTAAGGTTTTATTTAAAGATCGCTTAAATTTAATAGCGGGCAGTGAATTACAAACTAACAAAGCGGGTTTTCAGGGCTTTAATGTATTGGGCAGCTTTATCGTAAGTAGTGAGCCCAACTTTGATTATGGCCAATGGCAGCAAGAGATGAATGACAAAATTGCTCCTTGTTTTATAGCGATTACTCAACGCAAGGGAGTGTTGATAGCAAGGGTGTTAACCCACAAAAGCGAAACGGCTCGCATGGTATTTGAGTCCCTTTGGGCAGAATTAAGACCCTTAGTGATCAAACGTGAAGCCTGTGCTCCGCGAATTTGGAATACCTAACTAATTAACCAGTAAATTAATTATTATTTATATAAATTAAAGCAATAAAAACTATAACGAATGAAGTGCGGAGATTAAATCAATGGAATTATCGCCAAGAGAAAAAGATAAACTTTTATTATTTGTAGCATCAGAGCTGGCCGAGAAACGTAAGGCACGAGGTGTAAAGTTAAATTACCCTGAATGCATCGCCATTATTAGTGCCTTTATTATGGAAGGGGCTCGCGATGGCCGTACCGTGGCCGACTTAATGAATGCAGGTCGCCAAGTATTAAGTCGAGAAGATGTTATGGATGGCATTCCTGAAATGATTCACGATGTTCAGGTAGAAGCCACTTTTCCTGACGGGACTAAATTGGTAACGGTTCATACCCCCATTGCTTAAGTTTTTCTCACTATTTGGCGGAGAATAAAAATGATTCCAGGTGAAATAATTTGTGCCAGTGAAGATATAGAAATAAACACTGGTTTATCCACATTAGAAGTGGAAGTTGCCAATCAAGGGGATCGCCCTATACAAGTGGGCAGTCATTACCACTTTTATGAAACCAATACCTTGTTAAGTTTTGATCGTGAGAAATGCAGGGGTTACCGGCTTAATATTGCAGCGGGTACTGCAGTACGTTTTGAGCCTGGTCAGTCTCGCAAGGTAGAGTTGGTTGCCTTTTCCGGTAGGCGAGAAATATACGGATTTCGTGGCGACGTCATGGGCAAGCTCTAACAAAACTATTTACGTTGTCTAAGCGGTGTTAAAATTTTTATCAAGATCCTCATTTAGTAAACTAAACTGCGGTCTTTCAAAAAATTATGCCTTGCTTAGCCTGCCTCAATAACGTTTTGAGATTCATAAATTTCAATGCGTTTAGGAGAATAATAAAGTGGCAAAGATAAACCGACAGGCTTATGTGGATATGTACGGCCCAACCGTTGGAGACAAGGTTAGGCTTGGTGATACTGAATTATTTATTTCTCCAGAAAAAGATTACACAGTTTACGGTGACGAAGTTAAATTTGGTGGTGGTAAAGTTATTCGCGATGGCATGGGCCAAAGCCAAGCCGCTTCCTTAAAAGAGGGAAATGTAATTCCCGATACCGTGATTACCAACGCCCTTATTTTAGATTATTGGGGGGTAGTGAAAGCCGATGTCGCTATTAAGGCTGGACGCATCTTGGCAATTGGTAAGGCCGGTAATCCTGATACTCAGCAAGGGGTCACTATAGAAATTGCACCGGGCACAGAAATTATTGCTGGCGAAGGGCAAATCTTAACGCCAGGTGGGGTAGATGCTCACATACACTTTATTTGTCCACAGCAAATTGAAGAAGCACTCATGTCAGGTGTGACCACCATGCTAGGCGGCGGAACGGGCCCAGCGACTGGAACCAATGCTACAACTTGTACACCTGGGCCTTGGCACATAGGAAAAATGTTGCAAGCTGTAGAAAACTTTCCCATGAACATTGGTTTTTTAGGTAAAGGCAACGCCAGTTTACCCGATGCCTTAGTGGAGCAAGTTGAGCATGGTGCCATGGGTTTAAAACTGCATGAGGATTGGGGCACAACACCTGCTTCTATAGATTGCTGCTTAACAGTGGCAGAGCAATACGATGTGCAAGTAGCCATACACACAGACACCTTAAATGAATCAGGTTTTGTGGAAGATACCATTGGCGCTTTTAAAGACCGTGTTATTCATACTTACCACACCGAAGGTGCAGGGGGCGGACATGCTCCAGATATTATAAAAGCCTGTGGCCAAGCCAATGTTTTGCCTTCATCTACCAACCCTACTCGTCCTTATACTATTAATACGGTGGATGAGCATTTGGACATGTTAATGGTCTGTCATCACCTTGACCCAAATATTCCTGAAGATGTGGCCTTTGCCGATTCGCGTATTCGCCGTGAAACCATTGCTGCAGAAGATATTCTTCATGACCTAGGCGCTTTCAGTATGATTTCTTCCGATTCCCAAGCCATGGGGCGAGTGGGAGAGGTGATTACGCGTACTTGGCAAAGTGCCCATAAAATGAAAGTGCAACGTGGCTTGTTACCTGAAGATGAACAAGCACAAATTAAAGGTGTGGATAACTTTCGTTGTAAGCGTTACATCGCCAAATACGCCATAAACCCTGCCATTACCATGGGGATTTCTCATGAGGTAGGTTCCATTGAAGTGGGCAAGTTGGCCGACATGGTTTTATGGAAGCCTATGTTTTTTGGCACTAAACCTTCGCTCATTTTAAAAGGTGGCATGATAGCGGCAGCGCCTATGGGTGACCCAAATGCTTCTATTCCAACTCCACAACCTGTGCATTACCGCCTTATGTTTGGTGCTATGGGCAAGGCCGTTCATGAAACCAGTGTGAACTTTGTTTCAAAGGCAGCTATTGAAAGTGGCAACCTAGACCATTTAGGCTTGAGTAAAAAACTATGTGCGGTTAAAAACACGCGCAATATTAGTAAGGCCGATATGAAACTAAATGATTATCTGCCTGTTATAGAAGTAGATCCACAAACCTATGTGGTGAAAGCCGATGGTGTTTTATTGGAATGCGAACCCGCGGTAGAGCTACCTTTGGCGCAACGTTATTATTTGTTTTAAGACACTCAGCCAGTTGGCATATATAAGTATTAAATTAAGTTGTGAGTAAAGTAATGATTATTTATACACAAAAATTAGATGAAAAAGCGTCACTGAAAGATTTAGACATGTCTAAGTGTGAAGAGGTGGCTTTAACATTTGATGATCGTAAACGTGGCCGATTAAAATTTAAAACGTTAAGCGGAATAGATGCGGGCATTCAAATAGAACGTGGGCAAGTGATGCGTCACAATTCAATTTTGGTAAGTGATAACGGCGATGTTTTAAAAGTTACAGCCGCTCCAGAAGTAGTCTCTAGTGCCTATATAAAAGATGCTACTTTATTTGCAAGGGCCTGTTATCACCTAGGTAACCGTCATGTCTCTTTGCAAGTAGGTGTTGGATTTTTACGCTTTCAAAAAGATTATGTACTTGATGACATGCTACATGGTTTAGGGGTTCATGTGGTGCATGAAGAAGCGGAGTTTGAGCCTGAAAATGGTGCTTATGCCAAAGGCAGTGCCCATAGTCACGATCATGCCCATAGCCATGATCAGGATGATTCCCATAGTCATGACCACAGCCCAGAACATGAGCATAAACACGAACATGCTTGATAATAGTGTGAATGCTAATACTAACTTGCTTGATTTATTGCACATATCAAGCCCGGCACTACCGGTAGGGGCCTTTGCTTACAGTCAGGGCTTGGAATACACCCTAGATGCGCAGTGGTGTGAAAATGCCCAACAAATAGAAAAATGGATTGAGCTGGTTTTATTGCAAGGCTTGGGGCAATTAGATTTACCCATGTATTTACGCATGTACACCGCTTGGCAAGATAAAAACTATACGACACTTCGAAACTTAAACGATGAGTTATTAGCATTTCGTGAGAGCAAAGAATTGTACCTTGAAGATATACAAGTGGGATCAGCTTATGTGCAATGGCATCTAGGGCAAGATAAAAGTCGGCAAACACTTATCTCTGAATTAGAAAAACCCAGTGTAGTGGCCATGGCCTCACTTGCGGCAGTACTCAGCAATATCCCAGTAGAAATGGCTCTACAGGGCTTTTTATGGAGCTGGAGTGAAAACCAAATTACCTGTGCCTGTAAAGCTTTGCCCATGGGGCAAACTCAGGCTCAACAAGTTTTGCAGCGTTTAATTCCTAAAATGCAGCAATGTGTTACTCAGTCCTTCACCGTAAAAGATGATGAAATGGGCACGGGGTTATTTGGTTTAGCCATGGCGTCATCGTTACATGAGTTTCAATATTCACGGTTGTTTAGATCTTAATTTTTAAATAGTGGTCGTGTGGTAGGCCACTCGGAAACTGATTTATGAGTAAAACATAATTGAGGCAGGCTGAGCAAGGCACAAATTGTTAGAAAAACCGCAGCTTAGTGCACTAAGTGAGGATTTTGATAACAATTTTAACGCAGCTAAGGCAACGCAAATAGTTTTAAAATCAATTAATTAATTTGAGTAAAGATTTATGAGTCAAGTATTAAGAGTAGGCGTGGGCGGTCCGGTAGGGTCGGGTAAAACAGCATTGTTAACCGCTATTTGCAAAACCATGCGTGAACATTACAACATTGCCGTAGTCACTAATGATATTTATACCAAGGAAGATGCGCAGTTTTTAATTCGCAATAAAGCTTTGGAAGAAGATCGAATCATAGGAGTGGAAACCGGTGGTTGTCCTCACACTGCTATTCGTGAAGATGCTTCCATGAACTTGGCCGCGGTAAAAGAATTACAAGACCGACATGAAGGTTTGGAAATGGTGCTGGTAGAAAGTGGTGGAGATAATCTATCGGCCACTTTTAGCCCCGAACTTTCTGATTTAACCCTATATGTTATTGATGTATGTGCTGGCGATAAAATACCTCGTAAAGGTGGTCCAGGCATTACTAAATCAGATTTGCTCATCATCAATAAAGTCGATATTGCTCAATACGTGGGTGCGTCATTAGAGGTGATGGATCGCGATTCTAAAAAGATGCGTGGTCAACGTCCGTTTGTAATGGCCAATGTTGAAACTGGTAAGAGCGTGCAAGAGATTGTCGAGTTTATTATAGAACAAGGCATGCTGCGTAAAAGTGAAAGCTTACAAGAAGTATTTGATCAAAAAAAATTAGTTAGTGCTTAAAATTTAAAAGCATAAGGAAATTAAAATGAATAAATTAAAAACCTCAGTTTCGGCCATAGCGTCTACGCTGCTACCCTCTTTTGCTTTGGCACACACCGGTCACGGCGAGCATGTTTTAGAAGTATTGGCTGAACCGGTTTATATTAGCGTTCAGGCAGTAGTGGCTAGCCTGGTCGTGGCCAGTGTTATTGTGCTGGCAGTGAAGAAATTTAAATCGAAGAGCTAAAATACTTTATGAAAAGCTGAAAAGCCTTTTGGCTTTTCAGCTTTCGGTAAAATTACTTAAGTTTTAATCTGTCAATTCGCGCTTAATAGCCCGCTGCAGAAAATAGCTTTTTAGCGGCAGCATCATGTTTATGCATAAGTGCCTCTAAGTCCACTCCTTGAATCTCACCTTCTTTAACTTTCCAGTTACCGTTTACCATTACCGCGTCGGCCTTATAAGCCCCGCATAAAACCAGCGCCGCCAATGGATCATGACTGCCGCTGAATCGTGGCTCGTCTAGTTTATACAATGCTAAATCGGCAAATTTCCCTACCGCTAATTCACCTATGTCTGGTCGGTTCAATACCTGTGCCGAGCCAAGGGTTGCCAAGTTTAACGCGTCTAGGTGAGTGAATTCATCGGCTTGGTAACGCAAACGCTGAATTAATAAGGCTTGTCTCACTTCTTGCATCAGGTTGCTGTGGTCGTTAGAGGCTGAACCGTCTACCCCTAAGCCCATTCGTACACCCGCGGCTTTTAATTCATTTACTTTACAAATTCCTGAAGCTAACACCATATTAGATGAAGGGCAGTGGCAAATTCCCACGCGGGCCTGGCCTAAACGTTTAATTTCTTCATCGTTAAAATGAATGCCATGGGCTAACCAAGTGCGGTCGTGCATCCAACCAACGCTGTCCAAATAATCAAGCGGGCGCATACCAAACATCTCTAGGCAGAAATTATTTTCATCTTCAGTTTCTGCTAAATGGGTATGCAGGTTTACATTGTATTGCTTAGCAAGCGTTGCCGTTTCTTTCATTAATTCTTGTGTCACCGAAAAAGGAGAGCAAGGCGCTAAGGCAATTTCAATGAGATCGTCTTTTTGATGATAGTTTTTAATTAAGCGTTCGCTGTCATCCAGTATAGTTTGTTCACTCTGCACAACAGATTGTGGCGGCAACCCCCCTTGATCTTGGCCAAGGCTCATAGATCCGCGTGTGAAGGTCGCGCGCATGCCTAATTTTCTGGCCACGTTTACTTGTTGGTCTATGCCTTCACTTAACGATTGAGGAAATAAATAATGGTGATCACTGGCCGTAGTACAACCGCTTAATAATAATTCTACCATCGCCAGTTCAGTGCCTAACTCATGAAACTCAGGAGTCAGTTGCGCCCAAATAGGGTAAAGAGTTTGCAACCAGGGAAACAGTTTTTTATTTAACGCAGGTGGACAAGCGCGAGTAAGAGTTTGGTAAAAATGATGGTGGGTATTCACTAAGCCCGGCATTAATACATGTTGGCTGGCATCAAATTCTTTTTGATAAGCAAGAGTAGGTTGCTGACCTTTAGGCACTAGCTCAATTATTTTGCCAGCTTGAATCAGTATGCCATTACCAGCATCTTGATCATTTGCAGTGTAAGTCGATAAGGGGGTTTTTATCCACAATACATTCGTTGTGGGAGAGCTTGTTGTGGAGCTTGTCTTAGAAGAGCTAAAAGAGGGGTTAATTTGGGTCATGTCATGCACTCATAATTGGGTGCATGGAAGGTAGCTTGCCATACACCTAGATTAATTGAATCAAAGGTACATGGCAGTGACTTGCGTGTTAATCTGCCAGAGTAACGAGGTTACCTTAACAATTATCAAATGAAAGGTCACTTATATCGTGGGCATTTCATCTTCAGTGTTTTCTACGACCAATACTTCTCTTTGTTTACGCGGAGGAGGCGTTAAACCACAACCGGTTAAAATCATGTCTATTAGGAAATGAGTGATGTTATCTATGTCATCCACATCGTATTCACGACGATTCATGACTTCCAAAACCTGAGTGTTAAAATCCGCGTAGTGCTGAGTGGTCGCCCAGATCATGAATATGAGCTGAGTGGGGTCTACGGCGCGCATCTTACCTTGGCCAATCCAGCTGGTAATGACCTGACTTTTTTCCTTTACCCACAAACGCATGTCTTCGCTAATAAAGCGCTTAAGGTGAGGCGCCCCTTGGATAATCTCCATGGCGAATATTTTAGAAGCATTGGGATTGGTGTAAGAAAGCTGCATTTTCACATGAATGAAGTTAGATAAAACCTCAGCTGGGTCACTCTCTTCATTAATATCGGCCAGCACCTCGTTCCACTCAGCCATGGTATTTTCAAGAACCACCTGGTAAAGGTTACTCTTGTTCTTGAAATAGTAGTGGATATTGGCCTTAGGTAATTCAGCACGATCGGCAATAGATTGCATGCTGGTGCCTTTATAGCCGTGCAATACAAACTCTTCTTCGGCCGCGTCCAATATGCGGTCACTGTTGCGCTCACGTATGGCGCCCACCTTGTACTTCTTATTACTGGTCACTCTGTTCAGCCTTCCAAGTCTCAATAGCTCCATGATACAACAGATTGGCCTCGTACTTAAACACAGGGGATAACATACGGGCAAAACAAAGGGCCTAAAAAGGCCCTTTATTTGATCTGTCTCTATTCCCTATGAAATAGGGCTGGTGCTCAGTCAGTAACAGAGCACCTGTATTGGCTACTTATTAAAGGTGAGTCTTCAATAGCAGGCTAATTGCGCTTTGGTCTTGGCCGTCTACACCGAACTGGTTAGTCCAGTAAGAGTATTCAACACCTACTTTAACCTTGTTTTTAGTGCCAAGCATTGGACCTATGTTATAGGTAATTTGAGGGGTGAGGTTCATGCTATCTTGACCAACTTCCGGACCACCTGGAAAGGCCAGATCACCTTCGTTACTATTACCAAATGAGTAATCCATGAAGCCATCAATCGTTAAATTACCGTTAGAATAACCGTAAACAAGAGTTAGCTGATAATCATCGCTGTTACCAAATGCTTCTGTATTGTCAGCGTAGAAAAAAGTAGCACTGGCGTAATCTAGTCCCGGTACCTTAAGGTCTGCACCCACACCCCAAAGGAAGTTATCCAATTGTTGAGTATTAGAAGCAGAACCAAATTCATAAGTCATAGCAGCGTTGATGCCACTTACAAAGCCGTCCATTTTAACTAAGTTGTACGTTGGGCTAAATTCACCGTAAGTTTCAGAGTAAGCGCCACCGTTGTGACGATCGACGAACAAGAACAGTCCACCCCAGCTATGACCAGAAACATGTTCAAGTGTCATGGTAGTAGTATCAACTCCGTCGCCACTTGCATCCTGATTAAACTCATAATCGCTTCCGTAAAGAACAGAAACACTATTATCAGCCCAAAATTGTTCGGCTTGTGCTGATACAGAAAGTAGTGATGCACCTGCAAGTGCCAGTAGAGTTTTTTTCATTGTTATTCTCCAATTGTTTGATTCAATATTTACAGCTAGGTTTAGTGTAGACCAAATTTATGAAAATTCATTATTCTGTCTATATTTTAGAATAAAAAAGAATAAGCCATAAATATATGGTTAGACTAGGCCTCGATAAAAAAGTCAATCTATGCCTAAATTTTCAAAAATCTGCTCAAATCTAATAGTTTTATAAAAGGGCCCTAAGGCCCTTCATTAACACAAAATAAATTCAGTGTTTATAGATGTGCTTTTAGAATCAAACTAACAGCGTTTTGATCTAGGGCTTCAGCACCAAACTGGTTATCCCAGTAAGAGTATTCTACACCCAATTTAATCTTGTTGGATGTGCCCAGGGCAGGACCCAGGTTATAAGTGATTTGAGGGTTGAAGTGGAAGCTGTCAGTGTAATTTACGCCGTTGTCTAGATTGTTATCGAACGAATAGTCGATGTAACCGTCAAGAGCAAAATTACCTGCAGAGTAACCGTAAGTCAGGGTAATCTGCTTGTCGTTGTTTGCGCCTTCAAAGTTATTATCATTTGCAGCGTAATATAGTGTGGCGCTAGCGAAATCCATTCCTGGAATTTTTAGATCTGCACCTACACCATATAAATAGTTGTCTTGTGAGATGCTGCCATCAACTACGCCACTTTCATAAGTAAACGCTGCATTGATTGAGCTTACAATACCATCCATTTTTGCAAGGGTGAAAGACGGGCTTATCTCTGCATAAGTTTCTTTATAATCTCCAGCAACATGACGGTCAACAAACGCAAAGACACCACCCCAGCTATGGCCAGAAACGTGCTCCAGAGTGGTAGTAGTCAAGTTGGATTCAGTGTTGTTTTTGTTGAATTCGTAATCGCTACCGTGCAACACAGAAATGCTGTTGTCAGACCAAAATTGTTCGGCTTGTGCTGAAACAGAAAGTGCAGAGGCAACAGCCAAAGTTAGTAGTGTTTTTTTCATGGTTTACTCCGTTGTTATTTTAATAACCGCTATGTTTCGTTTTATAGTTATGGTGTAGCTCATATATAGTTGATGCTTTTTTAATGCAGCAACTATTTTAATGATTGCGCCTTTAAGCTACGTGGCACATTCTTTTTGCCTATCCTTAGGCATGCCCACTAAAAAAGTAGGCCACTGCAATTCTGCTTTACAACAGTTTTACAGGATTCAATTCTGTTTTAGGTGCTATCAATAGCAAATTTTTAGCATTAGCCCAGGAATAAGTATCGCCAAATTTAGGGCGAGACAGAGTGATGTTGTGTTTGATCGTCTGCATGTATTTCTCACTAAACTCAATTTTTTTTATTATCACGCGTGTCGTCAAAAGGAGTTGCCTAGCGACAGTGTTGCGTTGAGTTTTTATCTGGCGGCTAGCCAATATTGCCAGCTCCACCAAGGTTGCCGAGTAAAGCAACATAGCCACAAATATATTTTTTGTGGTTAGCTCGATCAAAAAATCAACTGCCGAGCTCATTAACAACATACTCTGTTGGTAAAGGTTTAGTACACCAGATTTTCCAGATAAAATTTCATCTAGTGCAACTAAAATAAGTGGCGTACCGGTTTGTAGCGTGGCATGCACTATATTAATGATTAACTCGATACCCATAATATTTTCCTAAACCATGGCGTTTTAAATTGCCAATACGCTATTCAATAGCCAACTATAAAAAATCAATAAATCCGTGCTTCTGAGCACAGCACCCATACACCTTGAAATAATGGCATGTGAATTTAGGCTGCCACATGTTCATTTTAATTGTTTAATTACCCATGATCTTGCGTGCTAGGACTGTTTCTAGCCTCTATTTTTAGGTACAAAAGACACCCTATAAAAATCTGCTTTACAGCCGTTCAGTCATATTGAGGCACTTGTATCAGGCTCGTAGCTTGCCCTAACACTAATTTAGCGATTCTCTTATTTAACCGCCTCAGTAACCCTTCCAGCTTATTTCATTGAACTATACTGTTTTCAGTATGTGGTGATTCTAAGCCATTCCACTCATGAATTCTGAGGGATTCATCCACTATGCGAACTGAAAATAGGCTTCAAATGACTAACTTTACGAGGGCCACTCCTTTATTATTAATACCTGACCACCTAGACAGATATTCTATGCAAGTATTTTGCCAGAAAATTAATGAAAAAAATAATAAATATAAAACTTGATTTCCTGACCAAATGGTCAAAAAATAGAGGGTACAAACAATAATCAAAAGTTATGAGTTTGGTGGTAGTCGCTTCGAAGGGCAGATATCAAAATTCATAACAGGCAGATGGGTACTAATGTGATTCGCTTTTGTTTAAATAATAAATGGATCGTAGAGAACGACATCGATCCAAACCAAACGGCTCTAAGCTATCTTCGCACTAAGATGGCTCAAAACTCCGTGAAAGAAGGGTGTGCTGGCGGCGACTGTGGCGCTTGCTCCATTCTGATGGGCGAAGCCAATAGCGCCGGAAAGGTTGAATACATGGCCATGAACGCCTGTATCGCTCTGCTAGGTAGCTTAGACGGTAAGTATGTGATTACTACCGAAGGTTTAACCGATGGCGAACAATTGCACCCAGTACAAGCAGCGATGGTGGAATACCACGGATCTCAGTGTGGTTTTTGTACCCCAGGCATCGTTACTTCTCTAGCCGCTTTGTACCATAACAAAAATGGCGCTAAGCCAAGCGAACACGAAATTCACGTGGCTCTGTCGGGCAACTTGTGTCGTTGCACAGGCTACCGTCCCATTATTGAAGCCGCCGAAAACATGAATAAATTTGCGGCACCCAGCAAAACTGCTGTGATAAATAGCACCGTCGTAGAACATTTTGACCCAGCCGCACCAAAAGAAGGCGAAAAGCCTTCCATCGAGAAAGATGGCCGTAAATTGTTCATTCCAAACAATGAAAGTGAGCTTCAGGCAATCCTTGCAGCCAACCCTGACGCGGTTCTATGGGCAGGTGGCACCGATTTAGGCCTAGAGCTAACTCAGCAATACAAGCAATTTGACTCGCTTGTGAGCCTACACAAAATAAACAGCTTGACCGAAGTGTCAGAAAACGATGATTCAATTCGTTTCGGCGCGATGGTTACTTTAAGTAACGCTGAAAGTTACCTAGATAGACAGTTTCCTTCGTTTTCCCAGATGTTGGAGCGCTTTGCGTCCCGACAAATTCGTAATCTGGGCACTTTAGGGGGGAATGTGGCTAATGGTTCGCCCATTGGTGACACTCCTCCCGTCTTTTTTGCCCTAGACGCTCGTGTAGAAATCGCGTCTGCCAAAGGCACAAGAGAAATTGGTGTTGAATCTTTCTTCAAAGGTTACAAGCAAACCGACCTTCAACCAGGTGAATACCTGAAGAGCATTGTGGTGCCAAAGCTGACGGCTACTCAAACTTTACAAGTGTTCAAAGTGAGCAAGCGTAAAGAAGATGATATCTCAGCAGTATTAATGGCTGTGCGTCTAGATACCGATGGCAGCAAGATTACTGAAGTGCGCATCGCGTGTGGCGGCATGGCGGCAACGCCTCTACGTGCCACTAATACCGAAAAGGCATTAGTAGGTCAGTCGTTAACAATGGAATCTTTCGAAAACGCTTCAAAAGAAATTCAAAACGATTACACCCCAATCAAAGATGTGCGAGCGACCGCGGAATATCGCTTAAACGTTGCTGCAAACTTGGTTATTAAATCTGGTCTAGAAATCACTGCCACCAACGGAGGCAAATAATATGAGCTTCATGTCTTCGAAATTAGATAGCTATGAAATTCGCCGTAAGCGTCCTGCCAAGGGCAAGAGCGGTAAAAATGTTATGCACGAAAGTGCGATTAAGCACGTAACAGGCGAAGCCTTGTACGTGGATGACATGGCCGAGCTAGACGGCACACTGCATGTTGCAGTAGGTCAAAGTGCTAAAGCACACGCCAACATTATCTCTATGGATTTATCTGGCGTACTGGCAGCTGAAGGCGTAGTAGATGTTATTACCCTAGACGACGTACCGGGTCTTAAAGATATCGGTCCTGTATTCGCAGGTGATCCACTGTTTGCCGACGGCAAAGTGGAATATGTTGGTCAGGCTATGTTCGCCGTTGCCGCTAAAACTTTCGAGCAAGCCAAGCGTGCATTGAAGTTTGCCAAAATAGAATACGAAGAGTTGCCAGCGATTCTTGAAGTGAAAGACGCCCTTAAAGAAGAATTTTTTGTGCGCCCAACTCACACCATGAAAAAAGGTGATTTCCGTACTGCCATTGATGGCGCGCCAAATAAATTAAAAGGCGAGCTTTATGTGAAAGGTCAGGAACACTTTTACTTGGAAGGCCAAGTAAGTTACGTGGTACCAACCGAAGATAGAGGCATGCGCGTTTATACTTCAAGCCAGCATCCTACTGAAGTTCAAAAATTAGTCAGTGAAGTTCTCGACCTTCCAATTAACTACGTGCAAGTAGAAGTACGTCGTATGGGTGGTGGTTTTGGTGGTAAAGAAACTCAAGCAGCGCCTTGGGCGTGTATGGCTTCTGTTTTGGCCAACAAACTTCGTTTACCCATTAAGTTACGTCTGCCTCGCCAGGATGACATGGTCATGACAGGTAAGCGTCACGATTTCCTAGACACTTACGAAATTGGCTTTACCGACGATGGCAAATTGTTAGGTTCTAATATTATGGTGGCCGGTAAGTGTGGTTACTCGCCTGATTTGTCAGACGCCATCGTTGACCGTGCTATGTTCCACAGTGATAACGCTTACAACTTACAAGATACTCAAGTGGTAGGACATCGTTGTAAAACACATACGGTTTCTAACACCGCTTACCGTGGTTTTGGTGGCCCGCAGGGAACTGTGATTGCCGAATTCATGATGGATGATATCGCTCGTGCCGTGGGTAAAGATCCACTAGACGTGCGTTACACCAACCTTTACCAAAACGGCGACAAGACCCATTACGGTCAGCCAATTGAAGATTATCATATGGCTGAGCTCATGAAGCAGCTTGAAGATGAATCTGAATACCGCAAGCGCCGTGAAGACGTTACCGCTTTTAACAAAGCCAACAAATACAAAAAACGCGGCCTGGCTTTAACGCCGGTTAAATTTGGTATTTCGTTCACGGTAACGTTCTTAAACCAAGCCGGTGCGTTGTTACACATTTACACCGACGGCAGCATTCAGATAAACCACGGTGGTACTGAAATGGGTCAAGGCCTGTTTACTAAAGTGGCACAAGTGGTGGCGAATGAATTTGATGTTGATCTAGACACCGTAATGGTTGCCTCAACCAACACCGAAAAAGTACCCAACACTTCACCAACGGCAGCGTCATCCGGCACCGACCTTAACGGTAAGGCAGCGCAAAACGCCTGTATTACTTTGAAAGCTCGCTTGGTTGAATTTGCATGTAAGCATTTTGAAGTGAAGGCCGATGCCGTACGTTTTGAAAACAACCATGTGGTTGTGACTAAAGATGGTGAAGAGCAGTGGACTGGTTTTGGTCCTTTCTGTCAATTGGCTTACACCAACCGTGTATCGCTATCGACTACCGGTTACTACAGCACACCAAAAATTCATTATGATCGTAGCACAGCCAATGGCCGTCCTTTCTACTACTACGCACTAGGTGCCGCTTGTTCAGAAGTAGAAATTGATACCCTTACCGGCGAGTACGACATGCTGCGTACCGATCTTTTACAAGATGTGGGTACCTCTCTTAACCCAGCCATTGATAAAGGCCAAATTGAAGGCGCTTACGTTCAAGGCATGGGTTGGTTAACCACTGAAGAACTTAACTGGGATGACACAGGTCGCCTAATTTCAAACGGACCAGCCAGCTACAAGATTCCAACCGCAGCCGACATGCCAAAAGTATTTAATACTAAATTGTATGATCGTCCAAATGCTGAAGAAACCATCTACAACTCTAAAGCCGTAGGTGAGCCACCGTTCATGTTGGGCATGGCAGCCTGGATGGCATTACGTGATGCAGCCGCTTCTGTAAGCGATTACAAAGTGAATCCTCCTATGGATACACCGGCTACGCCTGAACGTGTTCTAGATGCGGTGAATTACTGCATTAAGCACAGTAAATAAAGGGGGTTTTTATGAAATTCTCTAAATGGTATGAAGCAGTAGCCGAATGTGAAAAACAAGGCATGCCTTATGTGATCGCAACGGTTTTGGGCGCGGCGGGTTCAATCCCGCGCGACCAAGGCAGTAAAATGGTAATCACCAATAGTGACGAATTCGACACATTGGGCGGTGGCCATTTAGAGTTTTCCGTTACCCAAAAAGCCCGTGATTTAATGGCTACGGGCGTTGCGGGTAATCAAGTAGAGCACTTTCCACTAGGGGCAACCCTTGGACAGTGTTGTGGCGGCAGTGTCACGGTACTCATGGAAAGTTTTGTGCAAAAAGGCATGAACCTAACCGTATTTGGTGCCGGCCATGTGGCCAAATCCTTAATTACCATTTTAGGTGGAATACCGGGCCAAGTGCGCTGGGTAGATAGCCGCAGCGAAATGTTTCCAGAAACCGTGCCCGGCAATGTGCAGGTTTTAAACATGGAACATCCGCAAGACATTATTGAAACACTGCCTGCTAATAGCCAGATTTTGATTTTAACGCACAATCATCAACTGGATTTTGATCTAGTTGAATTGGCCGTTAAGCGCGGTGATTTCTCTTACTTGGGTTGCATTGGTTCAGACACTAAAGCCGAACGTTTTCAAATGCGTTTAAAGCATCGCGGCTTTAACGAAGAACAAGTAGACAGCTTAATTTGCCCAGTGGGCCACCAAGACATTCCGGGTAAATTACCCATGGAAGTGGCGGTGAGCATGTGTGGCGAATTAATCGCACACCTTCATCAGTACGATGAAAAAGTGTTACGCCAAGGTGTGAGCTGGAAGCAAATGAAATCTAAAATGACGCATCAAACAGAATCTCAACTGACCATAGTTGATTAACAAATTTAATAAAAAATTTAATAAAAAATTTCACAATTATTTTACAAAGTTTAACGGAGAAAATATGCAACACAGCGAAAAACACCCATACAAGACCTGGATTGATTTAGCCGCCGCTCGTTTGGGTGCTCAAGCGCTAGAATGCTCTGATGACTTCTTCGCCGAAATGGAAAACCTGCTTAAGCCAGCAGCGCCTGTTTTTATCGATGACAAGTTCACCGACCGCGGTAAGTGGATGGACGGTTGGGAATCTCGTCGTAAGCGCGTAGTGGGTCATGACTGGTGTGTTATTAAATTAGGTGCCAAGGGTATTATCCACGGCCTGAACGTTTGCACACGTCACTTTGCTGGTAACGCACCACAAAAAGTATCTATTGAAGGTTGTGTATCTGCCGCTGCACCAGCGAGCGATGCAAAATGGACTGACATTTTAACCACGTCTGACGTTAAGCCAGACAGCGATAACTTCTTTGATATCGAAACCGGTGAAGCTTTCACCCATATTCGCTTAAATATATTCCCTGACGGCGGCGTTGCGCGTTTACGTGTATACGGCGAGCCTGTAATCGACTGGAACTGGTTCTTGCCTGGCGAGCCTGTAGATTTGGCTTACGTTAAAAATGGCGGCCGTCCAATCGAATGTACTGACATGTTTTTCTCAAACATGGAAAACCTAATCATGCCTAACCGTGGCAAAGACATGGGTGATGGCTGGGAAACTAAGCGTCGTCGTGGCGGCCGTGAAAGTGATTGGATCATTGTTCAACTTGGCGCTAAAGGTTCTATTGCTAAAGTGGTTATCGATACGGCTCACTTTAAAGGTAACTTCCCAGATACTTTTGCACTAGATGCTTGTGTTATTGAAGCGGGCCAACAGCCTGACGACAGTACACAGTGGACTAATGTAATTGGTCGCGAGAAGCTAACAGCCGATGCTGAACACTTCTACAAAGATGAAGTTCAAACAGGCGAGCAAGCTTTCACTCACGTACGTTTAAGCATCTTCCCTGACGGTGGCGTAAGCCGTTTACGTGTGTTTGGTTTCCCTGAGAAAAAAGCTTAATCATTCTCTTAATTAATAGTTTGATAGCTTAAAGGAAATTAAATCATGACCTTAGAAGAATTAAACGCACTGGATTTAGACGCAGCGGTTGCTGCGTTTGGAACCTGCTGTACTTCATCTACCTGGATGCAAGGCATGGCTAATAGCCGTCCTTTCACCAGTGTAGAGCACGCACAAGAAGCCGGTTTAGATGTTTGGGCCAAGTGTAATGAAGCGGATTTTTTACAAGCGTTTGAAGGTCACCCCAAAATAGGTGATGTATCAAGCTTGCGTAAAAAATACGCCAATACAAAAGGCCTTGCCAGTAATGAACAAAGTGGCGTAAACGTTGCCACCGAAGAAACATTGCAAGCTTTAACCGACGGCAATAACGAATACGATGATAAATACGGTTTTATTTTCATCGTATACGCCACCGGTAAAAGTGCTGGTGAAATGCTTGAACTTCTACAAGCGCGTTTGCCAAATGATCGTGCCACCGAACTTAAAAATGCAGCGGTTGAACAAAGCAAAATTACTGCTTTGCGCATTAATAAGCTTTTAGGTTTGGTTGAATAACTTAATTCATCGCCCGAGAAATCGGGCGAGTAAATGAGTGAGAGAATAATTATGAAAAGCCCAATCACTACGCACATTTTAGATGTAAACCTGGGTAAACCAGCCGCCAACGTTGATGTGGTTTTATACCGCAAAGTGGGTGATAACTTTGAGCAAATTGCCAAAGATAAAACCAACAGCGATGGCCGTATTGTTGACTGGATGGATGAAACGATACGCAAAGCTGGTATCTACCGTGTTGAATTTGATACCGATGGCTATTTTGCTGCGCTAGGTCAAGAATGCTTTTACCCAAGCGTTGCCATTGATTTTCGCATTGTTGCCACCGACGAACACTACCATGTACCGCTATTGGTAAGTGCTTACGGTTACTCAACTTACCGAGGTTCATAATGGAAGAAGTAGAATTATCTGTACAGGAATTAACCCCTGAAGCCTTTGCACCTTTTGGTGATGTAATTGAAGTAGCCGGCAAGCCGGTGATGATTAACGAAGGCACCACCGAGCGTTACCATCGTTTGGGTGATGTAGATGTGGGTGAGGGCGGTATTGCCATCATGAATATCTTTCGTGCGCAGCCACGTACTATGCCCATGTGCATTAAGATGATGGAACGTCATCCGTTGGGCAGTCAGGCCTTTTTACCTTGCAACGAAAAACCTTATTTAGTTTTGGTTTGTGAAGGTGAAAAAGAGCCAGATCCAACTACGCTTAAATTATTTATTGCCAAGGGGCAGGGCGTAAACTACAAGAAAAATTGCTGGCATCATCCGCTATTAGCGCTGGATGGAGTATGTGATTTTTGGGTAGTAGATCGAGCCGGCCCGGGTAATAACTTGGAAGAAATGAATTTTTCAAACTCCTTGAAAATTGACATTACCTTGTAATTAAGTGCCCGCCGTACTGTTTATAGCGGGCGTTAATTAGTTTTGAATTATTGATAGAGAATAAAATTATGGCCATTAAAGCCTTTCGCTCATCCATCTTACATTTCAAAGAAGATGCTCAAGCTGAGTATTTTGATGACGGTATTCTACTGGTAGACAGTGAGACCGGCACCGTTCAAGAAGTGGTAGATGCCAAAGACCTCTCGAGTGAACTGACGGCCAAGTTAAATGGCGTTGAAATCACTACGTATGAAAACAAAATTATCATGCCGGGTTTCATCGACACACACATTCATTACCCACAGGTAGATGTGATCGCCTCTTACGGCGAGCAACTTTTAGACTGGTTAAACAACTACACCTTTCCAACTGAGTTGCAGTTTAAAGACCCTGAATTTGCCCGTGAAACAGCCGATTTCTTCTTAAACGAATTAATCAAAAACGGCACCACCACCGCTTTGGTTTTTGGTACGGTTTTCAAAGAGTCGGTAGATGCTTTCTTTGAAGCCAGTTCAAAACTTAATACCCGTATGATTTGCGGTAAAGTCATGATGAACCGTAACGCCCCTGAAGGCCTTTGCGATGACGTTCAATCTAGCTTCGATGACAGCCAAACATTAATTGATACCTGGCACGGTACTGGTCGTCAGCTTTACGCGGTTACCCCTCGTTTTGCTATTACCTCAACTGGCGAGCAGCTAGAGAAAGCCGGCGAGTTAATGAAAAACAACCCGGGTGTGTACATGCAAACTCACCTGTCTGAAAACAAAGCCGAAATTGCGTTTGTTAAAGAATTGTTCCCGGAGCGTTCAAGCTACCTAGATGTATACGATCACTACGGTTTGCTTGGCCCACGCAGCGTATTTGCCCACGGCGTTCACCTAGACGAAACTGACTTCAGACGTTTAAGCGAAACCCAAAGCAGCATTTCATTCTGCCCAACGTCTAACTTATTCCTAGGCAGTGGCTTGTTTGATTTAGAAGCCACTAAAACATTCAACGTAAACGTCAGTGTGGCAACAGACGTGGGCGGCGGTACTAGCTTCTCTATGTTGCAAACACTAAACGAAGCTTACAAAATTTGTCAGCTTAAAGATTACAGCTTAGATGCGCGTCAGGCTTTTTACATGATGACATTAGGCAACGCCAAGACCCTTCAGCTAGACGACAAAATTGGTAACTTCGAAGCCGGCAAAGAAGCCGACTTTGTAGTGGTCGATTTAGAAAGCACGCCGCTTATGCAGCGCAAACAATCTAAGTGTAAAACCCTAGACGAAGTATTGTTCTCGTTAATGATGCTGGGCGATGACCGTGCCATTAGCGAAACGTTTGTGGCCGCTAAACAAGTTTACAAAAAATAATTTGAAATGCTGTGCCGCCTCTTTTGGCGGCAACAGATTGTTTTAAAAGAATAGGGAGGAACAACACTGCAGCCCATTGGCACGGTGAAGTTTCTCGATTAGCTCGATTAGGCACTAACATTTCCTGTGTCTATTGAAGCTCAACTGGTTTGACTAAACAGGGTGTCCGTAGGGCGCCTAAAATAAACAAATAGATCAGCCTGAAGGTTGGCGCGAGGTGTTTGATGGAAGCTTATTTTTTTGATTGGCTTAATATGTTTTTCCGGTGGATCCATGTAATAACCGGTGTGGCTTGGATTGGTGCATCGTTTTATTTTGTATGGCTTGATTTAAATTTACGTGAGCCGCCTGCCTGGAAAAAAGAAAAAGGCATTAAAGGTGACCTTTGGGCGATTCACGGTGGTGGTATTTATGAAGTGGCCAAGTACCAGCTTGAGCCAGAAAAAATGCCGACTACCTTGCATTGGTTTAAATGGGAAGCTTACACCACCTGGATGACAGGTTTTGCGCTGCTAACCGTTATGTATTACTGGGGTGCCGAACAGTACCTGATTGACCCAAGCAAGATGGAATTAACTCAGTTTCAAGCGATTGGTATTAGCCTTGCGTTTTTAGCCGGCGGTTTTGCATTTTATGAAATGCTGATTAAAAGCCCATTACAAAAGTTCCCACGTATTTTTGGTGGCATCCTGTTTGTTGGTTTAACCTTTGCTGCTTACGCATTAAGTGAAATTTTCAGTGATCGTGCTGCATACCTACACGTAGGTGCGCTTATTGGTTCTATCATGGCCGGTAACGTGTTCTTTGGCATTATGCCTGCGCAACGTGAAATTGTTCGTGCCATTGAAGCCGGTGAAAAGCCAGATTCAGCACCAGCAGCTTTTGCTAAATTACGTTCTACTCATAACACTTACTTCACACTGCCTTTGTTGTTCATCATGATCAGCAACCACTACCCAATGACCTTTGGTAACGACCATGCTTGGTTGGTACTGGCATTGATTTGTGCAAACGCAGCATTTGTTCGTCATTACTTCATCTTGAAGCATCAAGATAATCACCAGCCTTGGATCTTGGCTGTGGGCACAGTGGTATTGTTTGCCATTATTGGTTGGATGATGCCTATGCCTGCTAACACAGACATTCAGGTAAGCGATGCTCGTGCACTTGAGATATCTCAGCAACGTTGTGCTAGCTGCCATGCAGATAAGCCAACCAGTGCTATGTTCACTGCCGCTCCTGCTGGCATTTCTTTAGAAACAGTGGCTCAGTTAAAAACTTACAAGCCACGTATCCTTACAGCGGTACAGAGCAAGTACATGCCTTTGTCTAACCTTACGGCTATGACAGATGATGAGCGTGCTGAGATGGTTAGTTGGGCTACAGAAGTTAAGTAGGCCCATGGATGGACTGGCCATTTTTTGCTCCTGCAAAAATGGCACTTCCCACGTGCGTGTGGGTCGTATCCTAGTTTTGCCGGGAGAGAAAACTAGGATTTTATTGGATTATTGAAGGATTGTTTATCGAGTAGCTTTTACGTTAATAGGATTAAACATTTGTATGGATTGGGAGGCTTTGGCCTCCCTTTCTGTGTTTGGCCCATGGATGGGCTGTATCCTCGTTTTGCAGGGAGCAAAAACTAGGGCTGGAGGTTTTGTTTCTCTAAATTTGAGTTTTAATAATCTGGATTTGTATAGCGAGTACGTTTTTCCTTTAAAGGGGTGGCCCCTTTGTATCGCTCTTGCGCATCCTGCGCCCGCGATATTAGTGCATCCATGCACGTCATCCCCCTTCTTCACATATTTTTGTTCCAGACAAAATCTGTATTTCCACCATCCATGGTGGTACCTCCGCCTTCTGATGCCTAATCGCTCTAGCGCATCCTGCGCCCGCGATATTAGTACATCCCTGTACGTCATCCCTCACCTTGCTTCGATTGCCACGGACCAAACGGGCACCGGCAACTGCTCCCTCGATAACTGCTCCTGCGTTATCCTACTTAGTCACATCCTTGTGACGATGCGTTGCTCTAACAACCACATCCCTGTGGTAGTCCATGCCCTATGGCCCTTATCCCACGTCGTGTGGGATAGACAATGCGCAAGGCAAGTGCTTTCGCTGAAGGCTAACGTCAATGTTGCTATCGATACACATTACATGGACTCTAATTGATACAGGTCTGTCTGTTATTTGATCAATTTAGTACAAATGAATTGTTTTGGGGTTTTGAGCTGGTATTATCCAGCGTGTTTAAAAGGGACGAGTTATAAGGCCTGCTCGATTAATCCCTATTATTATTTCTAGCTAGATAGGATCAAAGCTGTGAACCTTCTTAAAACCTCTATTTTACTGGCGTTAATATTTATTATTGCCGGCTGTGCTAATAACATGGTTTTGTATAAAAACGATGTTGCTGATATTGATCTATCATCGGATAGCTTACCAAGAACACGAAGCTGCCAAGGCTTAAAACGAGCTTACGATAGGGGATTCACTATACGAATAAAGAACGGTACTCGTTGGGTTAACTCAGAAGATATTGAGCGTTATAAGTGCACTGGTCATGACTCTGTTTATTGTCAAAATACATCGGCACGAATTACTAAATTAACAAAGAGTGATGAAGGGATTATTGCTCAATGTGGTAGAGATATACGCTTAGCAAACGCGATAAAACGCGCTAGAAAATCAGTTCCAAAATCAGCTCCAAAATTGGACCAACAAAAAGACACTGAGCTAGCTCAAATAAAAGAAGAGAAAAAACGACTCAATACTCAAGTTGAAAATGAGTATCTTCAATTGGAAGAGAAACGAATTAAGTCTGAAAAAGAAAAGGTTCGGTTAGCTAATCAAGAAAAAATTCGCCAAGAACTTCAAAGGGATGCAACTTCGAATAAAATACTTGAAAAATTGGCCTCCGTTGAATTTCAGGGAGTTAAACCGGTAAGTGTAGACTTAGCAGCCAATATGTATAGCTTGGTTGAAAGCGTTATATCATCTGTAGATGTAAATGATTTTAAAGGTGAAGTGGTTTTGGGTGTAAGTAAAAACCTACCAATTACACTGGAACAGGCAGCCCCTTATTCTGTGTTGCAGGTAACTAAAGATAGGGTTTATCTGAGCTGTGGTGAAGAGTGTGGTCTACCTATTATTGGCATTGTGAGAGTAAACCTAAGACCTTCTCCAATTGAAAAGATTGAATATAACGACACTCGAGCTGTTTACATGTTTCTTGGAGTTGAACATTTTTATTTGAAAAAGGATCGTTTGAGAGGGGATAGTAGCGAAGTTCAATCACTTTTATTCCATAGAATTACCATGAGAGATTTAGGTTTGCCAAAAGACTTCTTTGAAAAAATAAGTAGTGCTGCTTTATCTTTAAACTAGATATTAATAATAAGTGAAATACAGGCTGATATTACTCATTAGGTTGTATGGTTGAGATGACTATCTATAAAATTATTCTACTATTGATAATATTTTCTTTGTCATCTTGTACTGTATTCCACATAACTGCGAAAACCCCTGACGAGTTTATGGAATTAATACACCCGAGACTGCAATATGAATATGGGCATCAATTAAGAAGTGTGCCTAAGTTTGAAGGAAAAGGTAGAGCTACCCTTACATTTGATAAGCATGGGTATATGACTGGATGTGATATAGAATCAAAAAACTTTTCTCAGACTTTTAAGTCTAGGTTGTGCTTACATGTTTTTGATAAAATAAGGTACGTAAATGAAGATCACGGTGGGCTAACAGCCCCCTTTGAGTTTAAGCTCAAGCCTGATTCTGAATGATGTGCGAGGGTCAAGTCGTGCCTCTTTCCTTAAACGCTCAAAACAATACCTATTCCGAGCTTTCAAAAAGCTAGGAATAGTTTTGCCCATTGCAGTAACCTTACTCTAGGTAGACCCTATGCTGTATCCTACCCTCTAAACTAATGACTTCCTCAAAATAGGATACTGAGCAATGCTTAGGTTCTTCATACTGCTTATATTGCCAATTACGGTATCTGCTGGTGAGTTGAGAGCGTGGCCTGCACCAGATTGCACTGCTGAACCTCAGTTCAAGGAATCTAAAGACTTGAACGCATTAGGGTCTAAGGTGAGTGATGCCAATTTAACTGTACTTGGTATCAATGTTCCCAAAAATAAGATGAAAGAAATTGGAGAGCCGCTTCCATCAGCTTTAATTGCTAATGATGAGAAAGGTTGTGCTTCTTGTTCTGACTATGCCTGCTATCTATCAACAGATAAATCCGTTGCACTTATCTTCTATCGTTACACATCTTGGGACTTACATGGTTTTGAAATCCTGAAAGTATCAAATCATAAATTACCAAAACAATGTCAACAAACGAATTTAAATTCATCTTCTTTTAAAACTGATTCAGGAATTGCAATTGGAGTATCGAAAGAATATGTGGCTGATAAGATAAAAGTAGATAACGCCCAAGGTGAGTTAATATTTCATCATGGGATCAAGATGAGCCAGTCTCAAATTGAAAGCTCTATGCTGGGCAGCCGAGGCAGGGTCGCACCAAAATGCAGTGACTATTATTGGGATGCCTTCACATCAGTTGTGCTTGAGTATGATGACGAAGGCTTGACTAGGTTTTTTATTAATTATACTGAAAGTTTTTAATTTATAAATTTGTTATGAATATTAAAATAAAAGAAGGTTCTACAGCTATTTATAAGCTAGCAAAATTTTTCCTAATTCTATCCTTTATTCCAATAATAGGGCTTTTAATAGTATTAGTACCTGTAATCTATTCCTTGGTGAAAAAACACAGGTCATTAGGGGTGGTGGCTTGTGGGGCGAGGGTTAAGTCTTGCCTTTTGCCTTAAAGGCACAAAACAAAACAAGATCCAACTCCTCGCTTTATCCTCTGGAATGCTTTCGGCAGCCCTTTGGCTAAACTTTATATGCAAAGGAACATGGCTATGATTATACGTTTTAAGTTTATATCGCAGAGCCATTGGCCCTGTTTGAAAAGAGAAATAATCCGCGAGAAAGAATTTGGATCAATAGCACTTTGTGAAATCTCAAAAATGAAGTTCAATTACGCTGGTTCCTGGTAGTACTGAATTGCGAGGCCAAGGTATTGGTAAGCGTTTAATTCAGTTCTATTAGATTTTGCTATAGATAAAGGTTATGAACCTATATCGCTCTGGACAGTAAAAGGGCTGGAGCCGCAAAAAACATTTACACTTCATTCGACTTCATATTAATCGAAGAGATTGAACGCAAAATTTACGTTAATATTAATTTAGCAATAGGCATAGGTTTGTAAAATAAGTAACCTTGCTGAAGGTCGAGTTTTACACTTAATAAAACGTCGCTTTGATGCTGAGTTTCTACCCCCTCAGTAATACACTTCATACCGAGCTTTTCACACAGGCTACGAATAAACTCTACTGTATGGGCATCTTTATCGAGGCCGTCGACAAACGCTTTATCAATTTTCACATAATCTGCAGGGATCCGACTGAGATAAGCTAATGAGGAAAACCCTGTCCCAAAATCATCGATAGCCACTAAAAAACCAAACGCCTTTACCTGGTCAATGCAATGTGGGTCATCTTCAATCACTGGTAATAAAACAGTTTCGGTTAATTCTATAATGATCTCTTTTGGCTCGCATTGATAATTCACAGCAATGCTGTTTAACTTATCAGAAAACCCTTTTTGAGAAATATGAGCTCCAGAGATATTAATACTGACTTTAACTTGATCACCAAAGTGTGCCTTTAACTGGCGTAAATCTGAACAGGCTCGAGTAATTACCCATTCCTCTACAATACCGATTTTCCCAGTTTCTTCCGCGGTAGAAATAACGTCCAGTGGAGAAATAAATCCTAAAACGGGATGGTCCCAGCGCAACAATGCCTCAACAATACTGATATTGTTTTCACTTAAACAATTGACCGGTTGGTAATAGAGTTCTAACTGATTATCAAGTATGGCTTGCTCTAGGTCTTGTATAATAATAGTGCGTTGGCGAAGGTGGTTTCCCATTCCTTCAGTATAAAAAACATGACGATTACGCCCTTGTTTTTTTGCCAAGTACATAGCCGAATCAGCACAAACTATGAGCTCTGATAGCTCTATCCCATCCTTAGGATAAGTTGCCGTGCCAATACTAGCCGATACAGAAATAGTACGATCATTTGAAATAACAAACGGTTGTGATAATTTATGAATTAAAGTGGCGGCAATATGATTCGTTTTGTTGTTGTTTAATTGCTCAGGGATAGCCAATAAAAACTCATCCCCACCCAAGCGTGCACAAATAATATTACTGTATATATCGTGAATTAGAACCTCTGATATTTTTATGAGCAGTTCATCACCTACATGATGACCATAGGTATCGTTGACTAATTTAAAGCCATCTAGGTCGATGTAAAAAACACAATAATGTTGATCATTAAAGGCATTTAAATGATGTTCCAATCCTCGGCGATTGAGCATTCCGGTTAATGGGTCGGATAAGGCATCTTTTACATTTTTGAGTTCACGCAATTTTCGCTCATGCACATCAATCAAAACCATTACGTAATAGCTGCTATCGTTCAGATCGTCTTTTTGCAGTCGAATTTCGGCATGATGCCACCGCTCTTCCATTAAAGTCATCAGCAGAATGTCTTTTTCATATATCTGTTCAGGAAGCACTATATTGCGAAAATCAATCGCTTCAGGAAAGAGCTGCTGATAACAGCTTATTTGATTGCCAAACTGTTCAATAAAAGGAGGGTTACAACTGATTAGCTTACTGGTTACATCAAATAATGCAGTCATTGCAACGGTCTGGTGATCATACTGCTGGTTTTGCAATAACGTAGAGTGGCGAGCTTCAACCAACATAGCGTAACGGCCATCGTTTAATTGAATACCAGAGAATAAGCAGAATATTTTTTTCTTAGTCCCCTTAGGGCTTATTTCCCACCAAACCTCAACGGTTTCCCCAGCTTTAAATTTTTCTAAATACCCTTGTAACGTTTCTTGCACAGCACGAGATTCGCCACTATTGAAGTTACGCTGTAGAAGCTCTTCCAGGCTAGGTGCTTCCCACAAGAGTAACGAGGCATCATTTGCCCATAAAATCCGCCTTAAATCGATGTCATAGACCCATATAGGGCAATTTAAGTGCTCTATGGAAATAGTATCGAGTAATACGGGGGGAGATTTCAGAATGTATACCCACAAAAAGTCACCATGCATTAATGGTGTCTATTTTCAGTTTCATGTAAGCATAGCATTACTCGAGAAAAGGATAAAAGCAATCGAGAGTAGCGAACAAAACCCAACTATCAGCAGGCAAGAGCTATGCTTAAATCTGCTATATGAACCATCAGCAGCATCTTGGTCCTGTTGTTTTTGTTTGATGCCACCACTGAATCTTGCGTCCGTAAGTAACATTTATTAATGAGCGATACCCCTCGTAATCTATGCCAGCGTTTTTGAATCGTCTGCGTTAAATTTAAGACACATCGCTAATGTGTCCGTCGCCGCCTATTTTTATGAGCACTGGCTACCGGAAATCGGTGAGCAATGTGCAAAATTTCCGGTGTTCTTTCATTACGTAAGTGTGGGTCTAGAAATTAAAAAAGAAGATATGATTACAGATGTTTATCTTCCAATTTTTTGGGTAACTCTTTATCTATATTTCAAGTAAGAAGCCTAACAAATTAAGCAAGCGGAATACTGTCACTAGCGCACCTTATAAAATCGTTTAGCCTCAAAAAATATTTGCATCCTTTTTACCGCTTCACCGTCTTTACCTGTGAATGCACCTTTTTTACGGTGCTTACATGTAATTTTAATTAGGATAAAACTAATGAAGCGTATGCACATTCACATAGCTGTCAATAAACTATCGGAAAGTATTGGTTTTTATTCAACCATGTTTGGCGCATCACCTACTGTCGAACGTGAAGATTACGCAAAATGGAAATTAAGCGACCCTGCCGTGAATTTTGCCATTTCAAAACGGGGCCATGCCAGTGGACTTAACCACTTAGGAATACAGGTAGACTCGGAAAGTGAGTTAAAAGAAATAGCCCAACGCCTTGATGAAGCCGAAATTACATCATCAGAACAGAAAGGGGCATCTTGCTGTTATGCCCACTCAAACAAACATTGGGCATTGGATCCACAAGGGATTGCCTGGGAGTCATTTCATTCTTTGAACGATATTCCGATCTTTGGAGAAGACACAAAATCTGATTCTGATGATGAGTCATCGGCATGCTGTATTCCCTTAAACAAAAGTGAATCAAGTACCGAGGATGAGGCAGCATGTTGTATTCCTAATGAAGACGACGCTTCAGGGTGCTGTGCATAAAATCTAGCAGTCGCCAGAAGGTGTGAAGGTCTTGTTTGTTTTAAACACACAAAACAAGGCCTGATCTCTGCGCTCAATTGATTAGTCATATATTAATGGTCATTAAGAAGGATTTTGGTTGTGATTCAAAAACAGTTTGGTAAATTGTGATACTAGCGTAAAGGTAAACAATTTATTAAATGGTATTGGCTTCTATATACTTTTGCTTTTAAAGAAAATATCAATTTAGGAATATTTAAGTAATGGATTACAACCACTTAGCCTATCTTCATCTGGCTACCATCCTTCCCGCTTTTTTAATTGCAACTTATCTACTACTGAATAGAAAAGGCTCTCCGCTACATAAAACACTGGGTAAAACTTATATGCTGCTTATGTTGTTCACGGCCATGGTCACCTTGTTTATGCCTGCTAAGGTGGGAGGTGCGATTGTGGGCCATTTTGGTTTTATTCACTTCTTTAGTTTTTCGGTATTTCTCACTGTGCCCATGGCTTATTTTGCTGCTCGTACCGGTAAAATGACGTTACACATAGGGAATATGATTGGTTTGTATGTGGGTGGTATCTTAATCGCTGGGGCGTTTGCCTTTTCACCTGGCCGTTTACTGCATACTTGGCTGTTTTTTAATTAAGTGACCTGAGTGGCCTGAGTTACTTACAGCGGTGACTTGTATAAATAGGTGTGAAGGTTTGCCTAATTAAAATGCCAGCCTTTGCTCTGTTACGCCTGAGTTAAGCCTTTCCAAAATATCCATCAAAACTAATTAATTGCTAGCACTAAACCTGGGTTAATTCCTGCTTCTCGCCCCCTGTGTAAACTTCATTTATCAACTCACCAAGAGTTAATAAACACACGTCACACATGGGGTTACTATGAAAAAACTATTTAGATCAATTGCAATAATATCCACAAGCTTAATTCTATTGTTAGTCACGGCAACCAGTCATGCTAGTCGTGATACTCGGGTCTTGATTGTATTAACCAGTCATACCGAGCTGGGTAATACCGGTGAAAAAACAGGGTTTTGGCTTCCTGAATTAACCCACCCTTATTATGAATTTAAAAAAGCGGGTTTCACTGTAGATGTGGCCAGCATCCAAGGGGGCATGGCTCCCTTAGACAGTAAAGCCTTTGACGAAGCCGATGAGTATCACCAGATCTTTCTCAACGATGCCGAGCTTATGGCCAAGGTGATGCGCAGTATTCCATTAAGCAAAATAAACCCAGATGATTATCAGGCTATTTTATTCAGCGGTGGTTCTGGCCCTATGTGGGACTTCCCCGATAATAAAGACATTAACCGTATTTCAGCGGCTATCTACCAGAGTAACGGTATCGTCTCGGCGGTGTGTCATGGCAACGCTGCCCTTATTAATATTAAGCTGGCAGATGGTTCATTACTCGTTAAAGGCAAGCGTGTATCGGCTTTCAGCAACGAAGAAGAAGCAGACTTAGGCACCACAGAGATCATTCCGTTTTTATTGCAAGACAAGCTCATAGAGCGCGGCGCAATTTATGTGCAGGGTAAAGCATGGCAGGAGAATGTAGTGGTGGCAGACCGTCTAATCACTGGCCAAAACCCCGCGTCAGCTAAAAAAGTAGCACAATCTATTATCGAGCGTTTACAAAAAAGCTAGCTTGCAACGTTACCCAATTCAAACAGCCAACATACGGGTCTACAAGGAAGTAGCTGTTCAAATTACTATTTGAGTATTACTAGATGTTTAAGTTTTTAGTTTTGCTACTAATGCCCCAACCAAATAAACTAAGGCAGTCACACCCAATGTTGGTAGATAGAAATGAATAACCCAGACATAGTGATATTCGACGGCGTATGCAATTTTTGTAACGACGCGGTGAACTTTATTATCAAGCGCGACCCTAACGCTAGGTTTGCCTTCACACCCATGCAAAGCCCCCTAGCCAAAGAACTGATGGCTCAATACAAAATTAACAATGTGGGCATAGATACATTTTTATTAATTAAAGATGGCCAAAGTTTGGAATTCTCGAGTGCGGCGTTAGAAATCAGTAAAGGCCTTACGGGTTATTGGTATTTGTTTACTGTCTTTAAACTTGTGCCGCGATCCATGCGTGATTTTGTGTACAAATTATTTGCTCGAAACCGCTACCGGCTTTTTGGTAAAGCGAGTAGCTGTATGGTGCCAAGCCAGGATATAAGGTCACGTTTTGTTGGCTTGGAAAACATGTGATTTTCCTTTCCTTTCCTTTCCTTTTTATAAGTCTTTCATGGCCATAATTTTGTCCACAAACCATTGAGCAGCTCGGCCTGAATTAGTGCTGCGCCACGCACAATACTGAAGAGTCACAGGCGCTTCTTTTTCTATGGCTAGCGCAATTAACTCTCCCGAGTCTAGATAGTCTTGAATCTTATGACGTGGCAGGAACCCCACTCCCACACTCTGTAACTGGGCTAGAATTTTTTGCTGCATGCTCGCCACTCTTAACACATTTTTTTGCCCTAGGCTTCTGTGGGGGCGGATAGGAGATTGTGTGGCGGAGTCTCGTATCACAACGGACACATAGGCTTGGGTATCTTGTTCGGTTAAGGGTTGCGCCACATTGGTTAATGGATGGTGCTTGGCGACCACAAACAGCCACTGCGCACGCATGAGGCTTTCAAATTGAATGCCTTGTATGGGGCTCACGGGCGGTGGCCCACCTAATGTAATGTCGGCCCTTTGTTCTATGATGGCTTCTAGCGTGCCGCCCATCACTTCTTCGCTTAGGTTTACCTGCACACCGGTATTGAGTTGATGAAACTCTTGCAGCAGTGGATAAAAATTTCGAATGTCCCAAACCGTGTCTATGGCGATATTCAATTCAGCTTCCCAACCGCTGTTCACCTGGTGTGCAGATGCCACTACATCTTGTGCCGCCAATAATAACCCTCGGCCTTGCTCTAACAAAACCTGCCCGGCAGGGGTTAATACGCAGCGACGACCCACCCGTTTGAATATGGCAAAACCCAAATCTTCTTCCAGCTTTTGCACGGTGTAGGTCACGGTGGAGGGCACGCGAAACAAGGCCTCGGCAGCAGCAGCAAAGCTGCCTTTGCGCTCTATGGCATCCAGTACGGTTAAGGCGTCCAGAGTTAGTTTCATGGGGCTCTCTTAGTTTGTTCAGTATTTTCGAACTAATTACTCAATATTACTCGATTTTATTAATAATAGCCTTGATTACAATGGCTTCAACAGTTTGGAAACATCAAACATATCAATTAATTAAAACCCAATTAAGCCCAATTACGGCAAAGGAAATGCATCATGAAACTATTATCCCGAGACACATTACCCCGCGGTGGCTTTGCAGGAATTGAGGAAACTCGGCTTATTAAAGATGTCCAGATTGGCGGCAAAACTGACACCTGGAATGGTATAGGTAGCTTTGTTTACTTAGCCGATGCCCGCTACCTGCCATACGGCGAGTCGGGCATGCACCCTCACCTTGAAGTGGATGTTATTACCATCATGATAGAAGGGCGTCTAACCCATGAAGGTTCCATGGAGCATGGCCAGTCTATGGTGGCCAATCAGGCGCAAGTGCAGCGTGCTGGCGGTGAAGGCTTTGACCATAACGAAGTGAATCCAGATCAAAGCCGTACCCGCTTATTACAATTGTGGGCGTTACCTGAGGCGTCAGGCAGTGCCGCCAATTATAAGTTTTACAATACTAACGATGGAGAGCTGCACCGTATTTATGGCGGTACTCAAGCGCAAACTAAAAGCTTTGATAGCCATACAGTGATTGATACAGGCCTAGTGCATAAAGATTTTAGTCTTAATAGACAAGGGCAGACCCTAGTATATGTGGTGAATGGTGAAGCCATAATCAATGGCCAATTAATGAAAGACGGCGACTTAATACGTGCCGAGCACATAGATCTTAAAGTCATCAGCGAAGATGTACACCTAACGGTGGTTAGCGTTGAAGCCTAATGATGGTCTTGAATTTTTTAATGAGTTAAGGGGATGAGGGTACGGTTAAACGCAGCACCCTTGCTTAAAGCTGTTGTGCCTTTATTTACAGGTGTTAAAAAAATCTATATACCTGATGTATTCAAATAAAAATAAAAACACTTTGTTAGGTGACTTATGAAAACGTTAGATTTCTATTTTGACTACCTTTCTCCCTACGCATATTTCTCATGGCGTAAACTTGAAAGCTTTTGCCAGACCCACAACCTAAGGTTAAATCCACAGCCTGTGGTATTTGGTAAGCTGTTAGATCACTGGGGGCAACTAGGCCCGGCGGAGATTCCACCTAAGCGTGAATGGCTGGCCAAATATTGTAATCGTTATGCTCATCTTCATGGTTTTGAAATGAACCCACCCAAGTACCATCCGTTTAACTCGTTAACGGCGCTACGTTTATCTTTACCTGAGGTCTGTGGAACAGATCAAGGTAAAGTGATTGGCGCTATTTTTGAAGCCGGCTGGACCCAGGGAAAAGACATAGGCAACCCGCAAGTGTTAAGCGCTATTTTAAATGAAGTAGGCATAAACGGTGACGCTTTATGCCAACAAATACAAGAAACCAATATTAAAGAAATTCTAAAACAAAAAACCACTGATGCCATTGAGCGTGGTGTATTTGGTGTGCCTACTATGATAATTGACGATCAACTTTTCTGGGGAAATGATCAGTTTGAGCATCTGGCATTATATGTAAGTGGCAATGATCCGCTGGAAGTAGACAAGGTGAATGCATCCTTAAAAAATGAGCGGGCTATCGATAGAAAAGTAATCGGACGCTAACTTAATAAAAATTATCAATTGCAGTCAGGCTTTAATGAGGTCACCTTAAAAATAGGTACAATCCTTGTGTTTATAGAAACAAGGACAATAATTCAATTAGGTAGCATTTTTATAGGCAGATGGAATATGTCCGTTAAAAAAATAATGACAAAAAAGGTATTAACGGTTTCCATGGATACGGAAATATTTGCCTTACAGGAATACTTTAACAACGTAAAAATTCATCACCTGGTTGTGATGGAAGATAACGAGGTAGTGGGTATAGTATCCGACCGTGACGTTTTAAAGTGTTTGTCACCTTACGTGAGTACCGCTGCCGAATTAGAACGGGATACCCGCACCTTACAAAAAAAAGCTCATCAAATTATGACGCGTAACCCCATTACCATCTCCCCAGACGACAGCATTAAGCAGGCTGTACGCTTGATTCTAGAGCACGACATAGGTTGCTTGCCCGTGGTGAATACCAATGGCCGATTAGATGGCATTGTTAGTTGGCGCGATGTGTTTCGTTATGGTTTGGGGGCGTGACTGTGTTCAGCTTAAAATGTAATTTATCCTTTCTATATCCCGCTCATCTAACACAATAATTTTACGGGGTGCTAAACCGAAAAATTATTGTGTCGTGGTTGAATAACTTTAGTTTTTGAATGACCTGATACCTGCAAGCGCTAGGGTTCAACATAGCCATCACCCAAAATAGCTTTAAGGCGACCAGACTGACTAAGCGATTTAATACCGTCATTAAATGTTTTAATAAACTGGGGATCTACATTTTTGCAAACCATGGCATCAGGGTGAACCGCCATGGGATTAGCTTTATCATGAGGGTAGGGTTTTAAGCCGAGACTTTTAAAAATTATATTGGCATCGGGCACGTAGGCAATAAAGGCATCTATGCTGCCATGATCAATTTTTTTAATGTTTTTCTCTATTTTATCTACAGCCTTACTATTTAGCCCAGCGTTGTCATAACTCTTGCCATATGGGAGGCCGTGGCGCACACCCACTTTCTTGCCTTTAAGGTCTGCAAGGTTATTGATAGTGGCCGAGCCTTGTGCAGTATAGATATAAATTTTTGCAACGTTCATAGCACTGGTTTCAACGGCTTGATCACCATAGTCATAAAACTCGGGACTTTTATTGGCAGGGCTAATGCAGCAGTTGGTGCATTTTTTAAAAAGCTTCTCAGCATAGGCCGGGACTTGAACTTCTACTGTATAAGACTTCTTAGAGGCCATGGCTTCTTTAATTATTAAATCATAAGCCCCTTGATTATCTTTCTGGTGCAATCCATCCAACTTTAAAGCATATATGGTGGGCTGGCTTAAACTTAGCAAAGGAAAAAGCATTAGAGAAAAAAGTATTATGGCTTTCATTTTTAATCTCTGGAGAGGTTAGGGGAGTGATAAAAGTATAGGTCTTATAGCCTAAATTTCTACTTTAGGAGACTGAGTAATTACCCCCAATATTTGTAATAGCTGGCGTAAGCGATATTTCGAAGTACTAAGGTGTAACTCCTTTTAGAATCTATTGCTATAAACCTCATGGCATAGGTCAAAGGTTGCTAATCTTGTAGGGCATGCTGCAATTTTGTCGGTTACTTGGACTATAGACGTGCTTAAATTTACTCAATGTCTGTTGTTATATTGGCTCTGTGCTTCTGCCTGTTTAGCGGATATCAACATACTCTCCATTGCGATTCCTGGGCTTCATCAAAGTAATGAGCAGGGTGCATATGATAAAATCATTAATCAGCTTGAATATTCAGAAGAAACCTTCCAATTAACCGTAGTTCCGCCTGCTAGGGCAAAAGCTCAATTTCTACTGTGTAAAAATTGCTGCATTAGCCCGACGAATATGAACCCTAATTTTTATGACTATAAACCGGCTATGGTAGAAACCTTGCCTATGAATATAGCCAAGATATATGTGTTTTCAGCCAGGAACACCCAAGCCATTTCTGGTGGGGTGAATGCCATTAGAAATAAGCGAGTGGGGGTTCGTCGTGGCCTACCCTATGGAAAGCGTTTTGCTGAGGCAGGTTTAAATCTGGATATTGCGGATAGTTTGAAACAAAACTTTGGCAAGCTCGAGCGTAATAGAGTAGATGTGGTGGTGGCCTATATCCCTGATGCCTATATATTCTTTGATGAAATTGATACTCGCAGTTATCCACATGCCATCGATTATCCGTTGGCGATTCATAATGATTCACTGGTGTGCAGGGGAGTATCAAACGATTTCATACAGGCCTTTAACTATCACATTAAGCATTATCATGCCTCTGGAAAGTTAAAGCGCATTTTAGGAAAGGCTTATGTACCGCCCTAAATTAGGTCTTTAGATAGTTGTGAAACCCGTATTTATACAATAGGAGCATCAAAAAATAGCTTTGGTTTATTTTCTAAAAAATAATTATTACCAAAATTATTAACACAAGCCGCATTTAGAGTCACTTCCTCGTATAACCAATAAATCTCATTATTTTGCTCTACTGAGTAACGCCAATTATATTTTGCTTGTATCCAGCCTTCGTTTAAATCACCGATTTTAACAATTTCTTTATTGTCTTCTTGGTAACCCAATACCGTCTTGCCATCTTGTTCATGAATAATGAAGCGTTCCAATTTTACCGAACCACCTTTCATAATGGCTTTTTTTAGCTCTCTATGATCGCCTGTTGAGTGCATATCTATGACGCATTTTTTATCTAAAATGAAAAATTCGGGTTTGGAATCTATGGTAGAGCATACCGGCAGTGCTTGGCGTTTGGCCACGTCAGCGGTGCTGCGCTGACTTTTGTCCCAGCACTTAATGTGTATTTGAAATATCAAGGTACTCATGACTCGCCCTTTGGCTGATAGAATCGGATTAAATGTTAAGTGTTCAATGGTAAGGCTCTATCACAGCCCTGAAAATCGGTCGCTATTTTAACAATATGAATAGGGAAAAGTCTCAAACTATAAAATACTTGTGAATTATGAACTGACGGGTGTGGTTATTTAGCGGATGTACATTTTTTAATACACTGGCTTTATTAACGTGATATTCAAGTTTAAGCGCTATATTAGGTTATTTTTAAGCTCTATTATTAAAATAGGGCACATATACAGGCTAGGTATTCTATATTGATAAAGGACGTTAAATTCTCCTGTGGTGAGCCGTGGCCTTATATCTAATTTTTATATAAATGGCTTCGTTATATTAACCCTGAATTTAGGCAATATTGGGTGGGGTTATGAGAAGCAGTCTTTATAGCAAGCTACTGTTATTTATTATTCTGTTTGTGCGCCTGGCTTACTGTCATGGCGAAACGCCTGTGCTTAGGTTTAATGTCACTCCTCAAGGTTTCCCGCCCTATATCATAAGCAGCCCACCGGCGGGCATTATGTATGATGTGCTCAGCTATATAGCCCATAAACAAGGTTATAAAATAGTGGCAGAGCGTATTGCTGAAAACCGTGTAACTGTATTATTAGATCATAATAAGCTCGATGCCCATGCCAGCGCCATGGAATGGGTAAGCTCTCCTGAAAAATACGCGTTTACCGACCCAGTCTTAAAAGTGAGAGATGTGGTATTCACTCGAAAAAACACGCCCTTAAATTACCAGTCGGTTCAAGATCTGTTAGGTCACCGTGTAGGTGTGCGCACGGGTTATTCTTATCAGTCGTTAACTGAGTACTTTAACAGTGGAAAAATAAAGCGCGTAGACAGCAGTAACGAATTATATCTGTTACAAATGCTCACTAGGGGAAGGCTTGATATAGCGATCATTACCGAGCACGTAGCGTTGTGGCTAATTAAAAAAAATAATATAAAAACCGAATTTATCATCGCCAAGAATGCGGTGGATACAACCGATTACAGACTGGTTTTTTCAAAAAAGTGGGCAGGTTTTATTAAAAAATTTAATGAAGAGCTGGTACTGATGAAAAGTAACGGACACTTTAAAAAAATACTCTCCCAATATCGCTAATGTATAATGAGCAAAACAAGCCACTTTAATGAGAAAATAGATCGTATTTAAAATACGAAATTAATTTTTGATTAAGCAGGTTTCCCGAAAATTCAGAAGGAATGGTGTCGTGAAAGAAATTACCAGAATTAACCATGTAGGTATCCGCGTAGCAGACCTAGAGCGATCAAGAGTATTTTATCATAAGCTGGGTTTTGAATTTATAGTTGGGCCTGTGGGGCCAGAGCCGGTTGCTATTATGGAGCACCCTTGCGGCGTAAACATTAACTTTATTTTAAATGCTGACTCTCAATCGAGTACTAATATGTTAATGGACATACCTCAAAAATACCCAGGTTATACCCATATGGCTTTAGAAGTGACAGACATTCAGGCAGTGAAACAGCAGCTTAACGACATGGCTATTGAGTTAAGCGGTGGGCCTAATACTATTCCTGATGGGTCGGTATTTATTTTTATTCGGGACCCTGATGAAAACGTAATTGAGTTTCATATGCCCGCAGGGAAATAACGACTTTTTTATTTATTTGATTTTTTATGTTTAAAATATTGTATTTCACCCAGTAGTTGTTTCTTTTGTGTTTCCAGTTGTTTGATGGTTTGACTGACTTCCATTAATTTATTTTTTAGTAAATCAATGGCGCTGTCGCAATACAGATCTTCATCATAAAATAAATGAAGGGTATTTTTTATTTCGTTTAGGGTAAAACCTAGTTGTTTAGCGGTGGCAATGAAGTCTAATAATTCTAAGGTAGATTTTGGGTACAGTTTATAGTTGTTACTGCTGCGCTGGGGTTCAGGAATAAGTCCCCGTTGTTCGTAATATCGTATGGTGTCTTTAGATAAGCCGCTGGCTTGTATGAGTTGAGCGGTACGCATCTATCCTCCTAATGCGGCTTAATTTAGTTACAGGTTGTTAATATTTTAATATTCACCTTGACCGTGGAGTATACCCCAGAGTTTAGACTTATCTATATTCTAAGAAGGAAGTTTTAAAATGACACTAAAAAAACATGGTTTATGGTTAGGCTTTTTTGGTTTTGCAATTTATGCGCTCGTTGCAGGTTGGCAGCCTAGTATGCTGGAATTTAATGGCTGGGCTGGAGTAGGCAAAGCGCTCACATGGTTAACGCTATTGAGTTTTCTTGCATACAGCCTATATGCGGCCTCCAAGGAAAGCATTATCTATATTATGCGCGATATGAAAGCCTCTTATTGGGGGCGCCAAATAGGCATCGATTTATACCTTGGGGCAGCCATTGTACTGTCAATCATCTATCTAAATGAAGGCTCATTACTGGTGTTGTTGGTGTGGCTGGTGCCTGTGATTATCTTTGTTAATCTTGCCACCTTGCTCTACTTGGCCATTCACTTCGATCAAATAGTGGCACGCTTCTATTAATAAAGGTCATATTTTTGGCAACGTTTAATAACAGCCCCTTTCCTTTATCAATACGCAGCAACCATATTATGATTTAGTTTTCAGTATGTGGTTTATGGGCAGTCTTGTGTTTACAGCCTGCTATGGTTTAGTGAATACTTTTTATGGCTTCTGTGTGTCGCCATATAGACCTATCAGCGCCCAGTATTTTTATTAAGTAATCTGCATCCCCAGCAGGCTGTTTTCTTAAGGGCGCTGATTGGTCCCTATCTGGCCAGGTTTAGGCCCCAAATTATTCACCACCGTCAGAGAATCTTATCATGACCATTATTCGTAAACGTACCGATGCAAAAGCCAGCCGTATTGTCATTCACAACGATACAGTTTACCTATGTGGCCAAGTGCCAGAAGATGTAAACGCCGATTTTGTTGAACAAACTCGTGCCGTATTAGCCCGAGTGGAAGAGCATCTAATTGAAGCCGGTTCAGACACCACTAAGATGCTGTCAGCCTTAATTCACGTTAAAGACAATAAAGATGTGGCTGTCTTTAATGAAATGTGGAATGCCTGGGTACCAGAAGGTTTTGCACCGGCACGTACCTGTGTGCAATCTGTTATGGCTCGTGATGAAGTGTTGGTTGAAGTGACAGTGATCGCGGCGCTTTAATATATAGGCCTTGGTATTATTCTGAATACTAAGGCTGTTTTTTGTTCCCACCTATTACTGTTATTACACACTTCTGCTGTCCTTTGTACTGTAAAGCCTACTGTTTTTTTTAAATAAATTCCTTTAAATGATGCACTGTATTATGAAACTATCATGAGTATGAAAACGGCCCATGACCAATGGGGCTGGAAGAATATCTTGGAGAAGTACCGGTGTCACTGATATCTATTTATAAAGGTTGAAGAGCCTGGCTCTGAAATTTTTTAGGTAGCCACCATTGGGTATTAAGTTTAGGGGAATTGGAGGGAACGACAGGGTTCTGAAGAACAATGAGTTTGCGCTTGGCAAGCTGCGCTTTTTTAATAATATCATTATGGGCGCTTAAGAATAGTGTTTTGAACGAGCCATCCATAAGTGCCATTCTTAAACCTTCTTCTATTTTTTGGGCTAACTCTGGTCTGCCTTTATTAACAAAGTAATACACAGGGTGAGGATAAAATAGCATTATATTATCGGCTATTTTTAGCTTGTCGGCGTGGTTAAGTTGTTCTTGCCAAATCTCGTTTAAACCTCGATGAAAGTAATCAAAGCGATTGTGTTCCAATTGAGCAAATAGAGTTTGATAATGCCCGTAGGTTTTAACCTTTAATTCATTGGCTTTGTATACCGGTAAATCAAGCCAGTGACTGCCATGTCCCCCTACAAATTTTCTTAATTGCGAGAGTGAATTTATTTTACTCATGGTTGGATAATTAAGTTTAGTGACCAATAGTAGCCTTAACCCCAGCATGCCCCGATAAATAGGAATTTTAATGGGAATCATGTTTTCTTCGCGGCCATTGGAAGTTGAAACCCACTGAATGTCTAGCTCACCCGATATCACGAGTAGCTCTCCACGCCCCTCATTCACGCCTTGCGTATCCTGAGTAATAATCTCAAAGGGAGTATTGATTTTACTTAATGCCAAGTGCAATAGGTCGGCTCCAAACTGGTAGCGGGCCTGCTTTTGGTAATGCTTAACAACAATAGGGTTATCCGACCAGCTATAGGCTGTTCCAAGTAGCAGTGAACACATAACCCATATTTTTAGTAAAATCATACTAGGTTACCCAAAGGATATTTTAGTGAATTGCCGCAGGGGGATTATTGCTAGTCTATATCTTCAATACTAGTTCATATCAACAGCATTGCTGCGTTTTTTACTGCAAGGCTTTTCTGTTGGAGCGCTTCTGGTCTTGTGTGTGGCAAATAGCTGTAAGAGAAAAAGAGGTTAGAGTAGAGCCTAAAAGTTTTACAATTTATATTTTCATTTCATTAATTTATCAGTACTTAATAAACTTTATTATTCATGATACTTTTGGGTCATATTCTTTAAGGGGCTTTATTTTCATTTTCGTTTCACAGGTGAACTGTTGATGATGATCATTGCTAATGCGTGTCCATTAGTCAGCTTAATAGGAATGGCTTGTAACGAATTGTAAG
>JBALXQ010000025.1:0-69395 GCA_036960565.1 Bermanella sp.
ATGTAAATGGCATTCTTAATCTAAATGACATTATTTTAGAAGGAAATGAATTAACTGGTATAGACCTAAGTACTAATATTAATTTGAATTATTTAGATATATCTCAAAACAATATTCTAAGTCTAGATTTATCGGGAAATTTAAAGTTAGCTAATTTGGATGTCTCTGAGAATGAGCTAGACAGTATAGATTTATCTAATAACAGCTTTTTAAGTGATATAAATGTAGCGGAGAATAATTTATCTGAGTTAGATGTATCCGGGATTAGCGGGTTAGAAACACTTGATTTGTCTAGTAACCCTATTTCTAGAATAAGCTTAAATAGCAATTTAAGTAGCCTGAACATCTCTAATGCTGGCCTTGAAAGTATTGATCTAACCAATCTAGTTAATTTAGATAGTTTATTTTTATCTGAAAATGAATTAACTAGCATTGACCTCAGTAAAAATATTGAGTTAGGTCAGTTGGCACTATCTGATAATGCACTGGATGATATTGATCTATCTGAAAATATATATCTGAGGGAGTTAAGTTTATTTGGCAATGAGTTCTCTAATATTGATGTTTCAAATAACTCTAGATTGAGGTATTTGGACTTGGCGGGGAATGAACTCGATACTTTAGATTTAACCCGTAACCTAGATCTTTCCCACTTAATATTGTCTGAAAATAATTTCAATAACATAGATATTAGCCGAAACGCGTTATTGATTTATCTTATGCTGGACGGTAATGATTTTATTGATATTGATTTTACAGGCGTTTATCGATTAGAAAGTTTGGACTTATCTAATAATCCATTATCTAGTTTGAATGTTAGTGAAAACTTAAGTTTACGTAAGTTGTACTTAAAGAATACTCCGCTTACAAATATTGATATAAGCGCTAATATAGCTTTAAGTTCTCTTGATATGGCTAACAGCCAGTTAAATACTGTTGATCTAGAAGTGAATATTCGTTTGTACTGGCTTAATATATCAGGGAATCAGCTAAACAATATAGAATTAGAAAAGAATGTTAATTTAAAACATCTTGATCTTTCAACTAACCAATTAACTAATGTTGATTTACGTGGACTTGTTTATTTGGGGCGCTGGGATTCGATGGAGCTAAACCTATCCAATAATCAATTAATTTCTATTCCTGATGGTTTATCTGAAATACTAAATACTGAGGCGGTAATCAGCTTGACTGAAAATTTATTTGATGAAGAGGTCATATCGGAACTTGATTTATTGAAAGAAACTTACCCTAATTTAACTTATTAAACGCTAGTGTTAATCCCTCACAAGTTTTAGTAAATTAGTGAGGGCTATTAATTCGTTAGATGCGCGTTAAAAATGGAGAGTATCTGTATAAGGAATAGCCCTTTTTAGGAGGTATTCCATCCTATGATTTAAGCTGTTTTTATGTAGTGAAAAAATCGTAAATTCCTTCGGATATATACGGTTTTTTATCTAACGAAGTACAGTTCTGTTTCGACTTATTAGTTCGTTCAAGTAGTCCCTTCTTTAGAATATCCATCAATCCCATCAATTTTAAAGTGCTTAATTAATGAGCGTTTACCGGCTTATATTCCTATAGTGAATACCTGAGTCTTTGGCTAATATAGCGGCGCCTTTCTTTCATCAAAATGGATTTTATGATGCATCGTATTTTACTTACTTTTCTATTTATAACCCTGCTCAGTGCATGTGGCAGCGACTCAACAAATTCAGATATTGACGGCGACGGCATCAAGAATGAAATTGATGCATTCCCAAGTGATTCCCGCGAGAGTGTCGATAGCGATGGTGATGGAGTCGGTGATAATAGCGATGCATTTCCAAACAATAGTGAAGAAACACAAGATTCAGATGGCGATAATATCGGCGACAATGGTGATACTTACCCCTTGGATTTTGATAATGATGGAGAGCCTGACTTAACTGATGTTTTTCCAAAGGATGAAAGTGAGTCTAGAGATTCGGACGGAGACGGTGTAGGCGATAATAGCGATGCATATCCTACAGATATTAATAAATCTACCTTTATGGTGAGTGGTTCTGTTAGCGGACTTCTAGGTCAAATAACTGTTCACCTAAATGAGCTGGTTGTTAATTTATCAAGCAACAGTGGCTTTGTGTTTTCGGTTAAAAACAATGAATCCTTTACGGTTTTAATTGATGGTTATCCCGAGAATCAGCATTGCTCTATTTCTAATGCAACCCACGTCGCAACAATGGATATCACCAACATTAGTGTGGTCTGCGTAGATCGGGTAGTCATTGAAGATATTTTGTCTGAATTAACAGATGCCAATTTCCGTTCTTGTATAGCTAATAAAAGCCTTTCCTATATTGATCAGGTCACCCATGTTCGGTGTATAAGTATGTCTATTGAAAATATCGAAGGCATTGAATATTTTACTAACCTGAGATTGTTAGTTTTAGCGGATAATAAATTAGAGCAAGTAGATTTAAGTCAGAATACAAAGCTTTCATTTCTTGTCTTGCCTAACAATAGCTTGGATTATCTTAATGTTGCTAGTAATTTAGAGTTAGCAACCTTAGTTCTAGATGAAAACCCTCTAGAAGAAATCGATGTTAGTCAGAATCAAAAACTAATTATATTTTCAGCTGAAAAAATTGATATATCGAGCATTGATTTAAAAAACAATAGCGATTTAACATATCTAGATTTAACGGATAGCAAATTACAAAAAATCGATTTAAGCGAGAATGTGAATCTAAATAGAGCTTATTTGAATGGGAATGCGCTAAGCAAGTTAGATCTTAATAACAATATCAAACTCACTCATTTATATGCGGCTGAGAATGATCTTGAAGAAGTGAGTTTAGGGCAGAGCACAGAGTTAATTTGGCTAAATTTAAACGATAATGAACTAACGGATGTAAGCCTAGTTGGCAATGAAGGGCTAAGGCACATTAAAATTGAACGTAATAAGTTGGAATCTATTCCTGTTGGATTTTCTGATATAAGTGTTAGGGAGGCTGGAATTGATTTGTCCGGCAATCCGTTTGATGAAAATGCCTTGGCAGCTCTAGCGGTATTGAAAGAAACCTACACAAATTTAGTTTACTAAAAAAATCAGAGGTACTCGCTAGTTTGCAGTACCTCTTTATTTTAAGTGGGCCGGATAGTCATGGATACTAAATTTTACTTTTCTCAAAGTCCTTAACCAAATCATGTAACAAGATAGTGGCATCGGTCGTCTTGTTTTCACGCATCAAATCGTAAGCCTTAGTAATCTTTTCCTGTAATTCCAACAAGGCTACGCTTGTATCTGGCTGGTTAGCTTGGCTTGGCACTTCGAAAGGCTTTGAAGTGGCTGTTTTTAAACATTTAACCTGTTTCGCGTAATACTTCTCTTGTGCGCACATATCCACTTCTATGGCGCTTACATAGGTCTTGTTGGCGATTTCTTTTAAACATTTTTTTAGATCGTTGTTAACGTATTTGACCGTACTACAGATGGCTAGAGGGGCGGCATCAAAATTAGTGTTTTGAATAAGCGGTAGACATTTTTTAATTTTCCCCCAGGTTTTTTGTTTTCCACAAAAAGCCACGGCCTCATTATTAAACGTCGCTTTTTTAATTTGTGCCATGCATTTAGTGGTGTAGCTCTTTTGAGATAACTGCTTACATAGATTAGCCGCGCTTTCTTGGTATATCTCATCGGCGAAAATATTAAAAGAAGTAAATAAGGTGATGATGGCAAGGCAAGCAGTGGTTTTAAAGTTCATGGTGTAAACCTTCGGTTTTCGTTGTTTTTATGGGATGTAGCTTTTGGATTTTAAATATCTATCGATATTATTTTCGGCAATGACGTTTGCATTATTTTATTTATTAACATCCGTGTGAATATATACTTTAGGATGCGACCGCCATGGATGGTAGAAATACCTATTTTGAATGGATCAAAAATAGGTAGGCCATCCTAGGCCATAAAAAAGGGGAATACGTTGCCGTATTCCCCTTTTTTTAATAAATGCCAAACATTGGGTGGAAACACCTATATTTTCGCTAGGTGTTAAAGGGTTAAACCTTTTCCAACCAGCCGTATTTATCCTCAGCCTTGCCCCACTGAATGTCATTTAGTGCTTGGCGTAATTTTAATGTGGTAACACCAGGCTCACCAGAGCCAACAGGAAATTCCTGACCATTATGAATCAGGGTGCCAACTGGGGTTAAAACAGCCGCTGTGCCAGAAAGTGCTGCTTCGGTACCGGGTTTCTTAGCACGCTCAAGCAATTCACTGACAGTAAAGTCTCGCTCGGTTACCGTCATGCCTGCATCACGTGCGATGGTTAAAATAGAATCGCGAGTAATGCCGTGTAAGAAAGAGCTGTCCAATGCCTTGGTGATAATTTCGTTGCCGTCAATCAGAATAAAATTAGCAGCGCCGGTTTCTTGAACATCGCCGTTAGGGCAAAAAAGAATTTGATCAGCTTTGCATTCTTTACGTGCTTGAATGATCGGGCCCAATGCACTGGCGTAATTACCACCGCTTTTAATCATGCCCATATGAGGGGCGCAACGCATGCCATCTTCTTCTAGTAACAGCCTTAATGCACCAGCTCCACCAGAAAAATAATCACCAACAGGTGATAACAGAACATATAAAACCGATGATTCAGAAGGCGCCGCTGCTTTGCCAATGGCAGGCTCCGTGCCCACATGAGTAGGTCGAATATACATTGACCCTGGAGGCTTAGGTACATCGTCGGCATACAAGCTAACCGCATCTTTAATCATTTGTGCTAGCTGGTCTTTATCAATTTCAGGCAGGCTTAATAATTCACCGCTTTGTGCCATGCGTTGGATGTTGGCATCCATACGAAAAATATTCACGCTACCATCTTCATGCTTAAACGCTTTCAAGCCTTCAAAGCAGGTGCTTGAATAATGTAAGACATGGGCGCCTGGATGAAACTCTAGTTTGTCAGACGGAACGATGCTTGAGGGTGTCCAAGAATTGTTTTCGAATGTCGCCAGTGCCATTTTCGGCATGAAGACTGTTCCAAATGCGGCCATTTTCTATTCCTAACCTAATACACGAAAGCCATTAATAACGGCTTCCTGGCTCACGTTTTTATGAGCATTAATACGGTATTGCAGTCAGTAAAACTGACTGCGCTAAATTCTTATTGTTCTGCTTAAGCATTTAACCGAATCCTAACAAGGTGGGCCCGATGGCTTTAAGCTGAAACCTTAAAGGTTTCTAATGTTCCATAATTTCTTGCCAAAGCGCTTTTACCGTATCGATGTGAGTATTTAACTCAGCTTGATCGAACTCACTGGGGGTTAGCAGTAACTTTTGGTTCTGCAGTGCCCGACGGTGTGCCAGTGAACGGTAGGCTATATAGGCCTGAGTTAGGGCTTCGCTTTGTGTTGCCTGTAATTTTCCAAGTGCCCCTAGGGTACTTAACAGGCGCACATTGTCTGTCCATTGCAGCAAAGAAGGGTGTTGCGCCGAGTGGGCTAGTACTAGGTACTGCACCATAAATTCTATGTCGACAATGCCACCGGCATCTTGCTTAAGTTGAAACTGAGTATTACCCGCGCTTTGAGCGCCGAGATTATCGCGCATTTTTTGTCGCATTTCCCGCACTTCTTTTCTTAGTTGGCCAAGGTCCCTGTCTTTCGCTAAATTTTGGCGGCGAATATGGGCATATTTGCCATGTAAGCTGGTTTGGCCACAGATGTAGCGAGCGCGAATTAAGGCTTGATGCTCCCAAGTCCAGGCTTGATCTTGCTGGTAACGGTTAAACGCATTCAGCGAGGTCACAATCATGCCGCTGGCCCCGCTTGGGCGCAGGCGCATGTCCACTTCGTAGAGCTGGCCGGCTCGAGTGGTGGTATTTAATATGTGGATAAGTCTCTGGCCCATGCGCGTATAAAATACGCCGTTATCCAAGGAGCGCTCTCCTAGGGTTTCCTTATTTGGGGTGCCTTCGTGTAAAAATACCATGTCTAGGTCCGAGTCATAGCTCAGTTCAATACCGCCCAACTTTCCATATCCCAGAATCAAAAATTCCGGCTCTAGTACGGCTTCGCCATGCTGATCACTGGGATAACCGTATTTATCCACCATTTGCAGCCAAGCCAGCCACATGGATTTTTCTAATAAGGTTTGCGCAAGCCAGGTTAAATGGTCACTGACTTTCATTAGTGGCAGCACCCCAGCAATTTCACAGGCAGCAATTTGCAGCTTATGAGCCCGAGCAAAATAACGCAGGGCATCCATTTGCTCTTCTAAATCGTCTTCTTCAATACGCAATAAGCGCAGGTTTAAATCCTCGGTCATGGCGCGTTTATCACTGGGGTTATAAAGCGATGCCGGGTGTAATAGCTCATCCAGTAAGATCGGAGACTCGGTAATGGTGTCGGCTACCCAAGGGCTGGCCTCACATAAGCGCACTAGGTGTTTTAACGCTTGCGGGTTTTCATTCAGCAGCACCAAATACGCGGTACGGCGCAAGATTGCTTCAATGAGCGGTATTAAGCGCTCAAGGGTTTGTTGTGGGTGCTCGGTTTCCCAAATAGCCTTAAGCAGGTGCGGCATGGTCTTGTCTAAGCGTTGCTTGCCAATGGCTTGCATACGCTGCGCGGCATTATTCTCACGTAAATCGGTTAATAGGGTTTTGATGGCATCGCTATTGGCCGGGTGCTCGCAGTTATCACATACCCCCAGCCAGATGCTTTGCCATAGACCAGTGTCTTCATCGCTGGTTTCTTTTTCTTCCTCGGCCACTATATGGTCAAAATGTTCAGTCACTGTTTTCCTGTGTTGTGCCAGTGCCTCGAAAAAGTCGGCCCATTTTGTATAACCCATGCTCCAAGCAATACGCGCCTGATTAATGTCGTCGCTGGGTAGGGTTTGGCTTTGGGCATCGTTAATACCTTGAATAGCGTGTTCGGCATCTCGTAAAAAACAGTAAGCTTCAAGCAGTTCTTTTACCGCTTTATCGGGTAAAAATTCCATGTCTCTTAGGTAGTTCAATACCTTAAATATATTGGGTTGTTGCAGGTTTACATCTAAGCCACCACGAATAAGCTGAAACGCCTGGGCAATGAATTCAATTTCACGAATACCGCCGCTGCCCAGTTTTACATTGTTATCTAGATTGCGGCGTATGGTTTCTTGCTGAATACGAGATTTCATTTCTCGCAGCGATTCAAAGGCGCCAAAGTCGACATATTTACGGTAACTAAAGGGCCGTAAGATGTTCATAATATCGTGGATATGACTGTCTATGCCCGTTACTGCTCGGGCCTTTATCATGGCGTAACGCTCCCAGTCGCGGCCTTGTTCGTGGTAGTAGTTTTCAAAGGAGCTTAAATTCATCACCAGAGGGCCACTTTGGCCATAGGGCCTAAGGCGCATATCTACCCGATATACAAAGCCATCCATGGTGACCTTATCCAGAGTTTGAATGAGCGCTTGGCCCAGCTTAATGAAGAATTCTTGGTTAGAAATGCTCTTTTGCCCTTCGCCTGCCAAGGTGTCACCTTGCTCTTTATAAGCGTAGATAAGGTCGATATCGCTGGATAGATTCAGCTCCCCTGCCCCTTGTTTGCCCATGGCCAAGACAATGAGTGACTGTGCCTCTTTTGAGGTTCTCCCCATCGGCTCGCCATAACGTTTGGCTAGGCGCGCGTGTTGCCAGTTAAGGCAAAGCTGAACGCTCATGTCGGCAATTTCTGTAATTTCGGTAAGGGTAGTTTGCAAATCCCCAAGCTTGTTCACGTCGCGCCAAATTAAGCGCATTTGCTGCAAGCGCCTAAATTGGCGGATACAGGTAAACAGCTGTTTTTCATCGCGGCAGCTATTAATGGTGCCCTGCAGCCCAATATAGGTGGCCTGGGTTTTTAACGGTGCCGAAATAAAGCCACGTTGCATCAGGGGGGCGCACAATTCAGGGAAATGCAGCAGAGAATTGGCCACATAATCGCTAAAGGTGAGGGTCTTAATGAGTTGCCTATCACTTAATATTAAGGCTCCACAAAGCTGTGGCTGTTGAGCTACCAGCTCTTCAAATTGAAGTTGGCGTTTACTGGTGGTCTTGTGTAAGGAAAGCGGTACGGCATTTGTCCACATGGGGTTCTCTTACTCATGATGTCTTTAGCTGGGGGCTAGGCGCTGTTAAATAAAAACGCTGAATCTTTATAGCTTACAACTCTCGTTAAGCTTAGCCAACATATAGAGGTGTCTCATAGTCCAAGTGAATTTTTTAAGAGAGATGTAGACCTAGGGCAAGTTGGGGCGTTGAGTTAATAGTGGTTATGATCGGAGGGAGATATGAAAACAGCGCAATACAAACCTTCAATTGTCTTGAGCGTGCTTATATTAATAATGCTTATACCCGGTTGCATGGCCCAGCTGGAGGCGAAAATAGTCCCGCGCCCGATCGTCATAGTGCCTCAGCAGGCCAGTGAAAATACATCGCAGGCTTTTATTTCTTACAAAGTGAAGTTGCGCCAAATTAAATTGTATTCTCGCCAGGGTCACGAAGTACTGGTGTTGCCAGTGGGCTTGCATATTAACTTTGTGCAATACCAGAATGTGGATGAATTATTAAACGCCTTGTCTGTTCCACTGGGTAAGTATGAGCGAGTGGTGTTATGTTTAGATTACAGTCGTGCTCAGGTGGTGATGGTTGACCGCCATGGACTGGAGAAAACGGTGAACCTAGTGGATGATAATCAGCACGTATTAACCGCGCTGGATGTCACTATTAACCTGTCACAGGACCATGATTTTGAACATTTGTGGGGGCAAGCGCTATTATAATATGACTTATGACTTATGACTTGTGGGTTGTGGTTGACGACAAAACTTTAGGCTAAAAGTAGAACCCAAATATAAACAGGAGCAAAACCCTGGAGCAGTTTTAAAGTCGGTGGAGCGTCGTGCTTATCCATGGCAATGCTGGCGGTAAAAAATGAAGCGGATGCATTAGATATTGTGCAGGACAGCATGACTTGGGCAGGCGCTATTGTTATAAGAGTTGAACATTGTGGCTAAAAGTAGAACCCAAATATAAACAGGAGCAAAACCCTGGAGCAGTTTTTAAAGTCGGTGGAGCGTCGTGCTTTTCGCATGGCAATGCTGGCGGTAAAAAATGAAGCGGATGCATTGGATATTGTGCAGGACAGCATGATGAAGCTCGCCAATAGTTATGGCCACCTGCAGGGAACCGATGGCACGGATCAATGGCGCCCGCTGTTTCACACCATTTTGCAAAATTGCATTATGGATTTTCACCGTAAACAAACTCGCTGGCGTCGCTGGTTTGTACGCCAAAACGACGACGAAGACGAAATTGCGGTTCAGGATAAAATGGTAGATCTGGAATTAAATCCGGAACAAAATTTACAAACCCAACAAATGGGAACGGAAGTTTTGGAATTAATTGAAACCCTGCCAGTGCAACAACAGCAATGTTTTTTATTGCGTAGTTGGGAAGAACTCTCGGTGCAGCAAACCGCCGACATTATGAAAATTAGCCAGAGCAGTGTGAAAACTCATTATGCTCGTGCCGTGCAAAAGATACAGCAGGTGATTAATGAGAAAGCCTGAGCAGATGACTGATAAAAGAAAACAACTATTTAACTTTAAGACCAGAGTAGTAGTAAACAACACGGCAGGTGAAAGATGAAAAAACCTGAAGATATAGACAACAGCCCACTGCAAAAGCAGGTGAAGGCGCAACTGGATGAAAGTCTGGATGCCATTTCTGACGAGGTGTTAAATAAGCTGGCGGCTGCTCGTCAGCGTGCGGTTACTCTTCTTGCACAGAAGGGGGCAAAAATAGCATCACAGCAACCCACCAAGCCGGATAACGTGATTAGCCTCGCAAAATTATTTGTCCAAAAGCCAGCTCAATGGTCCAAACCGGCTTGGGCTATGGCGGCCAGTGTCTGTTTGATGGTGCCCATCTGGTACGGCTTAAATAATACACAGTCTCCCGGTGATTTGGCTCTTTATGGAACTAATGAACAGTCACAGCCAATGGATTCGCCTTTCATTGCGCAAAGCACTAGTCTTACAGCATTGGATATTATGACGGGTCTGGCTGATTTAGATGAAGACGAATTGGAGATATTGGAAGACTTGGAGTTTGCCCTTTGGCTTAATGAAGGGGGACTTAATGAGCAAGATGGTAATCAACAGGGTTCACTGGAAGCGGGGGCAAAGTCTGTTCATGGTTAGCGCGTTATTTTTAGCAGCCAATAATTGGGCGACGCCAAGCCCTGTAGAAGATGAAGATTTCTTATTGTTCTTGGCCGACACAGTGGAAGAGGGAGCCGGTTTGATTGACCCCCTGAGCATGACCGACAAAGATCAGTTTTTTAGTGTAAAAATAATGACTGAAACACAAACGCAAATGACCAAAACAGAACAGGAGGATGAAAATGTTAAATAAAATCGTTATCAAATTTATGCTGCTGAACCTGTTATGGGCCAGCGTATTAATAAGTGGTTTGGCAAATGCAGAGAGTGCGCAAACATTTTCCCAGCTCTCCTTTTCCAAGCTATCAAGAGATGTACAAACTACCCTGAGCCCATTCAAGGATCGTTGGGCTGGAATGGATAGCACCAAACAAAATAAATTAGTCAAAGGGGCCAAACGTTGGAATGCCCTTAACCCGCAACAGCAGTCTATTGCCAAGAGCCGCTATAAAGCCTTTAGCCGTATGCCTCAAGCCCAGCGTGACACCGCCGTGCGCAAACTTGAGCATTACCAGTCGTTAAGCCCAGAAAAACGCTTGCAGGTAAAAAGCAGTTTCCAAAGTTACAAGAAAATGCCCTCGCAACAGCGCGAACAATTAAGACAGCAGTTTAAAAACCAAAAAGAAAGCCGCCATAATTCACGCATGGGGGGTGGCGGCGGTGGTCACCGTAATGGGCAAAGACGTTAGCAGCTTTAAGTTATTATCAGTACAGAAGTCAAAGGCTACCTAAAAGTAACCTTTTAAAATGAGGCTAGAGGAATGATTTCGAGCCTAAAAATTCCAACTAACCCCTGCACTAAAATACGCGTTTGAAAAAGACTGATCGGATAGTTTGTCCACGCTTAAACTGAGGCTGGCCCTTGGATGTTGCAAGGATATTCGCCCTTGCTGGCTAGTGCTGGCGGTTTGGCTAATAGCTTGCAAGTCAGAGGACGTCTCAGGGCTGTTATTAGATGCCCCCTGAAAACGGCTAGTTTCTTGAATGCGGCCTTCGCCACTCAACGTTACTTCGCGGCGTAGACCCAAATTAAGGGACAGGCGCAAGGTCTCGCTAATATTAATTAAGTGGCCATAGCCCAGCGAAAGGCTGGATAAAATGCCACTCTCATTTATGTTGTAGCTGGTTGGAGGCTCAGCCTTCAGTTCGCCATTAATTCTTTCAAATTCTGTGTTGCGAAGGTTCTCATCTACCTCTTGTTTAGTCAGCCCCAGCGCAATGTTGAATTGACCTGATTCGGTGTAGTAGCTGTAACCACTTTCTAGGGTAAAGCTGTCATAGTTGACTTGGTTGTTGTCTTTAAAGTCCGAGTTTGTAGGCTCTTCAGAATTATTATTTCTATCTTGGGATATGTAGCTATAAGTGGTTTTATCTTCACTTTGTGCATAACCCAGTGCCAGCCAAATACTTTCAAAATAGTATTCAACAAATGCACTGTAACCTTGTCGCTCAAAATCAAGACTGTAGCGGCGCTCGGTATTGGAACCCCCATCGGCGGCATCCCCTTGCTGGTAGCCCAAAATAAAATTCCAAGGCCCTTGTCCATATTGATACTGACCGCTCATACCCCATACGTTTAACGAGGTAGTGCTGTCGCTAAAATCAAAGTCTTGGCTTTGCTGGGTAACGGCCAGCTGAATGGACTGGAAGGCTTCTTCACTGGCACTTGAGGTACTGCTAATACACAGCAAGGCAAGGGGGTAAACCAGATAAGGGCGAGATAATAGGGTCATGTAGTTTGCTAGTTATTTTTCTATACCATACCAAATACGGTCCACTTGCTCAATTTGAGGCAGGTGAACTGTGAGGTTCGCCCCAAAATGATATCAACACAAAAGGGTATCAGAGCTTGATATTTCCCAATGTGTGCATTAATCTGCACGTATGAACGCAGACTTAAAAAGATCAAAAGCCATAGACAGTGCCCTTAGTAATATAGATGGCGACTTTGTTAAAGCCCTGGCCGAGCCGGCGCGCATACAAATAATGAAGCAGCTCATTATTCTCGGGGCCAGCGATGTGAAGACCCTTGCGGAGAAAATGCCGCAAGACAGGTCAGTTATTTCCCGGCATTTATCCTTCATGGAGAAAGCGGGTATTTTGAACGCCAGTAAAGAGGGCCGCCATGTAATTTACAGTGTGGATGGCGCCGGTGCTCTTAAAAAATCGGAGCAACTACTGGAAACCATTCGCAGCTGTGTGGCACTGGGTTGCTGCTAATCTTGTAGTTTTAAACATGTCAAAAGGCCGCCCCACAAAATGGAATGGCCTTTTTATAAAATCATTACATGCATCTAGGTGCACCTATGCATGCAATTAAAGTAAACCAATTTAGACTAATTGAAGGAGTGAGGCATGAGTAATCATTTGAACAAACCCTTAAATCGGCGCTCTTTTTTATTGGGTGGCGTAGCAATGGGTACCGCCATGCCAGCCTTAGCTTTGCCAAATAACAATAAAAGCCTTATTGGACAGTCATACCCTTCTTGGATGAAAACCCCTGGAGGTCAGATTGAAGCGTACGGCACGGTTGCGAGTTACGAAAAACACATCACCCGACACAAGGCTAAAGACACCGCGCAAACGCAATTGTTTTCGGTTTGGCACAGCCCTATTGAAAATCAGCAAGGCATCATTACCCCCAATGGGTTGCACTTCACCGTGAACCATAACGGTGTGCCGGATATTAAACCTGAGCAACACACCTTAAAGATCCATGGATTAGTGGATAAACCTATAAAATTAGATTTAAACACTCTACAACGTTACCCCATGGTGAGCCCTGTGCACTTTTTAGAATGTGCCGGCAACACCGCCCCCAATGCGGTTTCCTTAACGGCGCTGGATCTAAGTGCACAGGAATTATCGGGTCAGGTGTCAGGTGCTCAATATAGCGGAGTGCCGTTAAAACATTTGTTAAAAGAAGCAGGCGTTAAAACCAGCGGTAAATGGGTCATTGCCGAAGGGGCCGATGGCGGTTCCCATGCCCGCAGTATTCCGTTAAGTAAATTAATGGACGATGCCTTTATCGCTCTTTACCAAAACGGTGAACGCCTGCGTCCAGAACAGGGTTACCCCATGCGATTATTTGTGCCGGGTTGGGAGGGCAACGCCAATGTTAAGTGGCTGCACCGTCTAGAGGTAAGTGACAAACCGGCTTTTACCAAGGACGAATCGGGTTTATACAGTGATATTTTAAGTGACGGAAAAATAAAACGTTTCTCGTTTCACATGGATGTAAAGTCTGTCATTACGCAACCATCGGGCAAGATGATATTGCCTGAGCAAAAAGGCTTTTATGAAATATCTGGCTTGGCTTGGTCTGGTTATGGAAAAATTAAACAAGTGGAAGTGTCGGTTGATGAAGGCAAAAACTGGTACATAGCCAATTTACACGGCCCGGTATTATCAAAAGCCCTCACCCGTTTTAGTCTGCCTTGGAGCTGGGATGGAAAAGAGCGGGTAATTTTAAGTCGTGCCACCGATGAGCTCGGCCATGTTCAACCTACGCGTAGTCAATGGCGCGAACAATATACCAGCTATTCGTTTAATCATTTCAATGCCATTCAAGCTTGGTCTATAAACCGTGATGGCCTTGTAGAGAACTATTATGTGTAGGCATTTTTTAATGGTTCACAAACATGTCTGGCTCACAGCCGCGTTTTTATTCTCGGCTTTATCTGTCGCCGATGTGGATATTCAATTGGCGCAACCCTTATTACAAGCTGAAATACAAGCTTACGACATTACCGTTTTTCCTGACGGTAAAAATCTGCCTGAAGGTTCGGGCAATGTTTTGCAAGGTAAAACACTGTATAAAAGCCAGTGCCAAATGTGTCATGGGAAATCGGGTATTGAAGGCCCCGCCGCGCGCTTGGCAGGTAGTGATGGCTGGTTTAGTTTTTCTGATCCTTTAAGAATATTAAGAATCGATAAATACCCAGTACTGCTAATATCGGTGGGTAGCATGTGGCCTCATGCCACCAGTATTTTTGATTATATTCGCCGGGCCATGCCTCATTACGCACCCAAGAGTTTAAATAATAATGAAAGCTATGCTTTAACCGCCTACGTATTATATTTAAACGGCATCATTACAGAGGAAGCCATTTTGGATAAGAAAGTCATTTTAAAAATAAACATGCCCGGAAAAAAACGTAGCGTGAGCGGCTGGCCGGAATAGTATTTAAAATTGAATTCTGTCTGGATAAAGCAGGCTATTGGTGGGATTCGTAATGCATAATAATTTTGGCTATCTCGCCTTTTTTGTTTAACCGCATGATGGCGGCATCAATTTTTTTTATGAGATCTTCATGTTTCAGAAACTTGGCCACACCAATATGCTTGGCCTTCACCGCTAACGGTTTTTTTAAAACCGTTAAATGCTCCATAGAATAACCAGCCAATCGTGCATTCCAAACCACGGAGGCAATGCCGGGGTTAAATATAGCGGCGTCTATTTGTCCGTGCATTAATATACCCACCCGCTCTACTGGATTATTGTTGGGCTTTGCAATAAATACTTGGTTTTTTAAAGCTTCTTCAAATTCGGTACCAGGGCGAGTGCCTCTTTGCATGGATATAATCTTTCCTTGCAAGTCCCCAATCTTTTTAAAAGAAAACCCCTTACCCTTTTTGGTGGCCAGCACAACTTCTTCTGTCCACAGGGCTTTGGAAAAATGGAAAAGTTTTGACCTTTTTTCCGTCCAGTACATACCAAATACCAAGCCATTACCGCGCTCGGCTTCTACATATGCACGCTTCCATGGCGCCATTTTAAAGCGAAAATCTATGCCGGCTTCTTTTAGCACTAATTGGCTAATTTCAATGCCAAAGCCTTTTGGCACACCGTCTTCAAGATAGGCCATAGGCGGCAGGCTTTCATTGCCCCACACAGATATGGGGTCAGAATTAGCCGAAACACTTATAAACAAAAGTGCTAATAAAATGGTTTTTAAATAGAGGATATCTGCCTCCCAATGGTGCCAAATCTCAATATTTAATGGCGCTTAAAAATTATAGCAGTTGTGAGCTTTTTCAAATGACAAAAAGGCTGTAAAAGTCACTTTATCGCTGTGAGTAAGTAATAGAGAGGGCCTCTTAGAGAAGAAGCTGCGCTATTAATAAATAATTCTTTATAACAAGGGCTTAGAGGCTTTTTTCATTTTTTTATTATGGCTTGTAGACCTATCGCCAAGCCGCACGTTGTTTATCTATATGCACTCACACAGAGGCATGAACGCACCAACATTTTATGACTTGGAGAAAACTATGTTAACTCGTTCAACAATTTCTACCCTGGCTCTTTCGATCACTATGGCATTTGCCAGCAGTGCAGCATTGGCAGGTGGTGCGGCAGAGCGTTGGAATATGTCCGAAGCCAGACAGGCCAGTATTGAGCTAAAGGCTACTGAACTGGGCATTGATATCAGTACCGAAGAAGGCCGTGAAGCCTTGCGCACCGCCATCGAAGAAGAGCGTGCTGCCGAAGCGGCGGAATTAGGTTTTGATCTAGCGACCGAAGAGGGCGTAGAAGCGTATCGTGAATACCGCCATGAACAGCATCAAATAGCGCGTGAAGCACAACGAGAAGAGCAGCTTTTGGCCAAGGCCGAAGAGTTAGGCTTTGATGTGAGCACTGAAGAAGGTCTGGCTGAATTTGATGCTTACCGTGAAGAGATGAAGATTGCCAAAGCCGAAGAATTAGGTTTTGACATCACCACAGAAGACGGATTAGCGGCATTTGAAACTTTCCGCGAAGAGCAGCGTGAAGAACGCCATGCCCAGCGTAGCGAAAACCGTGAACAGCGCAATGCGTATCGTGAACAGATTTCAGCTCTGAGCGATGAAGATCGTGAAGCCTTGCGTGACGAGCTACAAGGACTGACTCGTGAAGAGCGTCATGAGTTGATTAGTGAACGCTTTGAAGGCTAGCAGACCGCTGAAAAACTAATTTGCACGGCAACTGCTCCAGGCGCAGCCCTAATAGACTTCGTCCTGTAGCGATCGCTCTGGCGGCGTTAAAAATAGACTTAGAATGCTCATTTATAAATATAAACTGCGCTCCTTCGTCTATTTTATGCCTTGCCAGATCATCGCCATTAACGTTTTTCAACACTCTGCTTGTGTTAACTAATACCAGTCAAGGAGCTCGTCATGAATACAGCCATTTTTGTTTATATTACCGCGTTTGTTTTTTTGTTGAGCCTAGGATTCACTTCGCAAGCTGCGGATTATTATGTGGAGCTGGATGTCAGTAGTGGTTACAACAATAATGTTTTTTTAGAATCAGATGACACGGTTATTAATCAAGAAACTGAAGATTCGGACAAGCAGGATATTCAAAACCAATTAAGCCTAATGGGCAGTTATGAATTTTTTGATGGGCAAGACAGTGATGCTAAAATCATGCTGGATTACTTTAAAGAATCTTTATTAGATAACAGCCTAGATACCACTGTCACCAGCCTTTCTATTCCATTTACCTATTATATAAATGATTACCGCCTACGCAGTAGTGCCGGGATAATGAATTACAATCTGGATGGGGTGCATGTTTTAGATTATCAAAGCGGGCGCTTTGATGTGACACGTAAGGTGGGTGATAACTCTCAAGGTGATAAACGGCTTGGAGCGCAAATTAGCTATACACAAAAAATCCCTCAAGATGAAAGCTATGATGCGTACGATGGCACCACGCAAAGTCTAAAGTTACATTATACGGTTACCGATTTAGCCACTATGTTTAAGCTGGATGGCAATGTGTTTGAAAATGATTATCTATTGGAAGAAGACGGCAGCCAGGGTTATTACTTAAAAGCTATTTACAGTAAGCGTTTCGTAAAATCGGGCATGCGTCTCTTAGCGAAATACAAGAAAACCAATTACAACCTCGGTCTACTGGATGATGAAGTTCGTAATGATGATCAATTTACCTTGTCTTATACGCAGGAATATTTTTTAAATAATATTATTCAATTATATTTAAGTACCGAATTTATTGAAAACAATTCTTCAATAGAAACCGATGAAGAAAACTATAATTACAGCCAGTGGACGAACACTATGGGAGCGCGCTTTTCTTTCTAGCAGGCTGTTGAAAAACTAATTTACTCGTCCTGGCGGCGTTAAAAATAGACTCAAAGTGCTCATTTATAACTATAAATTCCGCTTTTTCGTCTATTTTTTCCTAGCCAGTTCATCGCCATAAACGTTTTTCAATAGCCTGCTAGTTAAAGCAGCTACTTACTGGTGTGCATGAAAACGCCGTCCCAATCTGGTGGCGGCGGATTCTTTTGAAACTCTTTAATGCGGCTCTTAAACAAGGCCACGGGTTTTACATATTGGACATGATTCATCTGCTCTATCTCATTAAGCAACTCTAATGCCTTGTGCCAATCCTGTTGGCTGTAGTACTCAAAGCTCATGTCTAAAGTCTCGGCTAACTTATAATCCTGTTGTTGGGCTTGGTCGTGTTGTATGAGCGGCTCAAAAATGGTGATGGGTTCTTTTTTGCCTTTCACTCGTACCTTGTCTATGCGCCTGTATAAAAACTCTTGAGCCTGTTGTGCGCTGTTCTCGCTTACCAGAATGTCTACGCCATAGGCTTTGGTAAGGCCTTCTAAGCGTGAGCCTAAATTTACCGGATCGCCCATCACGGTATAAGCCATGCGATATTGCGAACCCATGTTACCCACGCTCATCACCCCAGTGGTGATACCCACGCCCATGACAATTTTGGGAATATTGCCTTTTATATCAGGGTCATTTTTCAAATCTATATTTAGTTGTCCTATGCGTTTTTGCATGTCTAGCGCACATTGAATAGCCATGAAGGCTTGTCTGGGCTCAGGTAAGGGCGCACCCCAAAATGCCATGATGGCATCCCCCATGTATTTATCTACAGTCCCCCGGGTTTCGTAAATTGCCTGGGTCATGGGCGTTAAAATTTTATTCATTAACTGGGTAAGTTCATGGGGGGAAATGGATTCTGAAATGCTAGTGAAGTCCCGCACGTCACTAAATAACACAGTCAATTCTTTGCTTTGCCCTTCTATGCTAATGGACTCAGGGTGTCGCGCCATTTCATCCACCAGTTGTGGCGGTACATACTGGCCAAACAATTGAGTAATGGCCCGTTTCTTTTTACTTTCTACAAAAAATCCCCAAGACATGTGAAAAATATAGAAACTTAAAATTATTAAAATGGGGCTCGCTAGAGGAAACATTAACCCCTGTTGCCACAACCAAAAATTAAGCCAAGCATAACCTCCGGCCAGCGCCGTACACAATAGAAGCGTCCAGAAGGGTGATAAAAAGTGTGGAAGAACCAGTAACAAAAGTCCCAATGATAAGTAAAATAAAAACTGTACACCTAAAATGTAAGCGGGAATGTGACGAATGTTTTGGTCGAGTATGCCGGCAATAATATTGGCGTGTACTTCTACCCCGGGCATAACTTCATCCACAGGAGTAGAGCGTAAATCTAATAAACCAGGGGCCGAGGTACCCAGTAAAATTATTTTCCCTGTTAAGTCTTTTTTAGGAATATTTTTATTTAAAATATCTTTAATAGACAAGTATTGGAAACTGCCTTGGGGGCCACGAAATGGAATGTGTACGGCTCCAATGGCATCGGTGGGAATAAGTCGGTGGCCCAGCTGCACCGACTCTATGGCTAGGTAATCCCCTTGTTCTACCAGTTGTATATCCATTTGTGGATTATCAAGCGCCAGTTGCGCCACCGACAGCGCCAAAGATGGATACAGCAATCCCTGATAAGACTGCAGCAACGGCACCCTTCTAAAGTTGCCATCACTGTCCACCACCGGGTTATCAAAAAATCCGGCAGCAACGCTGGCTTCTTGAAAGATTTTTTTATTAGCGGTAAAACCCGAAGGCTTGGGTAAACTTAAATTAAGATGCGTTTGCATATCCAACTCACTAATGGGCTGAGGTAGTTGATTGAGCTGGCTGGGAGTGTTTTGCTGAAATAATATCCCTGAACTAATGGCACGGCCTTTTAATGATTGAGCAAAGCTCCGATCTTGTAAAGCTTCAAATCTAAGGGCTTGTTTGTGTACATCACTGATATTTTGTTGTGTGGAAAGTGCTTGGTAAAGGTCTTGAAAATGGGTACCGGCGGATTCGGCAAATACCATATCAAAACCCAGTACTTTAATTTTGTAATGATCAAATAGAGTCTCCACTAGCTGGGCTAAATAATGTCGATTCCACGGCCATTGGCCATAAACCTGCAAACTATTTTCGTCAATATCGGCAATGATAATGCGTTCATCTTGGCCCAGTGGCAGGGTTGTACGCAGGCGCATGTCGGAGGCAAAGCCATCGAGTTTTTTAATGAAAGGTATTTCAATGACCTCAATACCCTGCAAGACAAATGTCAGAAGGATAATACTTCCAAGCAGCCATTTATTTAACTTATTCAGTTTTGTTTTTACAAAAATGCCGGCGGATAAAAAATTATTTTTCATAAAAATATTGGGTATTTAATACCCGTGTCTGGGGCTTGAATAAGTTTGCATAGCTGAAATAGGTGACTATTTTCCAACTAATCATTTTATTAATATCACAGATTAATACCCGCGTCTGGGGCTTGAATAACTTTGTATAGCTGAGATGGGTGACTCTCTTCCCACTATGGCTTCTATTAATATGAGCTCTTCATCTGTGTGGTTAAATACAGGGGCAGGAATAATTAGCTTATTGTCTTCGGGGGTTTTTAAAATAAATCTTGGGGCATCGTGATGGCTGGACTCTATTTCTTCAAATTGTTTATCCTGGCCACTTAAATCTTCGTTGGCTTGAATGAGGGTTTTGCCATAACAGGTGCACAGGTAACTGGAATCTTCATAAGATTCGGCATACACGCCAGTGCCACGAATGCCAATGGTGGCGGTTGAAGTACGCAGGGTGTGTTTTTTGTTGGCACCGCGCTCGCCAAATACCGAAAGGATTTTCCCTGTGATCAGATTTAAACCTGCCTCCACCGCATTACTGCCTTGAAGTTGCATGCGGCTATTTTCACGCAAGATATGGGCATCCTTGCCCACCTTAAAAATTAGGTAGCTGTTACTCTTGGTTTCGATTAAGGCATTGGCCTTGATAAAGGTATCAATAGTGGCCTTTACGCCGTCTACATAAACGCGGCCGCGTATTTCAAAAATAGATTTATTCTCGGCCAATTTTTTGGGCACATTGCCAAAAGGTTGTGCTCCATGGGTTAAAGCCGCCATAGGTGTTAGTAGCGCAAAGCGGCCCATGGCCAAGGCTAAACCAGATTGAAAAACCGTGTTTAAAAAGTCACGGCGATTATTTGAATTCATGTTTTTGCCCAACCCACCTTAATCCCTTAAGCCTAGACCCTGTAAGTCTTGTTTGCTCAGAAGCAGTTTGCTTTATATGACCTTTTGGTCTGTATGTTGGGTTTTCCTGCGGTGAGTTTGGGTTAAGCGTATACACTTAAAAGAGTGGCGGCCAAAGGGGCAGCAAGGTGAGTGCGCGTGGCAATTTCCACTGGCCTATATTGCTAAAAAAGATTAAAGGCTGGGGAGTGTTTAAAGGGGTTAGATTCTCTACACGCTTAAATGCGGGCGTGGTGTTAACTTCGCTCTTTTTATGGCCAAGTTTGTCCGAGGCGGCCACCACATATAGTGGCACCAATGGTGTTAGAGCCAGCTTGCTAACTTCTAATACGGTCTCTGCTTGCACCGGTTGCCACTATGACGGCGGTGCCGGCCCGAACTTCACCGCCGATTACAGCGCTTTTTCAACCTACGCCACAGACTATTACTCTGGCAGCAAAACCAGTGCGGCGCAGGCCATGATAGACCGCACCTCGCTTGAAACCTCCGATCCTTCCTTTATGCCGCAAGGGGGCGGCTCGCAAATCTCCAGTGACGAAATGACGCTGTTATCTAATTGGAAATCTAATTCGGCAGTGGATACCGACAACCCTTCGGTATCCACCACCAGTGGTGTGACCGGTTCGGGCAAGGATTTTAAAACCACTTCAAACTCAGCCAAGTTCACTGTGTATGCCAACGTAGACGACAGCGGTGTAGATGCCACCAGTTACGACTTTGACTATGGCACCAGCCAAAGTGCCGATGGCACCAGTTCCAGCCAAACGGTTTCTGGAAGCGGTGGTGGCACCAGTACCTCGCAAATTAGTCAGGAAATTACCGATCTGGAATGTGGCACTCTGTATTATTTTCGGGTGGTGGCCAACAACTCAACTTATAACGACACCAGTGGAGGTTGGCAAAGTACCACTACCGACGACTGCAATGCGCCACCAGTAATCGCCAGTTTTTCGGTAGGCTCGGCTACCGAAGATGTTGAATACCAGCTAGACATTAATGCGACTGATCCTGAATCGGATAGCATCACTTATTCGTTATCCAATGTCCCCAGCGGCATGAGTATTAACTCAAGCTCAGGACTCATTAGCTGGACTCCGGAAAACGATGTCACCACCTCAGGCACGGTCACTATCACCGCCAGCGATGATGAACAAGACGGTGCCAGCCCCGATACCGAGACCTTTAGTGTGAGCGTAAGTGCAGTAAATGATGCGCCGCAAATTACCAGTACCGCCACCACCAGTGCCACCGAAAGCGTGCAGTATAGCTACCAATTATCGGTGACAGATGTGGATAACTCTAGTGGACAATTAAGTTACGCCCTATCTAATGCCCCTTCTGACATGAGTATTAGCGCCTCGGGGCTTGTCACTTGGACGCCCGATAACGGCGTGACTAGTTCGGGTACGGTGACGGTAACCGTGACCGATCAGGAGCCTTTGCAAGACACTGAAAACTTCTCTATTAGTGTCACGGCAGTAAATACCGCTCCCAGTATTTCAAGTACCGCAGGGACGGCTGCTACCGAAGATGTGGAGTACAGCTACAGCCTTAGCATTAGCGATGACGACGACAGCAATAATGGCACCGACATTACCTTTGCCTTAAGTGATGCCCCTAGCGGCATGGCTGTCTCCAGTACCGGGGCGATTACCTGGACCCCAGGCGAAGGTCAGGGGGATGTGAGCAACATTACTATCACGGTGAGCGATGGCGGCGAAAACAGTGTCGCCGCCGCTACCGAGGTTTTCTCTATCGCGGTGACCGCCGTAAACGATGCGCCTAGCATTACCAGTACCGCCACCACTTCTGCCACCGAAGATGTGCAATACACGTATCAGTTATCGGTTACCGACCCAGATGATTCCGGCACTAACTTAAGCTACAGCTTAAGCAATGCTCCCGACGGCATGGCGGTTTCCAGTTCAGGGTTAATCAGTTGGACGCCAGCTAATGATGATTCAAGTTCGGGTGAAGTGACGGTAACCGTCAGTGATGGTGGTGAAGACAGTGCCGCGAGCGCCACCGAAGATTTTACCATTACCGTTACTGCGGTAAACGGTGCCCCCAGCATTACCAGTACCGCAGGTACCGCCGCCACGGAAGATGTCTTGTATCAATACAGTCTTAGTATTAGTGATGAAGACGACAGCAACAACGGCACCGATATTACCTTTAGTTTATCCAACGCGCCCAGTGGTATGACGGTCTCCAGTACTGGCGTTATTGAATGGACGCCAAGTGAAGGCCAGGGCAATGCGAGTAGCATTCAAGTGACCGTGAGTGATGGCGGTGAAGATAGTGCCGCATCGGTCAGTGAAACGTTTTCCATTAGTGTCACGGCAGTGAATGATGCGCCAGCCATTACCAGCACCGCAGGCACCACTGCCACCGAGAGTGTCGCGTACAGTTATCAACTGAGTGTTAGCGATGATGACGACAGCAGTTTTAGTTACAGTTTATCTAATGCCCCCAGCGGCATGTCCATTAGTGCATCGGGTTTAATTAGTTGGACGCCAGGCAATGGCGTGACCAGCTCCGGCAGTGTTACCGCTTCGGCAAGTGACGGTGGTGAGGACAGTGCCGCTGCGGCCACCGAAATATTTAGCATTACCGTTACCGCGGTAAATACCGCTCCTAGCATTACTTCAACGGCGCCCACCAGTGCCACTGAAGATGTGCAGTACCAATACACACTTAGTATTAGTGACGATGACGACAGCAACAACGGCACCGATATTACCTTTGTGTTAAGCAATGCCCCCAGCGATATGAGCGTCTCCAGTACCGGTGTGATTAGTTGGACGCCAGAAGAAGCTCAGGCCAATGTGAGCAATATTGTTATTACCGTCAGTGATGGTGGCGAAGACAGTGCCGCCAGCGATAGCGAAACTTTTTCTATTAGCATTACCGCGGTAAACGATGCTCCAGACATTACTTCAAGCGCAGGCATCTCCGCCATTGAGGATATTGAATACACTTACCAAGTAGCGGTGAGCGACCCTGATGATTCGGGCACCAATCTTTCTTACGCCTTAAGCAATGCGCCTTCAGGCATGACGGTTTCCACCAGCGGACTTATCAGTTGGACTCCTACCAGTTCGGACAGTAGCTCAGGGGAAGTGACGGTAACCGTGAGCGATGGCGGCGAAGATGGCGCTTCGGCCGATACTGAAACCTTCACCATTAATGTGATTGCGGTGAATACCGGTCCGAGTATTACCAGTACCGCACCCACCACCGCCACCGAAGGTGTTCAGTATGAATACACCCTAAGTGTCACCGACCTTGATGATGCCAACAACGGTGTGGATTTAACTTACAGCTTAAGTAATGCCCCAGACGGCATGAGCGTTTCCAGTACCGGCGTGATTGCGTGGACTCCGAGTCAGTCACAAACTCAGGCTAATAGTATCGTGGTGAGTGTGGCCGATGGTGGCGAAAACGGCGTGAGCGATGACAGCGAAACGTTTTCCATTACCGTCACCAGTGTGAACGATGCGCCGCAAATTACTTCTACCGCCACCACCACAGCGACGGAAAGCGTGGAATACAATTATCAGTTGGTGGTGAGCGATGAGGATGACACATCTTTTTCCTACGCGTTAAGCAATGCCCCCAGTGGCATGAGTGTAAACGCTAGCGGCCTTATTAGTTGGACCCCAGAAAACAATGTGACGTCATCGGGTGCGGTAACCATTAGTGTGAGCGATGGTGGTGAAGATGGTGTGGCAGCTGCCACCGAACAATTTACCATCACGGTGACGCCGGTAAATACCGCGCCCAGTATTAGCTCCAGCGCGGTCACTGCGGCCACAGAAGATACTCTTTATAGCTACCCCCTTTCTGTCAGTGATGAAGACGATGACAACAATGGCAGTGCGTTAAGTTTTAGTTTAAGCAACGCCCCCAGTGGTATGAGTGTATCCAGCACTGGCGTCATTGAATGGACCCCCACCGAAGGTGTGAGTGCTGCTGACGATATTGTTATTACCGTGAGCGATGGTGGCGAAGACGGTGCCAGCAACGCCACGCAAACTTTTTCAATTGCAGTGACGGCCGTGAACGATGCGCCGAGCATTACCTCAACTCCATCCACTTCGGCGGTGGAAGGCGTTGCTTATAGCTATCAGGTCAGTGTGAGTGATGTGGATGACTCGGGGGATGAGCTAAGTTACGCGTTAAGTGGTGCACCTAGTGACATGAGCATTTCAAGTGATGGCCTCATAAGTTGGACCCCAGCCAACGGTGACTCTAGCTCTGGTGAAATAACGTTAAGCGTAAACGATGGTGGCGAAGATAGTGCGGCGCCAGCGACGCAAAGTTTTACCATTACCATCACGGCAGTCAATACCGCCCCTTCCATTACCAGTACAGCCGTAACTGCAGCCTCTGAAAATACACTTTACCAATACACGTTAGTGGTGAGCGACGATGACGATGACAACAACGGCGTCGATTTAAGTTTTAGTTTAAGTAACTCACCCAGCGACATGACGGTAAGCGATACCGGCTTAATTGAATGGACCCCCGACGAGGGCGTTGTCTCGGCAGAAGATATTGAAGTGAATGTCAGTGATGGTGGTGAAGATGGAACGGCGGCTGCCACGCAAATGTTTTCAATTACGGTGACGGCGGTGAACGATGGCCCGCAAATTACCTCTACCGCTTCTACCTCTGTAGTAGAGGGGGTGGAATACAGTTATCAAGTGACGGTAAGTGATGTGGACGATAGCGAATTTATTTATGCCTTACAGGATGCGCCCACCGGCATGGAAATTAGCGGCAGTGGTTTAATAAATTGGACCCCACAAAATGCAGTGAATGATTCCGGCTCGTTTACTGTGCAGGTGAGTGATGGCGGTGAAGATGACGCGGCCCCAGCTACTCAAACTATTTTGATTACTGTGGTGGCGTTTAATACCTCCCCTTCTATTTCGACAGCAGCACTCACCACTGCCAGTGAAGATGTTTTGTATCAATATGTTTTGGGCGTGAACGATGAAGACGATGCGAATAATGGTGTGGATCTTACTTTTACTTTAGATAACGCCCCCGATGGCATGAGCGTATCGAGTATCGGCGTGATTGAATGGACACCGTTAGAGGGTGTGTTAGCCGCCAACGATATTAGCATTACGGTGTGGGATGGCGGTGAAGATAACGCCCAAAATGACACACAATATTTTTCTATTACAGTTTCCACCGTGAACGATTCACCACAATTATTAAGCCCAAGTAGCTTTCAAATAACCGAGTTAGAAAGTTTTAGCTTAGATATGGGTAACTATTTTAGCGACATAGATGATGATAACGATGGCAGTGCAATATTTTGGAGTTTAAATAATCCACCGGCAAATATGGACATAGATGCGCTGGGCAATATTAGCTGGCAGGCAGGAGAAAATACTGCCGGACAACATGTAATTGAAGTGCAACTAGATGACGGCGGTGAAGATAATTCACAAGCGGCCGTTAGCCAATTTAATTTAACTGTTTTATTGCTGGACGGTGATGGGGATTTATTTGCCGACTATAACGATAACTGCCCAGCAATATTTAATGATACACAATTAGATACCGATGAAGACAGCTTGGGTAATACATGTGATGAAGATGACGATAACGACGGCCTGCCCGACACCATAGAAATTGAATACAATTTAAATCCGCTAGATGCCAGCGACGCTCTTGCCGACACCGATGGTGACGGCCTTACCAATATTATTGAATTTGAAACCTGCGCCGCGCAAGCATCCTTGTTGTGTGCGGCCATTATTACCGACTCGGTGGCGCCAATGATTAGCACCAATGGTGAGCAAATTATTCAATCCACCGGATATTTAACCCAGGCTAACCTACAAGCCAGCGCACTGGATGAAACCGATGGCGAACTGGCGCCGGTAGCGGATGAACAGGGACCATTTCGCCCAGGGTTACATAACATTATTTGGCAAGTGAGTGATGCGGCAGGCAATAGTGCCAGTACGAACCAATTACTACAGGTATTACCGCAAGTACGGTTTAGCGGCAGCCTGCTGGTGGGTGAGGCACAAAGTGTAAGCCTAGTAGCCAGCTTAAGTGGCGATGCACCCAGTTATCCGGTGTTATTAAATTATGAGGTGAGTGGTGGCAGCGATGAAACAGATCACAATTTAATAAATGGCCAAGTAGAAATAAATGAAGGCCAGCAAGGGCAAATTAATTTTGATATTTTAAGTGATGACATTTTAGAAGAAGACGAAAGTATTTTAATTTCCATTACCACGGTAAGTGAAAATGTTTATTTAAAAACTGAACAGTTATTTCAAATAAACATAGTGGATAGAAACGTGGCGCCCACGCTAACCTTAGCCATTAAGCAAAATTCAGTCGAGACCGCTGTGGTGTATCAGGATCAGGGGGTGTTTAACATTATTGGCCAAGCCTTTGATGCCAATGATGATGAGATCTTATGGGATTGGTCACTAAGTGATGATCGCCTTAATATTGAAGCGCAAAATGAAAACAGTAGCAAAAATGAATTTGAATTGGATCCCAGCGTTTTAGAGGCTGGTTATTATTTATTGGAGGCGCAAATAAACGACGGCCAATTATTTGTGAAACAGCAATTGGCTTTTGTGCTTAAAGAGATTGCGCCAATACTGGATGACGGCGATACCGATGGCGATGGTGTGAGTGATATTAACGAAGGCCTGGCCGATACCGATGGTGATGGGATTTTAGATTACCGTGATCCGGTGGACGATGCCCAGTTTATGCACAAGAGTTTAGAAAACAGTGATACCAGCAACTTAATGCAGGCTCAGCAGGGCTACAGCTTAAAAGTAGGGCAGTGGGCCATTAAAAATGAACGTGATGGCGCGCAAGTGAGTTCACAGGATTTGTCACCCATAAACGAAAACAACGACCAGGTCATATTAAGCGGTGAAATTCTCGATTTTGAAGTGAGCGGCACCACCGAAATAAATCCATTGGCCTCGGTCGTTATTCCCCTTACCAGTCCCATTGCCATAGGCACACAATACTGGAAATTTGATGGTGAAAACTGGTATCCATTTGATGACAGTGGTCAAGATTATGTAGCCAGTGCACGCCGAGTGGATGGCGTATGCCCGCAAGCCTCTTCAGATTTATACCGCGTAGGTTTAACCGCCTTTGACGATTGCATTTTGCTGGTATTGGAAGATGGTGGCGCTAACGATACCGATGGTGAATTAAACGGAACCGTGCGCGATCCTGGAGGGTTGGTGATGCCCAAGGAAGTAACAAGGTTACCCGATCAAAAAACCTTGCAGGTACCTGATGAAAGCCCAGGTGGGTCGGGGACATTAAACTTAAATTTACTCATTCTGCTGTTTGCGGGTTTGTTTTTTAGAAAGCCAACTAGCTTGATACTTAAGAGCAGTATCTTTTTATCTCTAATTATAATATCACCTTTAAGTATGGCGGAGTTGAGTTGGTTGTCAGGCACGGATTTTACCGTGGCCACAGACAGCAATGTAAGCCAAGCCCAAGATGAGCAAAATATTATTTCCGATCGTTTCAGCCGTATAGATGCGCGCTTTGGTTTTAAAAAGGAGTTGGCGTTTAACAAGGCCGTGATTGTGGAGGGCATGGCCAGTTACCAGGGGTATGAATTCACACAGAAATTAAACCGCAGTGAATTGTCGGGCCGTTTAATTTATCGCTGGCAACAACGCTTTTCGTATCGTGCGCCCTGGTATCAAATTATGCTGGATGGACAACGATGGGATGTGGCGGTGGATCAGCGCGACAGCGATATTATTACTTTGCAAATAATGGCCAGCGCTCGGCTTACCACACATGTGAGCTGGGTGCTGGGTTTAGAAAACAAACAAAGGGACAGCGATGGTAGCGTATTTGATACCGAACAACATCGTGCCTTTTTACATTTTGATTACACAGTGCGAGGTTGGCCAGCTGTTTACGGAGGCGTGGCGTTTATTGATGGGGATATTATTAGTACGGCACAGGCCAGTTATTGCAATGGCTTGCAGGCGGTGGCCACTTACGGGCTGATTGTTGACAGTGCAGCCATAGAATGGGATCAGGCTTTTAGTGAAGACTATTGCGGTAACTGGATTAGCTATCAATTAAAGGCACAAACTTATACAGGAACGATGGGCATAAACTGGGCTATTAATCATAGTACCGCACTGGATATGTCGTTTTTATATGTGGATGTGGCCGCAGATGGAGATAATGAATATCAGCGCCAGGTATTCCAAATTAATATTTTGAAGGCATTTTAATTGATGGCCTTCTCTTTAATTAAATGGCTTAGTTTTTCACTACTACTATTTTGTTTAATGGCTTGCGATAAAAGGTCCGATACGCAGGTCGCGCCTTTTGCATTAGCTAAAGATGTGCCCAATCAGTTTTTAACCTTCTTAAATACCCAAGCCTATTTTGGCGCCGGTAGTTATCAGATATACGTGCTACCCAAGGTCGCCGAGGCCGGTAGTTTTAGTGGCAGTATTTTAATTGACGGTGAAGAACAAACCTTTAGTGGTGTATGGAGCGACACCACCAATACTGTCTGGCAAGATAATGATGACTTCACCCTAGAGGTTAATTTTAAAAAAGCCGCTGGGCTTACAATTGATATTGAATGCAGCAGTACCTGCGTAATCTATTTGGTAAAAAACGATTACCTTTTTTATCGAACCGAATCGGTGGAGGGTATCGTTAATGTGAACCTGGAAGACAACCAAATTAGCTCCCGTGCCTATGCTAACGCCTATTATGAGGCGGTAGACCCCAGCAATACCCGTACTACCTTAGCCAACTGGAAAAGCGTTAACGGCTTTGACGAAGGATTTGATCAACATGTGATTTTTCGTGACAGTAAAGACCTGGGTTATGGTCGCGACATGTACGCTAAATTTAAAGACGACGGTGGCGTGGCTTTGTTTGTAAATAACTTTGTGGTGGCGGTGGGCAAGGGTAACCCGGCTAATTATGGGCCGCTTAACTTACAAGCGGCGGTGGATCAAAACTTTGACTTTCACCTAGGTTCTAACGCCATTGAATTTAGCCCTCTAGAAATAGAAAGCGAAATAGAAGATACCGATTTTATTTTAAAATTTTTTACATTCTCAGCCCGTGATGAAAATGGTGAACAGCAGCGCATTACCAGCGCCGATTTAGATGGTCGTGGTATTAAGCACATGCCCACTATGTGTCAGGTGTGTCACGGTGCCCGTTTAATGCCATTAAATTTAGACGGTTCTTTTAATCTTATGTCACTTAAGTCGGCTAAGTTTAATCAGTTGGAATTAAACTCGTTTGAATTCATGAGTGATGGCGAATTTTCACAGGCCAACTTAGAGCCAGGAATTCGCGCCATTAACCAAGCGGTGCATGCCAGCTTTGGAAAAATTGCCGAGCGCGAAGTCACGAATCTGGGTTACTGGGACAGCACCTTTGCCCGTACCATTGCCCAAGGGCGTTACGGCGGTGAAGACTTTAGCAGCGCTACCTTCATTGGTAGCGATATTCCTGCGGGCTGGCAGCAAACCGATTTTCGTCCTGAAGGGGTGGAAACCCTATACAAGGAAGTAATAGAGCCGCACTGCATTAGTTGCCATTCTATTCGCGGCTTTAACGCAGGTAATGATGAAGACCTAGATGAAGCCATCATCAATGGCCAGGTCACGCTCACCGGTACCGCCATTAACTTTAGCAATTACGAAAAATTTATAGGTTACAGCGACCTCATTATTGATTATGTGTATGAGCGTGGTGCCATGCCGCTCTCGTTAAGAAACTATGAATCATTCTGGTCGGCCCCTGCGGGTGTACCTTCTTTACTGGCTTCTTTTTTACCCGGTTTTGATGTGCTGAATGAGGAAGGAGAAGTACAACAGCCGGGCACTGCTGTGGCTAAACCCGGTAGAGACCGTATTGCTAAAAACCCGGTAACGCTCAATGGAGCGGGCAGTTATTTCGCCTCCAGTTTTCAATGGCAAATAATCTCGGCCCCGCTAAATAGCAGCGCCACCCTTGCAGATAGTAGCGATGCCATAGCAATACTAAACGCCAACAGCGATGGCAGTGATGATGGCGACTACCAAATTGAATTAACCGTGGGCAATAGCAAGAGTGAAAACCAAAAAAATAGTGTGACCATTACCTTGGATAGCACCTTGGCCAAGCACGCCTCACAATTAAATTTTGCCGATGATATTCGCCCCATACTGCAAACCACTCTGTTTGATCAGCGCACCTGCCAAAGCTGCCATTACGAGGAGAGTAATGTAGAAGGTATTCCTGTGTATTACGATAATTCGAACCCGCAGTTATACTGGGATGTGCGAGCCCGAGTAGATTTTAGAGACGTAGATAACAGTATATTAATTCGCAAGCCCACCCGCTTACAACACGGTGGTGGCCAGCGCATAGATTTGCAAACAGACGTTGGCAAAGAAATTTACAGTACCTTAATGAACTGGATTATAGCGGGTGCCCCTTGCGGTAATGATGAAAGTGTTTGTGGTGAGCAATAGAAAACCACTATTTTGTTGCTTGAGCGCTTTTTATTAGCAGAACAGTACGCTACCGTGTGGCATGAATTTAAAACACCTATTATTGCAAAGCACCTCACTCGGGCAGCGCTCGGATGTAAAAATTCGCAAGCAAATACGAAAAATCATATTGGTACTGGTATTACTGGTACTGGCCCATAGTGGTGCCATGGTGGTATTGGAAGGTTTAAGTTTTTGGCAAGGGTTGTGGTTAACCCTTACCACATTAACCACAGTGGGTTATGGCGACTTAAGCGCTAAAACTGAACTGGGGCAACTATCTACCATAATTTTGATGTACGTCTCGGCCATTACTCTGGTCACTTTTTTAATTAGTGATTATATTGATTACCGTCTGGCACGCCATGAACGTATTCGCACTGGCTTTTGGGATTGGAAAATGGAAAACCACATACTGATTATTAATGCGCCAAAATATAATGCTCATCGTTTCTTTTTACGTTTGGTATCCCAAATACGTGAAGATTACGATTATGAAAACTGCCAAATACTCTTGTTAAACAATGAGTTTTCCAGCGGCTTGCCTGCCGATTTAAAAGACATGGGTGTGCGTCACATTAGCGGTACCGGCAATAACGAACCAGATTTGCAACGGGCCTACGTAAGTAAGGCTAGGCACGTTTTAATTCTAGCCCGGGATGAATATCACGCCGACAGCGACAGCATTAACTTTGATATAGCCCATAGATTAAAAGCGCTAAACCTAACTCATCGCACTTTAGTGGAGTGTGTGGAAGATATTAACCGCCCACGGATTTCAGAGTTAGGTGTTAAAAGCATATTACGCCCGATACGCTCCTACCCAGAAATATTAGTAAGAGCCATGGATGCTCCCGGCAGCGAAGTGGTAATAGAAGACATGTTTACCCGCCGCGACGATCACCCAGAGCGTTACAGTATTTGGCTAGAAGGTGAAAAGTGGGCCGACGTAGTAAATGCTATGGTGAGAAGCGGCGTGGGCACCCCCATGGCCTATATCAATAAAGAAGGGCAGATACTGGTTCACCCCAAGGGCGATGAAAATATTACCGCGCAAAGTTTAATTATATTGATTAAAAGTGATGACGTGCCTAGTCAAAAAGATGTGGATGATGCGTTTAACCTTTATTTGAATAAGGCCTTGGTGGATTGATTTGAAAAATATGGGATCTATTGGTTTGATACTATTCACTAATAATTACTTGTACATATCCAATAAATATCCGCTAAATATCAGAAATCACTGAGCATATAGGGCTCTATAAAAAATGTTAGAAGCGCTTAAATATGGCACGTAGGAAACAATTAAAAGGAATTGCTGGAAATCTTGGCCAATGGTGCTTAAGTCGTAGCTTTGACTGCGAAGGCTATTGGGCACCTGGCCTGCTTTATGCCGAAGCTGAAATTAAAAACTCCAATCGAATAGTCCTTGATTTATTTGACTCGCCTACACTCCCTGAGTCAGAAATTTCTGGAAAGACATCGAAGTTAATTTCAGAATTTATGACAATGAATCTTAAGGCCAGCGAAATCCCAGAGGTTTGGTTAAGAAAGGCAACGATCACATTTGAATTTAATACTGAATATGAACATAGATACCATCACTGGGGTTCAGGACTTGGTGGTAAACCATCTATATGTATTGTAGAAATCATTACCGATCTAGGTAAAACATACACAAAAAAATTTGGCTGTAATGTATGGGTACATGACCCAAAAAGAGAGCAGCGTCGTAGTAGCTTCTAGTAAGCGCATGCTGCACTGGTGATAGCGTAGCATGGTTGGTTTTCGTTTGTACCTAACTATAAATCGACCACAAACCGTAGATAAAATATAAATAATTAAGGAAGATTAAATGGGACAGCAATTTTCAGAGTTAAGTGAGCAGCATACAAGCTTCATCTCTGAGCAAAAAATCTACTTTGTGGGAACGGCTGCCGAAACAGGCAGTGTGAATGTCTCTCCAAAAGGTGGGGATTCTCTTAGGGTTATTAATTCTAAAGAAATCGCTTGGTTAAATCTTACAGGCAGTGGCAATGAATCGGCCTCTCATGTTTTACAGAGCCCAAGAATGACCCTGATGTTCTGTGCTTTTGAAGGGAAACCGTTAATTCTTCGCGCTTACGGTAAAGCAAGGGTGTTACATCAAAAAGATAAAAAGTGGGCTGAATACAGCGCTTTATTTCCTGCCAACATAGCCACCAGACAAATCTTTGTTTTAGATATCAATATGGTCCAGTCTTCGTGCGGCATGTCAGTGCCTTATTTTAGCTATGAGGATGATCGCGATAATTTGGCTAAATGGTCGGAAAAGCAAGGCCCAGACGGCATAGAAAAGTACTGGGTTAAAAAGAACCAGAAAAGTATTGATGGCTTTGAAACAGAAATTGTTGAACGTACTGGCATAGAGGGAATTTAAGCTAGAATAATTAGCTATCTATCATAAATATCCCCATATTTATCCCACCTGTTGAGCACTTGCATTTATACTTGTGCTCTTTTAAAAATGAATAGCTCCAGATGTCTAAGATATTTGTTATCGGCCTACCCAGAACTGGCACCACCAGCATCAGCGTTGCCCTGTTGGAAATGGGCTTGTCAGTGGCTCATACTGCATTTACTAAAAAAGCCTTTGAAATGGCCGATGCGGTATCCGATGCTCCTTGTTTTAGCGACTATATGCACCTAGATGCATTGTTTCCTAACTCTAAGTTTATTTATTTAGCCAGAGAGCTGGATAAATGGGTGCCTTCAATGACAATGCTGCTTGAAAAAATGGGGCCTCGACTAGATGTAAAGACAGGTACATTTAACCCCATTTTAAAGCGCAGTTTTCATCATACTTTTTCCTCTACTTATCCCTTAACCCCCAATGAATTAGTGGATTGTTATTCACGGCATGAGCGAGCTGTTTCTTCTTACTTTAAAGACAGAAGCGACTTTTTATCCATAGATGTTAGTGAGCCGGGAAGCCTGCTGAAAGTGAGGCAGTTCTTAGGGATACAGGCACCCGGAAGTGACGATTTTCCTAAATTAAATGTAGGGCGAAATGTTGCCAACTGGAAAGAATATAAGCATCCGAACAAAATTAATTCTAATTTAGCAGGTGTAGAGCATAGAAAATATTTCGATTATGAATTAACGGACCATCAGTAAATGATAGCGGTTAGGATCGTAATATAATCATCAATGTGTCCGTCTTATACTGACTTAAGGCGGTAAATAGTGGCGGCGTTAAACGCGATGAGGGCTTCGGCCAAATTTCAGCAAACCTACTTTAGGTTATAGTGCTGCCAGTTCCCCATATTAAGAAGACTTCACTGCGGTTATTAACTAGGCTTATTAAATCCAGCACTAGGGTATGTGGATGGTTTTAATAATAAGAAGTTATAAAGGTAAGTTTGACCTTAATAGCTTTCAAATCATACTTATAAGACAGTTCTAAATTTCAACTTCAGAATGCACTTAACCTAATGCTTCTTAATAGGTTCTCGGTATCCTTCATATCTGCCAGATAAAGAAACAGTAAGAGTGCGATCATCTATGAAAACTTACAATATAGGCATAAAGCAAAGGCCTTCATTTGTTACCCGTGGTTTTTTTCGGGCTTTCTGTGTGTTATTAAGTTTTCTCATTTTCACTGCGGCAATGGCCGAGACCTCTAAAAACGTCATTAAGATCGCCATGATCGACTACCCACCGTTAATGGCTTCAAACGGGGGGATTATGAATGATCTCGCTGAAGCGGCCTTTCAATCGCAAGGCGTTAAGGTTGATTTTCAAATTCAACCCATGTCTAGAATTACCTACTCGTTAGAAAACGGAAGTATTCCTGCTGTGCTGGGTACACAATCTTGGTCGTTTAAAAGCAAGGTAGTTCCGGTTAGGTTATTTTTTTCAGGGCTTTACTTTTTTTCGCTGAAAGAAAAGTTTCCCAATGGAGTTGAATTTAAAACACTGGAGGAGTTATCCAAATACGAAATTGGCTACAGCCGCGGTGGCGCTCTTATTCCTATTTTTAATAAAGCAAAGTTGAATCCTATTCTCGTGGTAAAAGGCGATCAAAATGTTAAAAAATTATATTTTGGTAGGATTGATATGTTTGCTTCAACTGAATTGGCAGGTTGGGGGATAATTGAAAAGCATTATCCTAAAAATATTAATGAATTCACCATGTCAAAAAAATACATCCACCAAATAACTGGCGATATTATTTTTGCTAATCATCAACAGGAATTAATTCAAACGTTCAGGAAAGGTCTTAAGCACATAAAGGGAAATGGTGTATTTTTAAAGGTGCTCCAAAAGTATTACAAAGACAGAGAAATTCCACACTACTTGCTGGACGGCCTTAAATAAAAGGCTCTTGCCTGTGTAATATTTTAAAGATTATAGAGACTTATGTTTATTTGCGGATTTATTTTAATTGCCCGGGTCTACCCAGGTTTCTATGAACTTTCTATAAGGCACAGTCATTTCAGCTTTTTCCAAAGCCTTTTCGTAATCGCTAACAATGTCTAAATTAGTAGAAGCTTTGGAAAAAACAGTATAGTTTTTAACGGCCTTTACCGGCATGCGCAGTAATTTGGTAGTGGCCAGTAGGTTGTTTGACCTAGCCAAGTATCGGGCCGATATATCCTGTACGGCAAAAATTCCATCAATCCGTTTAGACTCTAACTTTTTTAAATTAAGATTTTGCCAGTCTTTACCGGTTATTAATTTAAAATTTAGGTTAGCCTTTTTAATGCCCGGAGGGATAAAACCGCCTTTAACAAAGCCTATTTTAAGTTGCTTAATATCACTAAGACTACCTATGGTATCCATTGGATTGTCGCTCCTCACTAATAAGGAGGGCACCGTATCTATATACGATTTTTTTGGGTAGTACATGTACGCTTCTCGGTCGGGACGCTTGGCAAATAACACCGAGATATCGGTATTGCCACTTTCAATTTCGCCAAGTAGGCGTTTTAGCGGCTTCTCTTTCTTCTCCCATATTATTTTATGACTCATTTGAGGGGCCACATATTGATTAAACCAATCTACCGCTGAGCCAATGGGTTTATCGTTACTTGTTCTTATAATATGCGGGCTTAATATGAAATAGCCCATCTTGAGTTCTTGAGCCCAAAGAGTAGGAATACTCGCTATATTCGATATGGATATAACAAGTAGGAATTTAATCAGGCTGTTCTTCATGTTTAATCCCTTGGGTTATATGGCTGATAATTTAAAAGACATAACGCGGCCTTATCTAGGTCAATTATGTGCTCATAAAATGGCCGAAGTTATTAAGGTATAGCTGAATATGGCTGAAGCTCAATTGCATTGAAAGGTCATGAGGAATACAAGTTAGAGCATTACAGGAATGCCCTGATGGATTTTATATGATCTTAAGCTTGTGAATTTATTAAGCTTGTGAATTTATTAAGCTTGTGAATTTATTAAGGTTGATAGGCCTGACTAGAAAACTCATCTAATCCATAAGAATCGGTTTGGTAGCCAGGCTTCACTAGAGGGGCTCTTTGCATAGGCATAGTGACTTTTGCCAGGGATATTTGCTGTAATACATAAGGGCCAGACTCCTGTGCATCCTGAATCATGAGGCCAGAAAAATTAAGCGTTATCCAGTGTTTGCCTGCTTTCATCTGCTGACTAAACTGAGTGACACCCACGGGTATGCGGGTATTGCTATATAGAGAGGCTTGTACATAAAATTTATTGTCCTGGGAAACTTCTACTTGGGCTTCAATTTGTAAATCGCCTTTGGCGCTAATCTTATCGCGGTATTCTCCAGTGAGTTGGATGTCTGGTTGCGATAGGGTAAAGGTAACCGAATCTCTAATTTGGCTATTATCTTCTTCAATAATGACTTTATAGATTCCGGGAGTATGTGACTGGCTATTGTCTGAATTTAATTCAAAAACGTTTTGGTAGATTTGGCTGTTATCAATATCGTTAAGGGAGAACTTGGCTAGGGTATCACCTTGGGTGGAAACCAGACGTGCGGAAAATTGGCCCGCTATTTTTTGTCCTTGAGCGTCTTGCAAATAGGCAGATATTTTTACAGAGTCATTGGCTAGGTAGTATTTCTCATTGCTCCAGATTGTGATGCCCATGGTTTTTTCATCATTCATAGTGGTGCGTTCATCAACGTCATATCTTTGGGTAACAGGATCTTGTTGCGCAGATTCTATAGGGTGATTCTGTGGGGGGTAACGTTGAAAGCTATCGTGTTCTGTTAATACATTTTGTTGTAAGTCAGTTTTGTTGATTTGTCGGCGCAAGCGTTCAAGTGAAGTTTGTTGGTTGCTGACAAATTTATTATTAACATGAGTATTACTTTTTTTAGCCGCCACTTTAATTAATTGCGCCGAGGTTACCACTCTATTATCAAGAGGCGGATTTTCAATATTTAATATTTTTACTGGAGTATCCAGCTGGTTAGTGGCAATTAAGCTATAACCGGATTGCATGTAACCGTATATAAGTGTGCCTACTAAAACTACTAGCATCAGCCAACTGTGTTTCCTCTTCATTTCAGCCACCCTTATAAATTTATTATTTTAATTCTAAGAAAGCAGCAAGGGCTAGGCTCTTGCTGCTTTTAAAATAAACAACTATGTTATTTGTCTGCTAGGTGCACTTCTTGATGCGCGCAGCCATGTTTTTGCCATCGCCACAGGTCATGCCGTCAGGAATACTGGTGTAATCCGGTGAGGAGCGGCCGCCATTACGCTCGGCGTCATGGTCGGTATAAACACTGGCCATGTTGTAGGTGCGCGGGGTGCCCTTGTTGCTGTTATTGCACTTGTAGGTGGGACTGCCATAAGCCACGCCCAAGAAGGTTTTGTATTTCTTAAAGTCGCTCCACAAGTTGCGCTTGGGTGAACCGGAGCAGCCTCCTTGGGACGCTAAGTTAATGTAGCCATCGTCTTCACCGGTTAGAAACCCCGAAGAAGCTCCCTCCAGACCGGGAAAGCCGCGATAACCGCCCATCACATAAATGGGAGCAGCCAAATTTGTGCCTATGAGGTTGCGGGCTAGGTATGAATCGTTGGTTTGTAGCCATTTAACGCTGTCGTTGCAGTCCTTACCAACAAAGGCCAGATTAATTAAGGCATCGAGCCAGTTGCCATTACAGACTCTGTCGGAGCCTTCGGTGCCGCCAATGGCCCCTCCTAGGGTAAAGATGCCCAGTACATTGTCGAAGGCGCTCTCAAACGGCACGCTCACCCCAGAGCCAGATGCATTGAAGGCGGTATTAAAATATGGCGAGCCAGAGATGGCATTGCCGGCCATGTACACCATTTGTTGTGCACCCTGACTGTGGCTTACTACCCAGAAATCATCACTGGTCGCGCATTGAGTGTCGGCCTGTGGGTGAGAATAACCATCACCGTTACCCTGTTTGACTGTCACCATTTGACGGGCAATCTCCCCTGCGGTTTCATCGCGCCAATAAGGGTAACCACTATCATCGGTGGAGTCGTAACCCACTACCGCATAGTTATCGTCGGCCTCTAATAGCGAGTCAAAAAAGCTGCTGCCGTTGTATTCACTGAAAAACGACTCTTGCCAGGATTCCAAAGCCGGTTGGCTAGATGAAGAAAGGGTGTCGCCCTGAACCCCGTGGCCATGAACCATTATGTAGCAGTTGCTGGCGGCAGCCAGACCAGATGCCAGCATGCCGCTCGCGATAGATGCGGAAAATAACAGGGTGCGAGTGATTGTTTTCATTAAATACCTCTTGGTTGAATGTATTTTGGAATGCGCAGTAAGCCTTTACCCTACAATTTGGCGGGCATTCAATACGTGTCTTAGGCTCTTTCAAATATTAGTTGCGTAAGGCATCGCAGCCATAACCGATAAGGACAACCCTAAATACATTTGTGGCCAGTTTGTCGTGATTGATGCAATGGGATTTTGACGGGTTTGAAAATAGAAAAGGGGGGGCCACTTTAATAGTGGGTTTTTATTTAACCGCCGAAGTTTGTTTGTAGTGTTGTGGAGACACACCAAACCAGCCTTTAAAGGCTCGGCTAAAACTAGAAGCATTGTTGTAACCCAGTAAATTAGCGAGTTTCTCCAGAGGAATATCTTGTTTTTCCATGTGCCTTAAGGCAATGCGCTTGCGTTGTTCTTCTAATAATATTTTATAAGATACACCTTGCAATTGTAGGTGGCGGCGCAAGCTGCGGGGGCTCATGCAAAGTTTTTCTGCTAACAGCTCTAAACTTATTTCTTTAAAGGGCAGGCTACGCATACCTTGCTTAACTTGGCGCATGATCAGTTGATCGTGATTAATTTGATTTAACTGTTGGTTGCAAAGTTTTTCATTTTCTAGGGCGGATACTTTATTTGAAAAAATAATGGGCTGCTGCAAAGTATCTATAGGGATAAGGATACGATTGGTAATGCAGTTAAAGCGTACTGAGTTAGCAAAAAATATTTCAAATTCGTCACCTTCTCCCGGATTTTCATAAGAAAATTCAAACTCAAGTTTAATGTCTTTTTTGCCTAAACTAAACTTTCCCAATGCGTACAAAAGCGAGCAGCTGTATTCTAAGAAATGGGGTAAAGCGTCTCCAAGCGGAATTTTTTCATTAATGTAAAAAACAGCATGTGTTTTATGCATTTCTAAATTTAAATCAAGCAAGGGGGTGAATAAATTTTGATACTGGGTCAGTAACTCCATGGCGGCCAGAGTATGGTCACTGCTCATGACGCGGCAGGCCAATAAATCATCATGGTGAATAAAAAACTGTTCACCTAATATGAGTGCGTACTCAGGGATAGGGCTAAGGGCTCTAGCATTAATGATGAGCTTGATATATTGCTCAAATAAAATGGTTTGATTTGGCTGAGTAAAATCACTGAGGGAGATATGAGTGCCTGCCAACAGAGCCTGCAGGGTGATGCCCTGGCTGACCATAAACTTTACCAATGGCTTAATGCTGGAAACGGGAATGCCGTATTTTTCACGTGGTGGTTGAATCAAATAAATGCCCTCTCCAACCCTGATAATAAACAAGGTTGTTAGTCTTATTAATTTTAGGCTGTGCTAGCCTGTTCAAATTAGAAAATGATTAGCGATTGATGTATATAGATTAGTGTCTTGTTGTCACATTTTAGGCAATGTTGGCTTGGATTGTCGTCATATGACTCTTCACAAATTAAGTTGCTTTATTGATACTTTCAGGTCAAATAAAATATAACTCCCCCTGATATATCTAATAAGGATAACCGGCTCATGACAGACCTTTCAAATTGCCAATGTGAATGTGGTGAAACGCGTTTCAATGTCACGGGCAAGCCCTTGTTACGTGCTTATTGCCACTGCACTATTTGTCAGGCTTACAATCAGGCTCCCTTTGCCGATATCACCTTGTTTCATGAAAAGGATGTGTTAAAGCCTGAGGCCAAAAGTGTGGAGTTTAAATCTCACAAGTTTCCACCACTTTTGCAAAGGGGAAACTGTGTCTCTTGTGGCAAGCCTGCCCTTGAATATTTGAACATACCCGCCATGCCCCAAGTAGTGATTATTCCTAGCCGCAACATTGCCGATACGTCACTGACTCCAGAGCCTATGACACATATTTTTTATGATCAAAGAGTAGCAGATGTTGATGATGGCTTGCCCAAGCACAGTGGTTATCTTAAAAGCGAACTAGCGCTTGGCCATAAGGTGATGCTGGCGTTACTGAAAAGGAATAAAAACCTTAAAAATGCCAGTTAGTAGGGTTACGTCATGTACATAGGTGAAGCGGCAAAAATAACCGGCTTATCGATAAAAGCCATTCGCTTTTATGAAGAAAAAGAACTGATTAAAGCGCCCAAGAGAGAGGGACGATACCGAGTGTATAATCAAACCGATCTTGAACTGTTGGTGTTAATTAGAGAGGCCCGAGAGTTGGACATTAGCCTAGCGCAACTGCAAGGCATCATAGTGTATAAAAACGGTGAGGTAGACTGGGCCCGCATAAAAGCGTTTTTAGATGACATTAAAGCTAAATTAAGAGCGCAAATAGCCGAGATAGAACAGAAAATAATAAACATAGATGTCTGCTATCAGCAGATTAAAGCCTAACACCTCGCTAACGCTTACCTAATGAATGCTTGACTCTCCCCCATAGGGGAGAGCTTAAGCTGATCTTACTCACACATTTTAGGAGTAAGAGATGAAGAAGCGTATTTTAGTTTTATCGGCCAATCCCAGAAAAGACAGTTTTGTGCACCAGCTGGCTTTGACGTATTCAGCTGCTGCACAAAAGAATCATGATGTGAATATACTTGAACTGGCAGATATGGATTTTAATGCAGATCTCTCCTCGGGCTATGAGCAAGAGCAAACCATGGAGGCGTCATTAAAGGCTTTTCAAAAAGCGCTTGAATGGTGTGACCATCTCGTTATTTGTGCTCCCATTTGGTGGGGAACGCTGCCGGCTAAATTAAAGGGGTTGATTGACCGAACTTTCCTACCCGGTTTTGCCTTTCAATATGAAGAAGGTAAGGCCATACCTAAAAAACTGCTCAAAGGGAAAACCGCTCGACTTATACTGACTATGGATACACCGCCCTGGTATTACGTATTAATTCAACGGGCTCCTGTGATACATCAATTAAAAAAAGCTACGCTGGAATTTGTTGGCTTCACTTCTATTAAGAGTAAAATGATCGGGCCTGTGATTAGCTCAAGTATAAACGCCAGAACCAAATGGCTTAACTATGCGTCTGAGCTTGGTCATGTGGGGAAATAAATTAACAGTGCGCGTGTTTTAATACTGCGTTGGCCCAACTAAATCTCTAATTGGGCCAACATCGTTAAAATTGCTTATTTAACTTTTATTTACACTTCGCTAAAACTCAAAAAAGCCAAAGACGCTGTAGTGATCGGAATAATCCCATAGGTTAAACATGTCTTGGTCATTAGATTTAAGCACCAGTACAGCCTCCTCTGCCTGAATAGGTTGGGCGTGATCACGGCTATATAAAACATAATCGAGCCAAGATTGTTCACTGGCCATTTGATTAGTGGCGTCGTCATCACTGTAAGGGTGTGAATAATTAGCGATGTTGGGCTCTGCTGCATTTAACGCAGTTAACATGTTTTGGTATTCACTGGCACTGGTGATTTTATCAACATTCATATCACCGGCTATGATCACTGCCTGTTGGCTACTAATATTTTGCAAGTCGATAAAATCTTTTAACTCACCTAATTGTGCCAAGCGTGCGGCCTTGGCGGCGTCACTATTTTCCGCTTGCAAGTGCGTGCCAAATACGTGGTATTTCTGATCTTGTTTTAAAATGCGTGCATACACAGCACCTTTGGGAGAGAGGCAATCAACTCCGGAGCAGTTGTCGTATTTAAATTGCGCTTCCAGTTCGATGGGCCATTTGCTAGCAATGAAAACACCACCGTCTTCAAGGTAGCCCGATGTATCCAGAATATCCGTGGTATAGGGATATTGTGTGGCTATGTTTGCGATTAAATCTTCTCGTGCTGAATTGTAAAAAGCTTCTTCAAACACGATTACATCGTAACCGTTAATGGCCTCAGGCAAGGCCTGCATGCGTCGGTTAATATCGGCGGCGCTGTTGGTGAGTATGGTATAGAGGTTGTATGACAGCACCTTAATTTCATTGCTGTTATTGCTAGTGGGTAAGTGGTATGGAGTAACTTCATGCACGGCATAAACAAGGTCATCTGAACTGGTGCCATAGTTATAGTCGGCACTGTATTTAATTTCATATTGCTTACCACCAACACTAAAACTTTCATTTAGAATGTCGTAACCCTGGGACCAGCCCGGACTAAATTCTTCTCCTTCCACGCTGTGATACAGATTACTGAAACGCCAGGTGCCCACCAGTTTTTGCTGAACGGTGGCAATGAACTGGCCGTCTACCAAAATACGAGTATCGAAATAAAAGCTTTTGCCCCAGCTGATGCCGGAGTCGCGGTTGTACCATAAGACCTCTTGTTTCTTCTGCCAGGGAATGAGGGAACTTGCCGTTTGGTTCCAATGATCCCCCTGCTTCAACTGTTTATCTCCGTACTGGCTAATATCCAGGGTGAGGTTGAGAGCTGTATTATTTTGAATATATACCCTGCCCACTGCATGGGTGCTATTGATAAACACACAAGCCATTAATAGGGTGAAAATATAACGCCAGAGAGTCTGCATAAGAGTTCCTTTTGAGTTTATTTCAAATACGCCGCCCAGTGTCTTATCTAACCGAATCGCTAATAGATGCTAGTGGGCTTACATTTTTACCCTAGAGCCAAGCTTCTTTGAGGTACATGTGACTTGTGGTCATTGATTGGACAGATTGAATCTTTTATTGGGGTGGTGGCAGCTCCCTTCTAAAGACGGAGAAAGAGGTGAAAACTTCGTTGCGCATTTTTTCCACTATAATGTTTTTATGCTACCCAACTCAGACGACGCTGACGCCTTGGGTTAGATCTAAAGGGTATAAGACTCAGTTGTAGGAAACCAAGATGAAGGTACTGATAACAGGGGGAACCGGCTTTATTGGCTCAATACTGTGTCAGCGCCTGTTGCAGGAACAACACAACATTACCATCTTGAGTCGCCGCCCTGAAAAAATTCGAGCCCCGCTGCAAGCCATCCGCCATCTGGATCAGCTTAATGGCAGCAGCTTTGATGTAGTGATTAACCTGGCTGGCGAATCCATTGCTGACAAGCGCTGGAGCAAAAAGCAAAAGCACCAAATTCAAAGTAGCCGTCTTTGCATTACTCAGCAGCTCATTAGTTATTTTAAAACCTGCCAACAACAGCCTGAGTTATTCATTAGCGGCTCGGCTGTTGGATATTATGGTGTGGCAGCCAGTGAAAAAAAGATTGAAGAAAGTGATTATGGCGATGTTAGTTTTTCCAGCCAGTTATGCCAAAAGTGGGAAGCGGTGGCGTTGCAGGCGCAGGCCATGGACATACGAACCTGCTTGCTGCGTACCGGCATAGTATTAGGTGAGGGCGGCGCGTTAAATAAAATGTTACCCCCTTTTAAGCTGGGCCTTGGCGGCAGAATAGGCCCTGGAAGCCAATGGATGCCCTGGATTCATATACAAGACCTAATCTCAATCATACTGTATTGCATAAACCACAACGACTTACAGGGGCCGGTTAACGCCACAGCACCTAATCCGGTGAGTAATCGAGTATTTACTAAGGCCTTGGCACGGGTATTAAAACGCCCGGCGCTATTGCCGTTGCCTGCCTTTATTATTCAATTATTAATGGGTGAAATGGGCAAAGAGTTGCTGTTGTCTGGGAAAAAAATTGTGCCAGCAAAAATGTTAATGCATGGCTTTAAGTTTGAATATGAAGCGCTTGATAAGGCGTTGTTGGACATTCTATAAAGGCACGTTCCGCTCCCTATTTGCCAAAAATAAAACGGCTACTTATAAATTGTGAAGAATATTAGGCTTGAAAGCCCGCGGCTATTGCTGCGCCAATGGTTACCACAAGACTGGTCTCCATTTGCACTGATGAATGCCGACAAAGATGTCATGCAATATACCCAGCTTGGCTAACTCAGCCTGAAAGTGATGAATTGGTTAAGAAATTATCCTTGTCCATTAATAAAAGAGGGTGGGGGTTTTGGGCGTTGGAGTTGAAGACCACAGGCGAATTTATTGGCTTTACTGGTTTGCATAAACCCGAGGCAAACTTGCCCTTTAACCCGTGTGTGGAAATTGGCTGGCGTTTGGGGAAAAAGCATTGGGGAAAGGGTTATGCCACTGAGGCTGCGCAGTTAGCACAGGAGTTTGCTTTTAAGCAATTGTTGCTGGCTGAGGTTGTTTCATTTACGTCTTCACAAAATAGCCGCTCACGATCAGTGATGCAGCGCTTGAATATGTTGGATACACAACAAAACTTTAATCACCCCGCTATTGCTGAAGGCCACCCATTACGGGAACATGTTTTGTTTAAAATTACCGGGAAGCAGTGGCAGGCTCTGCGCTAATTTGGCATATTGGCATGCACCAATTGTACTTTCATAATGAGGCACTTAAATGAGAGAAGCCATGGACGAAGAAAAAGTGGATAAAAGCGATAGAAAAGGTGCCGCGGTAAAATTCCCGCCGCCGGTTATTTTTCTTATCTCAATGGCGGTCGCCTTTGGTTTGCATACTGTTTTTCCTCTTAACATGGGTTTGCCCATAATGGCTCAATATCTGGGTGGCCTAATTATATTATCGGCACTGGCGTTGGTATTTTATATTAGCCAAATATTTTCTCGGCTAAAGACCAGTATTGAACCCTGGAAACCCACCACTGCCATTATATCAACAGGCATATACGCCTATTCTCGCAACCCAATATATGTGGCGTTTTGTCTGGTGCCGGTGGGCCTTGGATTAATTATGAACAGCCTATGGTTACTGTCGAGTTTTTTACCAGCCGCTTTTTTGGTATATGTGATTGCCATTAAGAAAGAAGAGTTTTATTTAGAAGAAAAATTTGGTGAGGAGTATCTTGCCTACAAAACCAAGGTTAGGCGTTGGTTGTAAATAGCGATATTTATTCGCTATTGATGTTGTTTATTTGTAGAATTCGAATCCTCAAATTTTGATCATTTAAAATGGACTTCGAATTCTCATGTTCAAGCTAAGACTTGTATTACCTGCACTTATGCTGCTGTTGCTGAGTGCTTGTGCATCTTCTCCAGAAAAACAAAAACTAGATACTTATCAATCTGATAATGCCGATGTTTATTTTGTACCTATAGGCAATATGTCAGACAAATACAAGCTTGATTTGCTAACTCATCTTGAAAAAATCTTCCCACTAAAATTTTCTTTTACACCTTATTTAAAGCTAAGAAAGGAAATGATTGATCCCAAGAAGAGCCAAGTATTTGCTGATAAGTTACTTCAATATATAGATAAAGATTTTGGAAGCTATTCTGACAACAAAAAAGCTATTTATATAGGTATTACTCATATCGATATGCGACCGACTAAAGAGTCTGACTCACCAATAATTACTAAGAATAATGCCAATAAAGTTGCTGTGGTGGCCAATCGTAGAATGAAGCCTAGTAACAAGGAAACCATTCACCTCATAAATATAGACACTGTAATAGCCAATACCCGTAAGATGATCTCAAGAAACATTGGTATGCTGCTTTACGGTAAATCGATCAATAATGACCCAAAAAGTGTGCTGTACGGGAATATAACGAGTTTGGAAGTGTTGGATAATATACAAGAGCAAAGTGTGTTTAGAGATATTTTAAAAAACGAAATTATCTCCCAGCAGTAACTTCCACAATTAAAACGGGCAGACACAATGTCCGTTCATTTCTTGCAGGGTAACCGGGTGAGTAAAATTAAGGGTAGTAGCATGCAACATAAGCCGCTTTGCCTTTAACCGAGTTTCCTCATTGCCATATAAATCACACCCCAAAATACTGTGTCCCAATTGCTGGCTATGCACCCGCAATTGATGGGTGCGACCGGTGATTGGCGTGAAAATAACTCGGCTACAAAAAGGCTGGGTTATGCGCTCAATCACTTCAAACTGGCTTTGCGCTGTCTTCCCTGAATTAAAACAAATCTTCTGTAGCGGAAAATCAGCCTTGGCAATGGGCGCATCTATAATGCCCTTGTTTAACGTGATATGCCCATCCAGTAACGCTGTATAGGTTTTAGTGACTTCTCTATTTGCAAACTGTTGGCACAGTTGCGCATTAATAACTTTATTTAAGGCAATCACCATAACCCCCGAAGTGCCCAAGTCCAATCGATGAACCATGAGCGCACTGGGGTAATCTTTTACTAAGCGGAAATGCACAGAGTCTTTATTGGCCGGATGCTTGCCAGACAAGCTTAACAAGCCACTGGGCTTGTTAATTAATAAGAGATGCTCATCCTCGTAAAGGATCTCAATTTGCTCATGGCAAACCGGGGCAATAAAAGGCTCTATTTGAGGCTGCATAAACGGCTTTTTTAGGATAATAATTAAGTGTTGTTTTGCTTATTCTTATTTCTATTAAAAAGGCGCTTTAACAATGCGGCGCCTGCCAATAAAAATATCACGCCAAATTTCTTAAGAAAAATCAGGGCCGCGACTAAAAAGCCTGTTTTAGCGATAACCTTACCGGCTACCAAAGCACCCAAGCCATAAGCGGCTATTTCATCAAGCTCTGGGTCAAAATCAGAATACTGAGAGCCTTGATCAAAGTCGGCTATGGCCAGTACCTTATCGAGCTTAGATTCAATTAAGTACTTTTGATCCATGCTCGCAATAAAGTTAAGCACCAATACCCCTTTACGACCCAATACGCGAATATTGTAGTTAAGTGTATGCTGATCACTTTGACCAAATTTTAATTCTTTAGCCCAGTGCATCTTATGGCTGGCTTGATCATAAAAAGGCTGTGAGGCCCAGCCCAGCAGTTCAATTGAGCCGTAGCCTTGTTTTACTCTGGATGCACTGGCCGCGTTCACCTCGTCTTGCATGCCTGTTAATAATTCACTGTAATCAATTTCACTGGCGTCTTCATCTGAGACATAACCGTCTTCTTCATATTGAATACTCACTGCCCATGTATCGGAATCTAGTGGGGTTTTTCCGGCAGGTAGCAACATGCCCAGAGTATTTTGGCCAGGAGGGTTGCCCCAAATTTGTGTGAGTACTTTTTCGGCATCTTCGGGGTTTATGTAATAAAAGTCGCTAGGGATATTAAGCGTGGCCACGGCATTGGGTAATTTAACCTGACCAAATTCAGGCTCTATGGTGTTCCATACTTGCTGAGCGTGATTGCGGTAATCATCTTGTGTTACTAAATCATCATTGTCTTGGGCGTGGCTGGTAACTGAAATGCTCAGCAAGATAAAGGCTGATATAAATGTGAACGCTGACTTAAATAGATGGCTCATATAACTTTCCCTGGATTAAATGCTGCTAGTTGCTTGCTATTCTAAGCAAAAAAGCCACAAAGGTGGCTTTATAAAAACGAGGCAGCATTTTAACCAAGTGTGGTGGTTTTGGCCATGAAGGCTTTAACCCATTCCGAAACTCAATAAATTCGGGTTGTGACAAATGCGAATAATCAAGTACACCAACAAACCAGATGGCCCAAACATTAGAGTTAAAAATAATACCGGCACTACAAACCAGTTTGAAATACTTTGCGCCAGAGCATCCAGGCTAATGAACAGGCCCACGGTTAGATCAAACGCTAGGATGTGTATCCAAGCGGCCAGAGTATTGCGCGGGTTTGCAAAAAGACGCATCACACCTTTTAATGAAAAAAAGCCTTTTATGCTAGAAGGACGTTCATTAATTTCATATTTTTTACCAAACACAACCACATAGGCATACACCATACAAATAATGGCCAATACCGCCAGAACCAATAACTTGGCTGGGGCCCAAAAAGGCAATACCAATAAAGCTAGCCAACCCACCATCACTAACCGGCTTTGTGAGGTAAATATTTGGGAAAGTTTTTCGTTCATAATTTATCTCTTTTTTATTTTTTGTACTTTAATTTTATGGTTGCGAAGGTTGAACATTAAAGAGTAGCCCTAATAAACATTAGGGCTATACAGGATATTAATTAACGCTTTAACACAATACGATAATGGGCATCGCCACTTTCTAAGCGTTGCATAGCGTCATTCATATCAGAGAAGTCAAACTCCTCTACCACCGGCTTAATATTATGCAGGTGGGCAAACTCCAGCATGTTGGCAATAGTAGAAGGGCTACCAACAGGTGAACTTGATACTGATTTTTGTCCACCCATTAGGGCAAACACGCTTAAGTCTAATGGCTCTAATGTGGCACCTACAAAGTGTAAACGTCCTTTAGGTCGAAGCGCGGCCACGTAGGCATTCCAGTTAAGTTTTACATCTACTGTGGAAATAATTAAATCAAATTGATTCGTCGCTTGGGAAATTTCTTTTTTATCGCGAGAATTAATACAGTGATGCGCACCCATCTCTATGGCTTCTTGGCGCTTTTTTTCACTTGAGGTAAAGGCGGTTACCTCACAGCCCCATGCATTAAGAAACTGCAAAGCCAAATGGCCAAGGCCACCAATACCAATCACGCCCACTTTATCTGTGGGTTTAATATTAAACTGCACAAGTGGGTTAAATACGGTAATGCCGGCGCAAAAAAGTGGCCCAGCAATTTTTTTATCTAAGCCTTCAGGCAACGCCACTACGCTTGATGCATTGGCGCGCACTTTGTCGGCAAAGCCCCCATGGCGACCAACAATAGTGCCCTGGGCAGAGCTACATAAGTTTTGGTCACCTTCATGACAACTGCGGCAAGCATTGCAATAATCACTGTGCCACCCCAAACCCACTGCTTGGCCCACTTTAAACTGGCTAACGTTTTCACCCACTGCGGCTACGGTTCCCACCACTTCATGGCCAGGCACAAACGGATATTGGGTCATGCCCCATTCGTTATTTAACATGCTTAAATCACTGTGGCATAGGCCGCAGTATTCAACATCTATCTCAACATCCATCTGGCCCAAGGGGCCTGGCTCGTATTCAAAGGGTGTTAATTGTCCGCGGGCTTGGGTTGCTGCATAGGCTTTTATCATGTTCTTTCCACCTGAGGCTAATATAATTGAGTTCAATAAGTGTATGCGCTATTTCACTAAACCGTTAAGCAGTCGGTCTATGCTGCGCCAATACATTTTTTTAATTTCTTTAGGGCTGCGCGGTAACAAGCCAGAAGTGTAAAGAGAAAAGAAACCAATGTAGGCCGATAATAACAGCGCCGATAATTCTCCAGGGTTATCTTCTTTGAAATAGCCCACCTCTATGCACTCTTTAATACGGGTGCTGTAAAAGTTAAAAGAAATTTTAGAGTCGGCACGTAAATCGTCAAACTGGGCAAGTTCATCTTTGGTTTCAGACTTAATAAAAATTAGCTCAAAATACCTAGGATGATCCAATACAAATTCCAGAGCATTGCCCATGGTTTGTCGTAATCGCAGTTCTGGAGTGGCTTCATTTTCAGCTGGGATGAGGTAATCGGTATAGGTGGTAAAACCTTTTTTCACCACGTGATGAAAAAGCTCTTCTTTGTTGCTGAAATGGCGATAAATAGCGGTGGCACTAATGCCTGCTTTTAGCGCAATCTTGCGCATAGAAAGCCCTTTGTAGCCTTCAGTAAGGTACTGATCGCGGGCACATTCTAGAATAGTATCTTTAGTCGATGTCATGTTTACAGATGTTAACTTTTAGCTGAGATTGAAGCAATGAATAATTAAGGGGTGTCAGTTTAGTCATTGGCTTTTATACTGCCTGCACTATGAAATCTCCTCAATTTAAAAGGGATTAAGAATGAATATGAAAGTCGTTTCAGTGGTGTTGCTGGTGGTATTTTCAGGGTTCACGGCTTTTACTATGTCTATCGCTGAGCAATCGCTGTTAAGTTTTGGCTATGAGCTTGTCTCCAGTCCTGATACCGCTCAAGTGGTGATGGACTTATACATTATGGTGATATTGGCACTGGTGTGGATGCATCAAGACATGAAGGCACAGGGTAAAACCATTAAGCATTGGTTGCCCTATGCGGCATTGACCTTGGTTTTTGTGTCTGTAGGGCCACTGCTGTATTTGGCCCTAAAGCCTAGTAGTAACTCGCATAAATCTAAGCAGGTTGATTGAGCTTAGCTGCTTGAGAGCATTCCCTTAATAGCAGGGTGTGCTCTCAGGTTTAGAAGGATGAATTATTTTAAATGAAAGGCAATCACCTTGGCCGCCACTTCATTTGATTCGTTTACTACTACTGAGGTTGATTGCTGGCTAGGCAATGAAAAGCTGGCACCTGCCACCACTCGCTGAGTTTTCTGGCCTTTGATTTTCACCAATACCACGCCTTCTGCCACATAGGCCAATACGGGTTGTTGGCTTCTGAAATTTTTCTTATCAGATGGTGCAAGTTCGCTTACAAAAATATCAACCTGATCAATCTTTTTACCTTCTAGCTCTAATGTGGGCAAAGTACGGCGATCAATGTGCTCGGTTAACTCTTTTTCAAAAACAATGAAGGGCTCGCCGGCTTGCTGTAAATTGAAATCAATAAAGACAGCTTCTTCAGTTTTAGAAGCATTATCAAAGCGTAATATGCGTGGGCCAACTGGCTCGTAAAAAGCATCGCCTTCTTTTAATAGTTGAGGTTTCTCTCCTTCCACTTGATAAAGAATCGCGCCCTTAGATACGTAGCCTACTGCAGGAGCTGCATGGGTATGAATAGGGGCTGGTTGGCCTGGTACAAAGTGAAAATCACCGGCTTCTATTTTTACCACTTCTCGGGTATCAAAATTAACCGTTAATAATTTGTGGGTGTTTTCAGACTCGCCAGCGTTACTGTTAAAAGTAGCGGCTAATAGGGCGGTTGTCAGTGCTGTGGTTTTTAATATGTGTTTCATGTTTATTTTCTCTTTTAATTCATTATTTAACTTTAAAAAATTATCTATTAAACTGCATTTACCAAGGCAAAGATTCACCGTTAGCATGAAAGAGTGAGCCAGTAGTTTCAAGAGTAAGCTCGTTTATACGAGTCACTAAGTTAGATGCCGCGTGAGTGGCAGTAACATCACCTTGTTGGTCTACTAGGTCGGTTTGAACAAATCCTGGGTGCAGTAACACAAGGCTCACGCCCTTGGGTTTTAAATCTTGCGCTAACGAGGCGGCCGCACTGTTCGCTGCACTTTTTGACATACGGTAGCCGTACCAGCCGCCCGACGTGTTATCGCCAATAGAGCCCATGCGGCTTGTGATAATCGCTACCTTGCTGCCTTTATTTAAATTCTCTAAAAGCGATTGAGTCGTTTTTAAAGGCCCCACTGCATTAACCAAAAATTGATGGACCACTGCAGAAAAATCTATATTGCCTAATGTCTCTTCGGTCATGATGCCGGCATTGTTAATCACAATATCCAGAGATACATCAGTCAAAGAATTTTTAAGCGTTAATAAATTCTTGTCATCACTGACATCTATGCCTTCAATAACGTTTGCATCTTTAAGACTAGCCAGCTCAGTGCTTGCCTTACGACACACGGCATAAACCGTATCGCCTTGGCTAAGATATTGTTTGGTTAGTGCCAAGCCAATGCCACGATTAGCGCCGGTGATAAGTATATTTCTGGACATAATGAGTACCTCTAAAAATGGTTGAAAAAATTAAATATTTACCTGTCTATGATTTACAAACTTCGCCCTTGTAACGAAGAATTACTTGGCCTTTGTCTAGTTTCATTAAGCCATAGCTATGAAAATCGCCGCGGTAACCGGCAAAGGTGCCGCTTGAATCGACTACCGAATAGTTAATCTCTAACATGTAGGCACCTGGTTTATTGGGCACCTTGGTAAGCGTGGCAGTATCCTGAGTTTTCAGAACGCCATTGGTGTCGCTAATAAAATGGTGGGCCATGTCTAGCACTAAACCGCTATCAGTTTTAGTCTGGCCTTTTACCAGTGCATGAGCGCCGGTCATCGTGCCGCTAAGCGCCGCCACTAAATGGGTTTCATCCATGGCTTCGGCCAAACCCATGCCGCCAATATCAATACATTGTTGCGCGGCATTTGCGCTAAAGGCGCTAAAGAAAAGTGCTGGAACGATGAGCATTTTTTTTAATAACGATTTACTACGTTTAATAATTGTCATGGTGTGGATACCTGTTTTGATTAGCCGATGCTCTGAGAGCATCGGTTTGTAGAAGTTAAATAATGGCTATTGAGTTATGCCTATTAAGTTAGGAGAAGGCCGCAATAATTTCTTCGTTGGTGGCCGCCGCGCCATTAAAATTCCAAGCACCGTCTACAGCGTGTACCACATTGATATGAATGTGCTCACGCGGCTGTGTATTACCTGATAGGCGCACGATGATATCGGTGGCTTCTTTAAAGTAGGCTTGGCGAACACTGTGATCGCTAAAAGCAAAAGAAGGTGTACGCCATTCTGCCCACACGCCCTTGGCTGGCTTGCCGCCAAAGAAGGTTTGAGATGCTGGCAATACCTGCACGGTGGCAGTGATGTTTGGGGTCATCACTTCATTGCCTAATAGGCCGTGGGCTTTAAGCATGGCGTTGGTTAATTCCTCAACCGCTTGTGCTTCTGTGCCTACAGGTAGAACGCCGGCGCTTAGAGTTAGTCGTAATGGCATGGGTAAATCCTCGTTTTGTTTAAGATAAAAAGCTTTGTTTAAATGTTGTTGGATAGTGATCGTTATCTACAATAAGATAGTGACCGTTATCTTGTCAAGGGTAACGATCGTTATTTTATGATATGATGTTTGACATTAGGCTCATAATTGAGCTCGTATATTGCTTAAGGCATTGAATTTAAAGAGATTTTTATGAGATATAAACCGGATCAAAAAAAACAGACCCATGACAAGATAGTGGATGCCGCTGGGCGCAGCTTTCGTAAAAATGGCTTCAGTGGCATTGGGGTAGATGGCTTGGCCAAAGAGGCCGGGGTGACATCAGGTGCCTTTTATAAGCATTTTAAATCTAAAAAAGCGGCATTTGAGTCGGCGGTGGTGGAGGGTTTAAAAGAGGTTCAGGAAGGCATTAGCCATTTGGAATCTGAGCATGGTGAAAGCTGGTGGTCAGAGTTTGCTGACTTATACGTGAACGACCGCAGAACCTGCGATGCTCAATACAGTTGTGGTTTGCAAAGTCTTAGCGCTGAAGTGTCGCGTGGCGAGCCAGAACTTAAAGCCGTGTATGAAAAAGAGCTTTTAAGCATTGCGGATTTAGCCAGTGGTACCAGTGATGGTCAGCCTAGTGATGAAACTTGGCAGAAGCTGGCCATGTTAGTGGGGGGGGTTACCATGGCACGGGCAGTAAATGATCCTGAGCTATCTGAGAAAATTGGCCAGGCCATTCGTAATAGTGAATTATTTAAATAGTGTTTATCCGATGGCTCTAAGCCAACGGAAGGCTTAGGTGCTTTAGGCCTTATTGTGGTCGGTTGACCTGATGCATCTAACTCTAGATGGAAATGAAAACAAAAGATAATAAACGGCCTTAGCATACATTGCGCCGTGCTTAATCTGTGCAACACTAAATAGGCGAAGGTGCCTTTATGTCTGGTTTACATAAGTATCTCGTTAATTACAGGAGCTAGATATGAGGAGGGAATATGAAAGCAAGTAGTCGTTTATTATCAGTTAGCCAGCTTATGCTTGTTATATTCTTCGGTTGTATCAGTCATTTGGTTTTGTCTGAGCCCTTAGAGGTTAAAGTTAATTCCACCCATTTCCCTCCTTATTTTGAAGAAAAAGATAAAGAGCGCGCCAGTATGGCGGTGGATATGATTGAAATAATGAATAATTTTCAATCGAAGTATTTATTTACTTTGGTAAGCAATCCTCCTAGGCGGCGTTTTTTGTCTTTTGAACAAGGTCGTTACGATTTATCTTTTTTTGATCATATGCATTGGGGGTGGGATAAGTATTCTGTTCAGGCCACTAAGGTGTACCTGCGCGGTGGTGAAAAATATGTGGCCCTAGCCAAATCCGAACGGGGTCAGGAATATTTTAATAACTTTAAAGGTAAGCGCTTGGGAGGGTTTCTAGGTTATCACTATGGGCTTGCCAACTTTAACAGTGATCCTAAAGTGCTTGAAAAAGAATTTAACATGGAATTATCTAACACACATGAGGGTAACTTATTAAAGGTAATTGAGGGGCGCATTGATGTCGCCATTTTAACAGATGCTTTTCTGAGTCGGTTTTTGGTATTGAATCCTGAGAAAAAAAACTTGCTTCTGGTGTCGGACATTTGGGATCAAGAATATAACTTTTCCATGATCGTACGAAAAAACATTTCCCCTAGTGCAGAAGAGATGGATTCGCTACTGGCAAATATGGAATTGGCCGGGGCTTTATCTCCGCTTTGGGAAAAGTATGGTATTCCTCATACTGCGTACTAACCAATCTTTCTATTAATCAATTAGCAATCGCCCCGTTCTTTTACCAACATTAAGTTGTGTTTTCATAAACGTCCTTTGTTATTATCTATGTCTCATTTGAATACAGGAGCTGACAGATGATAAAGGGAAGTTGCTTATGTACCCAAGTACAGTATGAGTATCATGGAGAGATAACCGAGTTGGCTGTGTGCCATTGCCACCAATGCAAGCGCGCTCAGGGCACTGCATTTGTTACTAACGCTCCCATTGAAAGTACAAAATTAAAATGGATCTCAGGTGAAACGTTGCTTAAGTCTTATTACTCTAGCGAAAATAAACGGCGAGTATTTTGTGAAAATTGTGCCAGCCCACTATTTAGTCAGCGCACCGACATGCCAGAAACTATGCGCTTACGGGTAGGCACGGTAACCCATGGCCATATCCCACAACCTGATTATCAAATTTATTGTGAATCTATTTCCAGCTGGCTTTTACTGGACGAAAACAAACCCAAGCATCAGAAAAATATAACCTAGCTTTTTAGTCGGCTAACTCATTTTATGAAAATTAAAATTCTATTATTGTTTTTTGTGGCTGTTGTTTTCATCTGTCGGGCTCAAGGGCAAGAGGGAGACTTTGGCTTATTTAATCGATCTTTGAATAATACTGCCCATGGTTATCAAATAGTGATTGATCCCACTGGATCTGCTCCTACAAAACAGGTGGAAGCATTTGAGGTGCGCCCAGGTGATTGCTTTTCTAATAGTAGTTGGAATGATTGCCGCAGCGATCGCGAGCGCAGTGAGTTATCAGAGGCAAATAAAAACACCGTCGAAGGTGATGAGTACTGGTATAGCTGGTCATTTTATCTTGCCAAAGATTTCCCCAATATTTCCCCAACTAAAGCAACGTTTGGCCAGTTTCATCAGCGGAGCTCACATCCTATTTGGATGTTTGAGCACAACAAAGAAGGGTTGTATCTCACCAAACTAGTTTCGGGAGTGATTGAAAAATACGCTTTGTTAGCAGAGGACACGTTGCGAGGTAAATGGCACAAAATTGAAATTCATGTTAAATGGTCAAAAGACAAGGACGGGTTTTTTAATGTTTGGCTGGATACTGTTCGCAAGGTGAGTTTTCAGGGACAAACTATGGATGCCAAAAATGTATATTTTAAGTACGGTTTGTATCGCGCATTTTTATCCCGTTACCAGCCGTTAAATATCCAGGGTAATTTGGATGCCATTGAAGTGCCCAAGCAAAAAATTTACTACGCCAATGTTAAACGGGCCACTTCTAGAAAGGGCCTAACACCGTTGATAGAGCATTAATTTCTATGTCCATGATAATTGATACAATAGAAAATAAAAGGGGGAAACCTGCCGTGATCGAAGGTTTTCAAAGAAACGGCTACGTGCTGGAAAAGGGCTTGTTTAGCTTAGAAGAGCTGGCGGAAGTAAGGCGTGTAGTGCAAACCTTTCATGATAAATGGTTAAAGGATAATCAGGAGTTTTATCAGGAGCGCGCTATTAATAGCGCCTTTTTAACCGCACCTAAATATTTAAACGATCAACAACGCATGGTGCTGTTTGATTTTGTTAGCTGCCAAAAAATATTAAATATTTTGCAGAAGGCCATTCCGCAAACACCTGCTTTCATGAATACCCAGCTGTTTTTTAATCCATACAATGCTCAGCAAGCCAATTACTGGCATCGTGACACTCAGTATCATATGGATTTATCACAGCAGCAGGCGGCTTTGCAGGGCCCTGAAGTGGTCCATATCCGTATTCCCCTAACCCACGAGCCAGGCATTGAATTAGTGCCCGGTAGTCACACTCGTTGGGACTCGCAAGAAGAGCTAGATGTGCGCATGGAGAAAAACCAGCATACAAGCAGTCAGGCGTTAGCAACGGGTCTTGAAATTCCGTTACAGGCTGGCGATGCGTTGTTGTTCTCAGCCAACATGATTCACCGTGGTTTGTACGGTATGGATCGCTTTTCCCTAGACCTTTTATATTGCGAATCTGAGCCTGAATTCGTGAAATTCATCCAGCCCGATTGCCTGCCTAACTCGCAGCAATTAAGCCAGCTTGAAAATCCAAGTATGTTTGTCATGGACAAAGAATAGACTGAAAATTTGGCTGCCTAAAGCAGCCTTTTATTAAAAAGTATATTTTGCCGCTAGCATGAAATTCAGCGCCATCATGATGAAGTCGGTGACAAAAATAAATAACATGGTTCCCTTTAAAACCTGCCAAACACCACCGCCGCGTTTATTTTGTAAGGCAATAGGCACATTAAAAATAAATTGCGAACCGTGAGCCACAGCAAAAACTAATAGTAAAATTGCGCGCTGGGCATCGCTTGGGAAGGTGTCTAGGTTAGTGACTAGCAATATATTGCAAAGGGCAAAGGCAAAGTTAAAGCCGCCGACAAATTTTCCAGATGCGATTAAGGTGTTATAAACGGGGGTATCCCTGTGCTCTCTAGGCACCACCACCTTGGCAAATATTTTAGGGCGTAAAGAGAACACATTAAAGCCCATGGCGAACCAAACGGCATTTAAAATTAGTATTGTTTCTAACATGACAATTACCTTTATTGTTAGTGGTTTAGCTCATTAGTTTCTTAAGGCCAGCCGCAGTGAGCTGATGGCCACCAATAGCAAAATTTCCTTCGGGGGATTCATTGATAATCACCCAAGCATTCTTCTTAATCTTATCTCCTAACACTTGACCCACGGCATTTGTAATCGCCTGGGTTAGGGCTTCTTTTTGCTCGCTTGATAATGCGCCTGCAACGGTATTGTAGTTAATGACTGGCATGGAACGTACCTTTCTCTATCTAATTATCATATGGTGTTAACGGTTGTTAACTCACGGTTAACGCATGTTAACTGCGAAGTGAAAGAATTGTCAATAGGAGTAATTTGGATATCTAGGTCAATTCCTGCATACACCACAGCCAACTAAGTGGGTGCTACCTTCAATAACAGCATTTATGCTGGGGTATTTTATAATAGTTGAATTTCGGACAGGGCTAGTGGAGCTTGATACTTATATTTAGGCTGTTGTATGGCTTATTTTATATATCTATTTGGTCTCTATGTTTCTCAAACGGTCGTTGTGATCAACTACAATTAATTCTGTGGCTGGGGCCTTGAGTTGGCTTAGCCTCAATTGGAAAGCGGTAGTGAGGGGCACATGCAAGATAATTTTATCGTTCTGTGGGGTGGGATATTTAGTCTTATTGGTCTGGGTTTTTTTATCTATGGCAAAAGAAAAAAAGCGGATTTGATGTTTTATACTGGGGTGGCCTTGATGATTTATCCCTACTTTGTTTCCACAGTTATTGCGATGATATTGGCAGGTGTATCGCTGATGTCTTTTCCTTATTTTTATAAGGTGCTGACGCAGAAACCCATAAGAAGGAAGCGATAAGCAAAAATTGCTCCGCGGCTTTAGCTCCTACATCCATGTAATTAAAAAAGCCCACACAAGTGGGCTTTTCAATATGTTTTATAAAACGCTAGCGTTTCAAAACCTATAAGACAGTTTTTATTTCAACCGGGTTAATACCCATGCTGACCATCTGATCTTGCGCCTTGTTCATCTTGGAACGGTTCACATAAGGCCCCGCAAAGACTCTATACCAGATATTGCCATTTATATTAGCGCTTTCAATCTGAGTGCTAAAGCCATTCAGGGTTAACTGAGCTTTCATTTGATCGGCCCGTGATTGGGTTTTAAACGAAGCTACCTTCAAACGGTACTGAAGTTTTTGTCCCTTCTTGTTGTAACCTTTTGGCGTTGATTTGTACTCAGCAACTTTCCCAACTTTGACTTTCTTGTTTTCTAAAATTTCAAAAAATTCATAGTTATCTACCGCCGTGTTAACGCTTTCATTTTTAGCGCTTTGCGGAATTTGCTCTTTTACCGCTTTTTGCAAAGCTTCGTTGGCAACCTGCTTAGCGCTCTCTTTAATTTTTTGCTTGGCACTTTTGGCTTGCTCGGCTAACGACTGGGTGATTTTATCAATATCATCATTAGCAGGAATAGTGGTGAGGTAAAATAGAAACCCCACAAAGCTTAAGGCCACAAGTGGGGTGAATACCCAGACCCAATTAGGTGCACCTTTAGACATATTAGTTAACCTCCGTTGTTAACTGAGCAAAATGTACAGGTAAGCTTTGTAAGGTTGTCATATCACATTTCCTGCGGAGCACTGATGCCCAGCAAGTCTAAACCGTTAACCAATACCTGGCGTACTGCCTGAGTTAGAGTAATACGAGCATCACGCAGGTTGGCATCGTCTACGATGGTTTTATGGTTGTTGTAATAAGAGTGGAAGTCGCCAGCCAGTTCGTGCAGGTAGTTAGCAACAAGGTGTGGTGTGTTGGCAGTACTGGCGATTTTTACAATTTCTGGAAAGCGCGCTAGCTTGTTGGCCAATAATTTTTCTTGCTCTTCACTCAACAAGTCTAGTTTGGCTAAACCGTTGGCCTGATCCCAAGCTAAACCCTGGCTGGTCATCTTGCGTAAGATGCTGCAAATACGTGCGTGGGCATATTGAATGTAGTACACAGGGTTATCGTTAGACTGGCTTAGAGCCAAATCAATATCAAAGGTTAGCTGTGAACTTGGGGCACGAGCCGCTAGGAAATAGCGGGTAGCATCTAAGCCCACCTGATCAATTAGGTCTCGTAGAGTTACGTAGCTACCGGCACGCTTAGAAATTTTCACTTCTTCGCCACCCTTCATTACCGTTACCATTTGGTGCAGCACGTAGTCAGGCCAGCCCTCAGGGATGTCCATTTTTAACGCCTGTAAGCCAGCGCGTACACGTGTAATAGTGGAGTGATGATCGGCACCTTGCTCGTTAATGACGCGACTAAAACCGCGCTGCCATTTGTTTAGATGGTAAGCCACGTCAGGCACGAAGTAGGTGTAGCCGCCATCGGTTTTGCGCATTACGCGGTCTTTGTCATCACCAAAATCTGTGGTTCTTAACCATAACGCGCCGCCATCTTCATAGGTGAAGCCGTTCTTAATGAGAGCTTGTACAGCTTCTTCTACGTTGCCTTGTTCATATAAAGAGCTTTCTAGGAAGTAGACATCGAAATCGACTTCAAACGCTTTTAAGTCTAGATCTTGCTCGCGACGTAAATACGCCACGGCGAAATGACGAATGCCTTCTAGGTCATCGGCATCTTTGGTGCCGGTAAAGCTTTGATCGGCACTTTCTACCTTGTCGCCATTCATGAAGCTTTGCGCAAGCTCAGTGATGTAATGGCCCTGGTAGCCATTTTCTGGCCAGCTGGCGTCTTCTGGGCCTAATCCTTTACAGCGAGCTTGAACCGATAAGCCCAAGTTATTAATTTGCGCGCCGGCATCGTTGTAATAAAATTCGCTGGTCACATCCCAACCGTTGGCGCTTAACAAGCGACACATGCAATCACCTACGGCGGCACCACGACCATGGCCCACATGCAACGGACCCGTTGGGTTGGCCGATACAAATTCCACCTGAACCTTTTGACCCTTGCCAGAATCGTTATGGCCAAATTTTTGCGCTTTTTCAAAAATGCTTTCAACTACGGCCAGGCTTGCCGCTTCGGTTACAAAAAAGTTAATGAATCCCGGCCCGGCAATTTCAGCCTTGGTAAGAATTGGGCTTTCAGGCAGGTTGTTAATAATTTCTTGAGCCCAGTCACGTGGCTTTTGCTTGGCAAGCTTAGTGCTAACCATGGCGATATTAGAGGCGTAATCCCCATGGGCTTTATCTTTGCTGTCTTCCACCATGATTTTAGGTGCCGCATCTTCTGGCAATTTACCCTGTGAAATTAGGGCGGTTAGGCTTTGCTGAATGAGACTGGAAAGTTCTTGTTTCATGTGGACCTTAAAATGGTGGGCTCGCCGTTGTTTGACATTTTTACCCTGAGGCTAGAAAAGTCTGGCGTTCAAAAATTGTGCGGATTATCCCATTTTGAAGGGGTTGGTGACAAGTTTCTCCCTGCTGTATTTACCCTGTTTACCCGCTAATTTTCTGCCTGCTTTCAATTGTGGTGCTGGCTTGATGGGGGCTGGCCTATTTGGCCTTCTGAACAGTAGGTGGCTAACGTTAACTGGCCTAACTTAGGTTGCATGTTCCCGACGCAACCCATGCGCTATATATAAATTTGGTTGTTGTTACCTCTGAGGCACAGGTTGCATGTTCCCGACGCAACCTAAGTACCTACATCCCTGTAGGCATTGACATATGAAAAAACGTATATACGATATGCCGCATATAAATTGAGCCACTGTGAATAAGGGGATAAGCATGTCGCCACTGCAAATTTTTAAATGCCTTAGTGACGATACTCGCCTCAAGGTCTGCCTGCTGATTCAAGCGCATGGAGAATTATGCGTGTGTGAATTGGTAGAGGCATTGGCTGAAGTGCAGCCCAAGATCAGCCGTCACCTAGCCATGTTAAGAAAATGCGAGTTACTGCAAGACCGCAAAACTGGGCAGTGGGTGTTCTACTCTCTACATCCGGAACTAATGAGTTGGGCCAAAGACATGTTGCAACAGGTCACGGATGAGCATGTGGAGTATATGTTTGCCTGCTCTCAGCGGTTACATGCCATGCAGGACCGGCCCGAACGCGAGCCTTGTTGTTAAGCATTAAAAATTAAGAAATTAGAGTTAAGAACTTAGAATTAGAGACACTATGAAAATTTTATTTATTTGTACCCATAATCGCTGTCGCAGCATTTTATCGGAAGCCATCGTTAATCATAAAAATGATCCGCGCCTAATAGCGGCCAGTGCCGGTAGCCAGCCTGTGGGTGAAGTGCATCCTCTAAGTGTGAAGTATTTAAGCGAGGCTGGTATTAAAACTGGCGGCTTAAAAAGTCAGTCTTGGGATGAACTGGAAACCTTTAACGCCGATATAGTGGTCACCGTATGTGACAGTGCAGCGGGAGAGGCTTGCCCTGTGTGGTTTGGTAAAAGCATTAAATTGCACTGGGGATTAAATGACCCATCTAAGGTACAAGGCAGCGAGGCTGAAATTAAAGCGGCGTTCCTTACCGTAATGAAGGAAATTGAAGGTCGTGTTAAAGCTATCCTGAATTTAGATTTAGATAATCTAAGTGGTGATGCTTTGAAAGCAGCGTTAGTAAAGCTAGGTGCGCAGGGTTAACTCTCCTTTTTTAGGTCTCAATTTTTATTAATAAATTTTAAAGAGAAACGTTATGGGAATTTTTGAGCGCTACCTATCTGTATGGGTAGGTCTTGGCATTATTGCTGGGGTGATTTTAGGCTATTTCTTACCGGATGTATTTGCGGTGATTGCCACTTGGGAATACGCCCATGTAAATATTTTAATTGCTGTATTAATTTGGTTAATGGTTTACCCCATGATGGTACAGGTAGATTTTTCATCCATTAAAGATGTGGGAAAAAAACCTAAAGGCTTAGCCTTAACGCTGGTGATTAACTGGTTAATTAAACCGTTTACCATGGCTGCTCTGGGTTGGTTGTTCTTTAAAGTATTTTTTGCATCTTTAGTAGATGCACAAACCGCCAATGAATACATCGCCGGCATGATTCTTTTGGGCGTAGCCCCTTGTACTGCCATGGTATTTGTCTGGAGCCAAATGACTAAAGGTGATGCTAACTACACCTTGGTTCAGGTGAGTGTAAACGATGTCATTATGATCTTTGCCTTTGCCCCCATTACCGCCTTTTTATTGGGCATGACCGACATCACTATTCCTTGGGAAACGCTAATATTGTCGGTGGTTTTATATGTGTTGTTGCCATTGATTGCCGGTGTTATTACCCGTAAGGCTTTAGACTCTCAAGTAGAAGGAAGGAAGGACGATCATCACAAGCTGGATAACTTTTTAAATAGGGTAAAACCTTTGTCTATTGTGGGCTTAATTAGCACAGTAGTATTGTTATTTGGTTTTCAGGCACAAACTATTTTAGACAAACCCCAAGATATTTTCTTAATTGCTATTCCCTTGGTGATTCAAACTTACGGTATTTTCTTTATCGCTTACGCAATTGCGAAGTACATGAAGCTGCCTCACAACATTGCTGCTCCTGCCTGCATGATTGGTACTAGTAACTTTTTTGAATTGGCGGTGGCAGTAGCGATTAGCTTGTTTGGCCTTCATAGTGGAGCTGCGTTGGCTACCGTAGTAGGTGTCTTGGTGGAAGTGCCTGTGATGTTATCACTGGTGGCATTTGCCAATAGAACTCAGCATTGGTTCAAGGGCTAAAATCGTATTGATAATAGTGAGTGGTCTATGGGCGTTTGTTGTCTATATTTCAAGGCCAGATCACTCACTGTAAATGCTTTCTCTAAACCATATATACCACTAGGAAAATATCGCGATAACCCTTATTGTTAACTCTTCAAATGTCATTCAGGATGAACAAATATGCATCTCATTATGCGGTCTGAGTTTGATAATTTAAGATTGAATGATAACCATGAATATGAAACTGACAGCTCGGGTAACAAGGCAGTGGTTAAAATATGGAAGGGAGAAGTGTTAATTGCCAAAAAAATAACTGAGAAAAAATCTACTCGTTATTTTGGTTGTAAAGAATATAAAGATTACCTAGTGTAAAAATATCCTAGATAGCTCCTTTTTCTTAATAAATTACCACGCTTTTTGGAAGGCTATTTCAAAGAGTGTTGATAAACTCTGTTAAATTTTTCATTGCGTTGGACCAGTTATTTTATGCCCTTTAGTTATTTCATTATTTCAGCTTTCTTATGTCTTTTTCTATCTGCTTGCGTGCCTGATGGTGAGAAAGAAAGCAGTCAAGTAGATTCAGATGCTGATGGCGTCAGCGATGGGCTAGATTTTTATCCAAATGACCCGGAAAGAGCACATAAGATTACTGTATCTATAGTGGGATTAAAGGGGGCTATTTATTTGAATTTTGGCCTGGAGAATAGAGTGCTCAATGAGGATTCAGTTTTTGAGTTTGGTGTTGAAAGTGGTGCATTAGTTACAATCACTATTTCTGATAAGCCAGAAGCCCAGAATTGTGAAATTAGTGATGCCAGCTTTTTGGCTGTATCTAATAATTATAATATCGAAGTGAAGTGCAGCGATAGGCAATTACTCTCTGATGCTTTGAATCAGCTTCCCGATGAAAATTTTAAAAGCTGTTTGTCAGAGAAAGAGTATCTGTATTCTGATCAAGTTATTGCAGTTTCTTGTTCTTATAAAGAAATTGAAAATGTGGAAGGGCTTGAGCAATTTCCCTTGATTAGGCACTTGTATTTGGAAGGGAATGATGTATCTATTATAGATTTAAAGGGGCTTTTAAATCTTTATACTTTATTTATAGGGTCTAATAATCTTGTAGGGTTGGATGTAACAAGTAATTTAAAATTAACAAATCTGCGTGCTCCTGAAAATAAACTGGTTGATATAGATCTTTCTAATAACCTTAAACTTAAATCATTATGGTTAGTGGATAATAAAATTACCGCAATCGATCTATCAAACAACGTTGATTTAAAATCCGTAAACATTTCTGAAAATTCATTGACATCATTAAATTTAATGAATAACCCAGAATTGTCTTATATAACACTGACAGGGAATGACATAACTAGAATTGATTTAAGCTCTAATTCTAAACTGAAATATATTTGGCTAGATGATAATGAATTAACTGATATTAAGTTGGAATACAAACCTGAATTAATACACCTGTGGCTATCCAATAACCATTTAACGAATGTCGATGTTAGTGAGCTGCCAGCTCTTCAGCATTTATATATTGAAAATAATGAGCTGGTAGAGCTGGATATGGTTAATCAGGCTTCATTAACAAGGATATATGCAGGCTTTAATAATCTAACATCGGTAAACGTTTTATCTAATGAAAATCTTGAGTTGCTGGAATTAAATAACAACTTCTTGAATGATTTGAACTTGGCTAATAACATTCTCCTTCGTGATTTAGATCTGTCATATAACCAACTCAATTCTATTGATTTATCTGAAAATACTGAGTTGAGAGTGCTTTTGCTAAATTATAGTGAATTAATTGTTTTGAATGTTAGTAATCAAACAAAGCTCGGTTATCTTGATGCAAAAGGTAATTATTTTAAGGAGGTTCCTATTGGGATTTTAAATATAGAGTATTTGTATGCTCCAATAGACCTACGTAATAATTTGTTTACTCAGGATGCATTAGATGAACTTAGTATTTTATCCAATCTATATCACAATATTTTTTATTAGGTCTATACGAAAGAAAATAGCAATGTAAATAACTTAGCTCATATGAAGTTTAGAGTTTTTATATGAGCTAAATCGATTGATCAAAGGTTATCTGTAGGATCAATATCCAACGACCACCTCACCTTATGAAAACCCTTAATCTCGTAAATATCTTTTAAAACTATTCCAATAAAGTGATGTAACACTTTACGGTTGTGGGCTGAAATCCAGAGCTGACTTCTAAAGCGTCCTGCGCGTAATTCCATGGGGGCTGGCAAGGGGCCAATCATGCTTAAGTTTGGCAAATGTAAAAACTGTTGATGCTGATTTAAAAGCTGACGAACTCGGTGTAAAAACATTTCAGCCTCTTTAGGCTGATGACAATCGCTGCGCACCAATACTTGAAAGCCATACGGCGGCAGGTGTTGGTGTTTGCGTTCATCTAATAATGCCAAAGACAAGGCATGGTAGTTTTCATCTTTTAATAAATGCAGCATGGGATGATCGCAGAACTCAGTTTGAATAACTGCCGTACCTGAATCTTTTTCACGCCCTGCTCGACCCGCCACTTGTAAAATTAGCTGTGCGGTTTTTTCCATTGCGCGATAATCTGCGCTGAAAAACCCACTGTCTACGTTAATCATCACCACCAGAGTAACTTTGGGAAAGTGATGGCCCTTGGCCAGCATTTGTGTGCCCACAATGATGCAGGGTTCCCCTTTATGCACAGGCTCTAATAAAGATTCCATGGCATTTTTGTTTTGGGTGCTGTCGCGGTCAATACGAATGGTGGGAACTTGCGGAAACTGGTACATAAGATGGTTTTCTAAGCGTTCAGTTCCGGCGCCCATGGCTTGAATGTGGGTGCTTAAACATTCCGGGCATTGTCTTGGAATGGCCAGCTTACTGTCACAATGATGGCAATGCAGGTGAGCCGGTTTTTGGTGCAGGGTCATCTTGGCGTCACATTGTTTACATTCTGCAATCCAGGCGCAGTCGGGGCAATAAAGTGTGGGAGCATAGCCGCGGCGATTCACAAACACCAAAACCTGCTGACCCTTTTCTAAAGTGTCAGTAATAGGTTGCAACAGGGAGTCGGCTAGGCCGTGATGCACCGCCTGATTTTTAATGTTTAAAAATTCTAGTGTCGGCATGCAGGCGTCGCCGGCCCGCTGCGTTAGGCGCAAGTGTTGGTACTTACCAGTCAGGGCATTGTGTAGGCATTCCAAACTTGGAGTGGCGCTGCCCATGAGTATGGGGATGTTAAGAAGCTTGGCACGCATTACCGCCAAATCTCGGCCGTGATAGCGCACACCATCTTGCTGTTTAAACGACTGATCGTGCTCTTCATCTACTATGATCATGGCCAAATTAGGCATGGGAGTGAAGAGGGTGCTGCGAGTACCAATGACAATCTGGCCTCTGGGCTGGTTGGTATTCACTACATGAGCAGATGCCATTAGCCAGGCATCTAGGCGTTCGCGGTCGTTAAGCTTGCTGTGTAAAAGCAAAATGTCGGCATCGAAACGTTTGGCAAAACGCTGCACGGTTTGCGGGGTGAGACCAATCTCTGGCACCATAATAAGCACTTGTTTGCCGGCTTGCAGGTGAGGCGCAATGGCTTGCAGATACACTTCAGTTTTACCGCTACCGGTCACCCCGTCAATTAAGAAGGGGGTGAATCCAGGGCTTTTCAAAATGTGAGTAAGAGCTAACTCTTGCTCTGCATTAAGCATTAAAGGGGTTTGTGAGTACTCCCCTTTAATGGCTTGAAAGCTGGCCTTTTCTTGTTTATCCACAAAGCCTTTTTCACTGAGGCCGTTAATAATGCTGGGGGTGAATCCTGCCTTTACGAGATCTTTTTGCCACTGATTCCCGTGTTCTTTCAGGTATTGATGCAAATCTTGTTGCCTAGGAGCACGCTTAAGGGCTTGCTCCTCCTGCTCGGTTATATCCTTGGCCACACAAAAGGTTTCGGTACTGGCCTGAGCCGCGCCACCCTTGCGCAAAATAACCGGCCATAATAAGGCCATGCATTCACCCAGAGGCTGGTGATAATAATCACTCATCCACTGGCCCAGTTTATAGGTGTCGCCAGGAAGTAAGGGTTTACTATCAAGTAGTGCACTAATGGGCTTGAGTTTGGCAGGGTCGTAACTGGGGCTTTGGTGTATATCAACAATAACACCGGTTAAGAATCGCGAGCCAAACGGGACACTTACGCGCAAGCCAGCCTGGTATTGGCTCATACTGGCGTTTACCTGGGGTAAGTAATCAAACAATTTGGGAATGGGCGCATTAATGGCCACACTAAGATAAAAAGGCGCCGTCATTTATATTCTTATTGTTTATCCATAAATTGCTGCCACCACGCCGTATAGTTAGAGATATGCGCGGCTTACAGTTAAAAATTATATGCATGCTTTGTACTGATCTGGTATTATGCGCGCCCCCTAGAGGTCTGTATAGTCTCTAGTCCAGCGGTGCTTATGAGGCTCATCTGCATTTCGTAGAAGAGAATAAGTGGCGGCATAGGAAAACAGGAGAATTATTATGCGCGAAGGTATTCACCCTACATACGACACTCTTACTGCAACTTGTTCTTGCGGTAACGTAGTAGCTACTAAGTCTACTAAGGTTGGCGAAATGCACTTGGACGTATGTTCAGCATGTCACCCTTTCTATACTGGTAAGCAGAAAATGCTTGATACCGGTGGTCGTATCGATCGCTTCAAGAAGCGTTTCGGTGGTCGTACTAAAACAGCATCCGAATAAAACGTTAGAAACTTCGGTTTCTCGGCTCTGTATAGAGCTAAAAAAGGCGCTCATTGAGCGCCTTTTTTGTATTTCAGCCCGTATATTTTCAGACTTCTAGCCGTTATTTATTTTCTATTTTTACCAAGCCTATCCTTTGTATTAAGTGATAACAGACTTTATCCCTCTTTATTAGCGTTGCTTTGGTTGGTTATTGGTTTCAAATGATGAATTCACCATTTGCTAGCTTCAATTGCGTGCCTGCTCTTTTGTTTAATGAATCTTAGCGAAACACGACATTTTTCCTGGTTAAGTCAGTTTTTTGGCGATTAATTGCAAATAAAACTTGTCGTTTTCTGTGGATTACCCTCCCAGCTTGAAGGTGATAAGTGTCAACTTTGAATTAAATGCTTCTCGGGGTTTAACGGTGCGGTAAATTGCGCAATAATGCGGCTCCAATCGCCTGACGCGAACGTCCTGGTGGCCCCAGGTTGATCCAAAAAATTAATTACGGAATTGTCAGAATGTCAGATTTTAAGCAAGACGCCCTAGATTATCACCAGTTTCCAAAGCCGGGTAAAATTAGTGTTGAATTAACAACAGATGCTAACTCGGCTCGCGACCTTTCTCTTGCTTATAGCCCAGGCGTTGCTGAGCCAGTTAAAGCCATTGCTGAAAACCCAGAAGATGCTTACAAGTACACTGCTAAAGGTAACCTTGTAGCCGTTATTACTGACGGTACTGCTATCTTGGGTCTTGGTAACCTAGGTCCTTTGGCTTCTAAGCCAGTAATGGAAGGTAAGTCTCTTCTTTTCAAACGTTTCGCTGGTGTTGATTCAATCGATCTAGAAGTTGAATCTGAAAGCCCACAAGCGTTCATCGATACAGTACGTCGCATTGCTAATACCTTTGGTGGTATTAACCTAGAAGACATCAAAGCACCTGAGTGTTTTGAAATTGAACGTGTTCTTATCGAACAGTGCAGTATCCCAGTTTTTCACGATGACCAACACGGTACTGCTATCGTAACGGTTGCGGGTATGATCAACGCCCTTGAAATTCAAGGTAAGAAAATCGAAGAAGCTAAAATGGCTGTTCTAGGTGCCGGTGCTGCTGCGATTTCATGTTCTAAGCTTTTAATCAGCGCGGGCATGAAGCCAGAAAATATCTTCATGCTTGACCGTAAAGGTGTTATCCATTCTGGTCGTACCGATCTTAACCAATACAAAGCTATGTTCGCTGTTGATACTGACAAGCGTACTTTGGCTGATGCAATGGAAGGTGCT